>JAYFNI010000003.1:0-118638 GCA_034933525.1 Candidatus Fimivivens sp.
AATCTGAAACCCAGCGCGAGAAAACAAGAGTTGCTAAAAGCTATGCAGGGACATATTTTGCAGGAAAGTAATATAACCGGAAAATATAAGCGTTAATAATAGTAGAATCTAAGCGGATTGTCGATGTGCCTATTACATAGATAATGAGCCATCCGGTTTAATAGAGATTATTATTTAATTAGCCATTATGTTCAACTGAACATAATGGCTACTGGATTCGCATTGACAAAGGCTTTGAGCCTATTATCATTAATATGTGTGTTAATTCTGGTGGTGGCTATCTTTTTATAACCGCATATCATAAATAACACTATTGCAGGTAATCTATTTAGGTCGTGCTGGAATCTACACCAAGGGAACTTACACGTTGCACCCAGACAAGAAATAGTGTCTGTTCCCTTGAAATCTCCTTGATTATTGAGTTCTTTCTATTTAATAGTTCTTTCAATTACATAATGGGGGCTAATATGTGTTTTGGCATAAACCGCTGAAGTTGAAAAATATTGAGAATTAGCAAAGTCTCTCAATCTGGCACGTTCTGAAAGTCCACCCTCGACAGGTGAGTAACCAAATTCTCGCATGATAAATTTGATCATACGTCCAATATTCTGTCTGTTAGTTGCATTCTGTCCTTCGCCCGTGTGATTAAGAGGAAAATCTTTAGAATCTCCAAACCTTACTTCAAGTTCACTTACTACGCCTGATAAACTAGGAAGACCTAAGTCTGCCATGATTAGCATTCGATCAACAGCTTCTGCAGATGTTAAAAACTCCATAATATTGATGGCATCGTGAGATGGGTCAATCTTTGAATTACTAAAGAATTTTGCTGTTAAATTTGTCATAGAAATCCTCCACATGTTTATTTAGTAGTTAACATATAGTCCATTAACAACGTAACATGATGCTCAGTAAATGTCAACAGTTACTTTCCCATTATGAGCAATTGGCAATTAGATGACAATAATGAAGCCCAAGAGATGACATTCTGGGCTTAACATAGATAAGTTGAGCTTCTTTGTTTATTGTGCAAAAGGTTCTACTTCTCCAATGCAATTATCATATCAACCAATCCTACAAGTTTAATTAAAGGTAGTGAAGAATTGGACAGACAGATTGTGTTCAGCGATAAAGAACAAATTGAAAAATATCGCTGCAAAGTACTTGAAAATACCTATAATTTAGTTGATCTACTAGATAAAAATCGTAAAGCGATGTCTAACTTAGAATTTTTTCAACAGATTAAATTTAATAAAAGCTATAAAGATACTTTGTTTGAAGACCCAGCAAATTTTATTGAACAAATAAATCAGACCGCTACATATTTGGTTTGTTTGACTGCTGTTGACTTACTATTGACCAAGCATCCATCTCATAGTTTTAAAGTTAACTTTGGAATAAAGCATGGCTATGATATTACTTCAGAAGATAGTTCTATTATCTGTGAGTGCTTTGCTGTAACAGCTCCAGATAGTAATGGTAAACTTAAAAAGGATACCGAAAGAGTTGCTTGCAATAGATACGCTATTGCTAAATATGTAGTTTTTTATGCCGCGATTCCAAAACACACTCTTATTACTAATATTAGAAAAAAGTATCCTGATGTTGAAATTATTCAATTAGACAGTATTGTAAAAGATAATTTTTATTCTGACTAATTACAATTATAATTAGCAAACATTTATAAGCAAACACAGTAGCTTTGGCTACTATGAGTTGCCTGTTATCTTTACTTAATAGACAAGCCCAGAAGTCGCTCTTCTGGGCTTAACATTGAAAATGCGTAACCATCGGTGGGTTAGTTCCAAAATACGGAGTTCGGATCACAGCGTGTAATGGCGTAAAAGGAGTTGCACATGAGAAAAAGGACAGTAACTATTCATTGGAGTTATCCAACAATGCTTGAAAATATTTATGAGCATAATATAATTGAGAATATAGGGATTTATTGCATCTACAGAAAATTTGGAAACAAAATGTCATTACTGTACATAGGCAAGACCTCATATTCCTTTAAAAGTAGAATATACGCACACGAAAAACAATGGTTATATGAATTGCGTGGTCAGTTTTATATTCGGTTTGGAAAAATTCAATCGCCTATTCAGGTTAATGATGCGTTACTTGAAGATGTGGAAAGTGCTTTAATATATGGTGTTCAGCCACCATACAATGAAAAAAAGCGAAACTACTACACAAATAGGACAGATTATTATGTCAATATCTACAATAAAGGTTTTCGTGGAGACCTACCACAAATTATAAATGCAAGAGAACAAGAGAAATTTAAATCTAAATAGGATTGCCAAAAGTATATATTTTGGAAAGGTTTAAGCTGTACTTGCTTATTCAGAACATTAACAAACTCAGAATTCTATCTAGTCAAGCGGTATTCGCTTAGTGTTTACCCAAGGGATAAGCCTTTGGGGCGGCTAGGCAGATTGTTTTCGAAATTAATTAAGAAAAAATTTGTTACACCTGTGAAAGGCAGCCGGATTATGAGAAATACCGGCTGGCTTCGGCGATGCTTACCTATATATCAATAACTCCATGGTATCAGCGGCGGTTTGCAATATGTTGGAAACTACGTCGATATCGAGCAATACAAAGCGGTTTTTAAATAATTTTTGATTTGTTGGAGCAAATACAGCATTATAAATATGATCATGGGGCAAGAGGCATAAGCCCGGTATGTGACAGCCATTAGCGTAGAATGATAACGGGCAAAAGCCTGAACGGAGGAAATTTTATGGTTGATGAACAAATAATAGATGCAATGTGGGATGATTCCCCCATCGATGTATCGACTGAAGTAAACTTTATTTGGTCTATCGCAAACAAGCTGCGTGGTCCGTACCAGAGCGATAAATATAAGGATGTCATCATTCCGATGACCGTCATCCGCCGTTTTGAGTGTGCTCTTGCACCTACCAAAAAAGCGGTCGTTGACCAATTCAGTGGCAATCCGAGCTATCCGGCAAAGGCGATGTATCGCATTTCCGGCTTTCAGTTTTATAATACGAGTGGGTATGATCTTGCAGAGCTGGTAAATGATGCCGATCATGTTGCAGCCAACTTTAAAAGCTATATTCAAGGCTTTTCTCCCAACGTGCAGGAAATCCTGCTCTCTGCGGAAAAGGGTCTTGATTTCTATAAGCAAATCGACAAGATGGATAAAAACAATCGTCTGCTCAGTGTCGTCAAGGCGTTTTCGGAGCTTGACCTAGATCCGCGTACCATTGACAATGTGAAGATGGGATATATTTTTGAAGAGCTTATCCGAAAGTTCTCTGAAAATGCCGAGGCCGGCGACCACTACACTGGCAGGGATATCATCAAAACTATGGTCAATATTTTGCTGGCAGAGGGCTGTGACGACATTTTTGATGATGGTAAGGTTATCACGATACTCGACCAGGCCTGCGGCACAGGCGGTATGCTTTCTACTGGCTACAACTTCATCAAGCGTTATAACCCCTCTGCCGACGTTCGGCTCTTTGGTCAGGAAATCAACCCGGAATCCTATGCGATGTGCCTTGCTGAAATGCTTATCAAGGGACAGAATGCAGAGAACATTTGCTATCAAGATTCTATGATAGATGACCGCTTTAAAGGTACGGCAATGCGCTTTGTGCTCGAAAATCCGCCGTTCGGTACGGCATGGGGCGGCAAGGATGCTGCCGAGGGCGTTGAGAATGCAGTAAACGAAGAATATAAAAAGGGCTTTGACGGACGCTGGGGCGCGGGGCTTCCCAGCTCTGGTGATATGCAGATGCTGTTCTTGCAATCGGCAATTGACAAAATGGACAAGCACAACGGACGCGCTGCCATCATACAAAACGGCAGTCCGCTGTTTTCTGGTGGCACAGCATCCGGCGAAAGCCAGATCCGCCGTTGGCTGCTGCAAAGCGACCTGATTGAGGCGATTATTGCGTTGCCAACTGACCTCTTTTACAATACCGGTATTGCTACATATATTTGGGTACTATCAAAAAACAAACGTGCCGAGCGCAAGGGCAAAATTCAGCTTATTGACGCTTCCGGCATTTATCATAAACTCCGTAAAGCACTCGGCAATAAGAAAAACGAGATTGCCCCGGAAGACCGCTCTGCCATTACACGGCTGTATGCGGACTTCAAGGAAAACGAGCTGTGTAAAATCTATGATAACGAGGAATTCATCTACCGTGAATATGCCGTGATGCAGCCGCTTCAGCGCAGCTACGCCATCACGGAAGAACGCATCCAGCAGATGCTTTCCAAGGGCGCACTCAGTTCTTTATATGACGAGGGCAAAGTCAGCGAACTGGAAAATTCTGAAGAAGAACTGTCTGGCAAGGACGTAAAAAAGCTGGAGGATTATCAGAACAACAAGCCCGTGTTTGACGGCATCGTTGCCGCACTGGAAGCCGCCGTTTCTGAGGAAGTCTACCTCTCCCCGGCTGCGTTTCTGCCTGTACTGACAAAAGTATTGTCTTCCGCAACCGTAGACAAGAAGTTGATTGAAAAAATTGCTGACGGTCTTTCCGTCATGGACAAGCACGCCAAAATTCAGCGTGACAAGAAGGGCGAAATCATCTATGACAAAGAATCGAAGGATATCGAAATTGTAAAATATGAGGAAGACATCGACACCTATATGGTGCGAGAAGTCTTGCCACATATCCCCGATGCGAAAGCATTCTTTGAGGAAGATTTGAGCAAAAAAAAGCCGGTTATCAAGACCGGCGCGGAGATTCCGTTCACCCGCTATTTTTATAAATATCAACAGCCTACCCCCAGCGAAGAGCTGGAGGAACGCTTTGTCGCGCTTGAGAAATTGGTCAACGAGCGCGTGGCAAAGCTATTCGATTAAGGCGGTGATGATATGAGAGAGTTGAAAGATAGCGGATTAAAATGGCTGGGTGATATACCTACCCAATGGACACTAACAAGAATAGGCGGTATTTACTCCTTACGGAATGAGAAAGTAAGTGATAAGGACTATCCGCCTTTGTCAGTGACAAATAAGGGAATTTTACCTCAACTTGAAACGGCGGCAAAAACGAATGATGGCGATAATAGGAAACTCGTAAAAATCGGAGACTTTGCTATTAACAGTCGTTCCGACCGACGGGGGTCGTGCGGCATTTCTCCATATGACGGCTCGGTTTCCTTAATAAACATTGTATTAACTCCAAGAACAGAAATGGAACCACAGTATTACGAATGGCTGTTTCACTCAGTCCAATTTGGTGATGAAAACTACCGCTGGGGACACGGAATAGTCGATGACCTTTGGACAACTGGGTGGCAGGAAATGAAGAAAATATCAATTCCAATGCCATCTATCATAGAACAGCAATGTATTGCAAACTTTTTGAATGCCAAATGTAACCAAATCGACAGCCTTATAGCCGACATTCAATCACAAATTGATACCTTAGAGCAATATAAGCGCTCTGTCATCACCGAGGCAGTCACAAAAGGCTTGAACCCGGATGCTGAAATGAAGGACAGCGGCGTGAAATGGATTGGAACAATGCCTTCATCGTGGGGTTGCATCCGTGGGAAATACATACTGACCTATGTCCAAAAACCAATCAGAGAAGATGATGGCGTGGTTACCTGTTTTAGAGATGGTGAGGTCACGCTTCGCACAAACCGCCGTGAAGACGGCTTTACAATGGCTGACAAGGAAATCGGTTATCAAGGTATTGATGTTGGGGATCTAGTGGTACATGGTATGGACGGCTTCGCTGGGGCAATAGGTATATCCGATTCTCGCGGAAAAGCCTCGCCTGTTTTGAATGTACTGGACACAAAGCAAAATAAACGCTACATCATGTATTATCTCCGCAGTATGGCTTATGGGGATGTTTTCCTAGCAATGGCTACTGGTATTCGTGTTCGCTCCTGCGACTTGCGCTGGAACAAGCTATCCGAACTGTTGTACCCAGTCCCCTCCTTGCAGGAACAGCAAGAAATTGTCGAATATATCGACAGCATGATTGAAAAGACCAAGGCTGTGATTGCCGACAAACAAAACCAGCTTACAACTCTTGACGGGTATAAAAAATCCCTCATTTACGAGTATGTAACAGGGAAAAAGGAGGTGCCTGCTCAATGAAAGTAGAGTATTCATATTATGGAAATATGCCAAGTTTGGTTATCAAAGGCACTGATTTTATAAAGGCCCTCAAAGACGAAGAAGAATACAATTTACTTGAAATCGCAGTTAAGGGGTTTTGTGCGCGGTTCGACACTGTTTCTCATTTCGACGATAATGTAAATAACGCCATTAAGCAATGGATAGAAAAAAGCGGGAATGTCATATACTCCATCAAAGAAAGATGGGCTGGCAGAACTCTCCTTGACACATGGTGCGAGGTGTATGTACTTAATGGTACAAGACTTGTAGAAATTGTTGTTAGCAATAATTATGGGAGAAACTTTTCTCTAAATAATAAGCGGGAGGTGGCAACTGATGAATGACATTCTGAGCGAAAAGGAATACCAGCATTTCATCATGGAGCGGCTGGAGAAGGATAACGGTTATGTGATTCGTAAAGCCACCTACTACGACCGCTTATTTTCCATTGATCGTGAGTTGCTGTTCAAATTTCTGAACGATACGCAGGGCGCAACAATTGCGGCACTGCGAAAAATCTATAAAAATGACTTAGAAGAAACCATTGTGAGCTTCATTAACGCAGAGACGACAAAGGCGCGTGGTAGCCTGCTGGACATCCTTAAACATGGGATTGAAATTTCCAGCATGAAGCTGGAACTGATTTATACCAAACCAGCTACCACCTTCAACAAGGAACTGCTTGCAAACTATGAAAAGAACATATTCTCCGTTATGGAGGAGGTCTGGGCAAGCGACCAGGAACGGGTCGATTTGGTCATCTTCCTGAACGGCCTTGCCATCATGTCCTTTGAGCTAAAGTGCAATGCCGCCGGTCAGTCCTATCAGGATGCCATTTATCAGTACCGCTGTGAGCGCAATCCGAAGACGCGTCTGTTCCTGTTTAAGGCGGGCTGCCTCGTCAACTTTGCGATGGATCTGGAAGAGGTCTATATGACCACAAAGCTGTCCGGGGACTCTACTTTCTTTCTACCGTTCAATATCGGCAACGGAAAAGGCGTTAACGCCGGAGCGGGCAATCCCACCTTCAAGGACAAGTACAGCGTGTCCTATATGTGGGAGGATATTCTCAAAAAGGATACCCTGCTCAACCTTATTAGCAAGTTCATTTTTGTGGAGATAAAAGAAAAGAAGGACGAATTTACCGGTAAAATCAAAAAGTCTGAACGCATCATTTTTCCGCGTTACCACCAGTTGGACGTCATTCGCAAACTGTTGGGTGACGTCCACGAAAATAGAACCGCGCAGAATTATCTGATTCAGCACAGCGCAGGCTCCGGCAAAACGAATTCTATCGCTTGGCTGGCGCACCGACTCACGTCACTGCATGACGAAGACAATAAAATCATATTTGACAATGTGGTAATCATCACCGACCGCGTGGTTGTTGACCGTCAGCTTCAAAAAGCCATCATGGGTATGGAGCACAAGACAGGCCTTATCCGAGTGATGGACGACAATTGCAACTCTGCTGACCTTGCAATTGCCCTCAAAGGTAACACAAAAATCATTGCAACCACGATTCAGAAATTTCCGTATATCGTGGACAGCGTCGCGGGGCTGAAAACGAAACGCTTTGCTGTAATAATCGACGAGGCGCATTCTTCTACTGCCGGAAAAGACATGGCGGCGGTCACACAGTCTTTGGGAGCTGGTGAGCAAGACTTCGGTGATGCACAGGATATTATCGTTGATGAGATTGCCCGCAACGGTAAGCAAGCCAATGTTTCAATGTTTGCGTTTACGGCGACGCCGAAGCCGACCACGCTTCAGCTTTTCGGGATGTTGAATACCAAAGGACAGCGCGAAGCGTTCCATGTCTACTCCATGAAGCAAGCCATTGAAGAAGGCTTTATTCTGGATGTGCTGCAGAACTACACGACTTACGATACTTTCTATCAGATAAATAAAGAAATCGAGGACGACCCACGCTGCAAGACTTCTGATGCCAAGCGGCAGATTGCCCGATTCGTGGAACTACATGAAACAAACATCTCACAGCGCATTGAGGTTATTGTGGAGCATTTCCGCACTTCCGTTATGACGGAGCTGGGCGGTATGGCAAAAGCGATGGTGATTACAGCTTCCCGCCAAGGCGCTGTTAAATACCGCCAGGCTTTCGAGAGTTATATCACGAAAAAAGGTTACAAGGACATTCACGCTCTGGTGGCTTTCTCCGGCAAGGTGAAGCTGCCGGACGATGATACAACCGAATACACCGAACCCTCCATGAACGGTTTTTCTGAAGATCAGCTCACCAAGGAATTTGACAAGGACGATTATCAAGTCCTGCTTGTGGCAAATAAATATCAGACGGGATTTGACCAGCCGAAGCTGTGCGCCATGTATGTTATGAAAAAGCTGAAAGGTGTTACAGCCGTGCAGACGCTGTCACGTTTGAACCGCATCTTCCCGCCCTTTGAGAAACACACATTCGTGTTGGATTTCGTAAACGATTATGCGGATATTACCGCTGCCTTTGCACCGTATTACACAACAACATTGCTATCCAATTCCGTGACACCTACAGCAATTTATGACCTTGAAGCTAATATCGATTCCTATACCGTTCTTGACCCCGATGATATTGAGAAGGCAAACGACCTGCTATACAGCGAGAATATCACCGCGAAGGACAAACAGAAGCTGACCTTCTATTTCAAAAAGGCGAAAAATCTGATTGAAAAATACGATGTGACCAAGCAGCAGGAAATCGTAGCTCTCATGCGCCACTTCGTTCGGTTTTATGAATTTCTGCTCCAAGTTTCCTGCTTTGAGGATGTAGACCTACACAAGAAGTACAACTTGATTACTTACTTGCTTTCTTACATCAACATCAAGCATCCTGGCGGTGGTTATAACCTCGATGGAAAAATCAAGGCAACCAATTTTGTTCAGAAAAAGGATGAAGAGCATAAAAAATCCGAGCTTGTCGCGCAACCGGTTATGAAACTGCCGACGGCCGATAGCTTTGGCTTAACCGAAGCCAAGGAAGAAAAACTCTCCCAGATTATTGCGGAAATCAACAGTCGCACAGGAAAAGCCTATGATAATGATGTCGCAGTAAAAGCAATGCTGCAAATCCGGGATCTGCTGTTAAAATCGGATAAGCTGAAAACCAGCGCCCGTAACAACACCGTAAAAGATTTTGAGTTTTCCTATTTTGACGACATCGACGATGCCCTTATTGAGGGGCTTTCGCAGAATCAGGACTTTTTCTCGATGCTTTTGAGCAACGAAGAAATAAAGCGGCAGGTGCTAGGCATCTTCACCGATGAAATATACACAAGCCTGCGTAAAGCCTAAGGAGGGGTATCATGTTTGAAAAATTCCGTTTGCAGGACGCTCTTGTGAAATACAAGCAGAATTTCGTTTCTAACCAATGGAAAAACGAGAAATACAAGTGGGAAGCAGTTAAATTCTTTCAGGACAATTGGGATGTGAATGCAGCGGATTTTGCCGCCATGCTGACTCTCTCCCTTTCAAAAACGTATAATTTGCTCGCGTCCATGAATAACTTTCCGGCGCGAATGATTGAGAAATTTGCGGAAACAACTCCTGAAGAAGTGCGGGCGATGTTTATTGCTTTGTTTGATGAAAGTAAGGATGTCGTTACCAGAATTACAGATTTTAAAGACCAGTCATCCATTCTGCTCGAAAAGTATGGCAACGGCGCAGGACAGCATTATCAGTACGAAAACGCCGTCAGCACCTACTTATGGCTGCGTTACCCCGACAAATACTATATTTATAAATATGGTGAGATAAAAACTGTTGCAGATGAACTCGGCAGCGATTATCGATTCAAGAAAGGCGCATATGCGGACAATTTGCGCAATTTCTATAGCTTTTATGATGAGCTGTGTGCGGAAATCAAAGAAGATGAAGAACTTGTAAGTCTGCTTAAAGCCCAGCTTACGGGGGATTGCTATCCAGACTCGGAATACAGAACACTTACAATTGATATCGGTTTTTACATCAGTCGCTACTTTTCGCAGAAAGAATCCGTAGCCACTGACGACTGGTTCCCAACAGATTACACACCGAATATTTCAGTCGATGAGTGGGTAGAGCTTCTTAATGACCCCGATGTGTTTACAACCGGGAGCCTTGAAATCATGAAGCGTATGAAGGATTACGGCGGGCAGGCTACTTGTACCCAACTTTCCATCAAATACGGTGAAACGAAGAACTTCTATAATAGTGGTTCTTCTGCCTTGGCACGTCGTATTGCTGAAAAAACCGGCTGCCCTGTAATGGATAGAGATGAAGAGAACTCTCGCTGGTGGCCGATTTTGTATATTGGCCGCAATGCGGGAAAGGATGACTCCGGCAGCTATACATGGAAACTGCGAGATGAGTTATTTGCCGCCATTGATAAAGTCGATATGTCTGAGGTTTCGCTTTATGCTGATGCATCTCCTTCAATTTGGAAAATAAGCCACGGAACCCAAAGTACCGGCATTTCAGATGAAAACAAGCAGATATTTATGGATCGCGGCGTTATTGTGGTACATAGTACAACCAAGGCAAAAGCCACGTCAAAAGTGTCTCAGGGTGAATCGTTTACCTATTCCATGAAAATGGGCGATTATTTTTACCTGTGCTATGGCAGCAGAATTCAACTTTTAGGGCAAATCACAAGTAACGGTGCTGTGGAAAATCCAGAAATGAAGGATGGCTGGTATGAACGTCCATACCGCGTTATCGCCATGCCGAAAATCAATGATTCCTATGATGGTGTAAAAAAGTGGTGGACGCCAAATGATAACTCTACTTGCATAAAGGTTGATGACAAGCCGTTGTTTGAGGAATTAATTCTCAAACCGTATTTTGGCTTGACTGTTGCACAGCTTCTTGGCGATACCAATGAACAGCATGGCTATTGGTG
Source organism: Candidatus Fimivivens sp. (assembly GCA_034933525.1). Taxonomy (GTDB): domain Bacteria; phylum Bacillota; class Clostridia; order Oscillospirales; family Ruminococcaceae; genus Yanshouia. The sequence goes on from JAYFNI010000003.1 coordinate 11,022, forward strand.
GCTGAATGCAAATCCGAAAATCTGGAGTTTTTCGGACATTGCTGTTGGCGAAGTACAATCGTATACTCTCTATAATGACAATGGCAACAAACGTCGCATTTTCCAAAACTTCTTGGATGCAAAAGCCGGAGACATGATAATCGGATATGAATCGAACCCGGTCAAACAAATTGTTGCGATTGGCAAAGTTAGTGCGGAACAAGATGGTGAGAAAATCTATTTTGAAAAAACCGAGGGGCTTTCCTCGCCGATTGATTATCAAACGCTGAAAGGCTGCTCCGAGCTTGAGAGAATGGAGTATTTCAGCAATCCGCAAGGCAGCTTGTTCAAACTGACAAAGGGCGAGTACGATTTTATCGTCGATTTGATTCGGGATGAAAATCCACTTGTTCAAGAAGAAAAAACAGAAAAGTACGACAAGGCAGACTTCATTAATGAGGTTTACATGACCGAAAGCCGCTATGATATGCTCCTTTCTGTTTTAAAAAACAAAAAGAACATCATTTTACAGGGAGCTCCCGGTGTCGGAAAAACTTTCGCAGCAAAGCGCCTTGCATATTCGATGATTACCGAAAAAGACGAAAGCCGAATTGAATTTGTCCAGTTCCATCAGAATTACTCTTACGAAGATTTTATAATGGGCTATAAGCCAGTGAATGACGGATTCGAACTAAAGTATGGCATCTTTTATCGTTTCTGCCAGAAGGCTGCAAACCAGCCGGACAAGGACTTCTTCTTTATCATAGACGAAATCAATCGTGGCAATATGAGTAAAATCTTCGGCGAATTGCTTATGTTGATTGAGTGTGATTATCGTGGCGCGAAAGCCACACTTGCATATAACGGCTTGTCGTTTGCTGTTCCAAAGAACCTTTATATTATCGGCATGATGAATACTGCTGACCGCAGTCTTGCTATGATTGATTATGCCCTCCGCCGTCGTTTCAGCTTCTTTGAAATTGATCCGGGTTTCGACTCCGAAGGCTTTATAAAATACCAAAATGGTTTGAATAATGAAACATTCAACACTCTTATCGAACGTGTAAAGGAGCTTAACAAGGAAATCGCGCTTGACAAATCCCTCGGTAAAGGATTCTGTATTGGACACAGCTATTTTTGTGGGCAGGCCATCTGCACTGACGAATGGATGCACTCCATTATTGACTATGACATTTTGCCCATGCTGAGTGAATACTGGTTCGACGACAGTGGTAAGTTGCAGCGCTGGGAAAACATTCTGCGTGGTGTGTTTCAATGATTAAGGATAAGAGTATCTTTATCAAAAACATATACTATATGCTTTCCTATGCATTCACCACTCTGAATCAGTCAAATTTTGAGAATGTGGCGACTGAGGAATTTGAGAATATGCACAATCTCTTTGCTGCGATTCTCGCCAAAGGCATCGGGCAGCAATTGAAGCAGGGTTTATATCGTGAGTATCTGAACAAGACAGAAAACATGGCGGTTATGCGTGGCAAAATCGATATTTCAGACACTATCAAAAACAAGATTGCTCGCCAGCAGGTTTTGTCCTGCGAGTACGACGACCTATCAGAAAACAACCTGTTAAATCAGATTCTAAAAACGACTGTGATGATTCTGCTCCGCCTGTCAAAGGTTGATAGCGAACACAAGGATGCCCTTAAGAAAGAAATGCTGTTTCTTTCAAACGTGGACACATTGGAGCCATCATCTATAAAATGGGCAACAATCCGATTTCAACGAAACAACAAGACCTACCGTATGCTCATCAGTATTTGCCAGCTTATTCTGCAAGGAATGCTTCAGACAACGGAACAAGGCGAATATAAGCTCGCATCGTTTGTTGATGAGCAGCGGATGTGCGGACTTTATGAGAAATTTATCTTGGAATATTACAGCAAGGAATTTCCAGTATTGAATGTAAGTGCATCGCAGATACCATGGGCATTGGATGATGGCGTCGGTACAATGCTTCCATTAATGCAAAGCGATATTACTCTTGCCCTTGGAAACGAAGTGCTGATTATCGACGCAAAATACTATACCCATACGACACAGGTTCAATTTGACGTGCATACTCTTCATTCCAGCAATCTGTATCAGATATTCACCTATGTGAAAAATAAAGACTCAGAATTTTTGGGGAAACCGCATAAAGTATCGGGAATGCTTTTGTACGCCAAAACAGACGAAACAATCCAGCCGGACAATGCCTATCGGATGAGCGGTAATAGAATAAGTGTGAAAACGCTCGACTTGAATTTGGAATTTACAGAAATCGCTGCGCAGCTCAACAGAATTGTGGCAGAGCACTTCGGTATTACCGGATAACCAAGCAAGGAGGAGGATAACAATGGTAGACAGCAAAATGATGAATGAATTTGCCGTAGAGTGGTTTGGCAAGTTCAGAGATATGAAAACCACAGGATATGATCTGGCAGAAGACCCTGCTTTTGCTGATGCGTGTTTTTCCTTTGACTTCAAAATGGACTGCGGCGAAGTGTTTATTACCTCATATTCTCCAGAAACATTTAACGACTACCGTGAACTCGATAAAATGATTGATTGCGTTGATGATATCTCTTTACTGGGATCTGCAATCTTTTCCAGATGGCGCTATTTCAATCATTGGGCGTATGATCCAAATGAAATCGCAGAAGTAGGCAACAGGGCTTGGTTCATCTCTGCATTGAGCAGACTGGAGAGGCTAACTGCTAGTTCTGATGAATCGCCGTTTTTTTCAGGGAAAAGCGAAAAGTTTTGATAAAAACGGACTTTCGGAGGACTTCCCGGAGCTGGCGGAAGACATCATGAATTTCATGTGTTTCTACGGAATGGGCGATATACTTAACCCATCGGTCTACAGAAAGGCTAAACGAAAAAGCAGCGACTATATCTTTTGCAGCGTGGAGTTTGAGGAGGGTGGAAAAATGTAATACTATTTAACTGACGATGACACTCTCCAGATTGGCGATTCTGTTATTGTGAAAGTAGGCAAAGACGGCAGAACAGCCATCGTGGAAATAGTGAATATTGAATACTTCACTAAAGATGATGTTCCTTTTCCACTCGATAAAATTAAGACCATCATTCGTAAATGCGTAGACGAAGACTTTAATACACCTATCATCTAACCAATTGCGCATTGGTACTATAAAAGCACAAGAATCTAATCAGATTGCAATGGTTAGGAGCTTGTGCTTATTTTTATTATAATAAGAGGAGCAATGGTCTGACGCAATTGCGCATGGATTTCGCATCCGATCAATTATCAGTCAGCCATCCTCTTGTTATAAGCATTCGGTTCAGCAGGTTGAAACTCATTTGAGCTTTCGTGTAACTAACCTATTTGAGTGTTAATAAGTAAGGATGGATACAGTTGCAATACAATAATAGGAGGTCTATATGGTTAGCGTTGGTGTAGATGTATCAAAAGGTAAAAGCACCGTTTGCTTTCTAACTGGCAATGGGGAGGTGTTATATAAGCCTTTTGAGATATCCCATACAGAAAAGGATCTGTCTCACATGATGGACTTGATTTCTACAACAAAAGAAGAAGTACGGGCGGTGATGGAATCAACAGGTTCGTACCATCTGCCAATTCTCAACTTTTTAAAAGAGCATGGTGTTTTTGTTTCAGTTATTAATCCTTTGATTATGCACAAGTACGCCAATTTAACTCTTAGAAAAGGAAAAACAGATGCCTTAGACTCAATTAAAATTGCCAAGTATGGACTAGACAATTGGCGTTCTCTTTCTGACTATGTACCAAATAGCGAAATATATGAAGAGCTGAAGCTGCTTAATCATCAATACAATAATTACATCGTGCTCAGAGTACGTGCAAAGCAATCTTTAACTATTTTACTGGACAGGACTATGCCCGGCATAAAAACGATGCTGTTAAACTATTCTAAAAATCCGGACCGTGATAAGCTCTGCGATTTTATAAGGAAGTATTGGCACTATGACAACATTACCAAGATGAGTGAAAGTGCATTCGTTAAAAGCTATAATAGCTGGGCAAAGAAGAAGGGATACCAGTCCAGTGAACGCAAGGCAAAACAAATTTATGCACTTGCATCGGATGGTATCCCGACATTGGCCTCTTCAGTCCCATCGACCAAAATGCTACTTGAAGAAGCTGTAGAGTCTTTGTACCATATCGATACAACTCTTGCCAATATTTTATCACGGATGAGGGAATTAGCAAGTTCATTAAAAGAATATGAAGTTGTCCTGGCTATGCCTGGTGTGGGTGAGATACTAGCGCCTAGGCTTATTGCAGAGATAGGAAATGTAACAAGGTTTCACAATGCTAAGGCCCTAGTCGCATATGCCGGGCTTGATGCCCCGCCATTTCAATCCGGAAACTACACAGCCAGCAAGCGAAGTATTTCAAAGCGAGGTTCTGCATCTTTAAGAAAGACCGGATATGAAATTATGAAATGTCTCAAAACTGTAAAGCCCAAATACGATGCGGCTGTCTATGATTTCATATTAAAGAAAGAAGCTGAGGGCAAGCCGTTAAAGGTTGCTAAGATTGCTGGGCTCAATAAATTTCTACATATCTACTACGCACGAGTACTGGAAATATATCGATAAGCACCGTACAAAGAAATGAATTTTTCAGGTCTGGAAACAGGCCTTGTTTTCTATACACATTTTTAAATAAGAAAAAGAGAAAATAATACTTGACTTTTATTAGCAGGATAATTGATAAAATTAGTAAACTCTCGCCCAGCGGGAGTTTACTAATTAAACGATATGGGTATAACACTCTGTTGTAGTCCCTATGAAATCATTTTTAATCAATACTATCTGAGCGCAAACCCATCGCACACTCTACGCGCCTGAAGTTTACTGCCAGCTGGCCGCTTTTTGTATTCACAATAATAACCATAGGAAAGATTGCGGCATTTGTCGCAGCTCCCACAGTTGCCGGATGCTTTGCGTTCGGCTTTTCTTTTTACGTGTTCCTTGTGAAAGCCGTAGGGAAGGGAGTAAGTGTTCATAGCAAAAGTCCTCTCTTATTCAATTATTTGATCTAACAATACTTTAGCAGCCGCCAGCTGTACTGTTTGCAGGGGATTCAGGGGGACTATCCCCCTCTGGCCCATTGAAAATCAGGTTGCTTTTCAACACAGCTTGATCTACCACAAGATTTCCAACAGGCCATTCACCCCCGCACCCGCAGGGGCAACGCGGCCGATGGCCGCGCATCTTCTTAGTGCATAATCTCTGTTATTGTCATCGAATGACGTACTACGGATTAACAAGATGTATAATCCTAGCCGCCTGCGGTGGTAAAAGGGAACCCCCGAACGCCCCCTACGGCGATGTAGGGGGCTATCCCACCCCTCGAAAGCCTTGTACGTGAATTCTCGCGCCTTCTGATGTGGAATTGGCGAAGCCTCCGCTCCTTTGGTGAAACAGGAAACGGCTTTCTCCCCCCCTGACATAAAAAGCAACAGCTAATTATGTCAGGGAAAGAATCGTATACAAGGTTCGCTCCCCCGGAGCCAACGAGGTATCCGTATTCCTCCGCGCATTACTGCGCGGCACGTTCAAACGGTCAAGGTCTGTTCTAAAACACCGTAGGCGCATCACACGCCATTCACGCGCCCCCCCTGCACCAATAGGCACACACAGGACGGCAAGAGCTGCAATAAAGCAGCTCAACATCTTAAAAGGGCTAAGCAGGTCTAACCTGCGACACACGGTTGATTAGGCCGTCCGGTTGTTTTTACTTGATACTTCCGCTCAACAAGGTTATTTGTTCACGCGCATATGCTCTGCGCGGCTCATAGCGTATTCTGTTATAAGGGCAGCGTTTTGGGTGCACTTTAACAGACCGTCACGACAATGCTTTTTCAGAAAAGCTGTCGTGCAGTCAGGTGCGGATATCATTTCTATCACAACCTAATATATAGTTTTCAAGGCTTGTCTCCTTGGCGGTAACCACTGACACTAGTGATCACCGGCAAGCCGACAAGCGGCTTTGCCGCCAGAGGGTGTTCCCCCTCTGGACACCTCCCACTTGCCGTGTGGCAGGAGCCGCCGTCTTATAGGGACGGCAGCTCTGCTGCGGGAGTGTTTGCATCGGCACACCGGACAAGCCCCAAGCGGTTGTATTGGCCTTGCCAATCTCCACCGCCGAGCACGGGGGCCTGTCCGCGTGTTTCGATGGGTTTACTCCAATACGTTAGCCAGCATAAAATTCTGACTGCTGCATTCTGCATCACTGATGGTATGCAGCTTGGCCAGCGCGCTTCTGGTCGTTTCCTCAGCTATTTCTTCGCCCATAAAGGGAAGTTCCTCAGTTAGGGTCATAATCATGGCCAGACGACCGTTTTCGGGGTGGTACGCACCCATCAGGGCCAATTCTTCTATCGTAAAGCAAACATTCATTTTAAACTCTCCTCATCTCGTCATGTCGTGTTGTCTGGTGGTGTGGCAGGAATGTTGATTTGGCACGGACGCTAAGGCTCTATTTTTTTCAACTATAGCGTTTACAGCCTTCATATCATCTTTCCAATTCTTGTCCCAGCGGTCTACCAACGCCTGCTCAGTATGATTAAGCAAGCTGCGCCACTCCTGGGTGGCGGGGTCTTTCGTTTCGCCTTGCCACAGTGTATAGAGCTCATCTTCATGTACTCGCTGCGCTAGAATATCGGAAACCTCCTGCCAAGTATTGGCGTTAAAGATTTCGCCCGTGCTGGTATCAATCCAAGCCAGCGTGTTTTGTCCCTTATCAGAGGTATCGTTGTGGGGCTCAAGTCCGACCGCAATCATCTTCTCAGTCAGCTCAACTTGATGCGCACGTTCCAGATCAATAAGCTCTATTTCGGTGCTTTCAATGATCTGCGCCGCGCCATTCTGAATCACAGTTAGCGACTGTTCCAGCACTTCCAGCTGGACGCTGCCGCTCCACCCAGCGACGTAGCCAAAAGAGTACTGCGAGGAATCAATGCCAAAATGCTGGCAGACGATGTAGGCCACGCTCTCAGCCTGTACCTCAAAAGCTTGGGAATCGCGCTCTATATCCGGCTTGTGCAACAGCGCGTGTGCAATCTCATGCACCGTGGTCTTTATGGCTTGCTCCTGGCTGACGCCCTCACGGATTACAATGCACTGTCTTCGGTGGCTACAATATCCGTTTGCGCTGCCCTCAATAGGCTCAAAAGTAATCGGGTAGGGGGATATCTTTTTCAGCGCTGCCATCATGCGCTCATATTCGCCGACGTCACCGGTCAGCCGATGTGCCAGCTCTGGCAGCTCTTTACCGCTGGTTTGGGAAATATCGAAGACATATGTAACCTTAAACGCCATGCGCTGCACTTGTTTTTTCACTGGCTCAGGCAGCAGATTGCCGTTTTCATCGTGGGTGGCATCAATCGTAATCTTGTAGGGGGAAGGGGCCAGAATTTGCAGGCCTTTTTCCCCTTTGTTAATGCCGCGCCCAAGCGTTTTCCAGGCATTGAAGCCTGCCACGCGCGTGGCATCCGGGTTCTGAAGATAGATTAGCATCGAATTTCTGAAGCTGTACCGATGGAAGCGAGAAAGCGTGTGGAGATATTCGGCGTATTTACCGCTGCTGAAAACCGACTGCACACCCTCCTTGAGCTGATCGGTGAGTGCCTTGACCTTATCTGCCTGGCTGATTGTTGCGTCGTTCATGTTTATGCCTCCCTCTCTTTGCATTTATAGGCCACGCGGCAGTAGCGTTGTTCCGGCGTATCCGGCAAGTCAAACACCGGAAAAACATGCTGGATATCGGGAAATATCGGCTTTAACGCTGCCTGTGCCTTTGTTATTTCATTGGCCGTGCCATAAAGATAGACCTCCATAGGCTCACTCCCCTGAACCTTGGTTGTCATTCTTCTTGTTGTCCCCAACAAAGAAGGGATGCTCAACATTGATTTCAAAAGTGCTGCGCTTAATACCGTCCTTGTCGGTATACTCCCGCGTTTCAATTGCACCCTCCACACCGATGGCCTTGCCTTTCTGGAAATGCTGCGCCACAAAATCGCCGGTATTTCGCCACGCGACACAGTTAATAAAGTCAACCTTGCGGGTGCCGTCGCCGTCCTTGTAGGCGCGTTCTACGGCAATACGAAAGTTGCAGAGCGTCGTTCCCTGTGGGGTGGTCTTGCGCTCCGGGTCGGCGGTGAGCCGCCCGATCAGAATGGTTTTGCTGTACATAGCTGTTTCTCCTTTAAATGTCACGATATTTTACGGTTGAATTCAACCTCGGTCACATTGGAACCCAGCGGGTCCTTAGTACCGTGAAATTCGCTTTCGTCGTAAACCTTGCGGAATTTCGGGTCGAAGTCCGGCACAACCTCAGCCAACAAACGCTTCCTGCGCAGCCACCACAATCCACCAATGGTACCGGCAGAGGAAAGCGCAAAGGCTCCGGCAGCCAGTGCAACCATTTTCTCAGTGGTCATACCTGCGGCTTTAGGCTCTTCCAGCGGTGTTTCTTCCACCTCTGGTTCCGGCACGGGTTCAGGTTCCGGTTCCGGCTCAGGTTCCGGGTCTGGAATGGCGGCAGGCTCAGGATCGGGCGGGGGTGCGACGGGTGCCGGTTGAGACGGGGCAATGATGCCCGGCACGGCTGTCACCGTTGTGCGCACCGGCAGTTCTACCGTTTCAGATGTATTCCCGGCCTCGTCAACCGCCTTGACCGCCACCGTGGTGGTACCTTCCGGAATGGTGTAGGTCAGATTGCCGCCGTAGATCTTGCTGCCGTTGTATTCGACGTTGTTGACATAAATCGCCTTGACACCGGACTTTTTATCTTCTGCGCGAATGTTTACCACCTTATCCTGCTGTGCCGCTGTGACGGTCGGCGCGGCCCGATCAAAGCAGACAATATCCAAAGAAGTTTCCTTGACCGTGCCATCCTCGTTTTCCACCGACGCATAAACGGTCGTATCCTCAGAAATCCAGATATAGCGGCTGGAAGTCACGTCGGTCCAGTCGTCGTCCTCGCCGGTCTTGGCCATAATCGCCTTCAGACCGACGCTATCACCCGCGGTAATCTTCACCTTGGCGCGGTTGGCGCTTGTCCACTCGGGCGCTTCAATGGTAAGCTTCAGCGTGGACTTTACTGTACTTTTCGGCACCGCCTTGTTGACCATTGCGGAAAGGTCGCCGTTCGGATTTACCGCCTGCACATGCAGCGTGTCCACGTCCTTGCCGATCTTGTAAACAACCGGATTGCCCTCATAGTACACATCATTGATAAAGATGCCGGTTACACTGTCGCCCCCGGTGGCCAGCGCCGTAACGGTCGCGCGGGTGTTATAATCAGAAAACTCAACACTGCTAATGGTGATAGTCGAGACAATCTCGCTCCACCCGGGCACGCGTCGGATCAGTAGCGGCGAATAGTCGCCATCCGTGTTGTAGGCGCGCATTTCAAGATGCCGCGTTCCCTCCGGGATAGAATAGGCGACGGGATTGCCATCAAAGAGTTCGCCGTTGATTTCTATTCGGGCAATACCCCGAGGGGCAACCCCTTCTGCGGGTGTTTCGGCGGCTGTGATGACCGCCGTCGTATTGTCATAGGAGAATTCGCAATCGGTGATGGCCAGGCTGTTGACTTCCTCGGCCCAACCCGGTACGCGTTGACGGTATACCGCGCTGCGGTCGCCATTGACATCCACCACCTGCATTTCCAGATACTGTGCACCGTTCACGGTGAATACCGCAGGGTTTCCGGCACAAAGCTTGTTGTTAACGTACACACCCGCAATTTCAGTTTTGGTGGTCGCTGCCGTGATGGTGGCGGTCTTTATGTCGCTGTCAAAGGTGACTGTTTTAATAGTCAGCGTATCTGACACATCAAACCAGCCCGGCACGCGCACCGTCTGTTGTTCGGTTTTATTCCCGGCATTATCCTCGGCGTAGACGGTAAGATAGTGCGTTCCATCGGGAATCTGATACTGTATGTAGCCGCCGTTAAAGGCAGTTTCACCGATATAGATACTCTTGACGCCGCTGACCACATCGGTGGCTGATACCGTGACAACCGTATTCGCATTGTTGAAGCGAATGCCTGTGATCTCCGGCGCGCCCTTATCCAGCTTGTTGAAATAGATGTACTGATAGGCCATATTTCCGGCGCCATCCTTCGCCCAAGCGTAATAGGTGCTGTTGGCCGCAAGTGTGAAGACGCTGGAATCCTGCCAGGCGTCATCCTTTGGCGTGGTGCTGTTGGTGGTGACGGCATAGGCCGCGATACCCGTTTCTTCATCGGTGGCCATAATCGTGATTTGAGCTGTACCCGTCCAGCTTTCCGGCATTATTACTTCGGTGATGGTCGGTTTGGTGCGGTCAATCTTGCCCAGTACAAATTCAAAGCCCAATGCTGAGACATTCCCCGCGATATCCTTAACCCAGGCGTAATACTTGCCGTTGGCCGAGAAAGTAAAGCTATTGCTTTCCTGCCAGCCCGATACCGGTGGGGAGCTACCGCCCGTTGTAACGGCATAGGCCGCAATCCCACTGCCGGTGTCGCTTGATGCAATCGTTACGGTTCCGCTCATAGCCCAGTCGGTCGGTATGTTGACCGAATCCACAACCGGTTTATCCGTATCCACATGGCTGACGGTAAATTTATATCCAGTAGCGACATTGCCTGCACCGTCCTTTGCCCACGCGTAATAGGTGCCGTTCGCTGTCAGTGTGAAGCTGCTGCCGGTTTGCCATCCAGTGGTAGGTGCTGCGTCACTGCTTGTCACAGCGTAGGTCGCCAGTCCACTGCCGCCCTCATCGGCGGCGGTAACTGCTACCTTTGCGCTGGTTGCCCATTGATCCGGTACCGCAACGGCGCTAATCACCGGCTTGGTGACGTCCACCTTCGAGACCGTGAATTTGTATCCCGCCGAGACATTGCCTACGGCGTCCCGCGCCCAGGCATAAAAAGTGCCATTACCCGTTACAGTGAGTGCCTTGCTTTCCTGCCAGCCGGTGGCCGGTGCTGTGTCGGCGGCGCTGACAGCGTAAGCGGTTACGCCACTGGCGGCATCATTGGCCGATATAGTCACGGTGTTGGATGTGTCCCATCCAGTGGGTACCGACGCATAAGTAACCATTGGGGCGACAGTATCAATCTTGGTGATATAACAGCTCTTATAGGCGGTGTTGCCCGCGCCGTCCTTAACCCAAGCGTACCAGGTGCCGTTCTCGGTGACGGTAAAGTCCGGGGATTCCTGCCAGCCGGATGTCGGGGCGGTGCTGCTCTTTGTCAGCGCGTAACCCGCAATGCCGGTCTCTGCGTCGGTAGCCGAAATGGATACCTTCCCTGATACTGTCCACTCGGTTGGAATAGAAATATCATTGATCACCGGCTTGGTGCTGTCCACCTTGGACACCGTAAATTCAAAACCTGCTGAGACATTGCCGACGTTATCCTTTGCCCAGGCAAAATAGGTCGCGTTGCTGTCCAGCGTGAAGCTATCACTTTGCTGCCAGCCATAAGTTGGGGCTGTGCCGCTCTTTGTAACGGCATAGGCCGCTACACCGCTGCCCACGTCACTGGCCTTGACCGTTATAGAGCTGCCCGGGCCCCATTCAGCGGGGATGGTCACTAAATCCACGGCGGGTTTTGTTGTGTCGATCTTGTTAATGGTGAATTGATAGCCGTTTGAGATGTTTCCCGCGGCATCTTTCGTCCAGGCGTAATAGCTGCCGTTACTGGTCAGCGTAAATCCGATGCCGGGTTGCCATCCCGTGGCGGGTGCTGCGTTGGTGCTGGTCACAGCGTAGGTAGACAATCCGCTGCCGCCTTCGTCTGACGCAGTAAGCGTCACTTTTGCGCTGGTGGCCCATTCGTCTGGTACTGCAACCGCACTGACAACGGGTTTGATGCTGTCCACCTTGGAAACGGTGAATTTATACCCCGCTGAGACATTACCGACGTTATCCTTCGCCCATGCGTACCATGTGCCGTTGCCCGAAACAGTGAGCGACTTGCTGTCCTGCCAGCTATCGACCGGCGCTGTATCGCTGCTGGTCACTGCGTAGGCTACAACACCGCTGCCTGTGTCGGCGGCCGTAATGGTCACGCTGTTGCTGGCTCCCCACCCGGTTGAAACCGCCACGGAGCTGATGCCGGGGGCCACGCTGTCAATCTTCGTGAAATAAAAACTCTTATAAGTGGCATTTCCGGCTCCATCCTTGACCCAGGCATAATAGGTACCATTGGCCGTGATTTCAAAGGTTTTATCGTCCTGCCAGCCGGACGTCGGCTCGGTGCTGCTCTTGGTCAATGCGTAACCTGCAATGCCCGTTTCGGCATCTGTTGCCACAACTGTAATTCCAGCGGATCTCGTCCATTCTTCCGGCGTGATGATCTCACTTATAATCGGCTTTACCGCATCGATCTTGCCAACCTCGAATATGTACGCTGCGGAGACGTTGCCGGCATTGTCCTTAGCCCACGCGTAATAAGTGCCGTTGACCGTGACCGTGAAGCTGCTGTCCGCCTGCCAACCAGTGGACGGTGCCGCACCGGTTTTGGTCAGCGCATAGGACGCAATGCCGCTGCCGGTGTCGCTGGCCGAAATCGTTACCGTATTTGATGCGCCCCACACAGCGGGGATGGAAACCGCATCAATGACGGGCTTGGTCGTGTCGATCTTAGTGACCATGAAAGAATACCCGGCTGAAACGTTCCCCGCGCCATCTTTCGCCCACGCATAAAAGGTGCCATTCGCTGTTAGCGTGAAGCTGCTGTCACTTTGCCAGCCGGTGGTCGGTGCTGAATCAGCGCTGGTCACAGCATAAGCCGTTAGGCCGCTGCCGCCCTCGTCAGTTGCGGTCAGCGTCACCGTGCTGCTGGTGGCCCATTCGTCCGGGACAGCAGCTGCGCTGACAATAGGCCTTGTTCTGTCTACTTTAGAAACAGTGAATTCGTAGCCTGCTGTGATGTTACCGACGTTATCCTTGGCCCACGCATACCATGTGCCGTTGCCGCTGACCTCCACACTCTTGCTGGTCTGCCAGCCGTCTAGCGGCACTGTATCGCTGCTGGTCACTGCGTAGGTCGCTACACCGCTGCCAGCATCGGTGGCCGTAATGGTAACAGTGCCGGAGCTGCCCCAACTCGAGGATACGGACACCGAGCTAATAGAAGGTGCCGTGACGTCAAGCTTACTGACCGTAAAATATTTATAGGCCGTGTTACCCGAGCCGTCCTTTACCCAGGCGTAAAAGCTGCCGTTGCTGCTCAGCGTAAAGCTACTGCTTTCCTGCCAGCCGGACGTGGGGACGGCAGTATTCTTTGACAGGGCATACGCCGTGATGCCCGTTTCATCGTCGGTGGCAATAATTTTGATTTCAGCCTTAGCTGTCCAATCCGTGGGCACGGAAACATCGCTGATGACCGGCCTGGTATTGTCAACCTTGGCAACCTCAAACTTATATCCCAGCGACACATTTCCAACAGCATCTTTCGCCCAGGCATACCAGCCGCCGTTTGAGGTAATCGTAAAGCTGCTGCTTTCCTGCCAGCCGGTAGATGGTACGGTGCTGATATTGGTGACAGCATATGCAGTCACACCACTGCTGGCGTCGGATGCTGTAATACTGACGTTGCTATAGGCACCCCATGTTTCCGGCACTGCAACCGATGTCACGGCCGGCCTGTCGGTATCGACTTTAGCTACGTTAAAAGCGTACCCCTTGGACACATTGCCTGCGGCATCCTTAGCCCAGGCATAATAGCTACCGTTGGCGGTCAGCGTGAAGCTGTTGCCGGTTTGCCAGCCGGTGGCGGGGGCTGCGTTGGTGCTGGTCACAGCGTAGGTAGACAACCCGCTGCCGCCTTCATCGGTCGCTGTTAGCGTCGCTTTTGCGCTGGTTGCCCATTCGTCAGGCAGTGCAACCGCACTAACAATCGGTTTGGTGCTATCTACCTTTGAAACAGTAAATTCATAGCCAACTGAGACGTTACCGACGTTATCCTTAGCCCACGCATACCAGGTGCCATTGCCGGTGACCTCCACACTCTTGCTGGTCTGCCAGCCATCGGCCGGTGCTGTAGCGCTACTGGTCACTGCGTAGGCCGCCACACCACTGGCCGCATCAGAAGCCGAAATCGTAACAAGGTTGGAAGTCCCCCAGCTCGTAGGTACTGAAACAGCACTGACATTTGGCGCTGTGGTATCAATCTTATTGAAATAGAAATATTTATACGCAGTATTTTCGGCCTCATCCTTGACCCACGCATAATAGGTGCCGTTAGCTGTCGCGGTGAAATCCGGCGAAGTCTGCCATCCATCTGTTGGCGCGGCGAGGCTTCGGGTGAGGGCATAACCCGCGATTCCGGTTTCGGTATCGGTGGCCACAATGGAGATTTTCGCTGCCGCTGTCCAATCCTCCGGGAGAATGACACCTAGAATAACAGGTGCAATGCTGTCGATCTTGTCTACCGTGAATTTATAGGACACCGACACATTACCGGCCTGATCCTTGGCCCACGCGTAATAGGTACCGTTTGCAGTTACTATAGATTTACTACTGGTTTGCCAGCCGCTGGACGGGACGGTATCGGTGCTGCTAACCGCATACGATGACACGCCGCTTTCAGCATCGGTGGCTTCAATCGTTACGGTGCTGTCCGACCCCCACGCGGTGGGGACAGTTACCGAGGCGACCGTTGGCTTTGTGGTATCAATTCGATTGACCGTGAAGGCATGACCGGCTGAGATATTGCCCGCGCCGTCCTTAGTCCAAGCGTAGTAGGTACCATTGCTGGTCAGCGTGAAGCTATTGCCTGTTTGCCAACCTGTGGATGGCACGCTGTTCGTACTGCTGATTGCGTAGGCGGTGACGCCGCTGGCATTATCCGACGCATTGATTGAAACGGCGTTGTTTGTTGCCCACGCATCAGGTAATGTCACGGAACTGACCACCGGTTTGGTGGTATCAATCTTGCTGATGGCAAACTCGTAAGCCGCCGAGATATTGCCAACCGCATCCTTTGTCCAAGCGTACCAAGTACCGTTAGAAGTTATTTCAAAGGATCTTTCTGTTTGCCAACCGGTTGTCGGTGCGGCATTGGTGCTTGTCACCGTATATCCTGCCACACCGCTGGCAGCGTCGGTGGCCGTAATTGTGATGCTGCTGGTTCTGTTCCAGCTTGACGGCACGCTAACGGTACTGATATTTGGCCCTGTTGTATCTATTTTGCTGAAGGTAAATTGCTTAGATGCGGTGTTGCCCGCGCCATCCTTTGCCCATGCGTAATAGGTGCCATTGGCCGTGATGGTAAAGCTGCTGTCCGTCTGCCAGCCCGACCCCGGGGCGGTGCTGCTCTGGGTCAGCGCGTAGGCCGACACGCCGGTCTGTATGTCTGTTGCCTTGATCGTGATTTCGGCGGTGGTTGCCCAGTCGGATGGGACGGTTATCTCTGTAATATCGGGGACGGTGTTGTCGATTTTATCAACCGTAAAGGCGTATCCGGTCGAGACATTCCCTGCAACATCCTTAGCCCAGGCATAATAGGTGCCGTTTGCGCTGAAGGTGAATTTGTTGCTTTCCTGCCAACCTGACCCTGGGGCGGCGCTGCCGCTTGTGGTAATCGCGTAGGATACCACTCCGCTGGCCGTATCGCTGGCTGAGATTGTCACTGTGCTGCTGCCACCCCATGCGGTGGGTACGCTAACCGAATCAATAACGGGCTTGTCACTGTCCACCTTGGCGACGGTAAACTTATAGCCTGTTGAAACATTGCCAACGTTATCCTTTGCCCACGCGTAATAGGTGCCATTGGTGGTGAGTGTAAAGCTGCTGCCGCTTTGCCAACCGGTTGTCGGTGCGGCATTGGTTGTTGTCACCGCGTAGGTGACTACGCCGCTGGCGGCATCGGATGCGCTGATCGAGATCGTGCTGCTGGTTGCCCAAGCATCCGGTACAGTGACGGTGCTGACCACAGGCTTGTCACTGTCCACCTTGCTGACCGTAAATTCATAGCCCGCAGAAACATTGCCGACGGCATCCTTCGCCCAGGCATAATACTTGCCGTTTGCGGTGACCTCCACACTCTTGCTGGTCTGCCAGCCGGTGGAGGGTGCCGTATTCGTGCTGGTGACAGCGTAAGCGGTCACGCCGCTGCCGGTGTCGTTGGCCGAGATGGTTACGATGTTCGCCGCGCCCCAGCTCGTCGGTACCGACAAAGAACTGATGGTCGGTTTGGTGCTGTCAATCTTGCTGAAGGAGAAGGACTTGTAGGCGGTGTTGCCGACGCCATCCTTAACCCAGGCGTAATAGGTACCGTTTGATGTGATTGTAAAGCTGCTGCCATCCTGCCAGCCACCGACTGGGGCCGTGCTGCTGCTTGTCAATGCATAGGCCACGATGCCGGTGTCCGCATCGGCGGCGTTGATTGTGATTTCTGCGGCGGCCGTCCAGTCGGTCGGCATGGTAATTGACGATATGACCGGATCGGTGAGATCTATCTTCGCGATTTGAAACTCATAGCCCGAAAGTGAGACGTTCCCGGCCTGATCTTTTACCCAGGCATAATAAGTACCATTCGCGCTGAAGGTGAACTTCTGACTGATCTGCCAGCCGGCCGATGGTGCTGACGTACCGCCTGTGGTGACGGCATAGGCTGCAATCGCGCTGGTAGCATCTGACCCGTTGACGGTAACGGTGCTGCTCATGCCCCATGTAGTGGGAATCACGACGGATGCTACAGCCGGTCTATCGGTATCGACTTTGCTGATTGTAAATTCATAGCTGTTCGAGATATTTCCGGCACCGTCCTTTGCCCACGCGTAATAGGTACCGTTGGCCGTCATGGTAAAACTGGTGCCGGACTGCCAGCCGGAGCCGGGTGCCGTGTTCGTGGTGGTGACGGCATAAGCTGAAAGGCCGCTGTCTCCCAGGTCTGACGCCGAAAGGGTTATTTTACTGCTTGTTGACCATTCATCTGGGATGTTAACCAATGTGACGGTGGGATTGGTGCTGTCCACCTTCTCGACGATAAATTCATACCGCGCTGAAACATTGCCTACATTGTCCTTCGCCCATGCAAAATAGGTGCCATTGGCGGAGATCTCAATGTTTTTACTAGGCTGCCAGCCGGTGGTCGGCGGCTCGCCGGTGGTCGTGACGGCATAAGTAGCGAGGCCGCTGGCGCTGTCACTTGCCGATATAGTGATGGTGCTTGTCGTTCCCCAACCGGATGGTACCGTAACGTAGCTAATGGATGGGGACGTCGTGTCCACTGTGGTCACTTTGAATTGCTGTGAAGTGGTATTGCCGACATGATCCTTAACCCATGCGTAATAGGTGCCGTTGGCTGTCAGCGTAAAGCTACCGGCTTCTTGCCATCCTCCTGTTGGCGCTGTGCTACTGGTCGTGACGGCATATTCTGCGATACCGCTGCCAGTGTCCTGCGCCTGTATGTTGATTACTGCTGATGTTCCCCAGTCGGTGGGCATGTCCACTTTATTAATAAACGGGACCACATCATCAATTTTATCTATCGTAAATTCAAAGCCTAAAGCTGAGACATTCCCCGCCTGATCTTTTACCCAGGCGTAGTAGGTGGCATTTGCTGAAAATGTAAAGCTGTTGCTCGTTTGCCAGCCAGATACCGGTGCAGATGTACCGCCCGTCGTGACCGCATAGGCTGCAATGCCGCTGGCGTTATCACTTGCCGAGATCGTGACGGTATTGCTGGTACCCCACGTCGTCGGCACAGCCACGGAATTGACAGCAGGCTTCGTGGTATCTACTTTCGAAACGGTAAAGATTTTGGATGCAGACATCGTATTGGTTACGCTGCGCGCCCAGGCGTAATAGGTACCATTGCCGGTCAGGGTAAACACATTGCTCGTCTGCCAACCGGTACTGGGTGCGGTGTTGGTGGTGGTGACGGCGTAGTGTGTTGCGCTGGTGGCCGACAAGGTAGCCGTATTGCTGTTTGCCCAGGTACTTGATACAGATACCGTGGGCGTTGACGGCGTAATGATGCCGTCAATTGTGTTTCCGGTGCCAACCACCATCGTGTCCGGTAACACCATGCACGGGCGATAGTAATTTGGAGCTTCGGCGCGGTAGGTATTAGAAACGGAGCCATCTGTTTGTGCCACAGATGATTTTGTACTACTTTCAGCATACATACCGGTCGAAACGTATCCATCTCGTAACGTATAGGCTGTATTAGAACTGCGATTTGAGGCAGTAGAGAAATAAGGTATGAAAGAACCGGTTGAATATAGATAATAGGCGTCATTATCTCCGGTCAGTTCGCGATGAGAAAGTATAAACAGCTTATAGGGAACGTCTATAACACTTGCCTTCTGACCAAATACCCATTCACACCCGTCTACGACAGGTATAGAAACAGGCTTTATGTAATTTCTAAAGTTTGGATCTAACCGCTCATAAAAGTCTGAGTTTAAATATGTTGCAAGCGCAGATTCATAATACGTCGTGCTTCTTGCCCAATATTGAGTTTTCGAACTCGTACCGGTATCTATGTTGGAAATTGGTAGCTGGGTTCCATAATATAACGTATCTTGGCGCATCAATAGCTGATTACCCGTTTGAAGATAGTTATGATTTATTAAAATCCAGTTTTGGTATGTACCATCTTCTTTGATTTTAAATACAGTGCCAACTGTATAATCCGCCAGCGAGCTTGCGGCTCTTGCCGTAACCGGCAGGAGAGGAAGCGCAAGCAATAGGACGATTAAAAAGCTGGCTGCTCTTGATAAAGCTTTTTTCATGGTTTCACAACCTTTCCCTCCAACGCGTCAATAAGCGCTGTATATTCTCTCTGGGGATCGAGTATCAAGATACTGTGATTTGGCTGCTTTACTAGAGCATTTACTATTTCACGTTTTATTGAGAAGTTCTTACCTGGACCAGGCACACCCAGTAATAAGCCGTATGGGTTGTTCGTAGTAGGGCAGTCAAGCATAACCCTATTTTGGGAAGCTGCATTGATGTTGTAGATTTTGTTGTTATCCATGCTGTCACGCTCCTCTAAATGTCTCAAAAATTGTATTTCCCTTTATAGTTTGGTATAATTTTCAATATCTACGAACTAAAAGGGAGCAGTGAAAATGAAGCTTGAAGAAGTTAGAACTTTTTGTGACAATACTGCGATGCACATGCAAGAGGACTTAGGTATTACCAATGCAAAAGAGTATATGAATAAATGGTGTGAAACGCTAGAGCTTGTTTATCAAAAATACGGAATAAAAAGTATAAATGAGAAGCTATTGCCAAATCGTTTTGAGGCATCAATTTACATCGGGACATATGAACTGAAGCTATGCTTCAATATAAGTTTGCTCGATCAATATGCGTCGCTATTGCCCGTAAACAATGGAAACGTTTCTGAGTGGGTTGATTCTCAGCAGGTGAAATATAGTCGAGAGCAACCCGACGATGTACCTTACAATCTGGCTCCAATTTATATCGTGGATTTTCCAATCCAGCGTTATCGTTGGTTGGTAGTTGACGGCAATCATCGTCTCTGTCATGCAAGACAAATTGGCATTGATAAAATATATTACAAATACTTTACGCTTCCCATGGCCTGCAATGCAGTGTGCGGAGTGTTCGAGCAGGCCTTTTATTACATGGTGTGCGAGGCTGGAGCAATTCAAAAACAACAGCCTCAAAGCATTGACTTTGCTATGTCACATTACATGCGATTCCGAGAGAGCCTTTAATAATTATCAATGATTACTTTATTTTGGATAATATTGTTGCATCCATAAAATTGCTCTTCATTGAGAGTTAATAACTCTCTTTGGGAAAAGGGTAAAAAGCTAATCTCTGTTGGCTTGTCAGTCAGTGAGTTTGCAGATAGTTCTCTGGTTGGCTCAAATGATTTAGAATTATCCATGCTGTTACACTCCTTATGTTGTCTTTTCCTTGTAATTTAGCGAATAAATGGGGTTTACATATTTGCCGTTCTCCAGTATCTCCACGTGCAGGTGTGGCCCGGTGGACTGTCCGCTGTTTCCGACGGTACCAATCACCGTTTCACCAGCGACAACCTTATCGCCAACTGAAACCCGCACCTTATCACAATGGCCATACTTCATCGTGTGCTCCACACCGTCTGCATCTAGGATGATGTAATTACCCATGATGTTGTCATGTCCAACATACCGCACGGTGCCGGAAAGTCCGGCCCGTATCGGTGTGCCGGTCGGCATGGCAATGTCCACGCCACGGTGCTGTTGTAGCTCCTTCTCTCCAATAGGATCTACACGGTAACCGTACAGGCTGCTGACATTGCCTGACCAATCTATATCAAAAGGGTTTGCATACGCTTGATGCGCGCCCTTGGTTTCCATAAGCACGCCGTACCAGCTTACCAGGTCGTTTTTGGTATCCTTCGCCAGCTCCTGACGCAGTATCGGCTCCATAGGCTTTGCGCGCAGCGTCACATCTAAGTGGTAATACTTATAGCGGTGAGGGCTTTTTCCTCGCCATTCATACCATTGATGTGTGGTGAGCGTGTAGCGCTGGTCGAAAATGTAATCAAGCTCGGTTTTTACATCGCTAAAGGTGAAGCCGGGATACTTGACGCTGAGATAACCCATGAGCTGAAAGGGATCATGCTCGATATCGTCAAGGTCATAGTGAAATTGGTCTATGTGCTGCCATTCCCATGCGGTTGATATGTTCTTGATCTCTTTGTCCAGCTCGGCTTCGAGCTTGGTATAGTAGCTGCTGGCGGCTTCAATTGTGACGTTATCAGCGGTGTAGGAGGTTAAAACAGCAATTGCGGTGTTGTTAATGCCGCCAACAAAGGCTAATGCAAGCAGGGCAATGAACAGAAATGCAAGCACGATGCCCAAAAGTGGCGCTCCAACAAAGGCAACTGCGGCACGTATAATAGCGGCCCCTTTCTCCGCAATAAAAGCCAGCACCTTTTCCATCTTGGCAGTAGCTTCCACTCCGATTTTTTGCTCGACCCGCGCCCGGGCTTGTTTACGGTAGCCTTCCATCGCCTGCCGACGTTTAGCCGCGGGAGAGGGTCTGCCGTGTGTCAGCTCATAGTGCTGTTCCTTTAAATCACGGAGCAGCTGCTTATTCTGCCGCTTGACTTCGCGCCGGGAGACGCGCTCACTATGCTCGTCCCGCCACTGCCGCCCAAATCTCAGGCCATATCTGGCGCCCTTGCTCGCTAGCTTACGCTCGGCGTTGACGCCCTCCACCGCCTGATTCTCGGACTTTTGCGCAAGGTTATCTAATGTTCGGTCGGTTTCGTGGCGGAGGACGGAACCGAATAGGCCACCTTTTTCAATGTTTTTCTTTAAGTCGGAAAATCTATATTGCTCTTCAGACGAATTTTCAGTCTTAAGCTTCTTAGCACCCGCTACCGAATCTGACCTGGCTTTTCGCTCGGCGCGATCCTCCTCAAACTTCAAGCGGGATGGCCTTTTTTCTCTGTCGATAAACTTTGATCGCTGCTGTTGCTCAACGCCGCCAAACCGCCATTGTTCAGTCGTTGCTTTATAGCACGTATATTTTTGTGTGAACCGTATGCCGCCAGAGACGTTGTCTTTAGCCGAGATATTTTTAACTTCAGAAACAGTTTGAGATTTTATGCTCTGTTTTTCGGATGGTGAATCGAACTGTAACCGCGATTTAGGTTGCTCACCGCCGGTCATTGCGGAGGTATTCCTAACACTTGCTAGCCGAAAGCGTGTGTGAGAATTTAAAGTTGTAGGGCGGACCTCACTCTGTTTTATACGCCCGGCACTAAGATTTTTATTGAATATAAGCTTTCTTCTGCCGGAAGCATTGTCAAAACGTAAAGCGGAATTTCCGGCTTGAGAAAAGGCTTTGTTCGCTGTGTTTGGTCGAACGATTTCCTTGAAAGCACCCGGTTCTCGGGTGTTGACTAACCGGAAACGCTGTCGGGTTGTCTTGGACAGGGGACTACCTGCATTTTGCTTTGTCCTCCCGGCACCAGGGGCCTTATTAAACCTAAGCTTCCTTTCGCCGGAAGCATTGTCAAACCGCAAAGCGGAATCGCCGGTTTGTGAAAAGGTTCTGTTCGATAGAGGGAAGGTTTCCTTGAAAGCACCCGATCCCCGGGTGTTGACTACCCCGAAACGCTGGCGGGCTCTCTTTTGTAAAGGACTATCTTGTTTTGTGTTCCCGGCGCTGGCAATCTTATTAAACCTAAACTTTCTTCCGCCGGAAGCGTTGTCAAACCGCAAAGCGGAATCGCCGGTTTGAGAAAAGGCTTTGTTCGCTGTGTTTGGTAGAACGGTTTCTTTGAAAGTACCCCATTCCCGGGTGTTGACTACCCGGAAACGCTGGTGGGTTCTATCGGGCAAAGGACTATTTTGCTTTGCACTCCCTACTCTGGGGCTCTTATTAAACCTGAGATTTCTTCTGCCGACAGTACTATCGAAATTCAGTTTAGAATTACCGGACTGAGAGTAGGTTCCATCAACGGATCCCGTACTATTTTCGGCAGGGGTAGCGTTCGACTTGAATCGCAGCCGTTGGGATTTAGCGTTTTCAGGCTTAAACAATGATCTTTGCGTGATTCCATGCGATTTTTGAGTGGTGGGGCGGATATGCCCGGCTTTACTATCTCTGTCGGCTAGATTTTCAAATTTTAATTTTGGATCCTGAGGCGCTTGCTTTAAACGCGATTTTTTTTCGGACCGCGCGTCGGTATCTTTGGAGGAACCGTCAGGTTCTGAAAACGTGCTGCTGTTTCGGCTGCTATTTTTATGTGGATGGCCTTTGTTTTCAAAATTTAATCGGGATCGCTTTGGCTGGTGGAGCAGACGCTTACTGCTCTGATGTAATCTTGAAGCATACTGCGCAGTACGCGCCAGCTTATAGGTTCTATTTATCGGATTTAACCGTTTATCATCCTCAATGGTATTAACGATTTCGGATTGCCCAGTTAGGCTACTCTTTTTCAGCAGACCGTGTGCGTCTAATTGCTGAAATTGCTTTTCTGGGCTATCGGATTTTTTATCTTCCAACGGTCTGCTCCTCTCAATAAAGCTTGTATTTATGCGGATTTTATGATAATATGGAAGTAATTAGAAGGGCGGTACGAGCAATGATGGGACTGTATTGGAAGTTCGCTTATAAGGTCTTGATTATTTGGCCCTGGTGGCTTATTAGTAAATTTATCCGCTATATTGAGATGTTTGACGCCGCCATGCTGGGATTTTTGACCTGGTTGATGATTTGGCATTATAAGGTTATGGGCACCGGCGCCGCTATTGTTGTGGCGATTGCGGTTGGAGCTGTATTGCTGACGTTGTTCCACTTTTCTAAAGTTGGGTTCTATATCTCCACTGTGGTATTTTCGCTGATGTGGGCCTATCTTATTGCCGATTATCCGGCCAGCCTTGTTCCCGGTAATAAAATCGTTTACTGGATTGCATTTACTATTATTTTTGCGATGTGCGCATTTCTACATGATTTTGCGAAAGATAGAAAACGTGTTAAGGAGGAAATTGCCGCAGAGGAAGCCACCAAGCAAGCCACCCTGCACAGGTATGAGATGGAAGAAGAAGCCGCGCAACAGGCGCAGATACACAAGATGCGGCTGGACTTTTTAGAGCAGAAGAACCGTTTGATGGAGCAGAGACAAAGCAGATAATTTAATTGCCCACACCGCCGCCTCTTCAATGAGGCGGCTTCTTCATACCCAAAAATCCTAAGCGATTGCGAATTTAGCCTGTGTGACACGCCTGTGCTGAGGATTTTGTAAGGAATGCCAATTGTCTTTTGCTACGGCAACCGTTACAATAAAAGAACCACCCACAGGAGGGATGACAATGACCAGAGAAGAAATGTTGCTGTTGCAGCAAATGATGGAAAATACCATTGATAGTAAATTGCAGCGCATGGAACAGTCTATAGACAGTAAGTTTGATGCACTCCGTACTGAAATGCAGGATATGCGTTATGAATTGAATGCTAAGATTGATGCCCAGGAGCAGCGCCTTAACGCTAAGATTGACGCTCAGAGCACACAGCTGCTGATGCAGGTGGCAGAGCTACTGGAAAACCAGACTACCAAGCTCGGCCTACAATATGAGCATGAGGTCGCAGGCAAGATTAACGCCCTCAATGAAGAAACGGACGTTATTCGCGGGAACGTTAAGGATCACGAACAGCGGATACATACCGTAGAGCGTAAAATCGGCATTGCTATTTGATTGTCTTTTCTGCCGTCCTTTTAATAGGGCGGCTTGTTCATATCCAAATTCGCAAATGATTGCGAATTTGGCAGATATTGCTCGGGCCTAAGCCCGCACAACCAATCAATAGAGATATTGCACCTTAGTGCAATTGTTATCAGCACATCCAAAGTTGGCTGATTACGTCCATTCTCATAAGCAGAAATTGAAGGCTGAGGGATACCAAGAAGTTCGGCAAATTCCTTCTGTTTCATGTTCATTGTAGAGCGTAGCTTTTTTAAATTTTTGCCAAACATGAATTGCTCATCGGATTTAAAAGCTTGATATTCTATTAATTTAGCAACGATAACCGTTTGCAAACAAAAAGGGCATACAACGTTACTTTGACTTGATATGGTATCAAGCTCTGTAATCCAATGATTACAATAGGGGCAATTTACTCCGTCGATATCAATATTCATGGCCGCTATTTATCTCCAATTCTAGTAATTGTCCATCCCACCGCTCCTTTACAGGGGCGGCCTTTCTATGCCCAAAATCCCAAACGATTGCGAATTTGAGAGGTGGGCGGTCTTTACCGACCGAAGATAATGCCCCTGCGGGTGCGGGGTGAATACCCTGTTGGATATCTCTGTTTTCAACAGGCGTTGAGGGGATAGTCCCTTTTATTCATGCCGTCACTGCTTCTTCAAGCTTGGTGCTCATTAGCTTATACAGCTGCGAATCCTTCGGGAACTTGTCCTCGAAGGGAATAATCGTACCACCAAATATCAGCAGACCCTCGCCGGGGTTCGTATTGGTTACATAGCCTAACTGGTGTTCCGAAATGTTCAGCTCACTGGCGAGGATCTTCTGATCCTTCGACGCCTGGTTGAGCAGATAAACAAAATCGCTGTTGCTAAAAATATTGTTAATCTGTGGGGATGCCAGAAAGTCGCTGACGTTCTGCGTAATTCCGGTCGGTACGCCGCCCCACTTTCTAAAGCGCTTCCAAATCTCGACACTGGCACCGGCCGTCTGCTTATCGGCTAAAAGCAGATGAAATTCATCCACATAATACCGGGTTATCAGTTTTTTGGCGCGGTTGATTCTCACCCGAGACCAAATCTGATCCTGAACGGTCAACATGCCCAGCGCCTGAAGGTGTTGCCCTAAATCCTTGGTGTCAAAGCAGATAATGCGGTTATCCGTCTCAACATTGGTCAGGTGGTTAAATACGTTAAAGCTGCCGGTGACGTACAGCTCCAGCGCAGCCGCGATGTGGTGCGCTTGTTGCTCGTTCTGCTCCAAGAGTTTGTCGTATAGGTGCTGTAGTATTGGCATATTTTCCTTTACCGGTTTTTTCAGATAATTTTCATACACCATTACAGCACAGCGGTTAATGACGGATTTTTCTACGGGGTCTAAGCCTATATCGCCCCGGCTCATAACCTGCTCACAGAAAGAGAAAAGAAATTGAATCTTGTCCTTAACAGGGTCAAATTTGCTATCCTCAGCACTTTTAGCGTCAATGTTTAAGTCCATCGGGTTGATGTGATGCGGACTATTTGCGGATATATCGATGACCTGCCCGCCGAGTGCCTGTACCAGTGCGGTATATTCTCGCTCGGGATCGAGGATGAGAATGCTGTCTTCCGGTCTTGCCAGTGCAACGTTTACCATTTCGCGCTTGGCTGAAAAGGATTTGCCAGAACCCGGAACCCCCAAAATCAAGCCGTTGGGGTTGTTGGCGGTGAGACGATCAATCATAATCATGTTCTTGGAGGTCGCGTTAACGCCGTAATACAGCCCGCCCTTCTGGAACAGTTCCTGCGTTTGAAAGGGAATGAATATTGCGGTACTTGAGGTCGTCAACATACGCTCGATTCCGACCTTATTGATGCCGATAGGCAAAGCGGACACCAGTCCGGCCTCCTGCTGCCAATCCAGCGGTAACAGCTCACAGCTGTGCTGCTGGGCAATCTGCTTAGCGGTGGAAAAGATGTTTTCAAGCTCCGCTTCATCGACGCCAAAGTTGGTCACGGTAAAGGTCAGTAAAAATCGCCGTTCGTTACGGCTTTCAAGGTCGTGCCGCAGATCGTCGGCCTCATCGATGAAAGTCACCAGATCTGGCGGCAGAATCTCCATACCATAGCCCATCCGGGTAGCCTTCATCTGCTCCTCAATCTTCATTTTGTTCAGGTCGGTCATGGTGTCCTTGATCTGCTTAATGGCGTCGGCCTGCTCTAGGCTGTGCAGATGCATCGTTACAATGAGAGGACTATCCAACTCAAGCAGCTGCGCCAGAATATCATCAGAAAGCTCCGGCGCGTTTATCTGAAGGAATGAGGCGCGCCCAACACGTTCCTGAAGCTCAAACTGTCTTTTTTGACTGAAATTCATACTGTTTGCCGAAATAAAATCTTTGGTGCTAAGCCCGGTTTGCGTGATTAAATCCCAGTTGAAATTGAGCTTTCGGTCGGTGCCGATATTCAACACATCATGCATGATTTCCAAGCGCTCATAACCGTTGAGCGGAAACGCCACGACCTTCATCGTTCGGAATGTGCCTATAATCTCGGATTCTATGCGGTCAAGCTTTATCTGCGCCGTATCCTGGTCTTCGGCATGTATACCAAAGGTCAGAAATTTGCGCTTGATCAGCCCGTTGTTACCCTTGGAAAACTGCGCCTTGAGCATCGTGACATATTCCGCCCTGAGTGCGTTGAAATCATCGCCGTGCGCCGGTATCTCAATGGAGCGGTAAAAGTCTTCAACATCAACCTTCTGGTTTAAGAAGGTTAGTTGAACCGAAACCGTGGCGTCAAAGTAATTGAGAAACCGACACC
This sequence comes from Candidatus Fimivivens sp., assembly GCA_034933525.1. Lineage (GTDB taxonomy): Bacteria > Bacillota > Clostridia > Oscillospirales > Ruminococcaceae > Yanshouia. The sequence goes on from JAYFNI010000003.1 coordinate 38,014, forward strand.
AATTTTCAAAGATAGCCTCTTTATTTTCGCGCTTGGCCAAACGATAGTTGGTATCAAAGAATTCAACTGTTTTGGTGTAATAGCCCAGCGTAACCGGTTTCTTTTCCTGAAGGCCGGGAACCGGCAGCTTCTTAATCATGCGCTGCCAGAGTTTGTCTCGGCGGACGGCCTTGACCGGTACGCCGGTCGTGTGGCACAGGCCGTTGCGATACATCTGAGTGTAGGGAATGGTACGCTGTGCGCTATTTGGAATCTGCCCCTGAAGCTTTGCCAGCTTAACGAGCCTTACAACCTTTTTTCTTACCGGCTTTGGCAGATCCGCGTAAGGATCGAGCCTTTTTATCGTTGCTGTCTTCTGCGATGTTGTCTGGCTCGGCATCCTGAATCACCTCCTGTATTTTTGTGACCGGTTCGAGGCCGGCATAAATGTTCTCGGTGCGGTAGGGGCGTAATAACGGGCGCCGATACCTTACCGTAATATAATTCATAAAAACTTTCTCCAGCGGGCGTCCATCCCTGTGATGGTAAAACCCGGTCAGAAAAATAGGAACCGCCAGCAGCGCGACAAGGTATAATGCCAGGTCGCCAATGGCCTTTGAAAGAAAGTAATAGGTTGGCAGGCAGATTAGGGTGGCGGAGGCGGCAGCAATCAGCTGCCGCTTCGTCATGCCTAGAAACACCTTGTTTTTAATCGTGGTAAAATCCTTTGGAACGGTTACGTATGGCACAAACAAGCCCCCCTTAATGTGCGTTGAATATGGATTTTGATAGCGATTTAGATCCGATAAGCGTAAACACCAGTGCGCCGCTGCAAACAAGCAACCTCATCAGATATTTGGTCATCCCCCACATGTTTACCAGACCCCCGGTCATCTCAGAAAAATCCACGTCGCTGATCAGATAGCCATACATGGCAATGGCAATGACCATGAAAAAACCCTGAAATGCCAGTGCCGCCAGATTGAGCAGATAGTTCTTGCCGATGCCGCTCAATTCCTTATTTATCAATGTTGCGTATGGAACGGAGCCGATACTGCAATACATGTAAATCTGAATGACACGTCCTATGATAATCATTTGCGCGGCACCGTTAATAATAAAAGTGATCAGAAATGCAAGACCGGTAATTAAAATCATTCCCAACAAATCACCAAGGTTTAATGTAATGAGGGATTCCTTAAGTTCCTGCATCTTGCTGTCAGACAGCATTTCAACCGCGACATTCGTATTCACCGTTCCTATCGCTTCGGTTATAACGGTGTTTGCCACTTTGAATATTTCGAGCGTTATCACATGAGCATTTTGAATCAACAAAATACCGATAAAAAGTTTGATGACGTATTTAATTAGCGTCGCCATCACATCACCTGAAGTATTAAGATTGTTCCTATCATTGAGCCAGCCGATCAGTTCGATACACATCACGTATGTCAACACCAACGCGGCGACGGGAACAACAGCGCTGCGGATAACGCTTTGGAGCATGGACCACATGCTGGCGTTATAGCTTTCAGGGTTTAATGCTAGGTCATCAATCAGCCCGTTAGTCTGCTGTGCGACAATTTTAAAAATGTTACTCAGAATGCCGCAGACAAGATCGGCCAGAAAACCTTTTATCCACTCTTCTACCGCATTGAGAACCGTAATCATATAACATACCTAGGACAGACTGGCCAGCATGGGAATCAAGGTATTGGCTACCAGTGCAACACCTGCGCCCGATATGAAGAGCGCCATACCCTGCTGCTTTCCGGCAGGGTTGTTATCGCTGTTCGCCATAAGGTACATAATGATACCGATAATCACCAATCCACCGCCAATCAGATTGATTATTTTCTGCAACAGGCCTACACCACTTGTAAAAATCTCCATTTTTTAATCTCCTTTTGTTTTTATTTATCTATTCAAAAATCTCAAAGCCCTCATCGGGCGAGATATCCAACGGTTGCCGAGCCATCCAGGGTGGAATATAGGTATTGCGTTTATCTGCATCAGACAGCAGCTTATACCTTGGGTGCTCCGGAAGATTGTACTTATCCGAATAGAATGGGCGAATACCGCCTATCTGACAAATACACTTTTTTCGGCTCATGACAGCCAGCTCATCCACAGTCAGCAACTCGCGGCCGAGCTTTTGGTAGTTGGTACCGTCGCTTTTCTGAGAGCCGCGCGTTTTGGATTCGCTGAACTGGTCGATGGTCTGTTTGCCGATGAGTTTGACAACATCTTCGAGCATCTTGCCCTTGCCACCAAGAAACAGCAGAGAATCACAGTTATCTACGATAATGTCCGTTTTCTTTTCATAGACGCTTTCCAACTGTGCCTTAGATTGAAGAATGACATTAGCGGAAATTTCGCGGCTACGGATGACTGAAATGATCTCATCAAAATTCGGAATTCTGCCAATGTTGGCAAACTCATCAAACAAACATCTGACATGCACCGGTAAGCGCCCGCCGTGCACATGGTCCGCGCGGTTGCACAGCAGGTTAAACATCTGCGAATAGGCCAACGCCGCGATAAAGTTAAAGGTCTTGTTGGTGTCCGATGTGATGACAAACAATGCGGTCTTTTCATCGCCCAGCAGGTCAAGTTCCAGCTCGTCGGTTATCATCAGGTCGCGTACCTCTTGAATATCGAAAGGGGCAAGACGTGCCGCACAGGAAATAAGGATGGATTTGGCGGTTTTTCCAGCAGCCTTACGAAACTTTTTATATTGCCGTACTGCAAAGTGGCTGGGATAGTCCTTTTCCAAATCACGAAACAGAATATCTACCGGACTTTGATAGTCTTCGTCATCTTCACGTACGTCAGAAGCGTTGAGTAAATCTAGCAGCGTACAAAAGTTTCTATCCTCCGGTTCGCCCACTGACCAGATGTAAGCGATCAGGGCACAATAGTAAAGGCGCTCAGCTGCCTGCCAGAATGGATCTCCCGTCTCCTTTTTATCACCACCGCCTGTGTTTGCCATAAAAACGTCGACAACCTTCAAAATATCCGCTTCACTATGAATGTAAACGAAAGGGTTGTAACCCATGGACTTGCGCATTCCCCAGGTATCATCAAGATTAAGTACCTTGATTGCGTAACCCTGTGATTCCAGCGCATGGCCGCATTCGTAGAGTAGCAATCCCTTCGGGTCAGTAATGACATAGCTGCTGTGGCATTGCAGCAGGTTCGGCTTTACATAATAACGGGTCTTCCCGGTGCCCGCCCCACCAATTACCAAAACGTTTTTATTGCGGTTGTAATCCTCGGTTTTGGTTACCTTCATACGCCCTGCCATGGATAACCGCTCAGTTTGCGTCAGGATGATGTTTTTGTACGGGTCGGGGTCAATGAAAGGCTTAATGTCCGCCGCCGTTCCCCAACGTGCTGATCCGTATTCCTCGCCAAGCCGAAACACCTTGCGCCGATGCATGATGCACATCAAGAGAACCGCTAAGACAAATCCCGGAACCAACAGATCTGTCTGATTAAGCGACAGATACAACGGGCGCTCCAATATGACTTGTGCGATGCCGTCCATCGCCTGAAGCAAATCCTGCCCCTCTCCGTAGGCCGTGCGCACCACTTCACTACTGCGGTTAATGTAAAAGAAAACAACCAGGACAACAAGCAGCATTAGCGTGTATGAGAATGCTTTTTTACTACTCATCGCAATAGTTCCTGTTGCCGTCCGCGCTTTTTCGGTGTCAGCTCTTTCTCGGTAGCCTTGGCTTCCTGTATCGCTCTGGATTCCTCCTTAGCTATTTCAAGCTCCCTAGGGATAGAGCGGCGGGGCGGGTGCTTAGACTTCTTTACCTGCCGCTCCGATTCAAAAGGACTGCGTTCCTCTCGGTTGGTCGTTTTATCTCGGGTTGGTTCGGGCGTCGGCGTATCCTGTTGCGGGGATTTTTCCTCTGTGGAAGCAGTTCTGACTGGCAGGTCATCGCCCTGCTGTTTAAGTTTGGATTGCTCCTGCGCCCGAATCACCGCGCGGGCGTTGTAAGCTGTGAGCGCGGCATGTATCTGATGCTCGTTAGCCGCTTTGAAAAAGATCGTGTAGTCCTGGGTGCCCTCATTTTTTATGGCTGAAAAGCTGACGGCATACCGTTTAGCTATTCTGGAGAGCTCCGCAACCTCCGCACCTTTCAACTCTTCGGCAAGCAGCTTTCCACCGTTGTTGATCATCTGTCGCATGGTGCGTTCACCAGTCGGTTCCTTGACGATAAGTTTTTTAAGCAGTTTTGCCACACCGGCAGCCAACGCCCTTGTGGTAAGCTCCGCTACTCTGACACCTACGCGCACACCGCTCCGTGCTAATTCTTCCTGTGTATCCATTTATGGTACCTCCTGTCACAATAAATAATGTCAAATTCGCAATCGTTTGGGATTTTGGCTAACTCTGATTATTCCAGCTTTTATCAACGGCCTCGTGACAGTGTTCCGGGCCATTTGAGCTCACCCATTCGTTAAATGTTTCCTGTTGTTCACGCCTTTTCCAAATCTCTTCTTGTTCAAAATTTTCTTCTAATGTATCAGGGTCATATAAAGCGAATGATGTTCCCACTGATCCACGCATTGAGACTTGGATAAGCGTGCCGCCGTAGATGTCATAACGGATTTCAGTGCGAAAATCGCCCATCGGTATTTGATAGACGGCATAGGGTGCGCCCTCAAAGCGTTCATCTTTTTCTAGCCCTCTAGATGTCCCCAAAACCTTGACTGCAATTTCCTTGGCTCTTTTCATAGTGAGCTGCGGCATTTTCTTTTTCATAATGATTTCCAATCCTTTTGTTTCTTCCAAAAGTAATCTATTATCAGCTTGGAGATATTTTCGATGTCGTCATGGGTTGCAGTATTCGGAATAAGACGTACCCAGCTATTGAAAAATTCTCGGTAGGACAGATACCCGTTGGAAAACATAATCTGTAGCCATTTGTAAAGCGTGCCGGCTGAGAAGCCCACCAACACCGCCAGCGCAATCCTATAAATTTCCGGCATCATGTTTTTGCTCCTTGCCAATATTTTCAAAATATCCTTTTATAAGCTCTGCGATATACTCAATATCATTGCTGGTAGCTGACTTTGGAATAAGCTTGCGACTTCGGCTGACAAATTCATTTGCTGCGTTCCAACGCGGCGTCGGCAACAGAATCCGCCGAACGGCATCATTTGAAAAGTTACTATCTTGATCGAGCCGCTTTATCTGCTCGGCCTGAGCCGTGGATATGCGTTTATCGCACTCAGCTGAGATGTCGCAAACAATGTGTTGCTGCTCCTCAGATAGATAAGAAAGCGATACGCCGGATACCATTGGAAGCATGTTCTGGTCAACCATTTCAAGCAGCTCAGTAATAAGATAGGTAAGGCGGATGTAACGAAAAACCTGTGTTGAACTATCTGTGGATTGAGATGCTATGCTTTCTCTCGATGTAGTGTCTTTTAACTTCTGTCCATTTTGAACAGAAGTTAAATCAGAACGTTGTCCCTGACGTTTTATCGCTTCCAGCTGCAACCGATATGCCCAGGCCTTTTCACTGGGGAGCAGTTCGTCGCGCTGGTTGAGGTTGGTGTTGACCATTATCAGTGTGGCGGTGTCATCATCAACGACTTTAATTATGGCGGGTATCGTTTCCAGTCCAGCTTTTCGACTTGCACTCCAGCGATTATGCCCAGCTAGAATTTCGTACTGCTCACCCCTCGGACGAACAATAATTGGATTGAGAACACCGTTCGCCTTAATATCCTCAACAAGCTGTTGCATCTTTTCTTCGGAGTATGGTTTAAACGGCTGGTTTGCCCAAGCAATCAGCTTACCAAGCGGCAACTGAACAATGGTACCCGGCGCAGTTGCATTGCCAAGGCCACTAAACAGACCAGGCAAATCCTCGGGCGTAAACTGTTGTTTTGGTCGGTTGGAAAAATCAAACTTACTAGCCATTTAGGACGCTGCCCCCTCCCGTGCCAGAAACTCCTCTGCGAAAGCTTCATACTCCTGACCAAGCTTATTTTTATAGCTGACAAGACTTTTCTGATAAGCGGTGCTGTTGGCAGCCTCTACAGAACGGCGGATTGACGTGTTATAAACCGCGTTGCCATAATTGGTTATCAGGTAATCTTTAACGCTTTCACTCATGTTTGTGTTATCACGCATCGTTTGAAGAATGCCACCCAGATTCAGCTTGGGATTAATAAGCTGCTGAATCATCTTTATAGAGTTAAACAATGCATCCAACCCATCCAGTGCAAACTTCTGCATTTGAACCGGTACTAAAACAGAATCCGACGCGCCAAAGGCGTTTAGTGTCAGGTTTCCCAGTGACGGCAGGCAATCTATCAGGATGTAATCGTAGCTGCCAAATAGCGAGGCTTGCAGTACGCGGTGTAAAACGCTTTCACGCCCAATCGCCGATTGAATAACAGCATCTGCGCCCGACAATGCAAGAGTTGCCGGTATGTAATCCAATTGCTCGGCTTCGCTGCGGCGAATGCATCCAGCGGCATCTAGCTCCCGACCGGTTGCACCGGCTACAATCAGTTCATGGATGGTAGCGCTGCCATCTGGCTCAAAGCCGAGATAATTAGATAGGTTTCCCTGTGGGTCAAGGTCAATAAGTAATATGCGCTTTCCTTTAGCAGCAAGCGCTGCCCCCAGTGCCATTGTAGTGGTGGTTTTTCCAACGCCGCCCTTCTGGTTTGCAATTGATATGATTTTCATATGTTACTCCTCCTCAATTCTTAAAACTGATTTGTTGATAAATTTTCAGTATTTCTGGTGGGACGTCATTCCCGTATTGCTGATAGATAAAGTTAATGCAGGTTATCAGCGCACTTTCAGTTGCTGTAAGCATCTCCAACGGTTTGCTGTCCAACAGATAAATTTCTTTTTTCAATGCTTGGGCTTCCAAGTCGGTATAAATATTGAGCGCATACTCCACCTTTTTGTGCCCTAGCACACCCGCCACTCCTTTGGGGTTTGCACCGCGCTCTGTAAGGCGTGTGGCAAAACTATGTCTGCATACATGGTTTGTAAAGTCCTTGACCCCTGTTTTTTCACGCAGCTTTTCATAGCACTTTTTCATATTGCTGTATGAGATAGGGTCGTCATGTAGGTTTCTGAAAATGTAATCATCCTTTTCTGATTTTTCCTGTGCACTGATAATCTCAAATGCTGTTTGAACTAGTGGGATAACACGTATGCCGCTGTCGGTTTTACTTTTTCGGACAAAAATAATACGTTCTTCACAATCGTAGTCGCTCCATTTCAACGAAATCATTTCGCCAACTCTCAGACCTGTATATAAAAGAAATAAAATAAAGTCGCCATAAAGCGTATTTTTACAATACGTTTCTATAACGACTTGTTCTTTCTGAGTTAGCGCTGAAACTTTTTTGGTAGGTGCTTTCGGTATTGTCAGGTTTACCATGGGTGTACTTTTAATTAACCTGTCAGTCTCGGCTCGGCTGAACGCTTTATTAAGAACTGTCACGCACTTCTTTATGCTTGCTTTTGCGTATTGCTCCTGATATAAGCGGTTCAAAAACTTTTGGCAGTCTGAGGGGAGTATGTTTTTCAGTGCTCTATCGGAGAAGTGCTTTTTTATGATGCGAACATAATATTCGCTAATTTCATATGTGCTTGGTGATACCGATGGCTGATAGTAAATTTCTCTCCAATAATCCAGCCATTCATGTAAGTGATTTTGCTTTTTCATTTTGTTACCTCCAGATGTCTCTTATTTTGGCAGAAACTTTATAATACCAAAAAAATAACATGCATTGAAAGTCAAAAACCGGGAGGTTTTTATAATCTTGGGGTGGTAGAGGCCGCTGGTTCAAATCCAGTCACTCAGACCAAAAAACCGCATGTTTAAGCCGAAAAGCTTTAACGTGCGGTTTTTGTTTTTTGCGTTTTTAAGGTTTGACGACAAACTGACGATCAAAAGGAGTGCGAGAAGTATCGATATCACTGGGGGTTACGAAGGATATAAGCATATATTTTGTGCGTAACGTCATAATATCAAGCGAAAAATAGTAGCAAATATTTGCGTCATACAGGATACGAAATTACGTGATAAGTTAAAGGAGAACCGTTAAGAGTCGAAAAGTATGTAAGGGTGAGAGAGGTTTACGTGCAGTAACTTAAGTAGTATAATATTACCAAATATCATGCGCAATTAGTGGTGATACCCTATGGAATATGTTTCTTCAGAGCGGCGAAGATGAAAATAATAGTATTATTACTATGATTTCTGAGATTGTTAGGGTTTCAGTTTGCGTTATTAATCTTATTGGAATTCATCTCTTATTATATGGATGTTTATATGGATTCATAGTTCTCCCCATTTGCAATGTCTGGAAAGTTGTGATTCCTTTAGTTGGACTTTCGCTGTACATCCCGTTTTTTTACTACATTACGTATATGGCTGATTATTTCCACTTGTATATGCCACTGGTGCCCTCAGAATTTCTTTCCTTAATATTACTGGCGTTGAGGATTGTTGGGTTGAAAATTCTGAAAAAACAATCATATAAGTGATGAGATAAATCCGGTTATAATAGTCTCTCAAAGGTTACGCCAGATGTAAAAATTATTGAGTAAATACTTTTTCTAAGCTCACAAATAAAATTATAAATGACTATATTCATGGCCCATAAAAGAAGGTAATCCTGGAACTAGTACTTAAGCTTCTAGATGGCGGCGGGTATCGCACTAGTCGCTAAAACCTGAGGAGATCAGAAAGGGCGTTTAATTTCATGCATTACTTATGTAGCAACCGAAGAATACTATTTATTATAATGATTATTTTAAGCTTTTCTGCCTGCTCCGACCGGCCGATGGGGCAGCCCAACCCGCTGGGGAGCCAGCTTTTACAGGAAACGACTTCTTTCACTATTCAGGATAGGCTGTTTACATATGAAAAAGATGTAATCATAAATCCGAAAAAGATTAAAGAGCTGACCCAGATACTGCATAGGGCAAAATGGAGGCCTGCTCAGACTGAAGCGGAGGGGGCCGAAAGCCTTTGCCTTCAGCTAGACAGCGACGATTCATTGCTGAAGTTCTCAGTACGCGAGGATGGCTCCGCCCTATGCGTTAACAGTAGCGGCCAACGCTATACCATCGACGCAAAATCCTATAACAAACTGCATGAACTGATGATGTGGGCCAAGGGCGAGGTAGTTAAAGAGGGGGAGCAGCTTGATCAAATTTGGGAAGAGTATCTTAATAACACCTACTATACTTTTGGTAACGGCGGCAACTGGTCTTGCCCGGAAGATTTGCCCGCAGCATACTTTGCCAAGTATGCGCTATATCAATATCTAAGCAAAGAGTATATCAAAAACGGCCATGCCATACCCACCGCGCCAAACCAAAGCGGCATTTGGTGTGATATGGGCTCACAAAATGGCGAAAGCGACCAGCTTTATATTACGCGCACAGCCACCAGCGAATATGCTGTAAAATATTTGAATTTTTCTGCCGAATATGATCCGCTTGCATATGACACGCCGCCACAATGGGCATACACGTCTGAGCTGGATGCCTTTTTTATCGCGAACGGCAACATCAAAAGCATGGCGTGGCGAAATTTCACTCCGAGAAGTGCACTAAGTGACTATGGCTCAGGGTTGGAACAGGTCCGTATACGCGATGACGGCAGCATATCCGCCGTATACGCTTATTATGATTTGCTCGACGGCAAGCGCATTACCGATAGTGTAATGGTTTACCGTATGCAATCGCGACCTTCTTCTAATCCCTTGTATGACGAGTACCCTTATTATTTTACAGGGGTAGAGCGCATCTTTGTGGATAACGGTCGTATTTCGGTTACAGTGGGAGAAAGTGTGGAACAACGTGTTCTAAATTCACAGGGAGTTTTTCCTGAAAAGCTTTCCCCGCCGCAGCTGCGCCTGCTGGCGGAAAATCAGGATACGCTCGCTTTTGTGGATGATTCTCACGATGAAGGCGCGCTGTTCACCCTGCATTTGCTTGATAAAGGTAGTCTTTCACTGATAAAAACCGTATCGCTTCCAAACGAAAAAAATGATGGAGATTATTCTATCTTTGGCGTGGAACGGCGTGGCGAGCGTATTTATGTGCGCCTGCGCGACCGTATTATTTCATATAGCCTGACGCTTGACGACCAAAAGGAAATAGAACTGCCCGCGGCACTACTGGCGCTGAAGGACAGTTCAGAATCATTCGACGCGGAGGATATTCAAATAACCCATTACAGCGGCTACGATTTCAGTGAGGATTTTTCCCTGTTTGCTTATGCGGATATTGAGGGGCTAAAGCTGCTGGATGTTACGAACGGAACTGTTACGTTGTTGGATGGCGTCATCCCACAGCATACACCCATGGGACTTGGCAAACGCGTACATGCAACACCCCGATTTGTGGATAATGACAAAAAGATATTGACGACATATAGCGGCTATGAGAGCAACGCTGGTTGGCTACTGTACGACTTGACTGAAAAGCGAAGTCTTAGTATCAAGGGTGACACACATGGCTCAGTTAGTGAGGCGGGTAACAATGGGTTGATATTTATCGACTGCAACGATGAAATACAAACTGCCGGCTTCACACGTTTTTCCGATGGGGTCACGCTTAAGTTACCGCTGCAAAACCAGTTCGATTTAACGGACATTCCGTTGGGCGGCTGGTATGCCATCAATGACAAATATGCTGCCTTTATTGTCAGTCTGCCCTCCACAACAGACGAAAAAAACCAGTCTGAATATTGGATCAATCAAGTCAACCTTGAAACACTGGAAACTAAAGAAAAGCTGCTTAGCATAAAAGGCGCTATGCAAGTGCAGATCTGGGGTGTGCTTGAAGACGGCACAGTACTATACAACTACTATTATAGTCCCGCTGAAAAAGGAACAGGGTTTGTAAAATAACTATTGTCTGCAACCGTCAGGGGACTCGTTATTGTTCTGCTTTTAATTAGCACCGAGCATGTAGAAACGGTCAAATTGGTTCACGGGCAAGATATTTGCGTTTCGAGTCATGTCACATACTTCACATTCTGCTAAGAGGGAGTGCACAATGATGTAAAAAGCTTAATAAACAGTTCTTAACCATCAACACGCACCTCCTAGCAAAAATAAATATGCGGCATTTCAACAATTGAAATGCCGCATATTTATTTATATTTCGCCCATCAAAACAAATCGGTTGCAAAAATATTTAGCGACTGACTGATCATGAGTTATAAATAAGAAGGACAACTTATATTGTTCCCTGATCTGACCTAAAATGTGTAATATCTGAGCTTGAACCGAGATGTCTAACATAGAAGTGGCTTCGTCCATAATTAAGATTGTAGGCTGCAAAAGCAGTGCTCTGCAAAGAGACAGGCGTTGAATCTCGCCCCCACTAACTTGGTGCGGAAATCTATCCAGCAGAGCTTTGGAAAGGGATAGTTGTTGCAAAAGCGGCTCTAAACGTGTTGAGGCCCCGCTTTTTTTTAACTCAGGATAGAAATTCAGAGGCTCAAGAAGACTTTTTCCAATGCGGATGCGTGGGTCGAAAAATCCTTCTGGGCGCTGCGGGATCAATTGTACGCTTCTGCGGAAATTGTGCAGCGAATTCGCCTTTAGATGGGTGATATCTTCGCTGCAATAGCACACGCTTCCGCTATCTTCGCGGATCAGGCGAAGTAGTATTCTTACCAATGTGCTTTTGCCGCAGCCGGAAGGACCCATTAGTCCTAGTGTTTCGCCGTTATACAGTGAAAGACTAAAATTTTTTAACGCTTGAACTCTGCGTGTATCAAACCCGCTGGAAAAGGATTTTGAGATGTTTTTAGCTTCCAGAATCGGTCTATCAGGCATAATTAAAACACCTCACCCAATGATGATGACCGCCCAATGGCGGTGGGCATTGCTTAAAGCACACCGGATGGCTCATCGCACAGCGGGGCGCAAACGGACAGCCGCCAGTTTTTTCGTGTCCGTCCAGGACCTGTGGGATAGGCGTCATGCCGTTTTCCGGTAACGCCTTTAAAAACGCCTGTGTATACGGATGCAGTGGATTTCGCAGCGCATCGCCCATCTCCACAACTACGCCGGAATACATCACAGCAACTGTGTCACACAATCTGCCCGCCAGCATGAGATCATGTGTAATGACCAGCATGCTTTTTACGCCGCGCGTTTTTAGCGACAGCAGTGTGTCAATCGCCCGATTGCAAAGTGTGGGGTCAAGCCCCTTTGTCGGTTCGTCGGCGAGAATCCATTCGGGGGAACAGGCTGTGCCAATTGCGCAGAGCACACGTTGTTGCATACCGCCGCTGAGCTCGTGGGGATAAGCCTTTAAAATGCGCTCGACACGCTCAAAGCCAAAACTCTCCAGTAAATCTATGGTTCGCTTTTTGCTTACCTGGCGCGCCAGACCCAGCGGTTTTAGCGCTTCGTAAAGGTGTGCTGCTACGGTTCGAGCTGGGTTAAGTGATTCCGAAGGGCTTTGCGGAATGACGCCAATCTTCGCTCCCAGCAACCGCTGATCCATAGCTGAGCTTTTTAGCAGCGAATGCGCGCCCAACAGAATATCACCGTCTAATTTGGCGTAGGGCGGCAGCAACCCGAGTATTGCCGAACCTAAAACGGATTTTCCGCATCCGCTTTCGCCAATCAGACCGGTTATCTGCCCACCCTCAAAGCGTACGGAAATGTTGTCAACGGCGCGAACCATTGCGCCCGGAAGCATAAACGAGATAGAAAGGTCTTTAATTTCAAGCGCGTTGCTTACCACTCTCGTACCTCCCTTTCACGTACATCCAATTTATCGCGCAGCGCATCACCAAGGAGGTTAAGCGCAAATAGCAGAAAAAACAGGCATAGTCCTGGCACGATGATGAGATGCGGTGCGCTGCGAAAATGCAGTCTGGCATCGCCGATCATAACGCTCCAATCGGGTTTGGGGGGCTGAAGTCCCAGCCCGAGATAGCTTAGCGATGCGATTGATAGAATGCACCGCCCGATGCGCGTGGTAAAAAGTACGATGAGATTCGGCAGGATATTGGGAATCAGATGCTTGATAAGGATGCTAGGCGTACTGGCACCCAGTAGGCGAAGCCCCTCGATGTAGGGTTGCTCTCGCACGCGTAGCGTCTCTGTTCGCACAATTCGAGAAAAGCCCACCCATGAGGTCAACACCAGCGCCAGCAACATGTGATTAAGCCCCGGTCCTAAAACACCAGCTATCGCAATCATTATACAAGTTCCGGGCAGACCCTGAAAGATGTTAGTTATGGCGGTTAACACTGCGTCGCAGACGCCGGAATAATAACCGGCGAGCACCCCGACGATCATGCCGATGCCCATTGAGAGAAGAGTTGCCGCAACTGCCAGTAGAATGGAAGTTCTGCCACCGTAAAGCACGCGGCTGAGCAGATCGCGCCCAAGCGAATCGGTACCGAAAAAGTGAACTGCGCTTGGCGCCTGAAGCCGCACCGCCATATCAATTTTATTGGGGTCAAACGGTGCGATTAAGGGCGCGGCAACGCTAAGCAGTAGAATGCCGATCAGGATGCCCACCGAAAGCCAAAGCTGAAAGGAACCTTTTTTCATATTCGACTCCTTCCTACTCTGACCCTTGGGTCAGATAGCATACTGATAATATCCACCAATAACGTAATCATTACAAAAATAAAGCCTGTCAGCAAAACATATCCCTGTAGCGCGGGATAATCCCGCGCGTGTATCGCATCAAGCGCATAGCTGCCAATGCCCGGCAGGGCAAATATTGTTTCGACGATGACCGAACCGCCGAGCATACCACCCAAAGAATTGCCGAGCATGGCCGACACAGGCGGTATGACATTGGGTAAAGCGTTTCGCACCACTTGCCCCCAACGACCGACTCCTCTACAAACGGCGGCAGAATAGTACGGTTTGCCAGCTTCGGATAAAAGCGTCGCCCGCGTTAGGCGTGCAGCGGTCGCGCACGGTGCGACCGACAAAACCGTTGTCGGCATAATCATGTGGCGGAGGTTGCCGTTTCCGCTAGTGGGTAGCCATCCGAGCAATTCAGAAAAAAATAGGATCATCAAGAGCGCGAACCAGAAGCCGGGCAGAGACAGCGACACGTTGATGCCAAAGCGTACAATGCGGTCTATTGCGCCGTCGCGAAACGCTGCAGCTCCACAGCCCAGCGCAATGCCAAATAGACAGGTGATTACTATAGCGCAGGCGGTGAGCCGCAACGTGATAGGTAGGCGTGTCAGCAATTCCTGCGCTACGGGATTTCCACTAGCATAAGATATTCCCAGATTGCCGCACAGGGCTTGCCCTACCCAGCGCACATACTGCACAAGGTAGGGTTGATCCAGCCCCATTTGTGTTTCCATTGCTGCAATTTGCTCCGGCGTGGGCGTGTATCCCCCGGCGGAAAGCGCCAACTCGGCCGGGTTGCCCGGTGTCACGACGCCCAGCACAAACGCTGCCAGAGATATTCCAAACAGCACCGGCAGCAGCGAAAGACATTTTTGAAGCAGATAGCGCTTCATGCTCAGTCAGCCCATTCGACAAGCGGAAGCTCCAAGCCGTAGAGTTTGGCCTGATAGCCGGTCAGCTTGTTACTGTAGGCCATCAGCGTCATGTCGTTAAAGAGCGGAATGACGGGGAACTCCTGCGCTGAAATCTCCTGAATCTTATTGTAACACTCGGAGCGAACATCCATATCCAGCGCCGACATGGCTTTTTTCATCAGAGCATCCACATCGTCGCTCTGATAGCCGAGTGAATATGCCTTGTTGAGATCGCCGTCGGTTAGCATAAAGCGGCGGAAAATTGTTGCCGGCTCTGAGTTTGAAAGCCCTTGCTGCATTCTGGCAATACCATAATTGCCCTTTTTCATTTCTTCCTTCATCACCGTCATTTCCATCGGCATCAGTTCGCAGTCAAGGCCGATCTCAGAAAGCAGCGAAGAGATGTATTCGACCTCGCCCTTTTGTGCGGCTTCTTGGCTGTTGTAGAGGAATTTGACATTTATTCGTTTCCCACCGGTGATTTCATTGACAAGTTGTTTCGCTTTTTCCACGTTTTCCTCTACCGTTACCTCATGATAAAACGGCGTGGAATAGTTGAGTATATTTGTGGTGGGAGAACCAAAACCGTAGTAAATCTGATCAACAATGGTTTTGCGATCCAGCGCAAGGCTGACGGCCTGGCGAAGTCTTACATCATTAAAGGGAGCTGCTGAGCCGTTCACTGCAAGATAACGAATCATCGTGGATTTGGTAGTGGTCAGCGCAAAATCGCTATTGTCTTTAAGCTCGACGGCCAGCGCGGCGGGGATTGCGTTGAGATCAAGCACGCCCATGATCTCGCCAGATTTTAACGCTGAAAAACGGGTGTCAGCGTCTGGGATAACCTTGATGCGGATGGTTTTGGCCTTAGCCTTATCGCCGTAATAGTCTTCGTTACGCTCAAGCAACACATATTCATTCAAAATATTTTCCTTAATTTTAAAGGGGCCGGTGCCTTGGGCAATGCCGCTGAAATTACCTTCTGCATCAAAACAGGTCGGGCTGTAGATCGGGCTGCCAAAGTTAACCATATTGTAAATCTGCGTTGGCGAGGGTTGCGAAAACGTCAGCCTGATTTCGTAGTCGCCGATTTTTTCGTAAGAAACAAGATTGGGGTAATGTGTGTTGATATCCAGCGGGTAAAAGGATGATTTTTTGACGCCAAGTTTCATGCGGTCAAAATTTGCGATAACCGCATCGGCGTTAAAGTCCGTTCCGTTGTGGAATTTGACCCCCTGGCGCAGTGTGAAAGTCCATTGGGTGCCGTCATCGCTCATCTTCCAGCTCTCCGCAAGACAGGGAATGGGTTCAGCGTTGTCGTTCTGCGTCACGAGTGGCTCCCAGACGTAGAGAATTTTGCTGCAATAGTAGCCGTCCTTTTCGCCAGGTGCAATGTTGCGATATCCCGCTAGCACAATCTCGGCTTCCTTATCGATGGCAGGCTGTGACGAGACGACCTGCTGCGACTCAGATGGGGAAGATGCAGATGGAACAGGCTGTTGAGAAGCACCGCAGGCTGCAACGGCAAGCACTGTGATTACAGCCATAGCCGTCGCAACAACACGAGATATTGTTTTTCGTTTCCATAAGTTCATAATTTTTGTTTCCTCCTTTATTCTCAAAGCTTTGTAAAAGCCTTGATAGCAGTTAAAGCGCCTTTGGTTCCCAGACCAACAGCTGGGATAAAAAGTGGTATTCGCATACTAGGCTACCATTTGGCAGCGCATGATGATAGCCTGCCAGCAGCTTTTTCAGTGCATCTTTATTAAAATCTGAGCGGATATGCTGTTGCGCTCGCGCCATGAGCGCTCCTATGGAGTCATAGTGGTATTCACGCTTGTTTTCAATATTGATTAACTCTGCATTTATTCCAAGCTGCGACAGTACCTTTTGAAACTGCTCGCACCCCATACGGGTGTAACGGACCTTTAACCCGAGATCATTTTCCATCGCGGGCAGCCAGGGTAGCTCCGGCGGGCGGTTCATGCCCATTACACAGAGCTTTGTGGCGGCAAGATTCAGCTTTAACAGGCACTTCTCGATGTCGCGCATTCGATAAAAGCAGTTATAAGCAAACACCATGTCGTTCCCGTTTGGCTCAATTTGGGCATTTTCCCACGGTGCACATATCATCTTTGCAGATACTCCCATCCGTGTTTTCAACTCTCCGGCGAGGTAGTCAAGATTATCTGGCGATATGTCTACGCAGGTCAGCCGAATGCCCTGTTCAGCAAGAAAAAATGTGTAATTTCCCCAACCTGGCCCGAGTTCCATGACGGAGCGAATTTTATAACTTGTAATAAGCGCTCTCAGAGCACTGCATACCGGCAGCCGGTATGCATCCAACGCAGCCGTGCTGTTTTGTTGCCGCATACGCCAAAAATTACGCTCAACATCGTCGCTTTGAACGCGCTCGGTTAGTTCTCCGTTTGGAAGTTTCAGCGCGTTGCGCCACTCGTCACCGGCTTGTGTATGTATGACAGCTAAAATAAAAAACCATTCCTTTCTGCCCGGCCCTAGAATAGAGCCTGGATAAAGGAATGGTCGGCACAAAAATATGTACAACAAAAAGGACGAAACACATGCGTAAAAAACGCATATGCTCCGTGGAATTGGCTTTTCCACCCTCCAGCCAGACCGTCTCCACGCGGTGAACCGGAATCATAGACGCAAGCAGGCTTTCTGGCTCATACAGTTTTCGTGCTTTCGCCTTCTCGGAAGCATAGTTCCAATGGCACGATGAAAACACCAGTGTATTTACAGCAGCGGGACTGCGCCGGCTTTTCACCGGACTTTCCTGACAACCTAAGTTGTACACACTTGCGTATAATATTAAAATGTAATGTTACTCTACTATTTACGCCGATGAATGTCAAGAAGATACTGTCTTACTACAATTTGGGTATAAGAGCTTGAACGATCCATATCTCATTATTGAATCGCAATTATTATGCTAGATTTGATGGTATTGGCAGCATTTTTGGTGAACTTCTGTACAGCCGCGCCAATGCAGATTGATGCTCAGACCTTAACTATTGAATGCCGCCTTAAGCTTGTACAGCGCTGCTTCAACCTGGCTTTTTGGACAAGCAACATTAAGCCGGAAATAGCCAGACGTATTGTATTTATGAGCGGGATCACCAACTAGGCCCAGTCGGCTCATTCGTCTCATATTTTCATCATCGCTGCGGCCAGTTCTGTCAAACTTCAACCAAAGCGTATATGTTCCCTCGGGCAAATAACTTGAAAGTGCAGGAACGTACTCTTTAATAAAATGATCTGCAAAACGCATATTTTCGCGGATATAATTTAGCAGCTCATGGACATAGCACTCACCGTCACTGTAAGCACCGATAAGTGCTGCGATGGAGAGCACGTTGGGAACATTATAATGCGTTGCGGTGCAAATCTTTTTATACTGTTCGGCGAGCACCTCATCGTAGCAGATGGAGTAGGCCATTCGCAATCCGGCCAGATTGAAGGTTTTAGTCGCGCCGTAAAGTGAGATAGTGTTGCGTTGTGCATAGTCTGATACGAGTGGGGTTGGAATATGTCTGTTTGGTGTAAACACAAAATCCGCCCAAACTTCATCTGAGATTATTTTAACGTTGTACTGCTCACAAAGTGCCGCAGCTTGTCGCAACTCTTCCGCTGTCCAAACGCGCCCAGTGGGGTTATGGGGCGAACACAAAATCATACAGGTGATGGAATTTTCCTGTATTTTCTTCTCCATATCGGCAAAATCCATTCTGAAAATACCGTTTTCATCCTGTATGAGAGGGGAGCTTATAAGCGTGCGGTTGTTGTCGGTTAACGCATACTGGAAGCCTGTATAGTTGGGGGTATGTACCAAGACGCGCTGTCCAGGTTTAGTAAAAAGCCTGACCGCGCTGACAATCGCACCGACGGTGGAATTTTGATAAAGTATCTGCTGTGGCAAAATGCCTTTAATTCCTCTGCGCTTCTCGTTCCAGCGTACGATACATTCGTAAAAGCGGGCCTCCGGCTCAAAGTATCCCATAATTGGGTGCTCTAGCCTCGTTTTAATTGCTTTAAGAACGCAGTTAGGTGTCGCAAAATCCATGTCGGCAATCCACATCGGTGACAACTCAGCGTCCCCTACGTTATAAGGTGGTGAGTCCCATTTTTGACTTGTCCCTCTACGGTCGATCTTTTCATCAAAATTATACATGTTTTACCCCTTTCGAAAGTTCACTATTTTACTTCTTTTATTTTCCGGTTTGTTTTGCGACTTACAGGTTAGGTATTTAGACTTAGTATGATTAATTCATTCGACATTATCGAATGAATGTTTAATAAAACGAAAAATTAAATAAAATATCGTGAAATAGCACCATTGTATGAGGAATTAGACTATGTTATTATCATAATATCAAATTTGATACGATAATGTCAAACAATATCTTTCTTTAGGGAGGAATATCTATGCAGAACAAACCAGTTTGCTATGTCCCATCTTATGAACATCCGGAGGTGTTTTCAGGCGTACCATCCTTTTTGGGACTGCCAGTCTCCAAGACAAAGGAGGAACTGAAGGGCCACGATTTCGTGATCATGGGTGCACCCTGGGAGGGTATTTGTACTTACGGTGGCTTTACCGGCGTTGAAAATGCAACCAAGACCATTCGTAAAGCTTCCGAGCGGTACGGCGGATTCTTACCTGAGTATAATTTTGATCTTTTCGATTACTTTTCGGCAACTGATTTCGGCGATATGGCGATCAGAAATGGCGATGCTGACTTTACCTTTGATAGTGTGCGCAACTATATGCGGAGCGCGATGGCCTATGGTGGCATTCCAATTACTTTTGGTGGTGATCATTCATTGAGTTATCCGCTTATTGAAGCGTTTGCTGAAAAGTATGAAGGAAACATCGGCATTATCCACTTCGATGCGCATATGGACAACATGGACAGCTATGGTGATCAACGGTATGGGCGCTGCTCTCCTTTCCATCGCCTGTATGAGATGAAAGGCTTCAATCCCCAAAATCTTGTCAGTGTCGGCATTAGAGGACCCAGAAATAACCATAACGCACTCAAAGAGGCAGCAAAATACGGCGCTTCGGTTATCACGGGCTTCGAGGTCAAGCGAAACGGTTTTATGGAGAGCATCAAAAAAGCAATTGAAATTGCGACAAACGGTACACGCGCATTTTATGTTTCTGTATGCAGTGACGCGCTCGATATTGCCCACAATCCGGGCGGACCTGCCGACCTGTGCGGACTTACTTCCTATGAGCTAGCTGAAATGCTTCATGAATGCGGACTCAAAGGTGCAAAGGGCTTTGATTTTATGGAGATATACCCCCCCGATGACCTGCATAATGTCTCAAGCCACGGTGCCTGCTGGATGGCGCTTTATATCATGAGTGGCATGGCACAGCATATGCTCGATCAAACGAAATAGACGGCCTGTTCAACTTAATTAAATAAGGTGAACACGAGGAGGATTTAACTATGCGCCACATTGCGCAAGAAGCCCATGACCATGCGGCCAGATGGCTGGGGCAGGGGCATGTGGCAGACTATATACCCGAGCTTGCAAAAAAAGAGCTGCATCAGCTTGCGGTTTGCATTACTGATCTTTCGGGGAAATCCTATTCGGCAGGGGACAGTCAAAACCGTTTTACCCTTCAAAGCATAGCAAAGGTTATTTTACTGGCGACAGCGCTCTCCGATGTGGGTTTCGACGAGGTCTTTTCCCGGGTTGGCATGGAGCCAACGGGTGATCCCTTCAATTCCATTATCCGGTTAGAGTCGGTCACCAGCAAACCGCTTAATCCTATGATTAACGCCGGAGCTATTGCAGTAACCTCCTGCATTACGGGCAAAAACGCGGAGGAACGGTTCCAACACATTTTAAGCGTGAGCAGACAACTACTTGGAAATCCTGAGCTTACCTATGACCAAAGCGTTTTCAAGTCTGAAAGCCGAACAGGTGACCGAAATCGTGCACTGGCCTACATGATGCACTCCACACATATTTTTGGCGGCGAAGTCGATGAGCACTTGGAAGTCTATTTCAAAGCCTGCTCCTTGTTAACCAACTGTGAAGAAATCAGCTATCTTGGCGCTGTATTGGCAGGGAACGGAAAGTGTCCCAATAGCCAAAAGGTGCTTATTGACCCGTTTTATGTCAAGGTAATCCGTTCATTGATGACAACATGCGGAATGTATGATGCTTCTGGCGAGTTTGCACTTCGCATCGGCATCCCCGCCAAAAGCGGGGTTGGCGGCGGAATCATGACAGCTGTTCCGGGAAGAATGGGCATTGGTGTTTTTTCCCCGGGACTTGACCCTAAAGGCAACAGCCTTT
This sequence comes from Candidatus Fimivivens sp., assembly GCA_034933525.1. Taxonomy (GTDB): domain Bacteria; phylum Bacillota; class Clostridia; order Oscillospirales; family Ruminococcaceae; genus Yanshouia. The sequence continues at coordinate 58,887 of JAYFNI010000003.1, forward strand.
GTGGAATTAAAGCGCTGGAATATCTCTCTTCAGCTTTGGATCTGAGCTTATTCTGACGCAGGTATAACAAAAAATCCTCGCTTCTTAAAACAGAAAACCGTTTTTAAGAAGCGGGGATTTTTAAAACAAGTTTCGGGTAATTTCTTTTACGGTATTTTTCAGGTCAGCAATCAACTCAACCTTTCTTCGGGATATGTGAAAGGCAATGCCCGTCGTGCTGAAAGTACCAAACAGGTTGCCTGAATTATCTACAATCGGAACGGAAATCGCAGACACACCTTCTCCAAGTTCCTCATTTTCAAAGGAATATCCATTGGCCTTGATTTCCTCTATCCCTGCAATGACAGCTTCCTTGGTGGTCGGTGTAAAAATAGAGAGCTGCTCGAGTTGGGTATGCGTGAAATATTGTTCAAGTTCGGCAGTGCTCATATATGCTAAACGTATTCTGCCCGATGCAGTGCAATACAACGGCTCAGAATGATCATTTGAGATGGGGTTAATGGTATAGGCCGCGTTTACGGGCAGCGTTCTGTTAAGAAGCTGAAGCGCGTTGTCCTCAAGGACAAACAGGCTGGTATTCATTTTATATTCGTTTGCGATACGAACCATGTGCGGTTTAGCTTCTTCCAAAAATATTGCGCGGTATCCTTCAGGGGCGAATCTAAATTTATGAATTAAGGCATGGCCAATACGATATTTTCCTGATAAGCCCTGCTGCATGTAGCCGTTGGCGCAAAGCGTAGTAAGAATTCCATGGACGGTGCTTTTGTTGAGGGCCAACTGGTCACTAATATGACTCAAAGACAACTCTGTACTGGCGTCATCAAAACAATTAAGAATATCGATAGCCCGCTGCACCGATTGAATTACTTTTCCCCGCTTGGTCTGTTCCATTAGGAAATGCCCTCCTTTTTGCCAGATATCTTTTTTAGTATAGCAGTCGATGGGTAAATAATCTATATTCTTTTATGAACTTTTTAATTTGATTCGACAATATCGAACAAATGTGGTGAAATTTATGACTAAGAGAATCGCACTTTTGCTTCCTCACGCTGACAGCACTTTGGAAACAGACCTAAAGCGCTATTTGCCACCGGATTTTGTTGTACACACCACACGCCTGTGGTTAGACGAAGTGACCGCAGATGCGGAAAAACGGATGGTAGATGAAGCGCTTCCAGCGGGAATTAGAGACTTACAAGGAATTACATGCTTTGACGCTGTAGTATTCGGATGTACCTCCGCTTCGGCCGTGTATGGCGCCGCAGGCCTAGAAAAAATAAACATTCTATTGGCTGAAGCGTTCCAATGTCCAGCAATTACAGCATTTGAGGCAGTGCTGCACGATCTTTGGGCATTAGAAGGGCCTGTAGCATTACTGACCCCCTACACAGAAGAGGTCAACCGTTTTATGACCGCGAGCCTAGCAGAATTCAATATTGAAGTCGCTTTTTCTGCCGGACTAGGTATCTGGTCAGACCCGGAAATTGCACAAGTGACGCCACAGGAAATTGAACATTTTGTTGAATCACACAGAGAAAAAATTTGTAAAACATCAAAAACAATATTGCTATCCTGCACAAATCTACGCGCATTAGATGCCTTTGACGGTATTATCCAGAAATTTGGAATGAATATTATAACAAGTAACCGGAGCATTGTGAATTGGATCAACACTCAAATAAGAGGAGGATGTTTATGGTAAAGCAGTATACATTAAAGGACAAGATTAAAGCAATTGGCCCCGGCATATTAGTAGTAGGCTCTTTTATCGGCCCGGGCACAATTACGAGTGCGACCAAAGCCGGTGCCGCTTATGGCTATGCATTATTTTGGACTGTTATCTTTTCGGTTATCGCGGTCATCGTTATGCAGGAAATGGCCGCACGTCTTGGAATCGTTACCCAGAACGGATTGGCTGAAGAGCTGGTTAAGGAACTCTCTGACCGTCCTGTGCTTAAGTGGCTTATGATCGTGCTGGTCGCTTCCGCAATCACCCTCGGCGGAGTGGCTTACATGGGCGGAGACCTTACCGGAACGGCTGTTGGTCTGTCTGCCATTACAGGAATTAAATCCAATATTATTGCGCCCATATGGGGAGTAGGTATCCTTGTGCTCATTAATATCGGCGACGCAATCAAATCGCTTGAAAAACTATTGAGCATCTGTGTTTCCACCATGGCAATAGTCTTTATTATAACAATGATTATTGTAAAGCCCGATATCGGTGCAGTTTTAAAGGGGGTTGTTCCGGTTCCGCCGGCGGGCTCGATCATGACCTGCGTGTCGCTTATAGGAACGACTGTTGTTCCTTACAATATGTTTATCCATGCAACCAGTGCGCGCAAAACATGGAAGGACCCCTCTATGCTGCCGCTCTCTAAATTTGATATTACTGTTTCCATGATCATTGGAGGCTTCATCACCGGCGCGGTTATGATCACTGCGGGTACCGTTATGTTTGGCATGGATATTAAATCCGCAGCGGATATGGCGGTACAACTTCAGCCGTTGCTTGGTAAGTTCTCCGTGCCTTTCTTGAGTCTCGGTCTTATCGCAGCCGGCGTTTCCTCCGCTGTTATCACACCGCTTGGTGTTTCCTACGTTCTTGCGGGGCTATTCGGCTGGAAAATGGATAAGAGCGATAAGCGCTTTTTGTGGACAAATATCCTTGTTGTTGTATTTGGTATCGTTGTTGCAGCAACAGGCTTCAACCCACTTGCCATCATTATGATGGCGCAGGCCGTCAATGGAATATTCCTGCCGATTATCGTCATCGCTCTGGTATACATCACGAGTCGAAAGCGCGTTCTCGGTCAATACATCAACACCCCAATACAAACCATTCTTGGCGCATGCGTTGCGGTAATCTCTCTGATTATTGGCATAAGCAGTGTTCTGTCCTTATTCTGATTATTTTGAATAGCCCCGTTCATTCCATTTTCTGACCCGTTTAATAATAAAAGGAAATAAGTTTTCTCGGTATATTAAAGTAATAGCCCCTAAATAGATAGAAAACAACTATCTACTTAGGGGCTATATAAATTGATGTTTTGCTTATCCCAAAATTTTTTTGACCAATTCAGACACAGCTTTGCATGTTAAAATAGATAAAGTCAATTTCCCCAATTTGATTCTTTTTACAAAATCAAAAAATATACTTGACAAATATTATCCAGAAATGTAGAGTGGAAAAAAAGAGGAGGCTACCTGGTTGCTAATAACAAAAGAGACCGACTATGCGCTGCGGATTCTGCGGGCATTATCAGATGATGGACGAATTACTGCGGTACAACTGGCGAATGAAGAACAGATTCCGCAGCAATTTGCCTACAAAATTTTAAAAAAGCTTCAAAAAGGTGGTCTCATTCAAATTCTGCGTGGGGCAGACGGAGGGTGCACCTTGGCAGCTCAGCTGGAGCAAGTCTCACTTTTTCGGCTGATGCAGATCATGGAGGAGGACTCCGCAGTCAGTTCCTGTATGAGGCCGGGCTATCAGTGTTCATGGTGCAAAGCCCATGGTGAAACTGTCTGTCAGGTCAATATCCACCTAGCTGCCATCCAGAAAAAGCTGGATGATGAACTAAAGGCGCATAGCCTGCAAAAAGTTTTATTTGGAGAGTAATGATTTTTTATACCTTAAAACTGGATAATTCTTATCAAGTATAAGGCGGAATAAAAAGGAGGAAGCGGTATGTTATTTTCGACAACGCAGCAACAGGAGGAGCTTCGTACCAAGGTTCGAACGTTTGCAGAAGAGGAGATCAAGCCTTTGACCTTCCTCATGGACAAGGAAAACCAGTTTCCTGATGACGCGATTGCCAAGTTGGGAAAGATGGGTTTGATGGGGATTCCGTTTCCCACGGACTGCGGTGGCTTAGGCTCGGATATGATCAGTTATGCCATTGCAGTGGAGGAACTGGCAAGGGTTGACGGCGGTTCGGGTGTCATTTTATCTGCCCATACGTCTTTGGGCACTTGGCCAATCTTTGCTTTTGGCAACGAGGCACAAAAGAAAAAATATCTGATTCCACTATGTAAGGGCGAAAAAATTGGTGCCTTTGGCCTGACGGAACCCAATGCCGGTTCCGATGCGGGCGGTACTGAGACCACCGCCGTGGATAAAGGCGACCATTATCTTCTAAATGGTGGCAAAATTTTTATTACTAATGCGCCCAAGGCAGAAACCTATATTGTTTTTGCAGTGACAACACCCGATATTGGCGTACGCGGCATCTCAGCGTTTATTGTTGAGAAGGGTTGGAAGGGTTTTGAGTTCGGTGACCACTACGACAAAATGGGAATTCGATCTTCTTCCACCGCGGAGCTGATTTTTAATGATGTAAAGGTTCCCAAGGAGAACCTGCTGGGTAAAGAGGGCGAGGGCTTTAAAATTGCGATGGCCACGCTGGATGGTGGCCGCATCGGAATTGCTGCTCAGGCATTGGGCATTGCACAGGGCGCATTTGAGCAAGCGGTGACCTACGCCAAGGAACGTGTCCAATTCGGTAAGCCGATAGGGTTCCAGCAGGCAATATCCTTTAAGATTGCCGACATGGCAACAAAGCTTCGAACAGCCCGTTTTCTGGTCTACTCGGCTGCTGAACTAAAGGATAACCACAAGCCCTTCGGAATGGAGTCGGCGATGGCAAAACAGTACGCTTCGGACATCGCGCTGGAAGTGACAAACGAGGCTTTGCAAATTTTTGGAGGTACCGGCTATCTGAAAGGTATGGAAGTAGAGCGGATGTACCGCGACGCTAAGATTACCACAATCTACGAGGGCACAAATGAGATTCAGCGTATCGTTATTGCGTCTCATATTCTAGGTAAGCCGCCGAAGGAAGAGGGATCTTCTGCTAGCCGTCCCAAAAAGGCTGCACCAATTACCGGTATTCGCAAAAAAGTCATCTTTAGGGATGGCGATGCAAAGGCACAGGTTAATTCGCTGGCCGAGGCGCTTAAGAAAGACGGTTTTGACTTTACGGTTGGTATCCCCATTGATACGCCAATTGTACAGGCCGAGCGTGTTGTTTCAGCCGGCAAGGGCATCGGAGAGAAAAAGGATATGAAGCTGGTGGAAAATCTGGCCAAAGCCGTTGGTGCTGCCATCGGTTCCTCCCGTCCTGTGGCTGAGACGCTCAAGTATCTGCCACTGAACCGATATGTAGGCATGTCCGGTCAGAAATTCACTGGCAATTTGTACATAGCTTGCGGTGTTTCGGGCGCAACCCAGCACCTAAAGGGCATTAAGGATGCCTCAATTATTGTTGCAATCAACAACAATGCAAATGCGCCGATTTTTAAAAACTGTGATTATGGTATTGTTGGCGATGTCCACGAGGTTTTGCCCCTATTAACAGCAGTGCTGAACACTGGCGAAAAGCAGCCTGCACCCCCCATGGTAAAGATGAAGCGCCCGCAAATGCCCAAGCCGGCGCCAATCGGCCCCAGCTACATCTGTAGTGGATGCGGATATGAATATGTACCGGAGTTAGGCGACGTTGAGAACGAAGTGGCACCTGGCACATTGTTCAAAGATTTGCCGGAAGACTGGGTCTGCCCGGAATGTGCCGAAGCCAAAGATCAATTTATTGAGGCGTAAAGCCGGAAGGGGGAGCGCATTATGTATTGCGTAAGAAATGTAACGGAGGACTTATATTGGGTAGGGGCCAACGACCATCGACTGGCGTTATTTGAAAACGCATATCCGATTCCCAGAGGAGTCTCCTATAACGCCTATCTGCTGACGGATGAAAAGACGGTACTGTTTGATACAGTAGACTGGTCCGCTTGCCGACAGCTGTTGGAAAATATGGCCCATGTGCTAAACGGAAGGCCATTGGATTACTTGGTTATTAACCATCTGGAACCCGACCATGCAGGCTCCATCGAGGAAATTCTACTCCGCTGGCCCAAGGTGACCATTATTAGCAACGAAAAGGCGTTTATGCTGATGCGTCAGTTCGGCTTCAATGTTGACGACCACCAAACCATTGAAGTAAAAGAGGGAGACACGTTCAGCTTTGGCAAGCATTTGGTGACCTTTGTGTTTGCGCCAATGGTTCATTGGCCGGAAGTCATGGTGACCTTTGACACCACAAATGGCGTACTTTTCTCCGCCGACGCTTTTGGCACCTTTGGCGCACTGGATGGAAAACTTTTTGCCGACGAGGTAAACTTTGACCGGGACTGGCTGGACGACGCTCGCCGTTACCTAACGAACATTGTTGGAAAATACGGTCCGCACATTCGGCTGATTTTGAAGAAGGCTGGCGGAATTCTGGATCAGATCAAGTACATTTGTCCTCTTCACGGGCCAGTCTGGCGCAAAGATTTACTCTATTTCATCCAGAAATACGAACTGTGGGGTAGCTACCAACCTGAAGAAAAAGGTGTCTTGATGGTGTACGCCTCCATGTACGGCAACACCGAATCTGCAATGCAGTCACTAGCTGCGCGCTTGTGTGAAAAGGGTCTGACAAACATTGCGATGTATGATGTTTCTTCTACGGATGTTTCACAGCTTATTTCTGAGGCATTTAAATACAGCCATATGGTGTTAGCGTCCGTTACTTATAATCTGGGTATCTATCCGGCTATGCATAATTTCCTCATTGACATGAAGGCGCTCAACGTCCAGAATAGAACAGTAGCACTCATGGAAAACGGCTCCTGGGCTATCAAGTCCGGTGATCTGATTCAAAAGTTCCTGAGTGAAGAAATGAAAAATATGACAGTGCTTAATGAGCGCGTCAGCATCGCTTCCTCGCTTCATGCGGATAAGGAACCGGAGCTGGAATGTCTTGCAAATGCTATTTTGGAATCTGTGACGCAGTAATAAAAGTTCGTGCGGTTGTGATCAGATAAATCAAGTATAACCGACAAAATGCAACATAAAATACAAAATGCGCTTTTTGAACAGGTATCTAAATTCTGATTCAAGGCGCATTTTGTTTATAACAAAGCTTTAGGCGCATCAAATTTTCTTCTAACCTATTGCGATCTTTTCTTCCAGCCACTTCATGCGGGAGATGGTAAAAATCAATGTAATGGAGGTGCAAGTCAAAGCACAAAGTTCGGTGATCGGGATTGTGTACCATACTCCGTCAGTGCCAAAAATGGGAGGCAGAATATAGAAAAGGGGTATCATAAAGACCAATTGTCGTAGGGCACTAAGCAACAATGTAATCTTGGGCTTACCGATTGTCTGAAAATAAACCTGCTCAACCGCTTGTACTGATGCCAAGGGAAATACTAAAGTAAGTTTGCGTAAGCCTGGTACTGCATAGCGCATAATCTCAGGGTCGTAGTTTGTGAAAAAAGACATCATAGGTTGCGCTGCTATTTGAAAGCATAACCATCCGCATAACCCCACTCCAAAGGCCAATAACAAAGAGTTATAAAAAATATTTCTAGCGCGTTTAAATTGCTTAGCGCCATAGTTATAGCCAATGATAGGCTGGCAGCCTTGACCTATACCGTAAACTGGCGCTAAAAAAATCATATAAGTGACATTGATGGTACCATAAGCACCCACGGCAAAGGCGTTTTCATAGTGGAGCAATTGATTGTTGGCCGCAGCAGCAATCATGCTGGAAGCCACTTGTGTAAAAAAAGCAGAAAAACCGGTAAAATAGATGAGCCCCCAGATAGTAGCCTTTGGTCGAAAATAAGCAGGGTGTAATCGAATTTCTGATTTACTTTTTAGTATAAGAAATAGTATGTAAGCCAAAGCCGCCAATTGGGAAACTACTGTCGCCGCAGCAGCACCGGTAACGCCCCAATGAAAGGCAAAGATAAAAAGAGCATCCAGCATAATATTAAGGATGCCACTAATAACCATTGAGAGCATAGCTTTTGTTGGGTTTCCCACTGCTCTAGCAATATGATAGAGTCCCAACCCCAAAGTCATAAAGGGAAACCCCAACATAATGACCCGCAGATAATTGGCCCCATAGATGATGGTATCTTCAGACGCCCCAAAAAAGAGCAGGACTTCTTCTAAATAAGAGAGCACCAAAGCACTTACTGCAAATGAAGTGATAATGAGCGCTAAAAAAGCATTACCAAAAAACTGCTCCGCCTTCTTTTTATCCCCCTCTCCCCAGGATAATGAAATGCAAGTGGCCGCGCCAATGCCAATAAGCATACCAATAGATTGCAGAACCATGAATACCGCACCAGTAACCGCCATACTTGAAAAAGCCTGCGAACCTACGCCATGGCTAATAAAAATTCTATCTGCCAAATTGTAAAAAGCGTTCACTAGTTGACCTACCATTGCTGGAACCGAATAAGCAACCAAAAGTCGAATGGGATTATCTTTTCCTAAATCCATACAACCTTTCTCCTTTGAAATCCAGTATTTAACATTTGTATTCGCTCTAAAGTATACTACTTTTAATTGTTTTATCAAGCAAAATTGATTGAATATGAGATAGCAGAGGCTTTGAGAAAAAGATTGTTACTTGCTGCCTGTAAACGGGCCGACTTCACTTATTGTGAGTTGCTCCCATAGCTAATCTTCTTTTAGCTGATTTTAATGTACTGCGCAATTCGGCATGTGTTTTTCCCGGCCGTATCACCGTAATAATGCGGCACTAAAATTCCCTGCTTCTATACTTAAAATAATTAAATTAAACAATTATGCTTTGTTTATTGCTGACTTTTACTAAACATATATGCTATGCTCTTTACACTAGGTATTTTGATTGGAGTTGGCTATTATGGCAATTGGTGAAAGAATACGGTTTTTTCCGCAATCTGCGGGGAATGACGCAGAAATATCTTGGGCAAGCGGTGGGCTTTGATGAAAAGACCGCCGATGTTCGGATGGCACAGTATGAATCTGGAACCAGAACACCGAAATCCGATTTGACCAATTCACTTGCCAACGCACTAGATATATCGCCTCATGCATTGGATGTGCCTGATATTGACAGCAATATCGGTCTTATGCACACCCTTTTTACACTTGAAGATTTGCGTGCTTTTCAAGTTGTAGAAATAGACGGCGAGGTCTGCGTCAAACTTGATAAGTTGCAAAGCAAGATTTACAATTAAATGAGCAAAATGCTTTTTGCATGGCTAGAGCAATCAAAAAAAATTTGAAGCTGGCGAGATTCCCAAGGATGAATACGACCAGTGGCGGTATAGCTATCCGAGATTTGGGACTACACAACGATGGGCAAAAGTTCCTTCTCAACAAATGAGTGATTTACTCGTTGATGCTTTCAAAGACCAGCTAAAAAGCGACTAAAATGGAGGAGTATTTATATGGAACAGCAATTATTACGTAATCCTAATGTTGTACCTACGAGTGAAATCATTTCCGAAGGTCTAGGGTCAGTCAGCGGTGTTTATACTAAGTTTATTGAAAGACTGAAACAATATGATGTCTCACTTATGGATTGGCGCTTCTATAACGACGGAAAAGCTTGGCTTTCAAAGGGTGAATATAAGTGGACAACCAAACGTGGCACGAATAAAGTAAAGCCATTATTTTGGCTATCTATATGGGAAGGATTCTTCAAAGTTTCGTTTAATTTCAAACTTGAAACGAAAGAAGAACTTCTGAATTTACCTATAAGCGATGAATCAAAAGACATAATTAAAAATGTAGAAGCAAGTGGAAAAACTATGAAATTTATTCCTGTCATCTTTGATGTTGATGATGAAAAACAACTGAATGACATCTATGTTCTCATGCAATTTCGGAAAGAAAAAATTTAGTTTTCAAAACAAAAACAGCTCTGCTGACACAATAATCAGCAAAGCCGTTTTTTTATTGATAGAGTTTCACAGGCTATTCACTCGCAAACCACCTGCGATGCAGAATAAACCCATTAAATGCACTTGTTATCAAATGGCAAAAAGAAATCCCGAAAACACGCATAAACAGCGAGTTTTCGGGATGGTTTTATTTACTCCCACTCAATGGTTGCTGGGGGCTTACTTGTAATATCATAAACAATTCGATTAATGCCACGGACCTCGTTAATAATGCGGCCAGAAATTTTCTCCAGCAGGTCATAGGGGATTCTAGCCCAGTCAGCGGTCATAAAATCGGTCGTGGTCACGCCGCGAAGTGCTAGTGTATAGTCATAGGTGCGGCCATCTCCCATAACGCCGACCGAGCGCATGTCGGTGATGACAGCAAAATACTGGTTGATGCTGCGGTCAAGGCCAGCAATAGCAATTTCCTCACGGAAAATGGCGTCAGCATCGCGTAGGATGGCCAGTTTAGCTTCGGTAATTTCGCCTATGACGCGAATTGCAAGGCCGGGGCCGGGGAAGGGCTGACGCCATACCAGATGTGCGGGTAGGCCCAACTGCTCGCCCAGAGCGCGTACTTCATCCTTGAACAACATACGCAGCGGCTCGACCAAGCCCTTAAAATCGACGACAGCAGGCAGACCGCCCACGTTGTGGTGGCTCTTGATGACGGCGGCCTCACCGACGCCGGATTCAACGACATCGGGGTAGATGGTTCCCTGCGCCAGATAGTCGACGGAGCCAATTTTACGTCCTTCGTCCTCAAAAACGCGGATGAATTCCTCGCCGATAATTTTGCGCTTACGCTCAGGGTCGGTGACACCGACCAGTTTACCTAAAAAGCGGTCAGCAGCATCAACGCGTATGAAATTGATATCACCGTTTCCGAAAATGGCTTCAATCTCGTCGCCTTCATTTTTGCGCATCAGGCCATGATCTACAAAGATGCAGGTCAGCTGGCTGCCAATCGCGCGCTCGATGAGTGCTGCCGCCACAGAGGAGTCAACACCACCAGAAAGCGCGAGCAGTACCTTGCCATCACCGACGGTTTTGCGAATCTGCTCTACTGCTGTTAGAGCATAATCCTTCATCGTCCAGTCGCCTATGGCACCGCAGACGCGATAGAGGAAGTTATTAAGCATCTTAATGCCGTTCTGGGTGTGGTTAACCTCAGGATGGAACTGCAAACCGTAAATCTTCTTTTCTACATTTTCCATCGCAGCGGTTGGGCAGGCCTTGGTAGTCGCAGTGGCAGTAAAACCTGCAGGCAGCGCGTCGATATAGTCCGTGTGGCTCATCCAGGCGATGAATTCGTCGGGCAACGTATCAAACAGAGCACTTTTTTGCGTTATTTTTGTTTCGGTGCGTCCGTATTCGCGATGGTCAGGGCTGGTGACATGTCCGCCCAGAATATGTGCAATCAGCTGCACGCCGTAGCAGATGCCCAACACGGGAATGCCCAGCTCAAATACAGCCGGATCAATCTGAGGGGCATTTTCAAGATAAACGCTGTTAGGCCCGCCGGTAAAAATAATACCGATGGGATTGAGCTTTTTAATTTCGTCAGCGGAGATGGTATGGGGCTTAACCTCGCAGTAAACGCCGCATTCACGTACCCGCCTTGCAATAAGATGGTTATATTGACCGCCGAAATCGATCACCAATACCAGTTGATGGCTCATAAGCTTCCTCCAAATACTCTTGTTATCTTTATATTTTGCCATCAACCGGCACAAATTGCAACAGTAATACATCGGTTTATAAAATGAATAAAATTTTTTATTGAATTAGCAGCCATACTTGTCGGGAATGATAGTAAAAAGGGGGAATTACCTAATGAAAAAAGCAATATTTCTCTTTGCTACGATTTGTTTTATTATGCCCAAATTGCCGATAGTTGAAAAACCAGCTTCCAGCACTGCCTCAAAGCCAGTTTCATTTGTTGTAGAGGCTGGGCGTTATGCATGGGCGTGGGCAGACGCGCAATATTACACCTGCTTTGCTTTGAACTCAGAAGAATATTAAATCTATTTGCTTGAGACTTTGTTGTTTACCGATTTCATTTCAGACAAAGACTGATTTATGACAACTTGCATGCTGCACCCGCAAAATATCGACGTAAAGTGACGGGAGTCCCCGCGTTTTTTGGGGTTATTACTTGCACAGCTGCCGTTTGTTAGATATAATAGAAGGTAAGCCAAAAAGGGAGGGGTCAACCGGACATGCGAAAAGAACTGGAAAAGACCTACGATCCAAAACAGGTTGAGGATCGAATTTACGATAGTTGGATAGAGGGCAATTATTTTCACGCCGAGCCTAATCCGAATAAGAAACCGTTTACCATTGTGATTCCGCCGCCCAACATCACTGGGCAATTGCATATGGGCCACGCGCTCGACAATACCCTGCAAGATATTCTCATTCGCTACAAGCGGATGCAGGGCTTTGAGACGCTCTGGATGCCTGGTACCGACCACGCCTCGATTGCTACTGAGGCTAAAATTGTGACTGCGCTAAAAGAAGAGGGCCTTTCTAAAGCGGAAATTGGGCGTGAAGAGTTTTTGCGCCGCGCTTGGGATTGGCGTGCCAAGTATGGCGGACGTATCATTAATCAACTTAAAAAACTAGGCTCGTCCTGTGACTGGGCGCGTGAGCGCTTTACCCTTGACGAGGGCTGCAACAAGGCCGTCACCGAGGTGTTTTGCCGCCTTTACGAAAAGGGGCTCATCTACCGCGGCGAGCGCATGATCAATTGGTGCCCCAACTGTAAAACATCCATTTCAGACGCCGAGGTTGAATATAAAGAAAAAGCTGGCGGCTTCTGGTATATCCGTTATCCGCTCGTCGATGGTTCGGGCGATCTGATCATCGCTACCACCCGCCCGGAGACCATGTTGGGCGATACCGGCCTCGCCATTAATCCCAACGATGAGGAGCGCATCCATCTCGTGGGCAAAAAGGCAATGCTGCCGCTGGTCAACCGCGAAATTCCCATTGTAGCCGACGATTATGTTGAATTGGGATTTGGCACCGGCGTGGTTAAGATGACTCCCGCGCATGACCCCAACGACTTTGAGGTTGGTCAGCGTCAGGGGCTCGAAGTCATTAATATTATGAACGACGACGGCACGATCAACGAAAATGGCGGCAAATATGCCGGTATGGATCGCTTTGCTTGCCGCAAGGCGATTGTTAAAGATTTGGAAGAGGCCGGTTATCTCGTCAAGATTGAGGATTACACCCACAATGTCGGCTGCTGCCAGCGTTGTGGCACCGTGGTCGAGCCCAGACTTTCCACCCAGTGGTTTGTCGATATGAAACCATTGGCTGAACCGGCTGTCAAGGCGGTGAAGAAGGGCGAGACGCGCTTTGTTCCGGAACGTTTTGATCAGACTTATTTTCACTTTATGGAAAATATCCGTGACTGGTGCATCAGCCGCCAGCTCTGGTGGGGGCATGAGATTCCTGCTTGGTATTGCGGTGACTGCGGTGCGGTTACGGTCGCGCGCACAGAGCCCACGGCCTGCTGCAAGTGCGGTGGGCATAAGCTGACAAAGGACCCCGATACGTTGGACACTTGGTTCTCTTCGGCGCTCTGGCCCTTTTCAACGTTGGGCTGGCCAGAAAAGACACCGGAGCTTGATTATTTCTTTCCGACAGACGTATTGGTTACCGGCTATGATATCATCTTCTTCTGGGTTGCCAGAATGATCTTCTCTTCCATTGAACAGATGGGTGAGGTTCCGTTCAAAGACGTATTAATTCACGGCCTTGTACGCGACGCACAGGGACGCAAGATGAGTAAATCGCTCGGCAACGGCATTGATCCGCTTGAGGAAATAGAAAAGTACGGCGCAGATGCGCTGCGCTTGACACTCGCCACTGGCAATGCGCCCGGCAACGACATGCGCTATTCAGACGAGAAGGTCAAGGCCAGCCGAAATTTCTGTAACAAGATCTGGAACGCTGCCCGCTTCATTCATATGAACCTAGGAGATGGAGAAGTACCCAACGCTCTACCCGAGACACTCACAACCCCCGATAAGTGGGTGCTTACGCGCTTTAATCAGACTGTCCGTGAAGTCAGCGAGAATATCGAAAAGTTTGAGCTGGGAATCGCGGTACAAAAGGTCTACGATTTTATCTGGGATGTTTTCTGCGACTGGTATATTGAGCTGGCCAAGCCTCGCCTGCTTTCCGGTGGGGAAGAGGCACAGGCGACTCGTCAGGTGTTGGTCTATGTGCTGACGCGTGCGCTGGCGCTTCTGCATCCGTTTATGCCGTTCATTACTGAGGAGATTTGGCAGTCGCTGCCCCATGAGGGCGAGAGCCTGATGGTATCGCAGTGGCCGCAGTATGATCCGGCCTTGGATTTTGCTGAGGAGGCTGCTAGCTTCGAAATGGTAATGGACGCAATCAAAGCAATCCGTATCGCGCGCGCCAACGCCGATGTGCCGCCTTCAAGAAAGGCGACTGTCTACATCAACAGCGCGTTTGCTGGCGTGTTTACAACCGCCGCGCCGTTTATCGAGCGTTTGGCTTTTGCTTCCTCAGTGCAGGCTGTTGCCGATGACTTCGCCATTGAACACGCATTACACGTCGTTACCGACCATGCGCGCATCTTGCTGCCTATGGACGAGTTGATTGACCGTGAGAAGGAACTGGCTCGCCTGAATAAGGAACTGGCTGTTTGTGAGAAAGATATTGAGCTGGTTTCAGGCAGGCTTGCAAACGAGGGCTTTGTAGCCAAGGCACCCGAGAAGGTGATTATCGCTGAGCGCGATAAGCTGGAAAAAGCCACTGAACGCATGGCAAAGATTAAGGAAAGCCTTGCTGCATTGGGCGCATAATAACCGCCCTGCTTAATAGATATTATTATGACCGGCGCCGCTTTGCGGCGCCGGTTTAGCGTATGGTGTTAAAACATTATAAAGAGATGTATATTGTACTGATTGGATAGTTTAACCTAAAACAATAAAAATTATCATAAATTTCCCTTTATATGGTTGCGCTTTCTAAAAAATTTGGTATACTAAATTCAAGGGACAACCTCTTGAAAACCTAGCAGCAAAATGTCGCCGGGTTTACATCAAACAAAGGAGTGAAGATTATGTTTACTGAAAAGGTAGCCAGTCTTTTGAATAACCAGATTCAAAAGGAATTCTATTCAGCGTATCTGTATTTACAGTTTTCCAACTACTATACTGAGCAGGGTCTTAACGGCTTTGCCAACTGGTATAAGGTTCAGGCGCAGGAAGAGCGCGACCATGCCCTGCTTTTCGTCCAGTATATGCAGAATAACGATTTGCCGGTGACCTTTGAGGCTATCGAGAAACCTGACGCTGTCCTGACAAACAACATGGACCCCCTGAAGGCTGCGTTGAAGCATGAGCAATATGTAACTGAACTGATTCATACCATTTATGAGGCCGCCTATGAGTCGAAAGATTTTCGCACCATGCAGTTCCTAGACTGGTTTGTCAAGGAACAGGGTGAGGAGGAGACCAACGCGCAGGAACTCATCAAGAAGATGGAGCTGTTCGGCGCCGATAGCAGAGCACTATATATGCTGGATCAGGAGCTTGGCACTCGCGTTTATGCTGCACCCAGCCTTGTGCTCTAAAATTTAGAAAACCGCTCTTAGTTCATTTAAAAGCAACCTGTTCTCAATTAACTTTGAAACAGGTTGCTTTTTATTTCCGAAGATGATTACGGTTGGTTTTGGGGCAGAATATTACTGTCCAGTTTACCATATTACCGACGTACCATCTGGAAGACGACGTCTATTAGCATTATTAATAACAATAGAGGGTAAAATCTGAGTAATTTGTATACAGATTTTGTGTTTTATGGTTGAGATTTAGTTGTGAAAAGGTGTATAATAACTACATTATATGACACACCAAGAAGTGAAAAGGAGAATTTTGCTCTATGTTTGAAAACTTACTTGCAGTATTAAAAGCAAACCCGCGCCGTCTGGTCTTTACCGAAGGACCCGACCCCCGTATTCTTGAGGCTGCTAGCCGTTTAAAGAAGGAAGCAATTCTGACCCCAGTGCTTATTGGCGTGCCGGAAGATGTTAAGTCTGCGGCTAAAACCGCTGGCTTTGATATCACAGGAATCGAAATCATTGACCCAGCCACCTACGCCGGAATGGATGAAATGGTAGAGAAAATGGTTGCGCTGCGTAAGGGCAAGATGACCCCCGAGGAATGCCGCAAGGCACTTTCGAAGGGCAACTATTTTGGCACTATGCTCGTTGCGATGGGCAAGGCCGATGCACTGCTCGGCGGTGCCACCTATTCCACAGCGGATACCGTTCGCCCCGCGCTGCAGCTGGTTAAAACCAAGCCGAGCAATAAGATTGTTTCCTCTTGCTTCATTATGGTTCGCGAGAAGGAAGGCAAGGAAGAAAAATATGCGATGGGCGACTGCGCCATCAATATTACCCCTAATGAGGATGAGCTGGTTGAGATTGCAATAGAAACAGCACACACCGCAAAGGCGTTTGGTATCGACCCCAAGGTTGCAATGCTGTCCTACTCCACCATGGGCTCGGGCAAGGGCGACAGCGTCGATCTTATGAAAAATGCTACCGCCAAGGCCAAGGCCGCTGCACCTGACCTCGCTATTGACGGCGAAATGCAGTTCGACGCGGCATTTTCTCCCGTCGTCGCCCAGACCAAGTGCAAGGGTTCTCCCGTTGCCGGTCAGGCCAACACCTTCATTTTCCCGGATATCAATGCGGGCAACATCGGGTATAAGATCGCACAGCGTTTGGGCGGTTTCGCGGCCTACGGCCCGATTCTTCAGGGTCTGAATGCACCGATCAACGACCTTTCTCGTGGATGCGATGCCGAAGAGGTTTACCAGATGGCAATCATTACTGCGGGCCTTAAATAAGCTGAATTTCGTATATTAAAACACCGGTCTAGCTGTATGGCTAGACCGGTGTTTTGTTTGAATTTCAACGGGAGTAACCGCTAATCATTGCTTATATAAAATCCAGAAAAGTTAAAAAAGCTGAGGGTATAGCGATTTCAGCGCTCAGCCTTTCCTTTGTAATCCAAGAAAACACTTCAGGCATATTATCGCAATTTATCATATAGCTGGACATCTTCCACTCGATATGAGTGAAAATGTGCTTTTTTTGCGGTCCTTTTTTAATACGAAAATCACGGAAACCCCATTTATGCAAGATTTGGCCAGCCTGCTCAATAGTAAGACTGCCATCTTCATTGGGAAACTCCCATAAGCCCCCAAGTAATTTGCCGATTTCCCGCTGACGCATTGCCAACTTATCATCACAACAAAGTAAAAAAACTGTTTTTTCCTCCTGCGTTCGTGGTTTTTTCTTTGACTTAACCGGTAGTGACATATGCGTGCCGTTTATAAATGCGCAGCAAAACGCACAGACGGGACATATGCCGCATTTAGGTATACCATTGGGCAGGCAGACCGTTGCGCCCAGCTCCATCAGGCTTTGGGTAAAGTCGCCGCGGTGATGCGGTGGATAAATTGTGCGCAGCATTTCGGTGATATCGTTTTTTACTCGGGGCAGGGAAATATCAGAATCGCTATTGGCCAATCTCGCGATTACCCGCAGAACGTTGCCATCAACGGCTGGGGTTGCCTGCTCAAAGCAAATAGAGGCGATAGCACCTGCTGTATAAACACCGATACCTGGCAATGCAAGAATATCAGTTAGTGCGTAAGGGAACTGTCCACCATACATTTCAACGATCATTTTGGCTGCTTTTTGGAGGTTGCGTGCTCTGCTGTAATAGCCTAGCCCTTCCCAAAGCTTTAAAAGCTGCGCCTCGTCTATTTCTGCAAGGTCTTTAATGGTTGGAATCTGCTCCAAAAATCGATTGTAATAGGGGATAACTGTGTCCACCTGCGTTTGCTGTAGCATAATTTCAGATACCCATACACGATATGGATCAGTGTCTTCACGCCAGGGAAGTACCCTAGCATTTTGGCGATACCACGCCAAAAGCGGACTCACAATATGGTCTAGGAAGCTTGTCTTGTCTGCGAATGATGCTGTTTTCAATACTGTCTCCTATCATGTTTTATAAAGCTTAAAGTGCTAATATTGACGCTGCATTGTGCTGTAATGCTATAAACTACTATAGTTGTATTCCTAAAAAGAAAAGAAAAAGAGCACTCCTATTAGGAGCGCTCTTTATAATGTCGTTAATGATTATCTTCTGTTCGAGAAGCACTCGCTGCAATATACAGGGCGGTCATCTCTGGGCTGGAAAGGAACTTTGCAGGGAGCTCCGCACTCGGCGCAAACAGCGTCGTACATCTCACGGGGCGCTCTCTCAGAACGGCCACTGGATGATTTGCGTGCATCGCGACAGGCCTTGCAGCGCTGCGGCTCATTGGTGAAACCTTTTTCGGCATAGAAAGCCTGCTCATTGGCTGTGAATACGAACTCGGAACCGCAATCTTTGCAAGTGATAATTTTGTCGTTGTACATTTGAATACCTCTAATCTAAATTCTGGCCTCACCTTATTGTGAAACACTATGGTTAAATATACTAGATAAAAATATTTTTGTCAATAGGAAATCGTAGGAATATAAAAATATATTTTCAAAAATGAAACTCGACACAAATCCTTTATTTATGCTAAAAGTTGAGTCGTTATCTGTAAATATTATCCTAATAATAACGAATTCCTAGTAGACGTTTAAAATAAAACCATCAACTATTCATAGCGCAATGCTTCGATAGGGTCGAGTTTGGAGGCTTTGCTGGCGGGATAATAACCGAAAAAGACGCCGATGGCCATTGAAAAGCTGACAGCAATAAAAACGATGCCTGGTGAAGGCCAACCCGGAAATCCCAACAATGAAGAACCTGTAAGCCCTAAGGCAGTGCCCAGTGCAACGCCGATAACACCGCCGATTAGGCAGATAATCATTGATTCAACGATAAATTGAATTTGGATGGCACTGTTTTTGGCACCCAGTGCCTTGCGCGTGCCAATTTCTCGGGTACGCTCGGTTACAGAGACTAACATGATATTCATAACGCCAATGCCGCCGACCAGCAGTGAAATGCCAGCGATAATGCTGATTGCGATGCTCATAGTATTCATCATGCCGGTCATCTGACCGATCATGCTGTCCATACTCTCCGCCATCACTATGACATATTTGTTGTTACGGTAAAAATGGTCGTTAAAATATTTGGCGGTTTGTTCGGCAAAGAGCTTTGAGTTGGTCACTTGGTCGCTGCCCTTAATCTGAAGGCCATAGTGCACCCCCTGTGTGCTGCCGGTGATCTGCTTGGCCAGCGTGATGGGGATGAACACCGTCGTTGTAGTATCGCCCGTCACATTGCTGAGAAAACCCTTGACCTCAAAGTGGTAGACACCCACGACGGTGAAAGTATACATTCCCTGATTTAAACGAATTTTGATTTCTTTACCCAGCGCCTGATGCATCGGTGTGCCAGGGAACAGTTTTTCCACAAAGCGATCAGAGATAACAGCAGCGTATTTCATGCCGCCCACCTCACGCTCAGTTAGAAAATGTCCTGCGATAATGGGAATATTCTGAATTTTCAGTGCATCGGCATTGGTGCCAACAACGTCACCGCTGGCTTGGTTGCGTCCATTCATGGCTTGACCGGAACCGACGCCGCTTGATACTGCCCACGCGGAAATTTTGCCAGAGAATGCCTCAAGATAGGACTCAATCATCTGATCGGATATTCTGTCGTCATCTTCCCATTCGTGGGTATAATCGGTGTTGCCGAATTCGTCAGGTTTATCCTGCAGATAAATTTGAATAGAATTGGCACCCAGATCATTCATTAGGTTCGTTACCGAGCCGGTCATAGCCTGACCGACCGTGACAATGGCAATGACAGATGAGATGCCGATAATAATGCCCAGCATAGTCAGCAGTGCACGCATTTTGTTGGCTAAAAGTCCATTGACGGCAAGACGTACATTTTCTCCCAGAAGCATGTCAGACCGCCCCCTGTTCGTCGTTAATAATCCGGCCATCCGAGAGGGTGATGATGCGCTGTGTCTCAGCGGCCAGCTCTGGGTTGTGGGTTATCAAAACAATAGTTTTACCTTGCTCACGGTGGAGACGATGAAAAATATCCATCACGAGCCGCCCGGTGGTAGAATCAAGCGCACCGGTGGGCTCATCGGCCAGAATAATGGCAGGGTCGTTGGCCATGGCGCGTGCAATGGCGACGCGCTGCTTCTGGCCGCCCGAGAGTTCACTGGGCATATGTTTCATTCTGTCGCTCATCTCAACCTGTGCCAGCAGATCCTTTGCACGAGCAATCCGCTTTGCACGGGGCATTCCGCTGTAAAGCATCGGAAGCTCAACGTTAGATAGCGCACTGGTGCGAGGAATGAGGTTAAAAGTCTGAAACACAAAGCCTATTTTACGGTTTCTAATTTCAGAAAGCCGATCGTCTGGCACGTCGCGCATGGGAACGCTGTCAAGATGATAACTGCCCTCGGTGGGGCGGTCGAGTGCGCCAATAATGTTCATTAGCGTTGATTTGCCAGAACCTGAAGCACCGACAATTGAAACGAACTGTCCCTCGAATACCGTGAGATCTATGCTCTTTAAGATGGTCAGCTCGTTGGGTTCACCGATGTAAAACCGCTTGATAATGCCGCGCATGTCGATGATAGCGTTGCGGTTCTGCTCCATTACGCACTCACCGCCGATTCAGGAGAAAGGCGAATTGCGGCACCTTGTGTAATGCTGCTGATATCTGTGATGATAAGATCGCCCTCCGTCAGTGCGTCGGAGGAGACTTCTATGGCAAAGTCGGTCTCCATGCCGGTTTCAACTGTAACGGATTCTGCTATGTAGTTCCCTTTTTCGTCAGCGCGGGCAACGTAGACAATACTGTTGCCATTTTCGTCGGTGGATACTGCGTCAAAAGGGACTGAAAGTACGTCATCTTTCTTTTCTAGAATAATGTTTAGTCTAACGTTCATTCCAATGCGAAGCGCGCTGTCCGCCGAGAGTAGGGATACATCTGTTTCAAATTCAACAGTTCCACTGTTTTTAGTTGCTGTGTCGCCATTCTCTTTTTTGGCAGCAGCGGGTGCAATGCGCAGCACTTTGCCTTCAAATTCACGTTCGCCGGTGGCGTCGCTCTTTATAATGGCGGACATGCCCTCGCGCAATGCAGCAACATCATATTCACGTACCGAGGTTTTGACCACAAGTTGTTCTGTATCTTCAATTACAAACAGCAAGCCATTTCCGGGCATGCCCTCCAGCGCGTACACAGCGGTGATGGTGCCAGAGATGGGGGATTTAACCGTGGAATCCGAGAGAGATTTCTGGAGCTTTTCAAGACTCAGTTGTTCCTCGGTCATATCGGCTGAGATGTTGTTCATCTCAATGGCATTTTTTAGTTCTACCAGACGACGATTGGCAGCACGTTCGATTGCTTCCTTGTTTTCGAGCGCATCGTTATATTTGAGGCGCGCAAGGCTGTAATCTTTGGTGTATTTGGTGACGTCGTCACCATATTTGTCGTTGGATTCTTCCCATTCTTTATAAGCAGCGTCATAAGCGGTTTCTTTTATCTGCAAGTTGGCGCGGGCTTCGTCAAGACCCTGTCCGGTTTTCTCTGCTTCATTTAAAGCTTTTTTCGCGCGAGAAAGCTCTATGCGCGCCAAATTCATCGTGCGTTCCAGCTTGTTTATGACCTCGTCGGCATATTCCTGCTCGTCTTTGTGATCATCCAGCTCATGCCGCGCGTCAGTATAATCGCGCTGGGCGTAGTTGAGCGCCTGTTGTGCATTAATCAGTTCAGCATACTTGTCGGTTTTCAGGTCGTCAAGTAGATTTTGATAGTCCGCCTGGCTATTTGAAAGCGTCAGTTCAGCTTTTTTGACGGCATTGCTGATGGCAGTCTCCTGTATTTTGATAGAGCGTTCTAGATCAGTGGTATCGAGCTGACAGAGAATATCGCCAGCGACGACTTTGTCGCCTACCTTGACATTGACCCCAGTAACCAACCCGGTTTCGGTCGAATAGATGCGGGAAGCGGCGTCACTTTCAACCGTGCCGTTCAGGGTTATGCGGCTTTCAAGACTGCCCTTAGAAATGGGACTAGTCGATACAAAAGGCCGGGAATCCTTGGGTAAAAACAACTTGAGCGCCAGAGCACCAACCAAAACAAGTACAATGGCTATGATCCAAAATTTCTTTTTTGGTTTCTTCTTAGTAAAGTGTGCAATCTCCTTATTTTTGTCCGCCTGGGTGGCGATGTCCTGCTCCCCGCCAGAGACGGGCGCAACCTGATTGTTTTCCAACATGATACGTTCCTTTCCTGTGCGCCTTGTAATGCGTATATGTATTAAATCACATAGTACACATAGGATAGCATTTTTTCAAATCAAAAGCAAGAGAAGGTGAAAATTTTGTGAAAAAAAAGAACCTATCAAAGCGACAAGCTTGATAGGTTCTTTTTTTTGAATGCATTCGATGTGCGAATCCGAGGCTAAAGCTGTGGAGCAGCGGCGATTAGTGTCCAAGGGTTTACATAAACATCAAAAACGGAGGCCGCCCAGTGCAGGTGTGGTCCTGTCGAAAAACCAGTGGAACCTACCGTTCCGATTTTTTGTCCCTTTTTGACCATGTCACCGGCTTTAACATCGAGTGAATCCATGTGGTAATACCATGTTTTCAGTCCCATTCCATGCTCGATACAAACGGTGTTGCCAGTGAGCGCTATTTTTTGGGCAAAAAGCACCTTGCCACTGTTTGCGGCTTTGACTGGTGTTCCGCGATCAGCAGCAATGTCAACGCCGCCGTGACGATCAGACGGGACGCCGTTGACAGTACGCAGCATACCGAATTCGGTAGTAATTTCGCCCTCCACCGGCTGGATGAAGCTGCCCTCCCATAATGGCTTGGGCTCAAATAGCGCCTTTTTAGGCTGCACTTTGGCAAAGTATTCGTCATTGGCCGCGGTGTTTTCTATCGTCTCTGACGTGACAGATTCATCAACCGTTAAATTTTGAGTTTGCCATTCTTTTGTAAGAAGGTTGATGGCAAACACCTCGTTATAACCGTTGCCTTCAGCCGTCAGCATGTATTCGCCCGGTTCGTAGGTATATTTCACCGGAAGAAGGGCTGTTAGATGATCGTCTGCTTTAAAAAACTTAGGCGGTTTGCCAAACGGATTTTGAACGTTGATTTTGTCCGCGCTGTCGATGCCGTAAGCGGTCAGCACGAGATACTCACCTGGATAAACGCTTGTGCTCGATATTTCAAAACCCGCTTTACCGGCTAAATCATTTTGCGGGGGTTCCGACGATACGGGGTCAGAAATGTCGCCGCTGACTTTCACCTCAGAGGCTTCGGGCGGTTCTGAAGAGACACTCACCGACATCGGAGGTTTTGAAAGAGATTCGACGTTTTTTTGTTTATCCAGCACAATGATGCTTAACCATACACTAATATACGACAGCAGAAAAAACAGTGCCGCCGCGGAGAGTAAATATTTCAGCTTCATTTCATCTTCCAATCTGCCGCTGTGCACCGGCATGAATTTATAGACCTTTTACTGACCGCGCACAGATTAATACCATTCGCGTCGAAAAAGTAGTAACGGTCAGCCGCGGGCATCAAAACCTTGACCAGTCAACTGCAAAAACGTTTATATAGTTCGGTAAATATCTTCAGATGATATTCTTCATCCATTACAATGCGCATTAAAAGCGCGCGTATGCCCTCGTCGTCGACATAGTTGATCGCATTTTTGTGTTCCTCAATGGATGCTTTTTCAGCCTCGATATCCGCCTTTAGCGCATCACCAAGAATTTTAGAATAGGTAACCATGGTGGGCTGTGCCGTCCACCAAGTGCCGGAGTTGGCATTGGGCGGCATACAGTAGAAGTATTTTGGGTCGCTGCCAAGTGACACCAGCAATTCGCCCAGCAAACGAAGGTGGTACATTTTGCACAGCGCAATAGCCGCCAGCATTTCGCGCAGATCGTCAGCACAGTCACCAAAGCGTATGGACTGGTAAAGGTAGGTCATCATGGCTGTCAACGCTGATTCACATCCGGCAAAGCTGTTGCGGATGATGCGAGCGTAACGTTCGTTTTCAGCATTGGCTTTTGCTATAGGGTAGGGCTCCGTCAGGCAGAGCCCGTTTGGGCCGCATAATGGCTGCTCAGGCACGCTGCCGTTTTCGCTGCTTTGAGCTGGAGCAACGGCGTTATCATCGCCACCGGGCGGCGTTGCCTGCAAAAGCGGGGAGAGTGGCGGATCTTGCGTGGTTTCGGTCTTTGGGGTAATTTGGCTGTCGGGGTCCAGCGGTAGTGCCGCCCCCTGCCGGCAGTTTTGAAAATTACAGTTTGGCATTGCGGCAAGCTCCTTTCATCCAGTGGCTGTGAATGCCGCTGGCTGTTTATAAAATCCTATGCTGCAATGCGGATAAACAATGCCTGTAGTTACGCTGTAATTGAAAAGATAATAAATTTGTGCTATGTTATTAAAAGCCTAGATAATGGTTTCGAGGTCAGCCTGCACCTTTCGGTTAATCAGCATTTGCGCTAATATGGCTTGCAGGTTGTCTGTTGTCAGCGAAAAGAGGTTAATAAGCGTTTCTACCTCGTATTGACTGCGCCCCTGAGTTAGCGTAAGCGCAAGGGTGACAGAGGCCAATAGAACATCCTGGGGGTAAGCCACCACATTTTGCCTCGCGTAGGAATTGAACTTTGAATGGGCTTTGTTGTTCTGATGTGTATTACACTGCTCATTCGCTTGTGCCTGTGAATTTGAGGCTGCGTCACTCATTTTGCTCACCACGCTTCTAATACAATTATAGGATTTTTCAAATTTAAATATTACAAGCCTTAAAGGTTATAGTGGTTTATTGTTTAGTCTACGCGGCAAGAAAACCTTTTTTAGTGAGGAGAAAATATATGGAGAAAATTGCAAGCTTTTGTATAAATCATGATACGCTGACGCCCGGAATATATACCTCTCGCATTGATTTTGGTGATATTATTACCTATGATATTCGATATCACTACCCTAATGCGGGCAGCTATTTAAGCCCTGAAGCAGCGCATACCATCGAACACATTTTTGCTACGTGGGTGAGATCCAGCGATATTGGAAATCAGGTGGTCTATTTTGGCCC
This sequence comes from Candidatus Fimivivens sp., assembly GCA_034933525.1. Taxonomy (GTDB): domain Bacteria; phylum Bacillota; class Clostridia; order Oscillospirales; family Ruminococcaceae; genus Yanshouia. The sequence goes on from JAYFNI010000003.1 coordinate 83,828, forward strand.
GATGGGTTGCCTAACCGGTTTCTATTTAATTTTAAAAGATGTAAAACCCGATCAGGCAGTTTTAGCTATTTCCGAGGGAATGCGATTTGTGCGTGACTATGAAGGCGAAATACCCGGAGCGCTAAAAGTTGAATGCGGCAACTACCAGCTGCACAATCTTGCAGCGGCTAAAAGGGAAGCGGCAGACTTTTGTAAATCGATTACTGAGTGGACTGAAGCGCGCTTAAAGTACCCAGAGTAATTAATTGTAGATTATAAAATTGAGACTGCCGCAGCAGTCTCAATTTTTAGAAGCCATAACTAAGTAACTTAAGTGGCCATTATCCTGAAAATAGTGCCCGGCGGCTTAAAAGAAAGAAGATGCCGAAGTGAGGGCCTGTCGTTGCAACTTCCACCAAAGTTAATCGGGCTTTGACAGATGTTCAGCCATCAGTGCAAGGGCTTCTGTAGTACCAGAAAGCCCTAAGCGTGCAGTATCCACTGTGAGGTGGTAGTTTTCGGACGCACCCCATTTTTCACCGGTGAAGTGTGAGTAGTAGACTGAGCGCTTTTTGTCTGCCTTTGTAACAATATCCCTAGCTTTGAGCGGATCGGCTCCATAGCTGTTTATCGCGCGCTCGAGACGCTGATCAAGTGGGGCGTGCAGAAAAACCGAAAAGCAGCTTGGAAAGTCATGAAGAATATAGTCTGCACATCGGCCAATGATAACACAAGGCCCGTCGTTGGCCACTTTCTTGATGATATCCGACTGGATGAGAAAAACCTGATCGCCCAGTGGCATATTAAAAGTACCGGTGGTTGAACCGTACATTGAAAGCGAGAACAAAAGACTATTTGAGGCATTCTGATCTGCGTTTATAAAAAGATCCGGCTTAAAACCGCTCTCCTGGGCTGCCAGTGTAATCAGCTCGTTGTCGTAATAAGGAATACCAAGCTTTTTCGAAAGAGCAAGGCCAATGTCGCGGCCGCCGCTGCCGTATTGCCGGCTTATAGTAATGACAGGATATGGTTTCATATGTGAGAACCTCCTTTATTGCAATCGATATAACGATGGGATGTTTACAGAATACAATCAATATGTTAAAATGTCAAATACTGTGTAACGTGTGACCCAAGCGTTGGCACTATTTCTATTTTAGCACTGAATTAATAAAAAGGACAGGATAATTGAATTGGAAAACAGAAAAGAAAATAAGATGGGAACGCTCCCAATTCCTAAGCTGCTTGTTTCAATGTCGGTACCAATTATGGTTTCGATGCTGATTCAGGCGCTTTATAATGTTGTCGACAGCATCTTTGTAGCAAAAATCAGCGAAGACGCTCTTACGGCGGTTTCACTTGCATTTCCTGTGCAGGTGATGATGATTGCAGTTGCAGTAGGTACGGCTATCGGAATTAATGCACTTTTATCGCGCAGACTTGGCGAAAAAAACTATAATGAGGCCAATCTGGTTACTGCCAATGGCATCTTTCTTTCAATACTAAACGCGATTGCATTTGCTATTTTTGGCATCTTTGGGCTAAAAGCATTCTTTTTGGCGTTCGTGGGCCCGGGCACTGTTATGGAAATGGGAATGTCCTATACCTCCATCGTATCAATCGCTTCTTTTGGTATATTTTTATGTATTACAGGCGAGCGGCTGCTGCAAGCCACCGGAATTACAATTTACAGCATGTATTCTCAGATGGCAGGGGCTATTACAAATATCATTCTAGACCCTATTCTGATATTTGGTTTGCTTGGTGCACCTAAAATGGGCGTGGCAGGCGCTGCGGTAGCGACCGTAGCCGGGCAGATTGTTTCTTTAATACTGGTGACGGTGTTTAATATAAAGAAAAATCACGAAATCAGCCTTTCTATGAAGAACTTTCGTCCCAACTGGCGCATCATTGTTGAAATCTACAGGGTGGGACTACCGTCGATCTTTATGCAGACAATTGGTGCGGTTATGACTTTTGGCATGAACAAAATACTTATTGTGTTTTCGGCAACCGCGGTTTCTGTGTTTGGCATCTATTTTAAGCTGCAAAGCTTTGTGTTTATGCCGGTGTTTGGTTTGACCAGCGGAATGATACCGATTGTTGGCTTTAACTACGGTGCGCGTCATCGGGAACGTATTATACACACCATTAAACTAGCCAGCCTAATGGCCCTGGCCATTACAGCGGTAGGGTTTGCAATTTTTCAAGTCTTTCCTTCACAGATACTTGGGACGCTCTTTGGCGCGTCAGACACTATGTTGGCAATAGGTGTGCCTGCACTACGTATCATTAGTCTGCACTTTATTTTTGCGGCGATCTCAATTGTTATTTCAAGCGCTTTTCAGGCTCTTGGAAAAGGCATGTACAGTCTTATAATGTCAGTTTCGCGACAGTTGATTGTATTGCTTCCCACAGCTTATCTTCTGGGAAAATACATTTCCCTTAACGCTGTCTGGCTGTCATTTCCTATAGCAGAGGTAGTCTCGGTCACACTGGCGCTTGTGCTGTATCGGGGATTATACGAAAAAGAGATAAAGCTAATGTGATTAGCAAGATAAATAAAACGCGGTTGCATTATTGCAACCGCGTTTTTAACTATTGAAGCTATCGGATGTTTAAAGTTTTACAGATTGTCGCGCAGAAGCTATGGCGTCAAAAACTTTCTGCGGAATGGGGGCAATTTCAAACGAGGGCCGCGCAATAAAGAACCCCTGAACATATTGTACGCCACCTGCAATGACTGTTTTGAGTTCCGCCTCAGTTTCAATACCTTCGGCAAGAACGGCAATGTGGTGCTTTCTGGCGGTTGACACAATGGTTTTGAGGATATCCTGACGGTTTTTATCTTTATCTATACCGGAAATTAACGAGATATCCAGCTTAATTAATTTTGGCGCAATATACTGTAGCGCAGCTTCATTGTTGTAGCCTAAACCATAATCATCAATGGCTAGAAGTCCTTTCCAGCGATGGAGAAACTCCTTTTTTAATTGGATGCAGTCCTGATTATCTCGCCCACTGGCTGTAATTTCAATTGCAATGCGGTGCAGATAAGGTGCGAACCGCTGCTCAAAGGCTAATAAATCTGAAAAGGTCATAATCTGATTGCTGATTGAATTGATAAAGACCTTTTCGTCTTTCCCGATAGCCTGCCGCTCTATAAGTGCGACAAATGCTTCCATGCCACCGTAAAACGAAATCTTTTCCAAAGGATACAGCTTGGAGTGCATCTGTGCCATATGGAAGACGTCATTGGGGCAATAGTCTCCGGCAATCTGTGGGCGCATCAACATTTCATAGCCATATATGCTGCCAGTTTTAACTGACACAATCGGCTGTAGAGCGAATTTAAAAAGCGCATTTTCGGTGAGCTGTGTGATGGTTTCATAACCGTCTAATACGCTGACGGATTCATGATATAAAATGGGGTCAAACTCTCGGAAACTACCTTTGATATCGTGTTTGACGTTATACATGGCAAAATCAGCAAAACGTAAAAGCTCATCACCCGAAACGGTGTCAGTCGGATACCAAGCCAAGCCGCTTGATACGACAATTGGGCATACATTGCCATCAGGAAGCAGCAACTGTTTTTTTCGTATAGCAGTACGAGTTTCATCCAAAATTTTTCTGATTTCATCTTTTGAGGAATAGCCGTACAGCAGCGTGTAAAATTCGTCGCCAGAACGCCTTGCTACCAATGCATTGTATTGAGAGATTTCCTCAAGACACTCGGCAAATGCCTTAATATAGCTGTCACCAAAGTCGTGCCCGTAGTTGTCATTAATCTTTTTTAAGTTGTCAAGATCCCACATTACAAGTGCGGCGGTGTTTAAATGATGTAAATTAAGCAGACGCATTAACTGGGAACGGAAAGCGCGAAGATTATAAAGGTTGGTCAGTGGATCATAATCGCGCTCGTATTCCATTTTTTGTTTGGCCATAATATCGTCAGTAATATCGGATACAGCACCTAAAACCTTTCCGTCCTGTTCGGTTATATTAATCTGCATCCAGTGCGCCTTGCCTTCATGGTCAAAAAGCTGAAATATCATTTCGCTCTTTTCAAAAATATATGGACTTAGCGAGAACATACGCTTTTCAAAATCACTGCGCTCAAGATAGACGTAATCCTTCTCAGGTTGTTCAAACCAGTCTAGGATGCGGCACAGGTTACTTGAGCAAAATACTTGACTTCGGTTGCGGTCATATTCAAATACTCCAATAGAAATCCGGGTCATAGCAAATATTATAGCAGTTTTTTCTGACGCACTTGCAGCGGCACGGCTCAAAGATTCAAACGAAAAAGCCAATTCATCTAGCTCGACAATATTGGTCTTTTTAAGGTATATACACCCGGCGGCGGGATCACTTTGTTTAATACTTGCCACCATGGAGTAGATTGGTCCAGTAACCATCTTGCTTATAACCAGCATACCTGTTATGCCTAAAAACAGCGAAAAGAAGAAAGCAACATAAGCCTGAATACGAATTTTATTGGAGAATCGCAACAGGTCGTTCTGATCAACCATACCTATAATGACCCACTGGTCATCATAGAACGGCGTATTTACCTTATAGAGGTCAAAAGGGTAAACAGCACCAATTATAGGTGCGTTACTTTCATTATCAAGAAAATAGACATTGTTATGCTCAGACTTTGATATCGATATCGTTTTCTCACTGCCAAAACGAGCTTTAAAAAGCGGGCCGCTGGTAAAAACCTTGTGGTAGGAATGCCCACCATCTGATGAAACACCAAAAAAATAAGAGGCGTTTTGGTTGCCGCTAAGATTATTGTATCGCATCTTGGCAACAAACTGACTTTCAGACAATTCCACGCCGAAAACCCCGATAACCGATCCGTCTGAACTAATGAGCGGTACGGAATAGGTGATGACTTCGATATCATTGCCGCTTAGTGAAAAACTTGTGCTCCAATAACCGAAGTCCGCACTTTGACCACTGGGGTTCTCCTTAGCAGCATTTAGCGGTGCAAAGAAAAATTGGGATTGTGCATCCATTTCATTTATAAAATTAAAATCTGACGACCAGTAGCGATCCAACGGAATGCCAAGGTTTCTCGCAAGATCCGGCATTCCACGCTCCATCAAAAGGTCACTGTTATCGGTGGTGTGACCAATGCTGCCAAATTGGCGAATGTAAAATCCGGCGCGTGAAAAAGAACCTTTCGCCACCGCGTCGGTAGCTGGACCGTCAAGAATTAAAAAGACCCCATTTGCCATATTGCGGTGCAGAATGTCAATAAGGTCATCTGATACGTCCGCAACAATTTGGCGGTTGAGCGCGGGGGAGGCGGATATCTGAGCACTTTCAGCACCATTTTTTACAAGAAATTCATTAATTTTTTGCACTAAAAAAGCTCTGTCACCGTCAAGAGCCATGCTTTTATGTAGAATATCGCTTTGAATATCCTGCTGCCGATTTAACACTTTTTCACTAAAAATGTCATATGCATTGGTTTCGATGCGGCTGATGATGTTATATTGCCAAAATATCAGAGAGTAAATGATAGATTGCGCAATTATTACAGCCATCCCCGGCAGCATTATGCGTAAAAGGATGGTGTTTTTGCCGCTTTTTCGTTTTTGAGACTTATTAGGCATCCACACTCCACCTTTTAGTCTAACAGGAGCGAATGGCAGACCAAGCACCGACCAACTATTTTCCAGCGGTCGCTTGGTACAGCGCGTGTTCAAAATCTAATAGCCATTGCTCAAAATGCGTGTCGCTCAGAAAAGGTTCAAGTGCGGCCTGACGACTGATACCTGCTTCAATCTGAGTGGTTATAACGACTCGATCATGATTTGCCTGAGCTTGGAGAGAATTTTCAACAATGCTTCTGAAGTCATAGCTATTGTTAAAAACAGCATTGGTAAAAAAACGATAATGGGTTGACATGTCCATACCGACTTTTAAGGTATCCTTTACAATTGGCAGAAGTTCGATGTTTTCATCGACGACTATGCTATCCAAAAGACTACCGCTATTAGCAGCCTTCTGCACAGGGAAATATCCGGTTCGAGCTGAAAAACGGACATTTTGCTCTGGTTCGGTCAGCCATTTTAGAAATACTACCGCAGCTTGTTCAGTTTGTTTGCTGGCCTTCGTAACAGCCATGCCAGCGCCCTGCTGAACGGCATAGCTTTCACTTTCTGCAAAGTTGGGCAGTGGGAGTACCTTGGCCGTAATGGGGTAACGGCTTCCGTCCAAACGAGTGACATCGCTCGGGAAATAGGAACACCCGCTGCTGGAACCGACAAGGGCAATGATGTCACCAGTTTTGGCGTCGTCTGATCTGAAGCGGCCAAGCGAAGTATAGTAGCCACTGACATAAGGAACATAATAGTTGTCCCATAAACGACGCATAGTGCTGCTGTCAATATTTATTGATATCTTTTCATCTTTTGTCTGCATTAGCGGCTGGCCAAGCTGGGCGCAGCCTACCAGTATATAATTTGCAACCGAATCTCGTCCGAAAAATGCTTTGCCATCATTGGGAACGCTGGTCAACGCATCGGTATAGCGGTAATATTTCTCGGCTGTGTCCGCAATGCCCTCCCATGTTGCCAGATCTTGTTCACTGATATTGCAAGCATTTGCAAAGGGGGCGAAATCGGTGATATTCAGCAACAGAACTTCAGTAGATTTAGCAAAAGGAAATAGCAGAATGCTGTTTCCTCCTGCAAAGTTACCTTCTGAGAGATAAGCATCGATGTATTTGGAGCGCTCTTGCTCGGAAAAATATTCATCCAAGTTGGCCAGTTGGCCCATGTTGTAAAGCTCATAAGCATAATCGGCGTAGGCAGAGAAAATATTGGGCATGGCGTCAGCACCAATTTTATGTTCAGCCGCATCTTTTACAGCAGTGCGCAAATTGTCTATGCTTCCCTTGGTGTAAGCCTCAACAAAAATTCCCTCATGGGCACCGACCGTCTCATTAAACTCAGACACCAAATCGGTAAACGCATCAAGCTGGTCACCATTATAATAGTGCCAAACAGTGAGGGATACGGTGGATGTGGATTTTTCAACAGAGCATCCTACAAAGCTAAGCCCCATCAGCAAAACCAATAACGCCGACAACGGCCTATTTAATCTTTTCATAGCCAATACCATCTTTCTGATCACATGACTGCCATGAGCATATTTATAGGCGAACAGACCGTCTAAAGCAAGGCGAAAAAGAAAACAGAACAGTATTGCTTTTTGGATATTATATCGCAAAAATATCCACAATTCAACAAAATGTAAATAACAAAAATATATGTGCCATCTGAGAAAGACTCAAATGGCACATATGCAGCTTAAAAACTATTCAACATTTTCATCAAAAAAGATGCGCCAGACCATGTAGATCCACGAGACGATAAATATCAGCGCCACCAATGGTGCAAGCTTTTTAAAAAGTCGCGCAAACCATGCGCCGATCATTAGCCCAAAAGTAACAAGGCAGGTCTTAAATATTGCCCAATCGACCACGCTGAATTTTGCAGCGCGGCTGAGCATAAACGCCATTAATTCATTCCATTTTTCGCAGTAGAGTTTAGATGATTCTTTTTGCATTCGTGACACTCCTTCTATTTTAATTCGTTACTTTTTGCCGAGCCTCGATAAGATAACTCGCTTCGATATCGCATAAGTGGAGCTTAACCGCTAGGGGGTAGCGTTCATAGGCTTTGGAGATAGAAAAGCTTCCTCCCTTTACAGCATCATCAAAACCGCCCATATGCCAACGGATAGCCATTGCCTCTGGCGCTTTAAGTCGGAAAAAACGCTCAATCATATAAACCGATTTCTCTCCATGCCCATAAGGAAAACTGTCCTCCACTTGATAGAACGGCTGTTTTTCCCATTGACCAGTTTGTTCGTTTTTGACATTTCGGGTTGAGACTTTATAATAGTTGACTTTGCATATGTCATGCAGCAGTCCGCAGATAGCCAAACTCTCCGGCGGTTCATCGTCATAGCGCAGCATCAGTTTTGCAACATTAAGGCTATGGCTTAAAAGTCCGCCTTCGCAGGCTAAATGGAACCGCGTTGACGCGGGAGCTGAAAAGAAATCACTTTTGTTCTCTAAAAAGCTTAGAAGCTCCCGGGCACCCTCACGGGTTATGTAATGATGGTATAATTCCAAAAATTCTTGTTTCTGATCCATGGGTTCCACCTCATTTTTAATGATGGTTTCAGCAAAATGCCAAAGATTATTTCTAGCATGCTAAAGGATAATTCGCCTAGCGGTCATATGTTCGCCCCTCAAAAGATGGCGATCCATTGGACATTAAAGTGTAATATTATATTATAAAACTATTATACCACAAAAAGAGCATAAATTCCACGCCGTACGCTTGACAATAAGACTAATATTGCTATAATTAAAGCATATCATTTTGGGGGGATATTGATGAAGATATCAACCAATAGTCGTTATGCTCTTCGGCTTTTGGCGCGGGTAGCGCAAAAGCAGGGCGAACGAGTTACAACATCGGCCGCGGCGCAAGCGGAGGGAATATCTGAAAAAATGCTTGAGCGAATTGCCGCCAAGTTGACTCGAGAAGGTTTTTTAACTAGTATCAAAGGAATCCGGGGCGGTTATGTACTGGCCCGACCGGCAGACACTATTACTGTTTCGCAGGTGTTACGAGTGATGGAGACACCTTATCTGCCCCACCATTGTATTGAACAGGCCGAACAAAACTGTAAAATGTCCAGCAACTGCAACATGCTATGCCTTTGGAAACGCTTGGATGAAGCAATTTGCAGCGTGACCGACCACGTTACCATTGCGGATATCGTAAGACAGGATGAATTCTAACGCTGACTTTGTATCTTGTGCCCCCGTTGAAACCCATATAAAAAGCGCCGTCATATCCTCGTAAGGCTGTGACGGCGCTTTTGCGTATGAATTGGTGCAATATGCAAAGAACGTTTTGCTCCTGCGGCTATATTAACATTACAGGGGCATTTCCGGCCAGCAGCTCGGTGAGGTGTTCGCCCATGCCCTTGACTTCGTAACCCAGATCGGTCAGCTGGCGGGCAACGCCGTAACGCACTGCACATGCCATACAAACGAAAATGGGTACGCCAAGGCTTTGCAGAATTTCAAGTTCACCTTGCACATCCTTACTTTCGGCGGCAACCTGGACCGAGGGTCCCCACAAAATAAGCTCTACATGCTTCCACCAGCCGTTTATGAGACTATCGCGTGCATATAGAAGCGCCATATCGATAGCTGCACGCTTATCAACGCTGATCCAGACAATTGCAAGTTTTTTCTCATTCATTGAAATCATCCTCAAATATTGTGATGCGTCATTTACATTATACCCTCACACATTAAAGTGTGTGACGCTGCAACACAACGATGAGTCATGAGATTTTAACGGCAGCACCGCTTTTTTGGAGCAAAAAAGAACTTTGAATGATAAAACTTCTGGTTTATGACAAAATAAATAAACAGGGCTGCGGCAAACGCCCAAAATGCGTTTTACTACAGCCCCATGGAATAGAAACTAAACTAATTATTTAGCCAAAAAAGCGAGCGCTGATCGAACGGCGATTTCAATTCCGATTGGAATTGCGTTTTCATCAGGGGAGAAACCGCCGTTATGAATGGGGTAAAACGGCTGCCCAGGAGTCTGGACGCCCAGCCAGAAGAAGGCACTGGGTACTTTTTCACAGTAGAATGAGAAGTCTTCGCCGCCTAGTGCCGACATTTCAGGAATATGAGCGCCGCTCCCGACAACCTCTTTCATGACATCGTGTACCAGTGTAAACATCTCAGGATTGTTGACAGTAGGAGAGTAACCCTTGAAATACTCGACGTCACAACTGCCACCCATCGATTCTGCGACACCCTTAGCAATCTGCTCAATGCGCTCGGGCATCTTGTTTCTGACCTCGGGGTTTAAATTGCGGCAGGTGCCTTCAAGCTTGACCTGATTTGCAATGACATTATAGCGGTCGCCGCCGTGGATCGTACCAATGGATACGACGGCAGCATCACGCGGGCTGACCTTTCTAGAGACGATAGTCTGAAGCGCGGTGATAACCTGTGCGGCAATGACAACAGCGTCGATGCCGTCCTCAGGGGCAGAGCCATGGCTGCTTTTGCCGTGAACAGTGATGTGGAAGCGGTCGGAGGAGGCCATCATGGCACCGTTGCGTACAGCGGCGGTACCAACAGGGTATTGAGGCCAGACGTGTTGACCGATCATGGCATCTACATGCGGATTTTCAAGAACGCCGTCACGGATCATGGGAGCGGCACCGCAGTTGAGTACGTCCTCTTCGGCAGGTTGAAATACGAGTTTGACACAGCCGACAAAGTCATCCTTTAGCGAGAGCAGCACATGTGCCGCGCCGAGCAGCATGGCGGTGTGCATATCGTGACCGCAGGAATGCGATACGCCAGCGTTTTGTGAGGAAAAGGGAAGACCGGTTGTTTCTTGAATAGGCAGGGCATCAAAATCGGCGCGCAGGCCGACGCATTTGCCGGGCTTGGCGCCGTTAATAATGGCAGTAACACCGTTGCCGCCGACCCCTGTGGTGGGTTCAAGCCCCATTTTGCGCAGGGTTTCTGCAATAAAAGCAGCGGTTTTAACTTCTTCGTGGCTTAGTTCTGGGTTCTGATGAATATGACGACGATATGTAATAATTTCCTCAAGATAAGAATTGATAATTGCTTTAATATCCTTCATAAATGCAATACCCCTTTCGTTACCTACATTGTACGGGATATTTTTCTACAGGTCAATTCCAAAAAAGCAAGCAGATGCGCCAAAAAGATATGACACTATTTGTTTAAAATATATTGCTCAATATATGAATTATATCAAGAAGTACAAAAGCAATGCAGCTTTTCCGTCACTGTTTCGGTCAAGATGAACCGAACAGGATGAAAAAGTTTCTGAAATTCCAGCGCTTTTTTATAATGCATCGAGCCTATTTTCATGGTACAATAAAAAAGAACATGTTAAACCAAGATTAGTACATTGTAAAGTTAAATGCAGTGGACAACTCAAAAAAGCTTTAAGAGGAGCAACGTTTATGACCATCCTTAATTTGATTGCCATGGGCGGCGGTGTAGCGCTTTTTCTGTACGGAATGAGCGTTATGGGCAATGGGCTTGAAAAAATTTCAGGCGGCAAAATGGAAAAGGCGCTTGAAAAGCTCACCGGTAATATCTTGTCCAGCGTGGCGCTCGGTGCCATTGTCACCGGGGTACTGCAAAGCTCTTCGGCAACCACCGTTATTGTGGTGGGCTTGGTTAACGCCGGAATTATGCAGCTGCGGCAAGCTGTAGGCGTCATTATGGGTGCCAACATCGGCACAACCATAACAGCACAGTTGATTCGCCTTTCTGATATTGATAGCGGCAGTTTGGCACTTCGTTTTTTTAAACCCTCCACGCTTGCACCACTGGCGGCCGTGATAGGCATTGTGATGTATATGGCTTCTAAAAAAGCCAAGCGCCGTGAGATTGGCCAAATGCTTGTTGGCTTTGGTATCTTGTTTTCGGGTATGTTTGCGATGGAAGCCGCAGTGTCCCCGCTGAAAGATTCCCCAGCATTTATCAATGCACTCACTGCAATGTCCAACCCTGTTCTCGGCGTGCTGGCAGGCGCGGTTGTAACCGCTATTATTCAAAGCTCTTCGGCGTCGGTCGGTATGCTTCAGGCAATATCCTCCACTGGTGTGCTGCACTTTTCCACTGCTTTCCCAATTATTATGGGTCAGAATATCGGTACCTGCATTACGCCGATACTTTCTTCTATCGGCGCTTCTAAAAATGCAAAACGTTCGGCACTGATCCATTTGTATTTTAACATTATTGGCACTGTCACTTTTTTGACGGTGGCCTACAGTCTTAAGGCCATATTAGGGGCACCAAGCTTTTGGACTGAAACGATAGGTCGAACAGGCATTGCAAATTTCCACACATTTTTTAACATTGTTGTAACGGCACTGCTTATTCCGTTCGCTCGCCTTCTTGAACGTCTTGCTTACGCAAGCATAAAAGATAATGGCGAGGGTGAGAAGTTCAAGGTACTCGAACTGCTTGATGAGCGCTTGCTCAAATCGCCGTCTATCGCGCTGCAACAGTGTGATCATATGATTGCCAAAATGGCAGAATACGCCCAACAGAATTATCTGGATGGCGTTGAACTGCTGGCCAAATTTGATTCCAAAACAGTCGAGCGAATTAACGAAAATGAAAATTTAATCGACAAAATGGAGGACAAGCTGGAGCATTATTTGGTCAAACTTTCGGCACAGCAGGTCTCTGACGATGACAACCGCGCCATTTCTACCGCGCTACACATGGTCAAGGACTATGAAAGAATCAGCGACTACTGTACCAACTTGATGGAATGTGCCGAGGAAATGCAGTCAAACAGTGTTTCGTTTTCGCAGCAGGCCCTCGATGAATTAGACATCCTGATCAGAGCCGTCAACGATATTCTTGAAACAGCTAATCAGGCCCAGCTATCATCCAGTACGACTATCGCCAAAAGGATAGAGCCGCTGGAGGAAACAATAGATGCCATCGTTGAGCGCCTGAAGGATATGCATGTGGAACGTTTGAAAAGCGGCGAATGTAACATTCACAGCGGCATTGTTTTCCTTGAAATTCTCACGAACCTAGAGCGTATTGCAGACCACTGTTCAAACATTGGCCTGAGTATCATTGGCAACAAGGACGAGCGTGCGCGTTATGAATCGCATGAATATATCAAACGAGCGCATGAGGCGGGAGACTCGGACTACGTAGCCAATTACAAAAGCTATATGAGTCAATACTACAATGCAATAAAGACAGAATATAAATAACGACAATATAGTATAAATTTTCAAATGCGCTTTTACGGTATGACAGCCACTACCTACGGCGACAATTGAAAAAAGGGTGATGACATGAATTATTCAAAACAGCGTGAACTAATAATTGACGTTTTGCGGCACACTGACGAGCACCCTACGGCAGAGACCGTTTATCGCACGCTCAAGGGCCAATATCCTCGTCTGAGTCTTGCGACGGTTTATCGCAACCTCAACCAGCTTTGCGAGACTGGCGTAATCAGGAAGCTGCATGTTGCAGACTCTCCTGACCGGTTTGATGGAAATGTAGAGCCGCACTATCATTTGTGCTGCAAGTCCTGTAAAAAGGTAATTGATATAACGGTGCCCAAGAGTGCTTGGCGATCTTTAATTCCCGGCGAAGAGAAGCATTCCATAGAGGGCTGTGATGTTATCTTTTATGGAACTTGTAACCTGTGTATCGAAGAAGGGAATTCTTAAGATAAGGTGTTATACTGAATTTAGACCTGGTTAGGAATTTTTGTTGCCTCGCGTTGCGAATATTTTCGTTTATTTAATTGGGCATGCTCTTTATTTTCTTAACGCACTAAACCGCGTGCAAACTGTATTTGCATGCGGTTTTTCTATTGTTGCTAAAATTTGTCATGTTTTGGATACGCATTTTTGGCGAATTTTCACCCTTTTATCACATTTTTATGCTATAATAAAAATTAATAACGTCTGTCTATGCGGATAGATCATACAGGGGTGAACCGATGAAATTTGTGGCAGGACTACTGTCGGCTTTATTAACGTCGGCCATGCTGGTGCATTATTGCGCTGCGGCCGCGCCACCAGACGTCAATTCTGAAACCTATGTGGTCATGGATGTTAAATCTGGTCAGGTGCTTGCGTCAAAGGGCGCACACACTCAGATGTATCCAGCCAGCATAACCAAAATTCTGACCTGTGCGCTGACGCTTGAAAACGGCTCACCACAGGATATACATACGATGAGCTATGAGGCGACGCATTCAATAGGCTATGGTACTACACACATTGCGCTGACGGAGGGCGAGCAGATTTCGGTAGAAGCGCTGCTGAATGCCACCATGGTTGAGTCGGCGAACGATGCAGCGAATGGCTTGGCGGAGTATACAGCGGGCAGCCTGGATTCATTCTCTGACATGATGAACCAAAAAGTTGCGGAGATTGGGGCAAACGATACACATTTTGTGAATGCGCACGGTTTGCATGACAAAAATCATTACACCAGTGCTTATGATATGGCACTGATTACCCGTTGGGCACTGACGGTAGACGGGTTTAGGGCGCTGTTCGGGACAGAAGAGTATACAATTCCCCCAACCAACAAACAAAGTCAGTCGCGAACAATTGGCACGCATCATCACATGTTGGTGCAATCAAAATATTACTATGAAGGTACCGAGGGCGGTAAGCTGGGGTGGACACCGGAAGCGCAGCACACTCTGGTCACACTGGCAAAGCGTGGCGACAAGGAATTGATCTGTGTTGTCATGAAAACCAGAACACAGTATGAAAAGTATGTTGACGCCGCTAAATTACTTGATTATTGTTTTGAAAATTTTTCTACGGCGACCATGACGGTGAATCAATATGAGAAAACGCCGATTGCTGTTTATGATGGCGATGTTCAGACCGGCGAGGTGGTGATATCATCACAGGATATTGATATTGTCCGTCCGCCTACGGTGGCTAAAATAGATATTACCTCAAAGCTGGTCGCGCCAGAAAGCTATAAAGTCGGAGAGACAATTGATCCGCGCATTAAGTTTTTTGATCCGGATGGCAACGAGCTGGCTGATGTGGCATTAAAGTGGACACTCAAGGAGATGCCGGTTGCGGCAGCTGCGACGACAGATGAGCAACTGACCACTACCTCTTTGTTACCTGCGAGAGTTAGCCCAGGGTTTTGGCTTATAGCGGCTATTGTTGTGCTGGCAGCATCTGTTTTGGGCCTGTTGGCTATACGTCGACATAATCTACGAAAAAGGGAACAAAAGCGTTTACTGCGAACACGTAAGAAGCAGGAGTGGGAACGGCAACGCCAGGAGGCGCTGGACACAGTGCGCGCGGTCAAAAGTTCTTATGCGCAGAGACGGTCATAAATAAAATTTAGGTTGTACTTTTTAAATAGGCTGAGTCGAAATTCTTTAACTTCGACTCAGTTTATTTTAATATGTAGCCCAACAATAAGAAAAGCCAACGTTGTAAACGTTGGCTTTTTGATAAAATTGGCTAAAACAATTGCTGAAACGACAACCAGGCATTTTAAATCAACACAAGTTGTCTATTTCCTCGAGCCAAAGAGCAGA
This sequence comes from Candidatus Fimivivens sp., assembly GCA_034933525.1. GTDB lineage: Bacteria > Bacillota > Clostridia > Oscillospirales > Ruminococcaceae > Yanshouia. Next base: position 98,989 of record JAYFNI010000003.1, read on the forward strand.
AGAGGCATCGCTAGGCATACGCCAGTCACCGCGGGGCGACAGGGTCAGAGAGCCGACCTTGGGACCATCCGGCAGACAGGAACGTTTAAATTGTTGCGAGAAGAAACGGCGATAGAAAGTTCGCATCCATTTTAAAAGAGTAGCGCGGTTATAGGTTCCGGCAAAGGCCACTTCAGCTAAGCGAAGCACCTTCTGCGGGGTAAAGCCCCAGCGCACAGAGTAGTAGAGGAAGAAGTCATGCAACTCATAGGGGCCGACAATCCCTTCGGTTTTTTGCGAAATCTCACCGTTTTCAGCGGGTAATAACTCGGGAGAGACAGGGGTATCGAGCACATCGAGCAGCACACGGCGCAAGGCGTCATCAGTGGTGAGGTCAGCCTCATACTGCACAAGATGACGAATCAGGGTTTTGGGAATCGAAGCATTCACGCCGTACATTGACATGTGATCGCCGTTATAGGTTGCCCAACCGAGCGCCAGCTCCGAAAGGTCACCTGTGCCGATGACAATGCCATCGGTTTGATTGGCAATATCCATCAAAAGCTGGGTCCGCTCACGGGCTTGAGAGTTTTCAAAAACAACGTTAAATGTTTTGGGGTCGTGGCCAAGGTCTTCAAAATGCACTTCCACCGCTTTGGCAATATCAATGGTGCGCAGCTGCACGCCGATTTTTTCAGCCAGTAGCTCGGCGTTGCCCTTTGTACGGGCGGTGGTACCAAAACATGGCATGGTAACCGCAACAATATCGGTAATGGGACGGTTGAGCAGTTTCATTGCACGTGCGCATACCAACAGTGCAAGGGTGGAATCAAGACCACCGGAAAGGCCCAGTACCGCCGTTTTAGCGCCGGAATGCAACAGCCGTTTGCGTAGGCCATGTGCCTGAATCGCAAGAATATCTTCGCAGCGCTCAGCCCGTTCAGCTGAGGAGGACGGCACAAAGGGCAGCGGGGCGACATAGCGGGTAAGGGTGGTTTCAGTGACGGTAACCGAGAAGGGGATGCGCTGATAACCCTCGTCGTTTGCGGCAGGAAAGGTGCTTATGCGACGGCGTTCACCTACAAGACGTTGCACATCAAGCTCGGTGTAGATCATTTCATTTGAGAAAAGCGGTGCTTCAGCCAGCAATGTGCCATTTTCGGCGATCATTGAGTTGCCAGCAAACACCATGTCAGTGGTAGACTCGCCGTTGCCGGCGTCGGCATACAAGTAACCGCAGAGCAGGCGAGCCGAAATACTTTGCATCATTTGACGACGATAGTGAGACTTGCCCACAATTTCATCGCTGGCCGACAAATTTACAATGACCGTTGCCCCTGCTAGCGCGTGGGGAACACAGGGAGGTTGCGGAACCCAGAGGTCCTCGCAAATTTCCACAGCAAAAGTCCATTCGGGCAGTTCATCACAGCAGAACAATAGTTTTTGCCCAAACGGTACGGTCTGACCACATAGGGTAATGCTATTGATGCCGGGAAAAGCAGGGGTAAAATTGCGGCGCTCATAAAATTCGCCGTAATTTGGAAGATGCGCCTTTGGAACAACACCAAGTATCTTTCCACCCTGTATTATTATGGCGCAATTATACAATTTATTAAAAGCTGATATTGGCATTCCGACGACAATCACCATCTCGTAGCCCACCGAGGCTCTTAAAATTGTACGCAGCCCCTTTTGTGCGCCGTCAAGCAGCACCTGTTGCGAGAATAGATCGCCGCAGGTATAGCCGGTCAGTGAAAGTTCAGGGAACACTAGCAAGCGAACCCTTTTGGCCATGGCGTCTTTGAGTACTTCCGCCATTTTTCCGGCATTGAAGGCGCAGTCTGCCACCCTCAGTTCGGGAGAAGCACAAGCTACGCGTATAAAGCCGTTTTTCATATCAAAAAACCTCCGTGCCATTTTCAGTACTGGATAATTCAATTTAAACCTTTATTATGTTACCAATTCTCTCTGAGAAAAGTATAAACAATTGCATTTTATTTTACGCGCAAACAGAATAATTGTCAAAGGTTACCGCACGTTTTTGATCTCAACATATTTTTGGACAGCCCCGAATAAATATAAACAAGTTAAAAGGACAGGAAGGGAGATTTTTTCATGGGGCACGGGCGGGAAGAAATGGCGGGACTAACAACTAAAGAGGCACAGCAGCGTTTGCTGGAAAATGGAGAAAACCGGTTGGATACCGGCAAAAAGCATTCGGCATTGAAAATTTTTGCGGGACAATTTCGCGATTTAATGGTTATTATACTTCTGGTTGCCACAGCAATTTCGGCAGTTTTGGGTGAGTTGCACGAGGCAGTCGCTATTGTGGTAATTGTGCTGATAAATGCGTTGCTGGGCTTTTTTCAGGAGCTGCGCTGCGAACAAACGCTGGAAGCACTGGCAAAGCTTTCGGCTCCATTGGCCCGCGTAAGGCGTGATGGACGGGAACTTGAAATTTCCGCGGCCAAGGTTGTGCAGGGCGACCTGTTGCTGCTTTCGGCTGGTGATTGCGTTGCTGCTGATGCGGTGGTGCTGACACAAAACGCGCTGGCCTGCGACGAGGCGCTGCTTACTGGAGAATCGGAAGCTTGCGTCAAGCGAGCGGTCACTGGCAACGAGTCAAACGCACGCGCGGCGCATGACGCGATGGTGTTTATGGGTACCCATGTTGTAGCCGGACACGCCCAGGCGCAGGTATCCGCCACCGGAATGGCAACCGAGATGGGCGCGATTGCGGGCATGCTCAGCGACATAGAAGAGGAGCAGACGCCGCTGCAAAAGCGGTTGGATCAGGTGGGACGCGTGATTGGCGCGGGTTGTCTTGTAATCTGTATGATGGTGGCAGCCGCGGGCGTGTGGCGCGGAGAGGCACCACTGAATATGTTGATTACCGGTATCAGTCTGGCGGTGGCGGCAGTACCAGAAGGGTTGCCCGCTATTGTGACCATTTCCCTAGCGCTTGCCGTGCGACGAATTCTGCGCCGAAACGCGCTTATTAAACATCTGCACGCGGTGGAGACGCTCGGTTGTGCCACGGTAATCTGCTCTGACAAAACCGGCACGTTGACTCAGAACCGAATGACGGTGCAAAAACTGGTGACGATAACAGGGGAATGCGCACCCAATCAGGCAAAACAATTGCCGTTGCGTCACCCGGAGCTAAGATATCTCCTCGAAACGGCGGCCTATTGCAACGATGCCAGAGCGCAACCTAAAAAACGCGGTTTCTGGGGTCGGGAAGATCCGGATAGTCTCATGTTTTCTGGCGATCCGACCGAAACGGCGCTGCTTAAAACAGCGTTGGATGCCGGCGTGCGCCCTGCGGATTTTTTTAGACGCGGTGAGTTGGCGTTTGATTCGACCCGCAAACGCATGACTGTCTGGGGCGGGTGTGCCGACGGCGTGAACCGAATTTATATGAAGGGCGCACCAGAGCTAGTGCTGTCGCGCTGCGCCCGAGTTGCCACGGCGCAGGGCAGCATTCCGCTTACCCCTGAACTGCGACGCAAAATTATTGGAGACAACGCAAGGCTGGCGGGCGACGCATTGCGAGTAATGGGTTTTGCTTTTCGCGAACAGGGACAAAACGGAGAATCACCGGAAAATAATTTAGTATTTGCAGGGTTGATCGGATTATTTGACCCGCCCCGACCGGAAGCAGCGGCGGCAGTGGCGGCCTGCCGCACAGCACAAATTCGCGCTGTGATGATCACCGGTGATCACGCCGCTACCGCCAAGGCGGTGGCGAGACAGCTTGGCATTTTGCGTGGTGAAGGGGATGTTATTACCGGCGAAATGCTCGACGCTATGACTGATGGGCAGCTGCTTGAGTGCTGCAAAACTGCTACAGTATTTGCGCGTGTCAGTCCGGCGCACAAGCTGCGTATTGTACGCGCCATGAAAGAGAACGGCGAGATAGTTGCCATGACCGGCGACGGGGTTAACGACGCACCTGCTGTCAAAGAATCGAGCATTGGCGTGGCAATGGGCGCCAGTGGTACCGATGTAACACGCGAGGCCGCCGATGTGATCTTGCTCGATGATAACTTTGCGACTCTGGTGGCGGCGGTGGAGGAAGGCCGCACGATTTATCAGAACATCCGTCGCTTTTTACGTTATTTGCTCTCCTGCAATGCGGGCGAGGTTTTTACGATGTTTGTCGGCATGCTTATGGGGATGCCAGTGATTCTCACACCAATTCAGCTGTTGTTGGTAAACCTTGTTACCGACGGTCTGCCCGCCATTGCGCTTGGGCTTGAGCCTTCCGACCCGCAGGTGATGCGTCAGCCGCCACGCCGTTCGGATGACTCCATTTTTTCTGATGGACTATTAGGTAAGATTCTATTCCGCGGGGTGTTGATAGGCCTGACGACGCTCGGCGTGTTCTCGCTGATTTCAGGCAGTGGGGCTGATCTGAAAACTGCGAGAACGGCAGCACTGTGTACGTTGACTATGACGCAGCTTTTCCATGTATTTGAGTGCCGCAGCGAGACAAAAGGGTTGTTGCAGATTAATCCTTTTACCAACCCACTGTTGCTGGCAGCAGCATTGGCCTCTATGGCCTGTGTGTTTGGTGCCGTTTACCATCCGGCGGTTTCGTCGGTATTTCTCACCACAGCATTGACATTTGAGCAAATGAAAACCGTGCTGCTGTGCAGCCTGATCGTTCCAGCTATCTCGTCGGTGATGCTGCTGTTTTCAAAAAAACGCCCACGCCGCTCAAATAGGGATGGGGTATTTGATAATAAAAAAAGCCTCTCGCCGCAGCGGAAGGCTTTGAATGAGCAATATACAGGCTGAGTTATTTTTCAACGGGTTTACCACAGTTGCGGCAAAAATGGTCATTTGGTGCTAATAATGCGGCACAGTGCGGGCAGGCCGGGCGGTAGTTGTTCTGCAAAAGATGCAACGCCCCTTGGGTGGCGCGTGCTGTGCCGTTTTGTTCGGCCTCTTTTCCAATGGTGTCACTGATTTCAAAGATGCTGGCGCATTTAGGGCAAGTGGCAAAATAAGACGACTGGAATTTAAAGAGCGGGATAAAAAAAGCGTGAAGATACTGATACTTTCTCGCAAGGTGAAATGGCTCTTCACTACCACAGCAAGGGCAGCGGCCCGCTTGAACATAACCTGCGGATTCAACTTTGAAATTTGTGCCGAACAATCCAATAAAAAACATTTGGCAGCCTCCTTTGCTTACTTTTTACATAATAATACCAGAGATGAATTTGGTCAAGAAAAAGCATTTTTCAAGGCAGTAACATGGCATAAATATTACACTATTATCTCGGGAAAACAAGGCGAAAACTTCCTTGCCTGACAGTAAAATGGCCGATATTCCATTACATGTATGTTGTTTCGGAAGATTAGAATCCATTTTACATAAATTACCGGCGTTTTTTGCTACAAAATGCTGAAAAGTACCCCTGGTTTGACTTGACCCTTCTGGCGATAAGCGGTAAAATAAAGTGCTATATGGTGTAATGTGAGGTAAAAGAATGAAACGCAGTATCAGTAAGTACATCGCCCTGTTGTTGGCAGTTAGCATTTTTCTAACGACGTTGTCTGGTTGCGGTAGCAGCGTGGTTTCAAGCACAGGACAGATTGAACCGCAGCAAAGCAGCAGTGTGCCGAGTGAGACTACATACCCCGGGGAGTTCCCCCCGGCAAATCAGTCTTTACCTGCCGGAGACACCAACAAAACGGAGGCGTCTTCAAAGGCACCGGAAGAATCATCTGTATCTGCTTCGGCATCAGAATCGAAAGCGCCTTCTTCCAGCGCGGCGACGAAGCCCGCCGCTTCAAGCAGCCAAGTGCCTTCTTCCAGCGCGGCGACGAAGCCCGCGGTTTCAAGCAGTCAAGCACCTGCTTCCAGTGCGGCGGCGAAGCCCGCGGCTTCAAGCAGCCAAGCGCCTGCTTCCAGCAAACCTGAGGCCGCGCCCGCGGTGGAACAGGTTGACTATACACCGACGAGAAGCAGTGTGGACGAGGTTCGCGGCATCTGGATTTCTTACCTTGATTTTTATTCGCTGGCCAAGGACCAGAATAAATCTGGCTTTGAGGCTAATATCAACAGTGCTTTTAAGGATATTTCGAGTTATGGGCTGAATACGGTTTTTGTTCAGGTACGCCCGTTTGGCGACGCGATGTATGATTCGGAAATATTTCCGTGGAGTTATGTGCTGACTGGTCAAGAGGGTGAAAATCCTGGTTATGATCCGCTTAAAATCATGGTTTCGACTGCGAAAAAATATGGTCTGCGCATTGAGGCGTGGATAAACCCCTATCGTGTTCTCGCCATTGGCAGCAACCGCGAGCTGTCTTCTTCAAATCCGGCGGTGCAGGCAATCAGACAGGGGAAGGACACAGCGATTTCTTATAACGGTGGAATATTCTACAATCCGGCCAGCAAAACCGCGCGTGCACTTATTACACAGGGCGTGGTCGAACTGGTGGAAAACTATGATATAGACGGCATCCACTTTGATGACTATTTTTATCCGACGACTGATATGGCATTTGATGCGGTTTATTACCGGGACTATTGTTCGGCAGGCGGATCGCTCTCTCAGGCTGACTGGCGACGTGAGAATGTTAATGCATTAGTTCGGCAGGTTTATGCGGCCGTAAAAAATGCCAACGCCTCAGTGCTGTTTGGCATCAGTCCGCAGGCACGCATGGATAATAACTACAATGGGCAATTTGCCGATGTAGAGAAGTGGCTGTCTAGCAGCGGGTATGTTGATTATATCTGCCCGCAGATCTATTACGGTTTTGACAACGATTCAGTACCTTACAGCAGCTCATTGTCGCTGTGGAATAAAATGTGCCGAAGCTCCGGCGTCGCGCTTTATGTTGGCTTGGCAGTGTACAAATGCGGCGTTTCCGACAAGTGGGCCGGCAGCGGTGCGAATGAGTGGATTAACGGCACAACCATGATGCGTGATATGGTGGATGAGGCACGTGAGGCTTCTAGCTATGAGGGATTTTTACTGTATCGCTATGATTCGCTTTTTAACCCTGACAGTGCCGTTTCGAGTCATATTTCTAAAGAACGTGCCAATCTGAAGAGCGTGCTATAAAACAGCGGCGCAGCCCACATGCAAAACCAACACCAAAGGGGAACAGTGGTGGCAAGACGTACAAAAAAAAGTAAAAAACAAATGGCGATAATTCTTTGCATCACACTGGTACTGCTAACGGCAGCAACCGGTGTGCTTGCTTTGCTCGCCAATAAAACAGATTTGCCTTTCTTCGTCAAAAAAGCAGCGCAAAGCGGGGAGCAGTCCTCGTCGGTGTCGCAAAGTGATTCTACAAGCGAGTCTGTTTCAACGGATCCGCAGCCCGTGGCTCAGAAGGTTTTTCCCGATGAGCTGCGCGCCGTCACGTTAAAACCGGGCTTGGATTTCCCTGTCACGGGCAGCGACGAAGAAATAGCAGCCGGTATCGACAAAGCGCTTAATGCCGCTCTGGGTTTGACGATGAATGCGGTGGTGATTGATACGCTGGGCGCCGACGGTAACGTCCTGTATCCGTCGTCGTTTATGCCCTGTCTGAAAACGGAGGAAGGGCGGCTGGATCCGCTTCTTACTGCCATCACGCGGGCGCGTGAGGCTGGGCTTTATGTGTATACAACCTATTACATAACCGACGTCACTTTCAACGAAAAAATTGCTGTGCTCGGTAAGGCAACATCTTCGCTGATAGACGGCGTGACGAGTGATATTGCGTCGTTTGCCTTGCGCTATCAGCCGGATGGCTTGTTGTTGGATGGCTATTATAATGTGCAAAGCAAAAAAAGCTACTCGAACTATCTGGCAATAGGTGGGGGTATCGGCTTTGAAACATATATGCGCGCGGTGCCTGAAACACTATTAACGCTGGTCAGAAATGAGCTTGATCGCACATCCCCCTCGGTGGCGGTGGGACTTCTAAGCGAGGCGGTTTGGGCCAATGACTATGAAAATGAAGATGGCTCAGCTACAAGGGCTGCATTTTCGACTTTTGCTGACGGTAACGCCGATACAGTTAAATTTCTGGAAAACGGATTAGCCGACTTCGTTGCGGTCAAGGCTTATGGTTCGATTGATGACACGCAGACACCCTATCAGGTGGTAGCCACATGGTGGGCTAAAGTTGCTGAGACGACGGGGACACCACTTTACATTGTGCATGCGGCCGATCGCGCCGTGACAGAAGCGGTGGGCTGGACCGAATATGATCAGCTGGCACGTCAGGTCATTGAAGCCAGAGAGTTGCCCAGTTATACTGGTAGTATCTTCAACAGCCTGAACCGACTGATAGAGAATCCAAAAGACTGCGCTTCAAAGCTGGTAGGATATTTCGCAGGAAGCGTTAAACCTGAGCATATTATGCAGGATCTTGAACTGACTAAGCCGAGCCAGACAACCTTTACCTCGTTTGACCCGACGGTATTGTTTACGGGCAATACTGACCCCAACACGGATGCAACCATCAATGGTGTTGAGATTAAGACGGATGAAAACGGCTATTTCCAGCTTGAAATGCCGCTGGTTGAGGGCGAAAATGTCTTTAAAATCAATCATAAAGGCAAAACTGTTACCTATAACATTACGCGTATTACCGAGGTAGTCAAGCAGGTTTCGCCAGGTAGTGGAACACTAAATGTCGACGGCTCTACCAAGCTGACCATCGACTCCGTCGCTTACGCTGAGGCTAAGGTCTACGCGGTTATCGGTGGTGCAACGGTACCTCTTCAACTCAGCGATCAACAGGATGACGAATACCGTGACACGGCTTACGCAAGGTTTACCGGCGTGTTCACTGTGCCAGATGCCAAGACAGAGGAGCAAAATCTGGGCGCTGTGACGGTATATGGTGAGTGGAACGGATTGACCAAAAGCAAGAGCGGTGCTAAGATTATTGTAAACAAGCGGGTTTTGCCCTCGGATGGTACGCCGGTGGTCGTAACGGCTGATCTGGCCGAAACCTTCAGGGGCGACACCGTTTCTCAATATTCTGAACCAAACTATTTCCCACTGCCCAAGGGCGCTTTGGATTACGTAGTGGGCGATGAGTTACAATATACCTTTACAAACAAGAACAAGCTTGAAACCTACCGGTTCTACCGCTTACAATCGGGTTTGCGCGTCTTTGCTGACGATATCGCAACGGTTTCGGTGAGTTCGGCGGCGGTGGGCAATAGCATTACCGGCTGCACTGTTAAGAGTGATTCGCGCTACACAAAGATTATTTTGGCAACCCGTCAGCAGGTTTCTTATGTAGCGACTTATGCTGCGGACAAGCTGACCTTTAAGTTTAATTACACCAATTCCATGCCCGACAGCATGAAGTTGTCAAAGAATCCGCTGTTCTCGGCGGTGAACTTCTCGGGAGATACCATGACGCTAACGCTTCGCTCGTCCGGCAAGTTCATGGGCATGTACCCTTATTATGACAACGACGGTAATCTGGTGTTGCGCTTTAACAACCCGCCAGGCGATTTAAGCGGTGCTAAAATTGTCATCGATCCGGGTCATGGTGGCAGCGACGTTGGCGCTTTGGGTTATCTATCTGCTTACCCCGAGCGGGCGGTCAACTATGCCATCACCTCGAAGTTGGTCAGCGCGCTCAAGAGTCGTGGCGCCACTGTTTTGGTTACGAACAGCAACCAGTATAATTACAGCTCGCTTGAGCAGCGCGTCGCTGGCACCTCGGCAGCCGACCCGCACCTGTTCATCAGTGTGCATTCCAACTCTTCGGCTTACAACGGCACAGCGGCGGGAACCGAGGCTTATTACTTTAATTATTGGTCGTCGGGACTTGCACAGTATGCCTCGGCCAACGTTGCTTCAGCGCTTGGTACCACCAACCGTGGGCAGAAATTCGGTTATTACTATGTCACGCGCAGCATGCAGTATCCGGCTATTCTGGTTGAGACAGGATTTATGTCTAATCAAACCGAATACCACAAGTTGATCAATGAAGATTATCAGACCAATATTGCAAACGGACTTGCCAATGCGATCAGCTCTTACCTTAAATATATGGGGAGTGCGGGAAGCATGACCGGCACCGAAACAAGCGGCCGGTCGGCGGGCGACGCTGGCAAGAACGATAGCGCCGACTCCAATCTGGCTAACAACGGTATCGGAGCGGGACAAAGTAGCGCCGCCGCCGGCGATGTAGGATTTCGTCTCAGCGAGGCTAAATTAACGCTTTCTCCGGGTGAACAAGCTGAGATTACCGCCTTGTGGAATACGGAAGACAAATTCACGGTTGTTTGGGCCGGCACAGGAGATGGCGCAACGGCGGAGCTTGGATCTCTGGACAATAAGTTGGTCATCAAGGCGAAGGCTGCGGGTGAAATGAAGCTGGTTGCCACCGTTCAGGGCCGCAGTGATCTTAAAGCGGAGTGTACACTAATCGTAAAATAACCATTTTCTCCTTAAAGCAGTAGATGTTAAATTCAGTTTTTTCTTGTCGCAATTGTGAAATTGATGAATGGTGGGAATTTTCTGCGCAATAGTGGGATTTCAGTAAATTGACTAAAAAAACTACTGGCGTCCTGTTGCATGTGGAAAGAGATTGCGATATAATACATTACATTGGCTCGAATTCACGGCATTTCTCTGCAGATTTGCTGTGGGCTGATTATTATTGAAATGGAGTGAGAGTGTGAACCGTATTACGGAAAAGAGAAACCTCAGCAGCGCCGTAATGCTGATGAAGGTGGATGCGCCTGATATTGCCAAGCGCGTAAAGGCCGGACAATTTATCATTCTGCGTGTGGATGAAATGGGCGAACGTATTCCGCTGACTGTTGCGGATGCAGACCCTGTTACCGGTGAGGTTACGATTATGTTTCAGGTCGCCGGTGCGACTACCCGTCTGCTGTCTCAGAAAGAAGCGGGCGATTATATCACCGATTTCGTTGGACCGCTCGGCGTACCCACCCATTATGACGGCGTGACCAGAGCCTGTGTTGTGGGCGGTGGCGTCGGCTGTGCGATCGCTTATCCGCAGGCTAAAGCGCTGCACACCATGGGTATTCCGGTCGATGTTATCGCCGGTTTTAAAACCAAGGATATTGTCATGCTTGAGGACGAGTTCAAGGCTGCTTGTGATACCCTCTATATCACGACTGATGATGGCAGCTACGGTATCCACGGCTTTGTTACCAACCAGCTTGAATCGCTTATTAACGAGGGCAAGGGCTATGATCTTGTCATCGCCATCGGCCCGATTCCGATGATGAAGTTCGTTTCGAAGGTTACTGAGAAATATGGCATCAAGACCATCGTTTCTCTAAACCCTGTTATGATCGACGGCACCGGCATGTGCGGCGGCTGCCGTGTAACGGTGGGTGGCGAGACCAAGTTTGCTTGCGTTGACGGCCCCGACTTTGACGGACACCTTGTAGATTACGACGGATTGATGAATCGTAACAGCTTCTACAAGGAGTTTGAAAAAGAAAAGGACGAGCATATTTGCCGCATTGGCTTACACGGAGGTCACCACAATGGCTAATATGATTGCGACTAAAACCGCCATGCCGGAGCAGGATCCGAATGTGCGTAACAAAAACTTTTTAGAGGTTGCCATTGGCTATACCCCCGAGATGGCAGTGGACGAGGCCAAGCGTTGCCTCAACTGCAAGCACAAGCCTTGCGTAGCGGGATGTCCTGTTAATGTGCGCATCCCTGAGTTTTTGGCGAAGGTAGCGGAAGAAGATTTTGAGGCGGCTTACCGCATCATTCTTTCCACCAACTGTCTGCCGGCCGTCAGCGGCCGCGTCTGCCCGCAGGAGACTCAGTGCGAAGCGAAGTGCGTTCGTGGCATCAAGGGCGAATCGGTCGGTATCGGCCGTATTGAGCGCTTTGTTGCTGACTATGCACGTGAGCATAATTTCTCCGCTGGCGAAAAGCCTGCCTCCAACGGTCATAAGGTTGCGATCGTCGGTTCTGGCCCTGCGGGTCTTGCCTGCGCGGGCGACCTTGCTGCCAAGGGCTATGAAGTTACAATTTTTGAAGCGCTGCACGTTGCAGGCGGCGTTCTTTCCTACGGCATTCCGGAGTTCCGTCTGCCGAAGGTTATCGTCAAGAAAGAGGTTGACAATCTGATTGAGTTGGGCGTTACCCTGAAAACCAACTATATCGTTGGTCGTACCATCTCAATTGATGAGCTGTTTGAGGGTGGCTATGAAGCCGTATTCATCGGCTCGGGCGCTGGTCTGCCTAGCTTTATGAACATTCCGGGCGAGAATCTGCTTGGCGTTTATTCGGCTAACGAATACCTGACCAGAACCAACCTGATGAAGGCTTATCTCAACGATCATATGACCCCAATTTTCCGTGGCAACTCGGTTGCTGTTGTCGGTGGTGGTAACGTAGCGATGGACGCTGCGCGTTGCGCAAAGCGCCTTGGCGCCGAAAACGTTTATATCGTTTATCGCCGCGGCCTTGAAGAGCTGCCCGCAAGAGCGGAAGAAGTGCATCACGCAAAGGAAGAGGGCATCATCTTCAAGCTGCTCAATAACCCTGTCCAGATTCTCGGTGACGAGAAGGGACATGTTACTGGCATTGAGTGCGTTGAGATGGAGCTTGGTGAGCCGGATGCTTCCGGTCGTCGCCGCCCGATTGAAAAAGAGGGCTCCAATTTTGTCATCGATGTTGATACTGTCATTATGTCGATTGGCACTTCACCCAACCCCTTGATCAAGAATACTACCCCCGGTATCGAAGTCAACCGTAAGGGTTGCCTCGTATGCACCGAGGATATGGCAACCACCCGTGCAGGTGTGTATGCTGGCGGTGACGCTGTTACAGGCGCTGCTACCGTTATCTTGGCAATGGGCGCAGGCAAGATTGCTGCTGACTCGATTGACAAGTTCATTATGAACAAATAAGTTCATAGAATTATCAACGCTTATAAGCCGCGAAGCCGTTTGGTTTCGCGGCTTTTCATACGCCTTAAGCATTGATGAGCAACATCATCACGACAATCTCGATTTTTTTCCGACTTAGGTATACTGCTCACTTTTGGAACAGGAACCATTATTGATTATAACCACGTCCATTATCGCTTGTCTAAAAGCAGACTTCTATGCTAGAATAAGGCAGAAGCTGAGAGAAAAGAGGTATGATTATGAAAATAACATGGTATGGACATTCCTGTTTCAAGGTTGAGACCGATCAAGGCTCGGTGGTATTTGACCCTTATGAGAATGGGCGTGTTCCTGGTTATGCGTCGTTGCCGCAAGACCTTTCAGCAGATGCAGTACTTTGCAGCCATCAGCATAGAGATCACAGTGCTGTCGAACTGGTCAGGCTCAGCGGCAGGACGCCAACTTTTTCTGTGCAGGAGCTTTCAACCTACCACGACGAGGTCAAGGGCGAAAAACGCGGCACAAATAAAATCTATATTGTATCAGCTGATGGGCTACGGGTTGCGCATATGGGGGACATTGGCTGCGAACTAACGAGGGAGCAGCTAATTACACTGCGCGGGGTGGACGTTTTGTTGATTCCTATAGGCGGTTTTTACACGATTGACGCGGTACAGGCTAAAACGATGGCCGATGCTATTGGCGCACATGTCGTCATTCCGATGCATTACCGAAATGGGCCTCTGGGCTATGAGGTGATTGATACGCTGGAGAGCTTTGCTAGCCAGTGCAATAACATGGTGACTTATAACACCAACGACATTGTTATCACGACTGACATGCTCGCACAGACGGCTGTGCTGGCTTATTTGGCAGAATAGAGAAGGCATATAAAAAAGGAACAGGCTTACAGCCTGTTCCTTTTTTGGTTATGAAGCTTATTTTACCTTTTGACGGCGAAAATAGTCACGCGTTTCTTTGGCAACTACACCAGAAAGTGCAAGTAATGCAATTAGGTTCGGAAATGCCATCAGGCCGTTGAAGATATCAGCAATATTCCAGACAGCGGCAACCGTCATATACGGGCCAATAAAGACGGCTAGAATATACAGATAGCGGTAAACCAACACAGCTTTTTGATTGCCGTTTGAGAGATACTCGAGGCATCGCTCGCTGTAATAATCCCAGCCGAGAATGGTCGTAAAGGCGAAGAATGCCAAGCTGAGCATCAATATAAAGGCGGAGACACGCGGGTCAAAGGGCAGGCCGTTCTGAAAAGCCTGTGAGGTAATCTCAACGCCTTTTAAGCCGATGTTCCAAGTGCCGGTGGTGACGATGCAAAGGCCGGTAATGGTGCAGATAATAATAGTATCAACAAAGGTTCCAGTCATGGAAACGAGGCCCTGACGAACCGGTTCTTTTGTCTGGGCAGCCGCAGCGGCGATCGGCGCGGAGCCAAGGCCAGCTTCGTTTGAGAAGATACCACGTGCAATGCCCTTTTGCATAGCAATGGCAATACTGCCGACCACGCCGCCAGTCACAGCCTGTGGATTAAAGGCACCAGTGATAATAAGGTTTATGGCATTTGGAATTTTATCTGAATTGCAAACAAGCAATGTGATACCGAAAATCACGTAGATGACGGCCATGAAGGGAACAATGATTTGCGCGACCAACGAGATGCGCTTTAATCCACCCAAAACAACCAGGGCGGTGCACAGCGTAACGACGACGCCGGCGATAACAACAGCCCAGGAATACTGCGCACCAAACAATGTGACCGTATAGCGGTTTTCAGCATCAAAAAACCCCTTAACTGCCGAAGCGATACCGTTAATCTGCGTGAAGGTACCAATACCAAACAGACCCACACCCATTCCAAAGAAAGCAAATAGCTTAGCAAGCCAGCGCCACTGGCTGCCCATGCCGCGTTCTATGTAATAGAACGGACCACCCAGAACATGCCCGTCGGGGGCAATTTCTCGGTATTTAATCGCCAGCACTCCTTCGGCGTATTTAGTGGCCATACCAAAGAAGGCCGCAATCCACATCCAGAATAGTGCACCGGGGCCGCCGGAATAGATGGCGGTGGCGACGCCGACGATATTGCCGGTGCCAATGGTGGCGGACATGGCGGTACACAATGCGCCAAAGCTGGAAACTTCGCCATGGGTGCTATCCTCGTTTTTAACCATATAGCGTAGCGCGCGGGGCAGGTGAAACAGCTGTATTAGATTGAGACGCACCGTAAGATAAATGCCAGTGATCAAAATAAATATAATCAGCGGCAGCCCCCATACCAGGTCATCAAACCATACAATAAATTGGTCCATTTGTGCTAACATAACTCTTTTCCTCCTAATTAAAAAAATAAAGTCGAAACTTTCGTTTCGACTTTCCGGAGAAATGAGAACAGTGATATCTAAATATAAAAGAGATACCAAACTCTGTCCTTTTGCCTGAGAGATCGCTTGCGTCTGCAAACTTACACCTTCGGCGCCCTTTTCGGGACTCTCCAGAGAATCTAACGGCTGCCGCTAAAAACAACGATGACAGCGATAGGCGTACATCTGTTGTTCAAACGGATCAGCGTGAATAGAATATCACATTAGTGTACAAAAATCAACCCCAATTTCAGGAATTTTACCTTTGGCGAGAGAAAGCAGCTGCTCTATTTTTTAGCACACTGCTTAACCGGTGGAATAAGTTGTTTTTTTGGCGCATAGCCTTCTTTGAGGGGGTGTGGACATGGTTGGCCGGAGAATGCATTCCGCTTTGGGTGCAACGGGGCGTCGTCGGACTGCCGCACGCGGTGACGGAACAGAAAGCAAATTTATGTTTGCGACACTGCTGCAAAGTATGCTTTGCGCTATGATGATTAGTGCAGCGTTTATAATGAGCAGCATTATGGGGATATCCGACATTAAAACGGCATTTTTTACGCTGATATCTAAAGAGACCGAGGCGGTGGAGGTTTTTTCAGTGGTGCAAAAGGTGTCAGATTCCGATAAAATTTCTCAACTGCGGAGCATTATAGAGCTAATCTTAAACCAGGTAGGAAGTTCTCCGCGAATTGATGTAACCACAACGGTCGGACAGGGGGGGCAGTTGTTGCTCCTGCCCCAGACTGAAAATAAACTGCCCGATGGTGTCACTAATATTACGCCGCTGTTGTCTGCGCCCATGCGCTTGCCAGTTCAGGGTATATTAAGTTCGCCATTTGGCGTGAGAAAACATCCCATCACAGGCAAGCCGGATTTTCATACAGGAATCGATTTAGCTGCACCTCTTAACACCCCAATTGGCGCAGCGTGGCCCGGTGTGGTGGTAGAAACGGGTACGTCTCAAATTTACGGCAATTATGTTACGTTGGATCATGGCGGTTATCAAACCCGTTATTGCCATTGCAACACCGTTGCAGCCAAAGTTGGAATGCGCTTGCGGCAGGGTGAAACACTTGCGTTTGTAGGCAATAGTGGTGTATCTACCGGGCCGCACCTGCACTTCGAGCTCATTATAAATGGTAAGGCGGCCAATCCTATGGCGGAGTGTGCCCGATGGACGGCTTTATAAAGACCTATGAAAAAAAGCCGCTAATCACCTGCGATTTTTGGTTTTTCGCAGTGATTGCGGCTGCTGTGTATTTTGGTGGTGATGCGCTATGCCTGCTGTTAGCGGCACTGATTCACGAGGCGGGGCACTGGATAGCACTGATGGCCACCAACAACGGCGTTTTGCAGCTGCGACTTCGAGGATGCTGTGCGCATATAGTACCCTATTACCGCCGTCTACCGGGTTTTCGTCAGGAGCTGCTTATTCTGACTGCTGGTCCGTTAGCAGGTATCCTCTTTGCTTTAATACTCAAGCCATTCGCTCCGCGACTCGCAAAAATTAGCTTACTGCTGTCGGTCTTTAATTTGTTGCCAGTGCGAGGATTAGACGGTGGCAGCATGCTCAGATTGATTTATGCAGCTGCGTTTAATACTGAAAAGATGTTGATACCTAATATCGTTGGCGGAATCGTAGCAATGTTGACGCTTATTGCGGGCATATGGTCATTCCTTCAAAAACAGCCCAATGTTCCATTGATCGGCTTGGCGGTTTTTCTAATATTTAAACAGTTTATATTAGTGGATTACGCCGATTAAGGAATCACCCAAAACCCGTTGCGGCTCTTATTGAGCCGCAATATTGTTTTGCGGTTGCTGACCACAGAAGCATATCGATTAAATATTTCTCGTATATCCCAATTGTCTAGGCTGGAAACTGGGACAATCTCTGCTGGGTTCTGGGGGAAAGTGCCGATGTGTTTTTCGAATGTTATAATGTCGTGCCAATTGCCTAGTTTGCAGCACGCATTCGTCAGAACCCCTTTAGATGAAAAGCCAAGATGTTCGTGCAGACGTTGGCTCGGCAAGTTGGGCAATATCACGATGCCGTAAGCGGTTTGATACCCCTGAAGCCGCAAAATGGCGATCAGCGCGCTGTAGAGCGCAACGCCGACACTGCTGCTTTTACAATTGCCTGAAACATACACCGATAGTTCGGCGCCCCACCTGTAAGAAGCTCGGCTTCGGTAACTGTGCCCGTAGGCATAACCAACAATCTGATCATCAATTACGCAGACGATATAGGGGTGCCTGATCAGTGCATCGGCTATGCGGTTTTTAAATTCAGCTAAAGATGGAACCGCTTCTTCAGAAGTAACGGCGGTATTTTCAATATAAGGTGCATAAATGTCAAGCAGGGCTTGGGCGTCAGAAACACCGGCCATACGCAATACAGCATCATTCATTTAGAGGTTCCTCGCAGTTATAAGATTAATCGCCTAGTAATTCTTTAAAGCTATGAACATATCGGTGGCATATAGCTTCAATTTCTTGCTTTTCCTTCTGGAGTGGGTCATCAATGGCCCAGACAGTAAATCCGGCCTTTGCTGCTGTTTTCATCGCATACAATGTATCCTCAAACACAACGCACTGGTCAGCAGACATCCCCAGCCTATTTGCGGCTTCATGATAGATATCAGGGCGGTCTTTGCCGACGCCGCCAACATCCTCCGGTGTAAGAATTATTTGAACCAGTGAAGCGATGCCGTGGTGTGCTAGCACGACATCGGCCAGAGCGTGGTTGGTCATGGTGGCAACCGCGCAAGGAATATTATTTTCATTAAGCCTCTTAATATAGTCTATCGCAAAAGGCTTCGGAATAACCTCGTTAAGATAGCTGGAATGTATCATGCCGTTCCATACTGCTATCATCTCTTCCGGCGTCATGTTAAGTTGCGGGAATTTGCTAGTGAAGTACTCAGCTGCTTCGGGGAATTCCATACCGACCAAGTCGTCGGCGAGCTGTTGGGCCCACAGAATTCCGTGCTTTTTGCAAAAAGAGGGTGCGAGACCGTACCACATGCCCATAGAATCAAGCAGGGTTCCATCCATGTCAAATATGGCTGCCTTCATTAATTCCTCCCCCCTTTGTTATGTGGAGTGAGTTGTGTCAGGTCGAACGGTGTCTCCTGATAAACAAAGTAATTGAGCCAATTGGAAAATAGCAGACTGGAGTGCGCGCGCCAGCAAAGCGGCGGGGATTTCTTGGGGTCATCCCCAGGAAAGTAATGACGGGGTAGCTTGATATCAAGGCCTTTGTCAAGATCTCGGAAATATTCGTTGGCGAGCGTCTCACGATCATATTCGCTGTGGCCCATGATGAAAAACTGCCGACCGGCCCGCCCAGCAATGCAATATACCCCCGCCTCATCCGAACGGGCAAGTATTTCAAGGCTGTCTACACCTTGGATATCACTTTCAGCGACGGTGGTGTGACGCGAATGCGGTACCCAAAAGATTTCGTCAAAACCGCGCATCAGGCGGTGGTTCCGGTTTACTACTGTGTGCTCAAACACGCCAAACATTTTTTCGGGCAATGCAATTTTGTTAATGCCATAATGATAATAAAGCCCGGCCTGTGCCCCCCAGCAGATGTGCATGGTAGAGTAGACGTTGGTCAGAGACCACGCCATTATTTCGCACAACTCGTTCCAATAGTTCACTTCGGCAAACGGCATGGTTTCTACTGGCGCACCGGTGATAATTAAACCGTCAAAACGCTGCTCTCGAATTTCATCGAAAGTTTTATAAAACTTAAACAGATGATCACTGGGCGTATTTTTTGGAATATGGCCGCCAATTTGCAGCAGTTCAACATCGGACTGAATGGGCGTGTTGCCGAGAAGACGCAGCAACTGCGTTTCTGTTTCGATCTTTTTCGGCATGAGATTCAGTATTACAATGCGAAGCGGACGAATATCCTGGTTGCGTGCACGCTCCTCGCTCATAACAAAGACGTTCTCAGCTTCCAAAACCTTTGTTGCAGGTAAAGTGGTCGGAATATTAATCGGCATTGTCAGAACTCCTATATATATAATATGTAAGGTATTATGTCACAATCGGATTAAAGCGTCAATAAAAAGCGATATTAATGGGCTTTTTACTAAGTATTAAAAAAAGAACAAGTTTTTTGCAAAAACCTGTTGACATATCTTCCTCAGCATGATATTATAACTAAGCTGTCGCGAGAGACACAAAGAAAACTCGCTGAAAGCCACAAAAAAGAAAACTTGTTGTTGACAAAGATTCTTAATTGTGATAAACTAAATCTCGCCTGCGAAAACGCAGGGCGGACCTTGAAAATTAAACAACATTGAGAAATGTACAAATGACCCTTGTAACCTTAGGGTCTTGCGAAAGCGAGATTCTAAGTAGATTTTTTTGAGAACAAGCTAGATAAACAGCTTGGAATTA
>JAYFNI010000004.1:0-577103 GCA_034933525.1 Candidatus Fimivivens sp.
GTTGTGTGCCTCGGCATAGGCAATTTCGTCTTCGCGGCTCTTGAGCTCCCAGGTACGCCAAGGCGCAATGATTCCCATATCGGGTGCAAAGGCCTTGATAGTCAGCTCAAAACGGACCTGGTCGTTGCCCTTGCCGGTGCAGCCGTGTGCAATGGCATCGGCACCCTCCGCTTTGGCAATCTCCACAATGCGTTTTGCAATAATTGGGCGGGCAAATGAAGTACCCAGCAAATATTTGCCCTCATAAACAGCGCCAGCCTTAAGGGTGGGCACAATGAAGTCGTCACAGAATACGTCGACGAGGTCCTCTATATAAAGTTTAGAAGCGCCGGTCTTGATCGCTTTTTCATTTAGGCCATCAAGTTCTGCACCTTGCCCAACATCTGCGGCAACAGCAACTACCTCGCAACCGTAGTTCTCTTTCAGCCACGGAATAATAACCGAAGTATCAAGACCGCCCGAATATGCAAGAACTACCTTTTTATACTGACTCATGATAAGCATCCTCCAAAATTTTGCGTTATTTAAAGTGCTATGATTAATAATTATACATAGTTTCTGCAAAAAGAAAAGGGGTTAAAGCATAATTATTCGTTGCGTAGCAGAAATTTGTATCAATCTCTAAAAAAGCTAAAAAAACACCATGGTTATTGGATATGTTTGCTCGGTTTTTAGGCTTTTAATCTCACAAAAAAGTATTATACTATGGATATATACGTTGTTAATACTTTTATCCATAATAATGCTACGTAGATTAATATGAATATATTCGTTTAGTTTGTATATATTGATTATTTCTTGAATCAAAATATTTTTCCTTGATATAATAATCAATTTACATTATTGACACTGCAATTTAAAATATTAAAATAGAATTGTGTAATCCATTGAAAAACTGTGGCTTTAGCGGTATAATAATGAAAATATGTTACAAGCTTTGGTCAAATGAAGGTGATGGTTTGGACAAGGGGATTAGAAGGCTAAAAAAACTGTTATTTTCGCGCGCTCTTATTGTCTCTATGCTTGTAGTTGGGCAGATTTTAATATTATTGCTGTTTATCCTCAGGCTTTCGCGTTACTTTGCTGCCATGTATGGCGTGTTTATGCTGCTTTCGGTTGTTGTGTCACTCGTAGTCGTTAATAAAGAGGTTAATCCCTCCTATAAGCTAGCATGGATAATTCCTATTTTGATGTTCCCGCTTTTTGGTGGCTTGTTTTATTTGATTTTTGGAAACACACACTTAAGCAAAGATTTGTCAAAACGCATGCGACGCGTTGAGGAGCGTATTAATCTTAAGCAAGAACAGACCACTAAAACCCAAGAACTTCTTGAGACGCTGCCACAGTCGCTGCAAAGTCAATCACGTTATCTTTTTAATGCAGGATATCCGGCCTACTGTGGTACCCAAACACGTTATCTTACCCCGGGTGAGAAAAAGTTTGAAGCGATGCTTGAAGCACTTGAAAGTGCTCAACGCTATATTTTTTTAGAATACTTTATCATTGATGAAGGCTTTATGTGGGACAGCATTTTAGAAGTCCTAGAACGCAAGGTTAAGCAAGGCGTCGAGGTTCGCGTTATCTATGATGGCTTTGGCTGCCTGCTAACGCTACCAGATAACTATTTCGAGGTACTGCGCCAAAAAGGGATCAACTGTATTGAATTTAATCCGCTAGTTCCGGTGGTAACACTCTTGATGAACAACCGTGACCACCGCAAAATATTGGTGGTGGATGGGCGCGTTGGTTTTATGGGCGGCATTAATATTGCAGATGAATATATTAACGCCATTAACCGATTCGGCCATTGGAAGGACGCAGCCGTTTTGCTAAATGGCGAGGCTGTCTGGAGCCTAACAGCCATGTTCCTTTCCTTATGGGATGCTGTTTCTGGTGAAGACACTAAAAAAGAGTACTACCGCGCACCGCCAATAGAGGAGGGCGCAGCCGACGGTATCGTCCAACCTTATTCCGATACACCGCTTGACGGTGAGCAGGTTGGCGAAATGGTTTATCTCAATATTATTAACCGCGCGGTCAAGTACGTCTATATTTGTACGCCCTACCTGATTGTTGATAACGAGACGGTGACCGCACTGCTTCTGGCAGCTAAAAACGGGGTGGATGTCCGCATCATAACCCCACATCAGGGCGATAAATGGTATGTTCATATGGTCACCCGTGCTTATTATGCCCAACTTGTGCGGGGCGGGGTGAAAATATATGAATATACGCCGGGTTTTATCCACGCGAAAACTTTTGTAGCCGACGACGAGGTTGCCACAGTGGGTACCATCAATCTGGATTATCGCAGTTTTTATCTGCACTTTGAGTGTGGCGTGTGGATGGCACAGACCAACGCCGTGCAGGATATTCGGACGGACTTTCTAAACACACTAAAGCTTTGCGAGCCGATTAATTCTGATAGTAAACAATTAAAATCCGGTTGTATACTACGGTTGGTCAGTGCTGTGTTACGGCTGTTTTCGCCCTTAATGTAATACAATAAGCCAATAGATGGCGTTAAATAAAAGGAGGCATGCCTTATGAAAAGAAACCTTGGTACGGATAAGACCACGCGTTCCAATCAGTCTTCTGAGAAAATGCTTGCAATTTTAGAGCGCATGTCCGAGCAGGATGAACCGATACGTTTACAGGATATCTCCCGCTTGGTCGGGATGAATGAAAGCACAGCGTTGCGGTATATTGCCACGCTGCAAAAGAGTGGGTATGTGGTGCAGGATTCCGACACGGGACGGTACTCGCTTACCTACAAGATTTGTGCGGTGGCTGCTAATGTATCTAGCCGCAAAAATATCCGAAATATCTGTTCGCCCTACCTGCGCTCGATAGCACATATTTTTTCAGAGTCGGCTAACGTTGCCGAAGAACATAACATGATGGTGGTTTATATAGAGGCGATCAGTGGCCCACGCCAGCTTTTGATGACTACTCGCCGCGTAGGTAATGTTTCTCCTATGCACTGTACAGCTGTGGGCAAGCTGTTGCTTCTAAACTACAGCCAGCAGCATCTTCAACAATATATTGCCGCAAAGGGGCTGCCGACACTTACCGATCATACCATTACTGAGCCGGCCCGTTTGTTTGCGGAGTTAGATAAGATTCGCGCACAGGGCTATGCCTTTGACAACGAGGAATATGAGCCGGGTGCCAGATGCGTGGCCGCACCGATTTATGACTATACCGGCAACATTATTGCGGGTCTTAGCGTCAGTGGTCCGATCACCCGTATGACCGACGAACATATCTATGAAAAACTTCCTTTCTTGCTTGATGCGGCACAACAAATTTCGCTGCGTATGGGCTACGAGGGACGCTTGCTGCGGTAATTTGGAGACTACTAGAAGAAAAAACTCCGCCCTTTGCGGTAGGCATTGAAACGTGCCATCAGCAGGGCGGATAATTTTGTGTAAATTTAGATTCTAACGGCAATAACCCTACAAAAAATCGACACTTTTATGGTAGAATAAAAATGGTTATAGTGCTATGGTAACAATTTATTATACGAATTCGATTGAGCCTTAAAGCAAAAGTGGGCATGCTTTCTGTCTATAGGAAAACGCCGGCGGATAAAAGGGCACCGGTTTTGGTCTGGCTGATCGTATATATGTATGAGGATGCTTGGAGGAAATGGATGAAAAGAACAGGTGCGCTAAAACTAATGGCGCTGGTGCTACTGCTATCGCTTTCTGCGATCGGATTATTTTGGGCGACGACTAATTTAGATATTCATAGTTTTTTTAGAGGCGGGGCATCTTCTGAGTCAACGGCTGTGTCGGCTTCTGAATCCGCGCCGGAACCGAAACCCGAACCTCAACCTGCGCCCGAACCTTCAAAGCTGCATTTTATGGCAGCAGGGGACAATCTAATCCACGACAATATATATAAACAGGCTTCGGCACGTACGGGCGGAAAAGGATTTGATTTTGACCCGCCCTATCAACACGTTGCTGGGCTGTTTAAAGAAGCCGATGTCGCGTTTATCAATCAGGAGACTATTATAGCCGAAAGTGTCTATCCACTGTCGGGTTATCCGTTGTTTAATTCACCTGAGGCGGTGGGCGACAAAATTGTAGATATGGGTTTTAACGTGGTGTGCATGGCTAATAACCACATGTTTGACATGGGAGAAGCCGGCTTGGTTGCCGCGATGGATTATTGGGGTGCCAAACCGGACGTACTTTCCATGGGGGCTTGGCGTGCCGAAGGGGATATGCAGCGGCCTTTAACAATGAAGAAAAATGGTATTACGATCGGTTTTGTACCGATCACTGAACATACAAACGGCCTTAAGTTGCCTGCTGAAACACCGCTGCGGTTTATTCGCTCGGACGAATACGATCTAATGAAGCAACAAGTGGAGCTGGCCCGCGCCAACAGTGACTTTGTGGTGGTGTCTATTCACTGGGGCACTGAAAACAGCAACAACACCAACGACAATCAGCTTGAGTTGGCGCAGATGTTTGCCGATTGGGGTGTTGACCTGCTGCTGGGGCACCATTCTCACACGTTGCAGCCAATGGAATGGCGAACCGGACAAAGTGGCAACCGCATGCTGGTAGCTTACTCACTGGGGAACTTTATTTCAAGTATGCTCGACCCGCAGAATATGCTGGGTGGCGTCCTTGATTTGAATATTGAGAAAGACGCAACAACTGGGGAGACAGCAATTACCAGTGCCAAGATGATTCCGATTGTTACGCAGTATGATACAACCGGGCGTAATGATGTTCGCATTTATCCCTTTGTGGAGTATACCGATGAACTGGTAAAAAAACACGGTATGACACAGTGGCATGGCCAGTTCTCGCTGACATATCTGTCTAATATCATTAAAAAGAATATTCCGTCGGAATTCTTAAATGACGATGTCTTGGGGAAAATAGGTTAAAATAAGGCCTCTGAACTGTATGCAGTTCAGAGGCCTGTTTACATGCTTCTTTTTGAAGTAATACTTCTGGTTTTACAGAACTTCCTTTAAAAGAGTAGGGTCAATGTTTCCACCTGAGATAACAAAGCAAACCTTTTCGTTCGCCTGCACATTCAACTTATTAGCAAGACCAGCAGCAACCGGCATTGAGGAAGAGGGCTCGGCTACAACTTTGGCGGATAAAACAGTTAACTTCATAGCGGCCCGAATTTCATCATCGGTGACGGAAATCAGCGAATCTACCAACTGTTCAATCATCTCAAAGTTATCTGGGTCAGCGTGGTCGGTGCGGGTGCCATCGGCAATTGTATCCACATTATCAAGCCACACCGGTTTTTTAGCTTGGCGGCTGGCGCTGTATCTGGGCGCACCGGTCGGTTCTGTTCCGATAATCCTAATATCAGGCTTAATCGCCTTGGCGGCCGTTGCAATGCCGGAAAGCATGCCACCACCCCCGACAGACGTGACAATAGTGTCCATATCAGGCTCATCCTGTAAAATCTCTAGCGCAATAGTGCCCTGACCAGCTCTAACATAGTCGTTCGCATAAGGGTGAATGAGCGTCCTTCCCTCTTGCTGTACCAGTGCGTCGGCCTTTTCATCGCGCTCACTCGAACGCGTTCCCGCCAACAGTACCGTCGCACCGTATGATTTTGTGCCGGCAAGCTTGACAGGATTAACATTTTCGGGCATGACAATTACCGCATCAAGTCCTAAAAGCTTGGCGGCGCAGGCGACCCCCTGCGCATGGTTGCCGCTGGAACAACACACCACGCCGTTCTTTTTCTGGGAATCTGTTAAGCAAAGCATAGCGTTGATAGCACCGCGGATTTTGAATGATCCTGTGACTTGCAAGTTTTCGGGCTTAAGATATACTTTGCAGCCCAGTGCGGCATCCAAGGCGGGCACTCGTAGCAGTGGCGTATGAGAAATATAAGAAGAAATTCTTTTTTGCGCCTCTAAAACATCCGAATAAGTGATCATATAAAGAGCTCCCTTTCATTTAAAATTCACTAAGAGTATTGAGATCAATCCCGCCGATAGGTGCGGGTAATCTTTTTCAGACGAAAAGCTACCTCTGAGTTTAAAGCTTCCGACCGCACGCGCCAGGACCAATTTTTAGACCCTGTGGTTCCGGGAAAGTTTACCCTAGTGTCTGCCCCCAAACCGAGAATGTCCTGAAGCGGGGCGATGGCCAGACGACTGGGGGACATCCATGCACCGCATACGGCGCCCCATCCAAATCCTTCTTCGGCGCGCAGGCGAAGATAATCAAAAGCAAATGCTTGCGCCTCGGGGCTTGCCTCAGAAAATAACCACTGAACAAAAGTGGGTGTGTCGTGCGTGCCAGTGTAGATTACAGAATCGACACAGCAATTGTGGGGAAGATAACTGCTGTCCCCAACCAAATCAAAGGCATAAACTAATACCTTCATTCCGGGTAGTCCCGAGCCGAGAATAAATTTTCGAGCCGCTTCATCCAAATCACCCAAGTCTTCCGCAATAAGAGCCAGTTCAGGAATCTGCTGGGTCAAAAAATCTATTAGAGGCTGCCCGGGACCTTTTTTCCAGTGGCCTTTCAGCGCACTTTGTGCCTGAGCCGGAATAGACCAGTAAGTGTGAAATCCACGAAAGTGATCTATTCGCACCATGTCGTAGAGTAGCGTAGCGTTTTTCAATCGTGAGGCCCACCAGTCAAAAAGGGCTGTCCGCTGGTTTTCCCAATCATACAGGGGATTGCCCCAGTGCTGCCCCTTATCGGAAAATGCGTCCGGCGGAACCCCCGCTACATAAGTTGGGTTCAGGGCTTCGTCTAATTGAAAAAGTTCCGGTTTAGACCACACTTGCACACTGTCAGCTGAGACATAGATGGGAATATCCCCCATGATAGTGATGCCGTGTGTTTTGGCATAACACCTGAGTGACGCCCACTGACGGAAAAAGTGATACTGAAGAAAAACCTCAAAGTCTATTTCGTCGGCAAGTTCAATCCGGTACTGAGTCAAAGTTGTAGGATCGCGCAAACGCACAGCTTCATCGGGCCACTGGTTCAAGGGACATTGAAAGTGCTGACTGAGAGCGGAAAAAAGCGCGTGGTCGGGCAACCAGCCCGCCTGCTGCTCCAAGAAATCAGATCTAGCCGCTGTATTCACATCCCGCAACCAGGCTTTTTTTAACAGCGAGAAACGATTTTCGCGAAGCCAATTATAATCCACATGATCAAGATCCAAAAAGCGTGCGCTAGTCAGTTCCTCCGGTGTAAGCAACCCCAGCGTCATCAGATCTTCTAAATCAATCAGAAGGGGGTTACCTGCAAATGCCGAGGGGGACATATAAGGAGAATTACCACTACCGCATGGAACCAGGGGGAGGATTTGCCAGACTTTCTGGCCCGCGGCTTCAAGAAAATCAATAAAATTTCGGGCACTTTTTCCCAATGTTCCAATGCCGTAATCACCGGGAAGGGAAAATATCGGGAGCAAAACACCGCTGGATCGTCCCTTCATGGGAAGCTACCTCCAATCAATTCAGCTAGAATTATTATACAGTTGAATAGTAAGAAAGGCAATGCTGCGGTCGGTGCTCAATACGGAGAAAACACTTAAATTAAAACAAGGCCGCTGACAAAAGTCAGCGGCCTTCTGTTGGTCGGAGTGAGGAGACTCGAACTCCTGGCCTCTTGGTCCCGAACCAAGCGCGCTACCAAACTGCGCTACACCCCGATACTATAATAACGTAAACTGCCAAAACAGCCTAATAAATATACCATAGTCGCGGCGCAAAAGTCAATAGGTTAAAAGAAGGTAAGATACAATAATTGTATTGTAATTGACGACAGGATAAAATGTTCTAACTAACCTTTAGGCGAAAATAAGAAAGGCTGAGTATAGCTTAATGCCATTTGGTGCCTTAGCATTGCTTTGCCAGCTAGATAATTTTGTATTATTACTGGGTGATTCTGGTCTCATGTAATTGTTATTGATACAATCTCAGGCCGGTTATTAATTCGAGGCATCGGACTGTCGTTACCCAACCCACGACTGACTATTAACGTTGGGTTACTGCCATGCGGCCCCTGACAAAAACGAGGAAAAAGCCCCTGACCCGGTGCATAAAGCGCCAACTGTTTGCCCAGGCGAACCTGGCCCCCATGTGCATGTCCACAGAGCATTAAATCAAATGGAACACGGCAGTAGGAAAGTTCGTCAATCATTGCGTAATGCTCAGGGAAGTGTGAAAGAACAATGCGCAGGCCATCCTGTTGTGATAAGGTGCGCAGTGCTTCACGGTTATCAGCATATTTCAATGTTTTACAAGCAGCTTTAATGTAATCTAAACGAGAAACAGCCAGACCCTCATCCAGACCCAATATATGCACTGGAATTCCATGAATGTAACCGTCAAATTGAGTGTTTTCAAGAACAACTACGCCGGCCGCTCTAAATTTTGCAGCAATTTCTGACCAGCGGCCAGAGCGGTGCTCATGATTGCCTGCAATTAAAAAGCAGGGCGCAATGAAGCGCAACTTCTTGAGCGTTTTAATAGTTGGAACAAGGTTATGACAATCAGCGCTGAGTGTATCACCTGGAAATACAATTATATCCGGAGTTAGCGCACGTACTTGCTCTATTAAATTTTTATTGTTTTTACCAAATTGCTTACCGTGCAGATCGGCAAGGCAAACAAGCTTTAGTGATTTCGATAAGCCGATGTTCAGCGTGTGGTGAGCCACTTGCAAGACATTATTTTGGTAATAGCTATAAATGGCGCCTGCCGTACAAAGCGAAATAGCGCCTGTTAATAAGTGCTTCATAGCGTTTCTCACTCCTGACGGCGATATATTAGCAGATCAAATCCCAGCTCGGTTTCCAGATGGGTAGCCTGTTGAAGTCGGCGACTGCCTTCGATTGGAGTTTTCCAGTAATAGGGGGTCATAGCAAATAAATCGGTAATCAAGCCGTTATCGGTTAGTACAGCGTGTGTACGAATAGGCAGTCTATTTTCGAAAGTAAAGCCAGAATAGATAGTCTCTTGGTAGGTGTTTAAATAGGGGGTCTCGTAAAGCATTTGCTTTAAACCGAATAGATGTCGTTCTCCCGCTACCGCCAGAAGCAGCATACCGCCCGGCTTGAGTACTCGGGCAAACTCGGTGGGAACAATTGGTGAAAAGACGCTCAACAGTGCATCGGCACAGGCATCCTGTATGGGAATATCAAAGCAGCTTGCAACTGCCAATTTTAGCTTTCGGCTACGACCAGCCGCTGCCTTAACCGCCAGCTTGGAAATATCAAATCCGTATACAACAGGAGATGGGCATACCGCTTCGAGCGCCAGCCGAACAGCGTCAGTATAATAACCTTCGCCGCAACCTGCATCAATTAATAGAGGTGAAATACTGCCACCCAGTTCAGCTGATATCAATGAGCAGATATGATCTTTAAATGGCTGGTAAAAACCTGCCTCTAAAAATCGATGGCGTGCTGCCACCATCTCGCGATTATCGCCTGGCAGCTTGGCATGCATTTTATTGGGCGGCAAAAGATGTACATACCCCTGAGCGGCTCTGTCAAAACTGTGGCCGCCTTCGCATTTAAATGATAAACTGGTGTCTTTTAGCGGCAATTTACAGATGGGGCAGCGGAAAATACAATCTGTCATAATTAAATAGCCCAACGAATGCCGGGCGGATCCTTTCTGTTAAACCTTCCGTACAATATCGCTGTTTTTAGGCATTCGGCTTTTTCTTGCCGGAGACTTTTTAGCTACACTGTATCCAAATGTACCAAGCTGTCGCCCAAGCTCATAATATGCGCCATGCGCAAACGCAATAAGATCCGCATGGTTTAGTTGAAGTTTACCATTTTCGGCAAGAAGAGATTCATCGGCGTTAACAGCAACGATATCCGCCAGCATCATATGATGTGAGCCCAGTTCCAGAACGTCAGTAACGCGGCATTCTAGTGAAAGGGGGCTTTCAGCCAGCATCGGGCAGGTCAGCTTAGAGGCCGGTTCAGCCGTCAGGTTACAGTGGGCAAATTTATCAACGTCACGTCCAGAACGAACGCCGCAAAAATCCACCGCGCGTAAAAGTTTGCGAGTTGTAATGTTTATTACAAACTCACCCGATTGCCGAATCAGTGGATAAGAAAACCGTTCCGGCCGAACCGAAATATAGGTTTTAGGTGGTTGGGTATTGATGATTCCCGTCCATGCTACCGTAAAAACGTTGGGCGCATCAAGCGTACCACAGGTGACAAGCGTTGCAGGTAAGGGAGCCAGCAAAGTGCTGCCCTTCCAAGTTTGTTTAGCCATGTGCTCTCCTTAGTAGTAGATAAAATATATGTAAAGATTAAAATCAGTTGTACAAGATAATTTTAAAAGGTATTGAACCGATACCAAATAAACAATTATTTTTTTAGATAATAATTAAAGATAATCACTTTATATTATGCTCCAATTTCAAAAGATTTTCAATAAAGGATAAAAAAGAAACCAAATAAGATGCGTCTTGCATTTTGTTATGTGTCACCTCGAGTACAGGGTGATTCATAGGATGGATTAAGAATAATCTCGAAAGGAGTTTTTGCTTTGGATTTTCGTCAGCAACAGGCGGCTATGTGCTATCCGTCTCACATGGTTTTGCCCGCAATGGCACAAACGGACATAAATATGCCAGGAACAGTAACACTGCCGCTGGCTATGGCATATGTCCCTATGCAAGGTTGGTCGCAGACATATGATCCTGCAGTGGGGTTGCAGCGCGGAACGGTATTTCCTGAACTTGATCTGCCGTGGATGGTAATAGGGGGCGAATGTAAATGATATATGATAACATGGTTTTGCCCGAAAACACGCTTCCGTTAGATAACATCATGTCTGCTCAAAATGCGGCTAACCTGCAAAATATGTTGACAGCTCAAAATAATAGGATGGTGTCACAAAATACAACATTACAAGATATGCTGGCGCAACAGAACGCAGCGATAACCCAGAACAATACTACTGTACCACAAGGAGCAGTTCAGAATCGAATGTCAATGGACAATAAAATGGGGACACCCAATATGATGCCATCGAATAGCATGAACACAATGGGAGCCAGTCAGGCGAACCGGAGTAATGCCAATAACAAAAATCAGGCGATGCAGCAGCTTGCACAAACTGGTTTTGCGGTTCATGAAGCGGTGTTATATCTTGACACACATCCCAACGACCAAAATGCGTTGGAGTATTACCGCAGAAAGCAACAGCAGTTTACACAGTCTAGCGAGAATTATCAAAAAGTTGTGGGTCCTATAAATGCAGGCATGGTTGACACAAACTCCGGCAGCTGGCAATGGGTTGAAACGCCCTGGCCCTGGGAAATTGAGGAGGTCTGATTATGTGGAGTTATGAAAAGCGGCTGCAATTTCCTGTACATATTACAAACCCCAATCCTAAATTGGCTCAGGCAATTATTACACAATACGGCGGGCCGGACGGTGAACTAGGAGCCTCGATGCGCTATATTTCACAGCGTTATACCATGCCCCACCGCGCTGTAGCTGGGGTATTAACAGATATTGGTACCGAAGAATTAGCACACAGACCTTATCTATAATGGCAAATAAAAAATGCAAGCTATATTAAGCGCAAATAAAGGTATATACTAAATTCTGATTCATGACCACGACCTTTGACATTTTTGTCGTATACAATATGATCTATAACCTCACTCAGAATAGCGTTTTTATCGGCGGGGGATTCGATCTGATTGTAGACTTCAAGAATGTTTTTAATTTTGGGTATGAGGTTACTTTGCGTTTTAAGCCGCTGCTGCAGGTTGTCTATATCTTCTACAGCGGCGGATATTTTATTGCTTAGATCCGCCTTGGATGTGTTTAGTTTTTGAGATCGTCGCATAAAAGTATCAGTATCATATATCCCGCGCTCCAGTAGGTCAAAGGTAGTGTCGATTTGTTTGTCTAGATCTGCGAGTTGCGTTTTCATGGCATCTATCGCCCGGCGTTTCAGCTCCAGCTGTTCTGCCCCTGTGGTTATTGACCCTTTTGTTGCGTCTTGCCAGTCAGTGCTGCCTAGATAGGATCGCAACTCACGCAGCACAGCTTCCTCGACCAGTGACGAGTAAGAACCCATTTGGCGACAGTGCCTGTTGTTGCAAATTAGTGCATCCGGTAGACTGCTGGAGGGACGACGCTGCATAAGCTTTCCACATTTACCGCAAACAACAAGACCAACGAGCGGATTTTTAATAGTAAGATTTCGCCTAACAGATGCCTTTTTTCGCCGGTTATCATTAACGATGCTTTGCACATCGTCCCAAAGCTGTTGGGATATGATTGGAGGGTGCAGACCGTCAATAACTTTTTTAGTTGCATCGATCCTGGTGCGATTCAGAGTTACGGTGCCCTCTGAAAGTCTCCTTACACCATGAGACCAATCATCCTTAATTTTGCCAATGTAGACCGGATTTCCAAGAATAGATCTAATTGTATTCTCACTCCAGTGGCTACTGCCCTCGCTGTACCGAGGATACCCCAGCTCATCCATACGGTCTGCAATAACACCTTTGCCCAGCTGGATAATGCTGCCGTCCGGTTGCCGTTCGCCATAGGCATATAACTCAAATATCATTCGTACCGCCTCAGCCTCACGTGGTATAGGCTCCAGCGTCCAGCCTTTTTGACCTTTGAGTTTTACGCGCTCATAGCCATATGGCCGGCGCGAACAGATATATTTACCTTCCTGTTTTGACGCCTGCATGCCGCGCACCATACGCCGCTTGATGGCGTTGTATTCGCGACGGCTCATAAACAGATTAAATTCAAAATATTCCTCGTCAACCTCATTGAGCGGATCAAAGGTTTTGTTAGGGGTTACAATAAGCGTGCCTGTATATTTAAAAGTTTGTGCAACGATACCTTGATCTAGCGTGTCGCCACGCGCAAGGCGCTCGATCTCCATGACGATGACGCCGCGCCAACGACCGCCCTCAACATCCTGTAAAAGCTTTTGCATCATTGGACGTGAGGCGATAGAGTCACCTGAGACAACCTCAGAATATATCTCGCCAATAATTAGGCTTTTGCTTTTAGCTAGTGCCAGTAGCGCTTGACGATGGCGTAAGAGCGTATCGCCCTCACCACGGCTCTCGGCCTCGACGTCGGCACGTGATTTTCGCAAATAGATTGCATATTCGTCCATGAAATCACCTCAAAAAAACATGTGTTAATACGTATTATTTCCAAAAAAGCTATTGATTATACGTGTAAATACGTGTATAATAGAATCATGGAAGGGAGGTAAACGAATGAAGATAGGAGAGCTAAAAAAAGCTCTGAAAGAAAGCGGTTGCTACATTATACGAGAAGGTGCAAATCACGAAATCTGGTATAGTCCAAAAACAAGTCAACAGTTCCCAGTAGGCAGGCACGATAGCAAAGAAATAAATCCAAAAACACTACATAGTATTAAGAAGGCGGCGGGGCTCAAATGAGCCCCTACCCAGCCTAACTATACAATAAATAGATAAGAAATTATTACGCAAAATAGCAATAATACGAAGCTCGAAGCATATAAAGCAGCAAACAAAGTTACTTGGAGGAGAACAGAATGCAAAACAGTAAATATATTTATCCGGCCATCTTTTCAAAGGATGACAACGGTTACAGCGTCGTTTTTCCGGATATCGAAAATTGTTTTACCGATGGAGAAACGCTAGAAGAAGCGATGGAAAATGCCAAAGATGTCTTGGAGCTGATGCTCTATGATTATGAGGACAAGAAGGTCGCGCCACCACCAGCCAGTACAATTTCAGTCTTATCTGTGGGCGTTGGTGAATTTGCGACGCTTATTATGGCAGATACGCTGATGTATCGCAAAAGGTTTCAGAAAAAGGCTGTAAAGAAAACCTTGACTATCCCTGAATGGTTGAATACAGAAGCAGAAAAGAACGAAATCAACTTTTCCGCCGTGCTGCAGCAGGCGTTGAAAGATCAACTAAATATCAATTAGAATTCTGCCCGCTTGATAAACGTCAGGCGGGTAATTTCTATTCAACGAAATTAATACCGCAATCTGAGCAATGGCTGTGATGGTGGCCGTTAGAGTATGCTTTGGAAACTATAGCTTTGCCACCGCAGACTGGGCATTCAAATTCAATCATTGTTTCGGCAGGCTGATCTTTTGCCGCTTGTACGGCTGCCGTTACAAAACCAACTACATCTTTACTTTCCCATTTCCCGTTTTTCATATGGTATGAACCCCTTTTCAAAAACCCGCCTTTGCGTTGTGCATTGGCGGGTTTTGTTTTTACTTAGAAACCTCAAAAATAATACGGGTTTTGCCCTCGTTCTTGCTTTCGTCAAACCCGCCTATAGCACAATAGTCTGCCTTTTGTGCATCCTCTGCGGTCAATATGATATATATGCTGTTTGTATCTGGATCTCGGTAAGTGGTGCTCGTAATTTCGTAGGTACGCCAGGCGTCTTTTGAAACCAAAACAAAAGTTGCTTTGTCCTTTAGAAAATTCTGCAACGAGCTTAATTCGGCAGTAGTTTTTATAACAACCGCATTTTTTATGATTTCTGTTTTAACATCAAATTCTGGCTTGAATTCAACGGACTGGAACGATATTCCGCCGGATGGTGGTAAAGAATAGGATTTTTCAAACTCCCCGATGCGAGCGTCACCGCCCTCAGCCGCTGCTTCTATGGTATCAAATGAAACGTTTGAGGATGCCTGAGGAGCTGCTGACGATGAGGCTGAACCACAACCTGACAGCACTAGAATAGACAAAATAAATACAGAAATAATCCTTTTCATTGAGGCCTCTCCTTTGTTGTCATTAAAATTTTGCTCTTAACTCCACGACACGGCCGAGGATTGTAACCGGCAATGTCTCGATGTCCTGGTTTGAATAATGCATCGGTTCGTAGTCCGAATTTAAGGGTATAAGCATGACGCCGCTGGCGTCTTTTTTAATTTTTTTAACAGTTGCATCGTAACCGTTGACTAGCACAACACAAATATCGCCGGTTTCAGCGTCGGCCTGTCTGCGAACAATGACGACGTCGCCCTCGGACATTCTTGGCTCCATGCTGTCTCCTTTGATCTCCAAAGCGAAATGCTCCCCGCACGCCGCCATCTCTGTGGAAATTTCTTCGTAATCGGAAATGCACTCGATGGCTTCAAGCGGAATACCAGCAACGACTTTGCCAAGGACTGGGATCCATATTCCCCCGGTAGATGATGGTACATCAAATTCGTTATTTGTGCGCCCGAGCAAAAAATCAGTTGATACATGAAAGTAATTTGCAATTCTAATTAATGTTTCGTTATCTGGTTCTCTTGAACCGTTCACATAATAATTAAAACGAGGTTGAGATAACCCTAAATCAGCGGCTATCTCTTTCTGCATTTTTCCGCTTTTGTCAATTAAATCCTTTATTACAGTCGTATCCATCAACAAGCACCGCCTTAGTATAAATATAAAATAACTATTTGTTATTTTCAACAGAATTAACAAATCGTTAATGATGGATTGACAAATAACATTTTGTTATATATTATGTAAATAACAAAATGTTATTTAAGGGGTGACAACAATGGCAGGACGCGAATGGCTACGGCATATTCGTGCAGAAAAAGGAATGACCCAGGCGGACTTGGCGTCAAACTGCGGGATATCTCAAGAAATGGTTCACTACCTTGAGACTGGCAAACGTGCACCGACGCCTAAGTTAGCGCAAAGACTGGGCAGCCTGCTTGGATTCGACTGGACGCGCTTTTTTTATGATTGCGATGAAGATACCAGTAAAGTCAGTTGACGACATAGGACAAATTTTCTCAAACATAGATTTTTCAAAGGGAGGGGAGAAAATGCAGCAGGAACATTCGCGAGAGCTAAGCCGGGAAGAAATATTGGCAATGGAACACCCGCCATGCATATGCGTCGATGATATTACTTCTGCCCGGCAGACGGGCACGACGGTTGTCTACATACTTAACACCATAACGAAAACTTTGCCACCAGAGGAACTTGCACGCCGTCGCCGCCATTTTGCGCAAACCAGCTGGCAGGCTGTCCACCATCTCAGAACATGCGGCGCAAATATTTAAAATTTTTTCTACATTTATCGTATCAAATCGAGGAGGTAAAAACCATGTCGTTCGGAGACAGAAATATATACCAAAGGGCACGAGAGAGTGCCGGTTTGACGCAGGAAAGAGCAGCGGAACTACTGGACATCTCTGTGGAAAGCATTCGCGCCTATGAATTGGATAAGCGCTATCCACCAGAGCGCGTTGTCGCGACAATGGTCGAGGTCTACAACATGCAAGCGTTGGCCTATCAGCACCTCAAGTATTCTAGCGAGATCGCCCGGCGCTGTTTGCCCGAGATACGCGAAGTAAACTTGCCAACTGCGATATTGCGTCTTTATAAGGAAGTCAACGACTTTGAAAAATGCCGAGATGAGCTTGTTGATATCGGTTGCGACGGCGTTATCGATTCCGACGAAATGCCCCGCTTTATTAAAATCATTCAGGGACTGGATGATCTCATGGCCGCAGTCATGGCACTTAAATTAAAAATTAGGGAGTGACATCAATGGTACTGAACGTTTACAAGGTGATTTGCCCAAGTGGTACAGGGTATCTGATAGTCGCCCGGAACGACGGATGCGCCGCCGTCGTGGCCTGCCGGTTGGACAAGCTTGATGAGGCTCAGGCGAAATATTGCGTCGTTTCACTGAGGAGAACTGTCCATGAGTAGGCGCGCGGATAGAATCCGACGAGACCCTTGGCGCTGGCGCAAAAACGGAATTCCTGAATCAAACCGAGAGCTGGCTGATATGGCGCTTGAGGCGTTTGAATTGCAAGTGAGCTATGGCAAGCTCACACAAATGAGTGAAGCACAAAAATATAATCGGCGCATAGCGCTGCTTGAAAAATAGGAGGACAAGCCATGTTTATCGCATTGATTCTTTTTATGCTTGCAGCGGCGGCATACATATCCGATGCCAGGGCAGAAACAGATCCGGCAATACTAACTATTTTTGATGTGCTGGTGGCCTGCGCCACACTTTTAAGAATATTCCGGCCTGTTATGCAGCTGATTTTCAGCTACACACTGTGGTCAGAGGTGGGCGTATATATCGCCGTAAATTTGGCGGTCGGGTTCGCTTTTACGCTTATTGGCTCAATGCGAATGCTGCTTACAATTTGTTGGGCGCTAAACAAACCATATTTGATGTTGACCAGACGTCGGCGCGTAGCGATCGCTAAAAGTAATTATCGTAGTCTGCCGCAAGATCGGCACGCTGGATAGGAGGACATCATGGCTAAAAATTCTTATATGTGCGTTTGCGGAAAGACCTTTGGAAAATCAATTGACGCGGGCACGACCGGTTATCGCTTAAAAGGATATGACAAGGGCCATGAGTGCTTTGGTTGCCCTTATGTTGAGGAAATTCGCAGCTGGTCTAACGGAAAGATGGAATTGTGCGGATATGAGTGCCGAGCGACATTGGGGAAAGTTAATTACTGCGATGTAATCAATATCAATCCTGAAAATACCAACACAGCTAGCGTAGATACATTGGATATGGATTTTATAGCGGAATTTATTGTTGCCTACATCCAACAAGCTTCTTCTCCGGATGACTTGAAAGATGTGTCTGAAAAGCACTTTAGATCGGCTGCCCGTTCAGCTGGGCGCAGGATTTATAGCTTTGCTTTCCAGCAGAACAAGCGGGGAAAGGCTGCTAAAAAGGTGCTGCTTGATCGGTTTTCGGGTCGAAATGGTTTTAACACAAAAGATAAAGTGCTGGCGGATATCGCTAAAGGGAAAGAGCTGACAAAGCAAGACGGATCTGACACTGAGAGCGATGTCCGGGCGCAGCTTAAAGCGTTCGGTGCGGCAATTGATGAAAACATGAGTGAGCCTGAGCTAAAAAACGTCCTCAATGGGTACCGCCGTAAAGCCGAACAGGCAGCCGCGGCAGCCGCAATGGCCATGTCGCAATCCGAGGTGCTGCCAGTTGTTGATACACCTGCGGACAAGCCGCAGCAGCGGAATATTGCTGACATAACCGCCGAGATACGTTTTTACAAAGCACAGACCGTGTCGAACATTATTGAGATTGGCAAAAGACTCCTCGAGGCAAAAGAGCAGTTGGAGCATGGTCAGTGGGGTGAGTGGCTGCAAAATGAAGTCGATTTTAGCCAAGACACTGCAAACAACTTTATGAAAATAGCAAAAGAGTATTCAAATTCCGAACCGGTTCGGAATTTGTCATATACGTCTGTTGTTGCGCTGCTTTCTCTCCCCGCTGATGAACGAGAAGATTTTATTGAAGCCAAGCACGAGGTTGCTGGCGAGGAGAAATCTGTCCAGGATATGAGCAAACGCGAGCTGCAAAAGGCTATTGCCGACTATAAGGCCGCTAAAGCCGCAAAAGAAGCCTTGGAGCGCCGCCTCAAGGATAAAGACACTATCCTTGAAAAAGCAAACCAAGACCTCAAAAAGACCTCGCTATGGGTGCGCGACGCCAATGCCAAGATCAAGCAGCTCGACACCGAAAAGGCCAGCCTTGCGCAGCGGCTAAAGGTTGCGGAGTCTCGCCCTGTGGATATTGCTGTCAGGGAGCCCAATGAAGCTGAAAAAGAAGCGCTGCGGCAGGAGGGGTATATCCGGGCTAAGAACGAGCTTGTCGTGAGCAAAACAACCGCGCCGGTTGCAATCTTGGAGGATCCTCTCGGGAGTTTTATAACGCAGATAGATGGCGCGGTGTCCACCCTGACTTGCGCCGTCGGATACATGCCGGATAATAGTGGACTGTCGCTGCTGACATCGGCAAGAGATGTATTGTACAAAGAAATTGAGGGGATTACGGCTGCGTATGACAAGCTTTTGCGCTATAACCGGGCGCAAAACCCGACGGGGCTTGAAATCGATTTTTAGCTTTGGGCAGGAGACCGCAAACTGTAATTTGGAGGTATAGCAACGCGATTCGATAAAAAAAATAAAAGTCGCCGGCAAATCCAGCGACTTAATATATGTATTCATTGTAATGTTTCACTGCCTTGAATTTTCGGTGTTGCGCTCTCCTCAATCTCAGGCCGTTCATTGAGTTCATCAACCTTATCAGTTAACGTGTTAATTGCCTCAATGATGGCATTGCAAGCTTGCGCATTTTGCTTAGATAGTTCCAATTTTTCTTTTTCCAGACAAATTATATCTTCGTTTTGGGCTATTAAGGTTTTGTTTTGGTCAGAAATTTCTTTCAGTTGTTTGTTTGGCAGTTGGGACACTATGAAAGTCAAAAGAATTATTAGGATGCTAATAAATTGATACAAATCATTTCGCGTTAAGCAATTTTTAGACTTTATATGCGTGATAGGGGTTTCTGAGCCAGAGGGTAATTGTTCTATGTATTCATCTAAATATGGTTCTATATCAAGAAAAGTAGATTGAATATCACATGTAATTGATCCCGAGAGGATAGAAAAAGAATCCGACATGTCGAGTAGAGCAAATTTGTTTAAAGATTCAGAAAGCTTAGTCAAAGAATCAGAGAAATTAGTAAAAGAATCAGACCCGGCAAATAAAACTAAAGGTTCTGAGAGTTTAGTAAATGATTCAGACACCAGTAAACATAATTTAGATATGTATTTCAAAAACTCGGTAAAAGAATCTGACATAGTAAACGAAACTATTTTGCTCATAGATTCCGAAAACTTACTTAAAGAATCCGACAAAATTGAAAAGTCTATTTCGGTTAGAGAATTTGACATTTAAACAGCCCCTTTTTAATATCTGCCGAGAATAAACTGCTTTTATATTACCCCATTATTTTCCGAAAGTAAACAAGCTTGATTAAATTGTGCCGTTAAATAACAGTTTATCAACCGTAAAGGCGGTGATACAGCCCCTGCTTGTTGTCCGACAATATATAAAAAATAAAAAAAGAAAGTAAATATATTGTATTTGACACGGCCAGCAGGCAGGGGCTATGTAAATCTACTCAGGGAGGAACAACCGCTATGCCGAAAAAAACATATCAACCAAGCAGAAACAATAAGTGCGCCAGATGTTACCATGAATACAACTCTTGCGCGGTGCGGGTGTGTCCGCTGGACGGCAGGCCGAGCTGCCTTTACTGCTGCAACCGTTGCGAACAGTCTTACCGGGTCGGCACTATGTACGGATGCCGAGCGGCTGATAAACAAAAAGAGGCGCTGATTGCGGCCTCTGCGTGAAAGGAAAGACTAAAATATGAATACCAACAATTTAAGTATATTGGTCGGCCGTTGTGTGGCGGATCCTGAAATGCGCACAACACCAAACGGTATCGCAGTTGCAACCGTGCGGATCGCGGTAGATCGACCTTACCGCAAAGATAAGGATAAAAAGACAGATTTCTTCACCGTAGAAGCGTGGCGCGCTCAGGCGCCTTATCTTTGCCGCAATTGGCGTAAGGGAAAGCCTATCGCTGTTATTGGAGAGGCACACGAAGATCCATACACCGATAAAGACGGCGTAAAACGCAACGCATACAAGGTTGTAGCAGATCAGATCAGTTTTACACTGGGAGAAAAGCAGAACGGCCAGCAACCAGAGCCGCCCATCGGCGACATCGGCGCGGACGATTGCCCACCAATTCCGGGAGATACGGACGTTCCGCCCGACGACAACGATCTCAATTTTTAAAGGGGGAGCATTATGGATAATAACGCCGCTGTGCCAAAAGGGGATTATATCACACTGCTGACCGATGCCAATGTCATTGTGCTGGGCGGTACCAAAACGCAGGCCGTAGAGGCGCGGCTGCGCATTGATTCAGGCACCTGCGCTGGCGAGCAGCTGCGCCTCCTGGTTGATGCGTCTGATGAGACAAGCTGCCGCCGGAGTTTCTACCGCCTGGGCGGCGTGCTGCATGCGCTCACCACTGTGGATATCGACTGCAAAGGCCTTATAGGTAATTTACTCCTGGTATCGGTCGATTACGATGACCAGCAGCGGCAAAGCGTTATAATTAAGAGTTTTCTCGGCAGAGAGAGCAGAACGAGGTGATATTATGGCTTTTGAAAATTTTCCGCTTGAGTTGACGAAGCGCCAACAATGGGTGGGGTGGCGCTATTTTCAGCGAAAAGGCCAAGAAAAGCTCAGTAAGTTGCCGGTGGACCCGTCGAACGGCGGGCCCGCCAAAAGCGACGATAGCGCGACCTGGGACACATTCGCCGCCGCGCTGGAATCAGTTGAAAAATACAAGCTTGACGGTATTGGGATCATGTTTGCCGATGGTATTTTTGGCGTAGACATTGACCATTGCATAAACCCTGACACCGGAAAGCTTGATGACTACGCTGCGGAAATCATTGACACGGTACGCAGCTATACAGAAAAATCCCCGTCAGGGACGGGGATACATATTTTATGCAAGGGAGAGCTACCGCCCGGGGCTCGCCGGAAAGGACCGGTCGAAATGTATTCGTCCGGCCGTTTTTTTACGGTCACCGGTGAAAGCTACGGCGAAAAATACCCTTTTAGCGACTGTACCGAGCGCATTAAGGCAATGCACGCCAAATATCTGGCAGGAGCAGATAAAAGCGCTGAAAAGGCGGCAGATTTGCCCCAGGAGCGCACGAGAGCAATAGCAAATATTCCTGGGCCAATGACTAATGAAGACATTCTGCAACGCGCCTTTGCTTCAAAAGGCGGCGAAAAGTTTAAAGACTTCTATGATGGTAACTGGAAAAAATACAGTATCGGTGATGGAAGTCAGTCTGCAGCAGATCAGGCGTTCTGCAATCTGTTGGCCTTTTGGTTCGGATGCGATATCGCGCGTATGGATGAGGTTTTTCGGCGTAGCGGCATGTACCGCTCGAAGTGGGACGAGCGTCGCGGCGGTCAAACATACGGGCGGAAAACACTCGAAAGCGCTGTACAGGATTGCAAAGAGGTCTATAATCCCCAGCGCCACACCAACAGCCATGGAAGTGGAGCGGTGCGGGTGACGTCGGCCGGGCATTTCTCGGCGGCAGCGCCGCCAGCTCCCCGCACCCCTCCTAAAATTGGCGGGGCTCCACTTATAGCGACACCGCAGGACAAGGCAACCGCCTGTAAACCACTGTCATATTCGTGGGACGACACCGGCAACGCCAGACGTCTGCGGGCATATTGCCTCGGTGAGCTACGATATAACATCACTGACGGCAAATGGATGTATTGGGATGGTCGGCGCTGGGCCAAGGACGAAATGGTCGAGATCAAGCGCAAAGCGGATGCCATGCTGGATCAGATGCGCGAGGCGATCAAAGAGGATGCTGAGATCGAAAACATATCGACGTATCGCAAACACTTGCAAAAGACGCGCAGCAGCCGAGCCAAAGAAAGCATGATTAAGGAGTGCCGACACCTGCCAGATATCCCGCTGGCGTCTACTGAGTTGGACAAGCCGGGGAACGTACTCAACTCACTGAGCGGTATGGTCAACCTGCGCACCGGCAACGTCATTGCGCATGACCCGGCTGTGCTGCTGTCCAAGATTGTAGCGACTGTATATGACCCTACTGCGGGATGCCCACATTGGGAAAAGTTTCTGGACGACGTGACGCAGAGCGACGATGAATTAAAGCTGTACCTCCAGCGTATGGCTGGATATTGTTTAACGGCCAGCACGCGTGAGCAGTGCGTGTTCTTCCTGTATGGTAACGGATCCAACGGCAAAAGCACCTTTGTCGATACGCTGGCGCGGATCATGGGTGAGTACTCGGCCAACTGCCAGCCAGAGACTGTCATGATGCGCGACCGCACCGGCAACGCGCGTTCCGATATCGCGCGATTGCGCGGTATCCGAATGGTGACCACCAGCGAGCCCAACGAGGGCAGCCGCCTGGATGAGGGCACCGTTAAGCAGATGACCGGCGGCACCGAGAATAAACTCACCGCGCGCTTTCTATATGGTGAGGAGTTTGAGTTTGTCCCGGAATTTAAAGTTGTTATGTCCACTAATTACAAGCCTATTATCAAAGGCACCGACAATGGTATCTGGCGGCGTGTTCGGTTGATCCCATTCTCGGCGCAGATCAGCGACGACAAGAAGGATAAGAACCTGCCGCACAAACTGGAGAAAGAGTTTCCGGGCATCCTCAACTGGGCAGTTCGTGGCGCGGTTGATTGGTACCGCGAGGGTATGCCTAAGTGCGCCGTTGTTGAAGGGGCCTCCATCGAATACCGTGCTGAGATGGACACGATCCAGCAATTCTGCGACGACTGCATTGAGGAGTCTTCCACTCGTTCCGTACAATCCTCGCGGTTGTACACCTGCTATAAAAACTGGTCGGCAGATCGCGGCGACCGCTATCCCGTTAGTGCAAATAAATTCTATGCTGATATGAAAAAACGCTTCAAGATGCGGAAAACATCCACATTCAACGAGTATGTTGGTATCTATTTCACCGAGCGCGGCGTCAGGTTTTCCGATGATTTCTCAGGCGGGTATAAACGATGAATGGAAGCTGCTGGAGCTTTGGAGGCTTTTGCACAAACTCCCCTCATATACTTACATGTCTATGGGGACTTTCTGATATACGCCTCCCAACCTCCATTGCCCTCCATACCTCCCCTCAATACATATCCACTATTTTTATTTCTTTCCATGGAAAGGAGAAAAGAATAATATGACGAAAAAAGACTACGACGAAAAGAGACTGCAGCTTGGAAAGTACCGGTTGCTGATGGCTAAACTTGAACGCAGAACCGAAGAAACGCGCCGATGGGAGAACATAGCATACGGTTGCAGCGCGGTAGCATATGACTCTGCAAAGCCTGGGCGAAGCTCCGTGCGCAGCGGTACCGAAAACGGGACAGCGTTGGACATGGTTAATCAGCTAAAAAAGGAGAGCGAGGATATCAGCAGTAAAGCCTCAGTACTGCGAATGAGGTTGCAAAGCTGTATTGATCAGTTGCCGGATAATCGCCATCGAGATGTTTTGGAGGCAATGTATATCAATGGGTACCAGACCACCACACTGGTATCAAAGCTGGATCGTAGCCCTAAGACGGTTGGTCGACTTCTCCGAAAGGCTACTGAAGAGCTGGCGGCTCTCACCGATTACTTCAACAATTAACAGTATGTTAATAAACGTCCGTGTTTGTCCCTGTTTGTCCACTTGTAAGTAATACCATTATTGATTAGTATTAACCATAGAGAGGTTCGCCTACAAGGGTGGACTTCTCTTTTTATATTCAAGATTCAAATCCAAGCGCTTATTCGGTTGATGCAGTAGTTTCAATTGCTGTTCGTATTTGCGTCT
The DNA here is from genome assembly GCA_034933525.1 of Candidatus Fimivivens sp. Lineage (GTDB taxonomy): Bacteria > Bacillota > Clostridia > Oscillospirales > Ruminococcaceae > Yanshouia. Next base: position 24,275 of record JAYFNI010000004.1, read on the forward strand.
CAGCTTTTCAACATGACTATGCTCAAAAGAGCGATATAAGCCGATATCACCCCTATAAGGCGTACTTTTCAACATTTTGTTTTTGAACGCCAAGGTACTTCCTAGGGTGTAGGGGCTTGCAGGTGCTGGCGAGTTCGATGGATGCCTGCATTTAAGATTAAAAAAACGACTTTAAACCTTTAAAAAGGCTTTTTGCTGGCCTGACGCATGAAAATTGTGAGAGTTGCACAACACCGCCAGCAGATAGAAAATGGCGCGTCAAGCTGGACAGAAAGCGCTGAAAACTTGCAAAACATTGGTGAAAACGACGGTAGGAGGTGGCGATTTGGGAAAAAGCAAGCATGTGGAAAATATGGAGGCCGTCCCGGCGCTGCGCGCCGGAGAAGAAGCCGCGGAACCGGTCACGTCACCGGACAAACCAAAGGGCGGAGCGCAAATGTATTGGGATGATGAGCTGAATACCGTAGTGGTTAGCGCAACGCTCGCCGCACTGTACTTTGGAGTAACAAAAGCGACGTTGTCGAATTGGGTTAATGCGGGATGCCCACGGCACAAGTATGGCTATTACGACATAAAGGCTGTGAGTGAGTACCGCATAAAGGCCGCAGGGTTGGATACAGCACCGCAAAGCGAAAAAGACCTTAAAAACATGAGCTTGCAAAGCCAAAAGACATATTTTGAAAAGCAATTGAAAGCCGCGCAGGCTGAAAGTGCGCAATTTAAAATGGCGGTTGCAAAGGGCGAGTACATAAAGCGGGAGGAGGCGGTCAACGACCTGAAAAGATGGGCGGTCTCGTTTAAAAGGTCGGCGCAGGGGCTGGCAAAGGCTATATCAAAAGAGGTTGCTGCGTTTCTTTCTCCTGCGGAGGCGCGCCGGTTTGATAAACGGATAACCGAGGTGGTTGACAGCGCGCTGGAGCAGCTGAGCACTGAGGGCGTTTACCATGAGATATGACTTTGACGATTTTATCTGCCCAGGGTGGATTCTGGAGGGTCTGCAAGCCTTGCGGCCGTCAAGTGGGGAGCTGGTGCACGAGTGGGCGGATCGCTGCCGCGTGCTTGACCATAACTCGGCAATGCCTGGGCCGTGGCGCACGTCGTTTACGCCATATCTGGCAGATATTATGGACACGTTTAACGATCCGGATGTTGAGGAGACAAGCTTTATAAAACCGACGCAGGTTGGTGGAACAGAGGTTTTGCTAAATCAGCTGGGGCATATCATCGACTGTGACCCGAGCCCGACGATGTTTGTTTATCCGACAGAGACGCTTGGCGAAAGCATATCGGACAACCGTATAAGGCCGATGCTTTTGACAACGCCATCCTTGAGGCAAAGGTTTGATAAAAATAGCAAGCGGCTGGATTTACAGTTTGACGCCATGCATGTGGTTATTGCCGGTGCAAATAGCCCGAGCGGGCTGGCAGCCCACCCGATACGCTTTCTTTTTATGGATGAGGTTGATAAGTTCCCGGCGTTTTCGGGGAAAGAGGCTGACCCACGAAGTCTGGCAAGAGAGCGTACAAAGACATTTGATAATAATAAAAAAATTGTTAATGCATCAACCCCGACGTTTGAAAACGGGCCAATATGGCAGGAATGGCTAAATGCGGATACGCAATACGAATATTATGTGACCTGTCCGCACTGTCAGGCGGAATGGACATGGCAGTTTAAGCAACTTAAATTTTCGACCGACAGTGCGGAGGCGGCAGGAGAAAGCGCGGTGTATGTCTGCCCGGAGTGTGGCTGTGTGATTGGCGACAACCACAAGCGGGAGATGGTCCTCGCGGGGCGCTGGAAAGCGATTAGGCAAAACGGAAAGCGCCGGGTAGCGTATCGGCTTAATTCTTTTTCTTCGCCCTGGGTGCGGTTAGGTGACATTGCCCGAGAGTTTGTCAGGAGCAAAAACGATAAAGCGCTGCTAATGAATTTTATCAACTCTTGGTTGGCGGAGCCTTACAAGGAGGTTGAAAGCAGTCTTTCAGCGGAGTGGTTGCTGAAAGAAAGACAGGGACAGTATCCTGAGCAGTTGGTGCCAACCGGAACGGCGATGATTACCGGCGGCGTCGACGTACAGAAAGAATGCTTTTACTGGACAGTGCGCGCCTGGCGTGACAACATGACAAGTTTTAACCTATGCCACGGTAAAGCTTTCAGCTGGCGAGAGATTGAGACTGTTATGAACCAGACTTATTACGACCGACAGCAAAATGGCTTTATTGTCAACCTTTGCTGCGTTGACTCGGGCGACCAGACGGACGATGTCTATGACTTTTGCGCGATCAATACTCAATGGGCGGTGCCAGTTAAGGGCGCCTCAAACCGTATGCAGGGCAGATATAAGCGGTCGACAATCGACAGAGCCAGCAGCAAGGCCAACGGCATGGGCTTGTACATCGTTGACACCAACCACTACAAAGACACGCTGTTTGCGAGGATGCGGCGCGATGAGGACAACGGCGGCTGGTACATGTATGACGGTGTCGATGCTGAATATTGCGAAATGCTGACCGCTGAACAAAAGGTTATTAAAAAATACGGCGGCAGGTTGGCAACCGTGTGGGAATTGAAAGCCACCGGACGCGATAACCACTATTTGGATTGTGAAATATATGCCTCGCTGGCGGCTGACCTTTGCGGGCTACGCGACATTAATGCGCAGCGCGCGCAGGCTCAGCAGGAAGCCGGAGAACCCGTGGCTCAGCGCACAGTGCAACCGCAGGCGCAGCAGGTGCCGGAGGCTATGATGCAAACAGCAGCACAGCATGGCGACAGCTTCTTCTCCCGGAGATCAAGCAGATGGTTTTAATTTTGGAAGATAGGAGAGTACCAAATGGATTATGAGCATCAACTTGCGAGCGTTAATGCTGCAATTTCCGCAATTGAGGGCGGTGCTCAGGAGTACCGCATTGGCAGCCGAACTGTCCGGCGCGGCGAGCTTGCAACGCTCTATGCGGAGCGCCGCAGGTTGGAAAGCATTATAAACGCGCAGAACGGCGGAATACGGACTGCTCGCTTTTCGAGGAGGTGGTGACGAAATATGAATGTGTTTGACAGGGTACTGCTAGCGGTAAACCCCAAAGCAGCATGTGAACGAGCTTATTACCGGAGTGTGTACCGGTCGGCTGATGCGTATGCAGCGGGCGCTAGGCAGCGTGGTAAAGATGGCTGGATGCCGACAAATGCCACTGGAGAACAAACCAACCGCGCCAGTCGTGACCTGATAAGAGCCAGGGCCAGAGACTTGGAACGCAATGATGACATGTACAAGGGCATTATCCTCGATCTGGAGCGCAACGTCGTTGGCAGCGGCATGGTACTGCAGGCAAAGGTCAGGGACAAAAGCGGCAGCGAGCTGGAAGATCTAAATAAGCAGATCGAAGCAGCATGGGCTAGATGGTGCCGCCCTGAGAATTGCACGTTGCGCGGCAATAAGGCGTTTTGGGAGGTGCAAAAACTTGCGGTACGCCGTCGCTTTGTGGATGGCGGCTTGCTGATAATCTCCAGCATCCATGATAGGCGGTACTGTTTGCAGCTTGTAGAGGTGGATGATCTGGATAGTGCGCTGATTGTCTATGGCAAGAACCGCGTGGTCGGTGGTATTGAAATTGATGATTACGACCGCATTGTGGCATATCACTTGCGCAAACAAAGTGTAGATGGACATTATCTCATGCAGTCTCAGAGGATTGAGGCGAAGCGAGTCAAGTTTTTGACTTATGAGGAGCGCGTCAGTCAGGTACGCGAAATGACGCCCTCCGCTAGTGCGATCCCCCGTGCCGACGACATGAACCAGCTGCTGGAGGCAGCAATTATCAAGGAACGCACTCAGGCGTGCTTCGGCGTGGCGATTGAGACGCAAGCAGGTGCTGGTGCGACCCTTGGCCGCGGATTGACCGGAACAACTGGCACAAATCAGCGAGGACCGTATCCGTACCAGGAGCTAACACCGGGTATGATTTTGCAACTTAATCCGGGCGATAAAGTATCGAGCATTGCACCGAGCGGCATGAGCTCGACAGCGGATGGCATGATGCGAACAATCCAACGACAAGCGGGTGCGGGCAGCGGTTTGAGCTATGAAGCTGTTAGCCGCGACATGAGTCAGACCAACTATTCCTCGGCGCGGCAGGGCATGTTGCAGGACCGCAAAACATACAGCGAGTGGCAGCGCTATCTGATCGACCATATGATGCGCCCGATATATCTGGAGTGGCTGCAATGGGCGGTGCTTGCCGGTGAGGTTGAGATGCCACCGGATTATTACATCGATATGGAGCGCTACAGCACCGCTGTGTGGATCCCGCCAGGCTGGGACTGGATCGATCCGCTAAAGGAGTCCAGCGCGAACAAAATCGCGCTAGAAACCAACCAGACCACACTGCAAAAGATTTGCGCACAGCGTGGCGAGGACTATCGCGACGTTATTGCTCAGCGGGCAGCGGAACAAAAGTTGCTTAAAGAGATGGGACTGGTTGTTGAGAACAAAAAAGAAGGAGGAAAAACAAAGGATGCCTAGAAAAAAGGCCCCTGCCACGGGGGCAAACAATTTTATTTATAGGTCAATTTTTCGCGCCATAGGAGAGGGAGAAAGAAAAAGCCGATTTGAAATTTCTTTTTCAAGTGAGACGCCTATCCCAATTGGTGGCGGAGCATCGGAAATCTTGCTACATAGCAAAGAGGCGGTTAGACTTACGCGATTGAAAGAAGTCGGGGCAGTGCTTTTTGTTCACGGCCGCGATCCGAAGTATGGCAGAATGCCTGTAGCAAAACTGGAAAACATCCAGCTTGATGAGACTGCCAGACGTTGCACGGCTGAAATTGTTTTCGATGAAGCGGATGAAGAATCGATGGCGCTGGCTGGAAAGGTTGAGCGCGGCTTTATCAACGGGATTTCAGTTGGCGCGGATGTGCTTAAGTGGATTATGCTTCGCGAGAATGAGATGAGCGCCGACGGGAGGTTTACTGGCCCTGCCTATATTGCTGCCGAATGGGAGCCGTTTGAGGTTAGCCTTACCCCTACCCCTGTTGATTCAACGGTTGGAATCGGAAGAAGTATGGATTATGAAAACGAGGAGGAGCAACACATGGAAAACAATAACCCTGTCACAAGAACCGTAGGCGCGGAGCCTGCACCAGTGCCCACCCCCGCACCTGCTGCATCTGCGGCTGGTATCGCAAGAGACGCAGGCGCAGAGGAGCGCGCAAGAGTGTTAGCAATCACCCGCAGCTGTGCCCAGTTTGGCATTGACTCGGTCAGCTACATCGAGAGAGGTATGTCCGTTGCGGACGTAAACGCAGATATCCTGCGCCAGCTGGGCGGGAAACACAGCCCGGTATCCGGCCTGACGGTCACCCGCGATGAGGGCGATAAGTACAGAGCGGCTGCTGCCGATAGCATCTTGATGCGCGGTGCAATTAAGGTTGAAAAACCTGCGGAGGGCGCAAAGGATCTGCGCGGCATGACGCTGCGCGACCTGGCAATTGAGACACTGACGCGTTCCGGTGTCAGCGGTGCCAACCGGATGAACGGCGACACGCTTTTCCGTTCCGCACTGAGCCCCGACAGTGCGTTTGCTGCCATTTTATCCAACGCGGTGGACAAGACCATGGCGGTGGAGTATGCCGCAGCTCAGAGCACATTTGAGCGCTTCACAAGCAAATCCTCCTATGTGGATTTCAAGCCCAAAGAAATCTACCAGATTTCTGAGGCGGGAGATCTGGAGCAGGTACCGCAGAAAGGCGAGCTGAAATTTGACAGCATGAGCGATGCAAAAGTGACCGGTCAGCTTGTCACTTTTGGCAAAACCTTTGGCTTTACGCGCCAGTCGCTGATTAATGACGACATCGGCATGCTTACCAAGGTACCCGCGGCCTATGTGCGCGCCTCCAAGCGCGGCATTAACAAGGCTGTATATAAGATTTTGACGTCGAATCCCACCATGTCGGACAACAAAGCGCTGTTTTCGGCGGATCACAAAAACCTTGGCACCGCCAGTGTGCCCAGTGTAGCAGCTTACAACGAGGCCCTTGGCGCGATGATGCACCAGAAAGGTCTGCGCGGGCTGGAAGCTTTGAATATCCCGCCTAAATTTGTGCTGTGTGACCCGATTCAGTACGCGGATCATGCGACGATTCTGCACTCGACCGCCAACCCCTCGACATCCAACTCTGGCGCATTTAACCCGTTCCAGGGCATGATGGAGCTGATTATGGACGCCGAGCTATTTGGCACCGGTACCCAGCCGTACTATTTTGCGGCTGATCCCGCGGTTTGCGGCGGCATTGACGTCGGTTATCTCAACGGAAACGAGCAGCCGCTTCTGGAATCTCAAGTTGGTTTTGAGTATGCAGGCATCAAATTCCGCATTTTGATGGATTACGCGGTGACGCTGATTGACTACCGCGCATTTTACAAAAATGCGGGTGTTTAAGTGAGGAGGTTGTAAACGATGGCAAAGGGAATTTTTAAACAGGCTGGCAATTGCATCGACTACACCAACAGCGGCAGCACAGCAATTGTATTTGGCGATGTTGTGCCGCTGACGGATTGCATCGGAGTTGCAGCAAGTGATATTGCAGTCGGTGATCTTGGCGCGCTCGAACTGGTTGGCGTCTATGAGCTGCCCGCAGCTACGGCGGCGCTGACGAACGGCCAAAAGGTCTACTGGGACGCCACCAACAGCAACGTGACCGCAACAGCGACCGACAATACCCCCTGCGGGGTTACGATTGCTGCTAAAGCATCCGGTGTGCTCGCGGTTGACGTCAAGATCGGCTGAGGATAGCCGATTATGAGCACGTTGCATGAGCAGATTTTAAGCGACAACGCAATGTTTTTCTCACCCGCTGACTTTGGAGAGCAGCGGGTGGTGAACAACAAAACAGTGATGGCTGTTGAGGACAGCGACCAGCTGCTTAAATATCAGAGTGCTGGAATTTGTGAGGGGCAAAAGCTGGTGTATGTTCCGAGCAATACCTTTGACAAGCTGCCTGCTGCGGGTGATCAGCTGCTTTACGGCTGGCCGACGCAGCAGCGCTGGGCGGTTGAACAAGCCAGCGAGGAAATGGGCATTACGGAGCTGATTTTAAAGCGGTACAGATGAGGCGGTGATGTGGATGGGCAACTCTAGCATGACGGTTGAGAGTGTCCAAATAGAGAGACTAGCGTCGGAGCTGTCAATCTTTCCGCGAGATCTCAACACTGTGGTTAAAGTGTCGTTGAAATCCGGCACGCTTGCGGCAATGAAAACGGCTATCCCAAAGTACTATGCCATTCAGCAAAAAAAGCTGTCTGCGACGCACCGAATCCATGAGCAATATGGACAGTCGGGCAATACGCAAAGCCTGCAGTACGAGGTGATTGGGCGGCGGCTTTCACTGGCGCATTTTAGGGTAGAACCGTTTGAACATCGTGCCGGACGTCCTATGATTGAAATTCTAAAAGGACGAATGAAGCAGGCGGCACGACGTCCGGATTCTGAAGGCAATATGCAATCGCCTTTCGTTATGAAAATCAAGACCAAAAAGTCGGACGGCTTTGATAAAAACGTATTTATTAACGCTGGTGGCAGAACGAAAACCGGTAAGCAAAAGCTAAAAAGCTATCGCACTGTGTCGGTACCTCAGATGCTGGCGTATGAACCGGCAGCGGATGAAGTACAACAGAGCATGCTAGAGTCCTTTGATAGTGTGCTATTTGAAAAAATCGAAAAGCGGTTAGGTATCGCACAGCAAAATATCGCTAAGGGAGGGGAATAGCCGTGATAACGCAGCTTTTAAAGAGACATAAAGCATTCTTAGAAACCGAGGTTTGTCAAAAGGTGCGTTTTAAACGGCCTGATAGCGAGGATGCCCTGCACTTTGAACTAGTGCACCCCGTTGTGAGCCTGGGCTGGCCAGAGGTACGTGTTGGCGGAGCGGATGTCCCGCAGCGGGTACCTGGCATCGTGATCGGCCTAAGTGGGCCGGTTACAGACGATGGTGAGCAGAGGGTACTGCCGATTGAGCTTGGTCTTATTGTGTATTCGAGCGGCACGGTTGAGCAGGACAATGCCCTTTCTGTGGATAATACCGGCTATTTAGATCTACTTAATTTTATTGACCGCACGGTAGAGGCTGTGCGAAATGCGGCAGAAGTGGGTGCGGGGATGACGCTGTTTGACCCTGAGATCAAGGCACAACCCGAGAACGAGCAGTACCTTGATTTTTGGATGGGCGTTGTTGCCTTTACGCTTTGCTCTGCCCCAGGTCCACGAGCCGCAGAGAAAGATTTAATCTAAAAAGGAGTGAATACCATGGCATATTTACACGGCGCATATGGCCAAATTGAGCCCAGCGGATTGAGCGTTGCAGCATCTAGTGGGACGCTGCCGGTATATTTTGGCGTAGCACCGATTCATCAGCTGGCTGACTATTCCGATAAGGTTGGCGTACCGATTATGCTGCGCAGCGCCTCTCAGGCGCGTGCGGCAATTGGCTACAGCCCCAACTGGGCGGATTTTACGCTGAGTGAGCCGGAATATCTACATTTTATGAGCGCGGAGCCCGCGGGCCCGATTGCGGTTGTCAACGTGTTTGACCCTGAAATACATAAACCAAGCACTAAAACTTCTGCATCGATCGTTTTTGTGGCAGGCAAAGCAACGCTGGTTGACGCGGCTGCAATTGTAAAAACATTCGCAATGGCGGCACCTAACGAGGCGGTGGCTGTTACAGCTGTTTTTGGTGATGACGGTAAGACGCTGACCATCACCGACGCGACGGGCACCCTCTCTGGAGAGCTAACTGTGTCTTATTACAAGGCGGATGTCAGCGCCATTACCCCAGAGAATATTGTTGCGGCGATTGTAGCCGCTACGCCGCTGGTTTATCAGACCTGCGGCGTGATCCCTAGCATTATGGCTGCACCCGGACACAGCCAATTGGCGGCTATTAACACCGCGCTTAAAGGCGCGGCGCAGGCAATTAATGGCCACTTCAACGCTTTTGTTTACTCAGATATTGAGTGCGTTGAGACACACAAAATTGACGAGGCGATCGCCAAAAAGGGAGCTGATCTGCGCACGGCCGCGATTGAGACCCCATGCTGGCCAATGGCGACAGATGGCGAACATGTTTTCCATCTTTCAACGCTCAGTGTCCACCGTGCGATGCTGGTAGATGCTGCTCATGACGATATCCCGTATGAGACGGCGAGTAACAAGGAAATTCCGATCACTGGGCTAGTTGTCTGTGACAAGGCTACGGGCGCTTACGTCAAGCTGTCATTTGACAAGCTGGAAGCCAACCGGCTTAATGCCAAGGGCGTTCGCACGGCTATTTACTGGGGTGGCAGCTGGCGGCTGTGGGGGCCGCACACCGGTGCATATGATTATGATGCATCAACCGCGCCCGAAGAAATTTTTGATTGCAGCGTCCGCATGATGCAGTACCAAAGCAACAATTTTGCGCTGCGGTACAGTGACACGGTGGACAAGCCCATGCACCGCGCGCTGGTAGACAGCATTCTCGACGCCGAGCAGGAACGGCTGGACGCATTGGTCAACATCGGTGCGCTGCTATACGGCAAGATTGAGTTTGTCGCCGAGAACAATACCGACTCCGATATGATGAGTGGTCAGTTTAAGTTTGCGACCTCCAACACCACGACACCGGCTGCGCGGGCGATTATTAACGTTTACAAATACACCAGCACAGGCCTAGCGGTGCTGACGGCAGAGGGGAGTGAAGCATAATGGCAAATGGCAAAAGCACTGTGGTTATTGCTGATCGGCTTCTATGTGACGGTCGAGACGTTAGCGACCATGTCAAGGTGACGCTACCGGATATCACATGGAAAAAGGACACGCTGACCGGTGCCGGTATCGGTGGCGACATTGATGTGCCGCTGGTAGGGCTGGCTGAGGCTATGAATGTGCAGATAGATCTGCGCGGCATCAGCGCCGATAATGCTGCTATTTTATTTGAGCCCGGAACAAAAAAGCTGGAGGTGCGTTTTAACCAGGACAGGATGATGCCGGACAGTTCCCTAAAGCGTGTCAACACCAAGGTGTTTATGACGGCGTTGAGCGCCGGAATCAGCAATGGAAGTGTGCAGCGCGGAAACGCCGCAGAGGGCAATGTAAAGCTCTCTGTACACCGTATTCGCAGGGTTGAGGACGGCAATGAACTGTATCTTTTTGACCCGGCAAAACAGACTCTGCGTGTGAACGGCAAGGATTATTCCAATGCGTTGCAGATATAGGGAGGTGCTAAGAGTGGAAAATACAAAGACGCTAAAGTTGACAAAGCCAATTCACGTCAACGGCGATGAGCTTAAAGAGATCCCTTATTGTTTTGAGGAAATGACGGCACGGGATAGGCTGCAGATTTCCATCGAAATGGCAGCTGAGGGTATTCCATTGACTGCCGTTGAGGAATTTGATAATAGCTATCATTTGTTTTTATTTGCAAAAGCTGCTGAGATCGCCAGTAATAAAAAAATCACTTCTGCTGACATTTTGAGAATATCAGCGAAGGATGCAAAAACGGCTGGAGCGCTTGCCCGCGATTTTTTTTACCTCTAAACTGTAGCGATAGCGAGCTGAGGCAGCTGTTGATTAGGTTGAGCATTGCAAGCAGCAATCCGATTGACTGGTTCTGGCGGCTGCCGCTCTGGCAGCTACCAGGCTGGGCTGATGACATCAGCACTACCACGGCCGCAATGAGAGAGGAGGCAGAGCAAAATGGCGAGTAGTGCCAAAGAACTTAAAGCGCTAATTACGCTGGCGGGCAAAATTGACCCGAGTTTGCAAAAAGCCATGCTTGATGCGGCAAGCAAAACCCGAAAAGTCAGCACCAATATGGGACTTTTACAGTTGACGTCCAAAAAAGCTGGTGAGGGCATTTCAAAATTTGTTCAAAGCACGGTTCCTGGAGTTAAACAGTTGGTTGAGTTGAAAAAAAACAATGAACTGGTGGGCGCTTCATTTAACAGTCTCGGAAAATTAGCTAAAGTTGGGGCAAAAGCGGTAGCTGTTAGCTTGACGGCTTTGGCGGTGGCGGGGGCGGCGGCATTCGCCGCTGTGGGAAAACAGGGGTTGCAGACGGCGTCTGATCTGGCAGAGGTTCAAAACGTTGTCAATGTTTCATTTGGCGAAAACGCCGCGACAATTGATAGCTGGAGCAAAAGCCTGCTGAATGCCTACGGCCTTTCAGAGCTATCGAGTAAAAAGTATTCTTCCACTTTGGGCGCGATGCTTAAAAGCAGTGGCATTGCAGGCGACCAAATGCTGGTGATGAGCCAAAACCTGACCATGTTGTCTGGTGATATGGCATCATTTTATAACCTGCAAAACGAGGATGCATTTGACAAGCTACGAGCCGGTATTTCCGGAGAAACCGAGCCGCTAAAGCAACTGGGCATTAATATGTCGGTTGCAAACCTTGAAGCCTTTGCACTGTCACAGGGAATCAAAAAAAGCTATGACAGCATGAACCAAGCCGAGCAAATGACGCTGCGTTATAACTACATCATGCAGGCCACCAGCGATGCCCAGGGTGACTTTGCACGTACCAGTGATAGCATGGCCAACCAGCAAAAGCTAATAAAAGAGAACTTTAGTCAGTTAGCCGGAAAGATTATGACGTCGGCTCTGCCTGCGGTCAGCAGCATGATGGCTGGGTTAAACGGTATGATGGGCAGCATGGACACCGAAGCACTGGGTGGATTTGTGGCGAGCATCGCCGATCTGGTTGTTCAGATGATGCCAATTGCTATGCAGCTGCTACCGATTATCTCTGACGCGTTGATGGCGCTGCTGCCTCCGCTGCTGGAGATTATTAAACTGATTTTGCCACCGTTGACTGAATTTTTTAAGCTTCTGGTGAGCATGGCAAGCACGACATTAACCAACATGGCAACCATTATTGGAAAAATCGCCGGATTTTTCGGCGGTTCTGGGGGCGGACCGACACCCGCGCCCACACCTATACCGGATCAGGGCGGCGGAAATATGTCTACATTTGCACTTGGCGGCTTTGCCAATAGGCCCTCTATTTTTGGTGAGGCGGGGCTTGAAGCGGCGATTCCGATTAAGCCAGGCAACCCGCGCAGTTTAAAGCTGCTTGCCCGCACGGCGGAGCTATTGGGGATTCAGGCGCGCAAGGAAAAACCTGTTGGGATGGCATTAAAAACTAATATACAGGGGCTTGGTGAGCAGAACAGCCCCAGTTTGTTTGCCCGCGCAGCCGAGAGGCTACGCGCTAGAAAGAGCGGCGGCATCACAATTCACTATGCGCCGGTAATCCGTGGTAACAAAGCCGAGATTGAGCCTTTGTTGCGGAACCATGTGATGGATTTAAGGGCCATGCTGGAGGCGCACGACAATACGGGGAGGCGGTTGTCCTTTGACTGCGAGTGATTTTTTGTATTACAAGACCAGGGCGGGCGACACGTTCGACATTATTGCTCTGGATTATTACAACAGCGAGTTTAAGGCCATGCATATCGCGGCCGCAAACCCTGTCTACGCGGGCACTGTGGTTTTTGATGCTGGCGTTCTCCTAAAAATCCCGGTGATCGAACAGTCGGCAGCGGAAAGCCTGCCGCCCTGGAAACGGGGGTGATGGCGTGCAGCTGTACTTGTCGGGGGTGGATATTGCCGCAATGGTGGGGATCAACAATGCTGTTTTGATTGACAATGCTGGAGGGCTGCTGGACAGTACCGAGGTGGCATTTAGCGATACTCAAAACCTTTGGAGTAGTTGGGCGCCGCAGATTGACGATGTAATGCGTATTGTTGCGAACGGATTTGACACGGGCGACTGCTTTATCGACCAGATCGGTCAGGAAAATGGGTTGTATGTCCTGCGCGGCCTGTCCGTACCTTCCGGCGCAAAAGCAAAAAAGACTAGAAGTTGGGAAAAAGTGACGCTATTGCAGCTGGCGGCTGACGTAGCGGCTAACCTTGGTTTTACGCTGGCTCCCTACGATGTGCCAAACCCCACGTACAGCTGGGCGGATCAGATCTCAAAGACAGATCTACGCTTTTTACAAGAACGTTGCATGCTGGAGGGCGTGGCCGTCAAGGTCAACGGGCGTAAACTCATACTGTACTCTGAGAGTGGTATGGAGCGTCAGTCTATCTCCCGGGTGATCCGTAAGCAGGATTTTTGGCAGCCCCCGAATTACAGCCGCAAACGACAAGGTACTTATGCGGGTGTCACTGTGAGCTATGGCGCAATATCCGGCGGCTATTCTGCACCGGGGCGCGGCGGAGAGATGCTGACAAAGGAGATCTATGTTACAAGCATTGGCGAGGCGCAGCGGTTTGCAAAAGGACTGCTGCGCAGTGTCAATAAAAACGAACATTATATAACCGGCATGATTGAGCTGGACTTATCACTGGCGGGGGGGAGCATGGTGCAAGTGCAGGAGATTGGCACTGCAGATGGTCTGTATATGGTCGACCAGGTAGAGCACCAACTGACCAATAAAATAACGGCGCTACGCTTGCGGCGCAGGCTGGAGGGGTACTAATGATAGTTAAGGCAACCGTTTCTGCGGTCGAGGGCAAAAAGTACCGCGTTCTTGTAAATGGGCGTGTCTCGGCTGCGCTGCCCCACCTTACTGTGGTTAAGAATAGTGCGGATGAGGAGCCTATTGTCATTGGTGACACGGTGGTAGCTGTGTTTTACAGCGACACGATGGCTGACGGCGCGGTGTTGGGAAAGGTGGATGAGGTATGAGTATAGCGGCTTTTGGTGGCCTTGTGTTCCAGGGCGGGTTGATAAAGGGAACACCGCTTAGCGAATACAGCGTGAGCTTTGGGGTCAATACCGACAAGCAGGAGCAACAAACCGGAAAGCCTGCAACGCTGGTCAAGGGTGCACAGCTCTCCACCATAGCGTTTACGATACACCTTATGAAAACGCTTGGCGTTAATCCAGAAAGCGTTATTGCACAGGCACAGAAGCTCTGCGAAGCAGGTGTGCCATATCCGCTGATTATTGGCAATAAGCCAGCCAGCACAAACCGCTTTCTGCTGACGGCCGTGTCGATTGATGATACCTATCTCAACGGAGCAGGAAAGATATTGTCGACTAAGATGAAGCTGCAGTTTGAGGAATTTGTCAAAGAGGGCACAAAACAGACATCTATCAGTGGCGTGGCCTCATCCTCAGCGCCGGGCGTGTCGAGTATAAGCGCCACGGACGGTTACAAGGTGACAACGGTGTCAGGCGATGACAAAGCTGGTTTAAAGCGCGAGTTTGTCAGCATGGCGGGTGAATAGAGGAGGGCGCAGTTTGACTATAACGATCAATACCGGCGAAATGTCAACCCCAAACTGGCGTGCGGCAGGCGCAGCCAGAGTCGTGCAAAATGTTAAAAACCTGTTGTCCGTCGGGCGATATGAGGTGGTGCTTGATCGTACTCTTGGTATTGATCCCAACGTGGTGGACATGCCCATGCCGCAGGCGCAAGCTGCATTCGCCGCCGAGGTGACGGCGTTGCTTGAAAGGTCGGAGCCACGTGCACAGCTTGTTTCCGCGACTTGCGTTGGTGCTTCTGCCGACGGCCAATTAATTTTTGAGGTGGTGCTGAACATTGTCTATTGAAATCATGACCTTTGACATGCAGCAAGAATATGACAGCACAATTGCGGCTGTAGAAAAGCAGCTTGGCGAGATATTAAACCCAGGTGACGAGCGGCGCATTGTGGTTGGCACGATGATCTCGGTGCTGGGTGCAGCTGTAAGTCAGGCAAATGCTTATGCAAACGGGCAGCTTGTGCGCTATGCGTCTGACAACATGCTCGACCTGCTGGGCGACTTTGTCGGTGCAGAGCGTTTGGCTGCAAAGGCAGCCTCGGTGACGTTGCAATTTACCATCAGCGCAGCGGTTGGTGCAACTGTTGAAATACCAAGGGGCACCCGGGCAACGCCTGACGGCAAGCATTATTTTTCAACTGATAAGGCTGTGATAGCTGCTTACGATGTCGGGACGGTCAACGTTACTGCAACGGCCACTGAGACGGGCGCAGCACACAACGGCATTGCTGCCGGTGGCATAACGGTTATTGTTGACCCGGTGGCCTACGTGACGGCCGTCACCAATGTGGATATCAGCAGCGGCGGTCTGGATGCCGAAAGCGACGACGATTTTCGTGAACGGATCCGGCTGGCACCCAGTCAGTATTCCGTCGCTGGGCCGGTCAAGGCTTATCAGTATTGGGCTATGTCGGCGGATCCTGGCATCGGTGATGTCAGTGTGACATCGCCAAACCCCGCGCGGGTGCTGATAACAGTGCTGATGTCGGACGGATCCGTACCGTCACAGACGGTGCTAGACGCCGTGCTAAAGGTTGTCTCGGCTGACACGGTGCGACCACTCACTGATCTGGTTAGCGTACAGGCCCCTACGGAGATCAAATACACTGTTGCGGCGACCTACTACATATCCAGTGCAGATGCCACGCAAGCGGCAACCATCCAGGCGGCTGTAGCCGCTGCGTATAGTAATTATCTTTCTTGGCAGTCTGAAAAGCTAGGTCGGGCAATAAACCCCGACGAGCTACGCCGGCGCATTCTTTCTGCGGGGGCCTACCGGGTAGATTTAACAACGCCCACCTATACCGAAATAACCCCGGTGCAGGTTGCAAGGGCGTCGGCAACCTCGGCGCTCACTTATGGAGGGCTGCTGTGATGATGAGCCTTGACGATGTCCAGCTATTAGATCTGATGCCGGAGTATCTGCGCAGTGACCCGGTCACGATCGCGCTTTGCAATGCATTTGACCCACTGTTTACAGGCCTGTCAGAGAAGTATAGGGCAATTTTGGTTTACACCCATGTGGAAAATCTGCCCGGCCGCCTACTTGATGAAATTGCCTGGGGTTTCGATATCGGCTGGTATGATCCAACGGCAACTTTGGCTGCGCGGCGGCAGGTAGTCAAACAGGCGCTGTCGGTGTTCCGCCGGATTGGCACGGCAAGCGCCATTCGGGACGCAGTCAGTGCCGGATTTGGTGACGCCACAGTCGAAGAATGGTGGGAGTATAACGGCGATCCCGGGTGCTTTAGGATTCTCGTCGAGGATGAGTCGGCTACCACAACAAAAGCCATCGAGTTTTTGCGGCAGGTATCAATTCTAAAAAATGTACGCAGTCATCTTGATGGGATCACCCTAATATCACAGTCGCCAGCACCGATGTATTTTGGCGCGGCGAGCATTATAACATCGCGAGAGGAGAGTGAGCAGATTGGCTAACTTTGGTGGGCATATTCTAACCCGCGCCGGGCAAAACCTTTTGGCTAAGCTGGCGGCCACCGGTGGCACACTCAGTTATTCAAGTATCAAATTTGGCGACGGTGTGCTTGGATCCACGCTGCCGACAGAACTGACGGCTCTTATTTCAGTCAAAGAAAGTGTTGAGCCGTCCAGAATTGTGCAGCGTACCGCAGATGGCCGCTGGAATATTACCGGCGTGCTGGATAATTCAAAAATTACGATAGGATTTTATCTGCGCGAGTGGGGTGTGTTTGCACGGGATCCCAACACATCGGCAGAAGTCTTGCTGATTTACGCCAACGCTGGCTCGACTGCGGAATACATTCCGGCTTATGCGGGTGGAGATACCACAACCTACATCGAAAAGGAAATGACGGCGGCTTGTGTCGTGAGCGGCGGCATTACTGTGAATACAGAAATTTCGTCTGAGTTGTACATACCTCAAAGGGAGAAAGGTCAGCCGAATGGAGTTGTGGGGGCGAACGGTAACAACAAGGCAAATCCTAATCAAATTTCTAGCTTCGTAAAAGGAGTGCCATCATCACGTACATTATCGTTAAGTGATGCAGGTCAGTATTTGGTTGTAGATCAGACAACTAATGTAACTATTACTGTACCATCCACATCTTCTGTTGCTTTTCCAAACGACAGCGAAATATTTGTGCATCGACTAGGGTCTGGTGAGGTTAATTTTGCCAGTCAAAGCGGAATAATATTAGCTCACATTGGCGGCGAAGAAATGCCCAAATGTATACCAAACAGATACGGTACTGTGAAACTTAAAAAGATTACTTCTACAATTTGGATTTTAGAAAATGATGTACCACCTTCACACAAACATGATGCTACTGACTTGACAAATGTGGTGAGGTCAAAATCAATTATATCAGGCGTATCAGCAGATTATACCAGTTATGTTTTGCCCCTATGCTCGTTGAATAACACTGATAAAAACTTTGAATCATTTTTTGAAGGTACCGTGTACTTTAAGCGTAATAACGGATTGAATACTCACTCACCAATGCTTTGTGAAGTATCTTGTGAAAAAATGTATGATACAGATACCCCAAGAATTGCCCTAAGATATACTCCTTCGGGTTCTACGATCACTTTAAAAGCAGTCACCTTTATGTACAACGGCATTAAATACGCCGGGTTAAGTATCAAGTCAACATCGGCAAATTTTACTCGTTATGAGATAGCGGGTAAAGCGTCCGATTGGGGCATCATACAAGCTATTCCTTACTATAACAACAATACTTCAACTGCATTAAACGCAGAAATAAGTGGCAGCATTGTTGACGTCCCTGATGCATGTTATCAAGATTGGGTGTTTGAGCACGGGATGCGGATTAGTATTGGTGCAAACAAATATATTGTCTGGCATTCCGGAAATATGGGCAAGGGCAGTGCGTTAGATGCTGGTAAGCTTAGCGGAGTGGATGCGTCCAAGTACCTTACACTTGATGCAGAAGGGAGAACGTTGATTCCGTCTGGGGCCGACCTAAATACATATAAGATTACTGGAAAGTATTATATAAATAGCTCAACTGATTTAGCAAATATTTTAAATTCCCCGAGTTCCCCAACAGGTGGGTTTATGGATATAAGGTTCAAGGATGGGGCTTATGGAGCTCAAATATTCTACGGTTGGGGTCAGCAGTACCAAATTCGCTATTACAACGGTACCACATGGGAACCTTGGAGAAATCTATCGGACGGCGGAAACGCCGACACTGTTGATGGCAAGCATGCAAATGAATTTGCACCGGCGTCCCATACCCACACAGCGAACCAAGTGGCTGCGGGAACACTAGCTGGGATGGTTAAGGCAAACGCTGCTGCACAGGGGACGTTAGGCGACGCGCAGGTGCGTGACATCTACGTAACGACAACCGATCTAACGGCGGGTGTGACAGCACTTGCAACCGGCACTTTTGCCGCTGTATATGAGTAGGCGGTGAAAGTATGGCTAAAACAATTTATATCGGCGTCAGCGGTGTTGCCCGCAAGGTAAAAAAGCTCTATGTTGGTGTGGATGACGTGGCGCGCAAGGTAAAAAAGTTATATGTCGGTGTAAATGGTGTGGCTCGGCTCTGCTACACCGGCGTGCCAGATGACCCGCTTTATACCGGCAGCTACGATGTTGTCACCAGTGGAAACTACCGTTATATGTACCTCAAAACCAGCGGAACACTGACGATTAAGGACGATGGAATATATGACTTTTTCGCAGTGGGTGGCGGCGCAGGCAGTACTGCAACCGCTTCTGGCTCTAGAACAGGTTCACCCGGCGCAGGTAGCGGCTACACGAACACCAAGCTAAGTCAAGCTTTGTCGAGCGGTGTGACGCTATCGGTCTCAGTGGGCGCTGGCGGTTCTGGTGCTGCTGGTGGTGCAACCTCTGTCGGGCCTGTAATATCAGCTAATGGCGGAGCGATAAACGGGTACAACTATGGCGGTAACGGAGGTTCGGGCGGCGGTGCCAACGGTTACGAAATATATCCAGCCGGAAACGGCGGCAGCGACGGTGGCAACGGCGGTAATGGCGGCACGCCAGACGGAACCATCACTTACGGCGGTACAGGCCAAGGTACAACTACTCGTGCTTTTGGCGAAGCTGGCAATACGCTGTATGCTGGCGGCAGTGGCGGCGGCGCTTACAATTCAACCCCAGGCGCAGGCGGTGCAGGTGGTGGCGGCGCTGGAACATTGACCAGTAGCGGCGGCAGCGGTGCAGCAAACACCGGCGGCGGTGGTGGTGGTTGCAACTGTTATAACGTAATGGGCGGTACGCGCATATCCACAGGCGGCTCAGGCCTTGCCATTGTGAGATGGTCAATCGTGTAAAGGAGGAAAACATGAAACAAGCAATTATTTCCCTTGCTGATGGTTCTATGACCACCGGCAAGGTTAGTAACATCATTGAGATCACACAGGAGGCGGCGCTGGGCTTCATACTGCCAGACAACACACTGATGTGGGACTGCGGGCAGTACCCGGTCGCTATCGGCGACGACTGGAACGATGGCGTTTTCACCCGTGCGGGCAAGGCATTAACGCCAGTGCCCACGGTCGAGCAGCAACTTGCTGAGACAAAGGCGCAGCTAGCACAGGCTGACGCTGCAGCAGTAGAACTTTTCGAGGGGCAACTGGCGCTGCAAAGCCAGCTTGATGCTGCCCTGATTGAAATGTACGAAGCAAAGGCAAATTGAAAGGAGATGTAAAACATGTACTTACCAGCTATCACAGCGGCTTATTGGCGCACAATTAAGCGCGGTGGGCGCACCTTTGAATCAGTTCCCGCAGAGTTGAAAGCAGGCGTGACCGCTTTAGCGGGGGAAGATTTAACCAATGGGGCTATAACTCCCGAAAAGTATGCCGAATGTATCGGCATGCCGAAAGAGGTATAACGCTGTAATAAAACAACGGGGGCGAGCATGTGCATAAAGTGTTAAAAGCAAAAATTGTTGCAGCGGCTATAATTGGGGCTTGTATCGGCGCGGTTGGCAGATGGACTTCTGAACAGAATAAGCTTATGGTAAGCGTTACCGCGGTGCTAGGCGTGGTCGGGGCCTGCCTGTCTCGACTACTGGGCGGGTGGGATATGGCGCTGCAGACGCTTATAGGGTTTATGTCAACAGATTACATAACGGGTATCACGGTTGCGGCGGTGTTCCAGAGAAGCAATAAAACTGAGGGCGGGGCTTTATCTTCGGCGGCTGGACTGCGGGGATTATTTAAAAAAGGTGGTATGTTGCTGTTGGTCTATGTAGCCTGCCAGCTTGATCTGCTGATCGGTGCTGATTACATACGCGACACTGTGGTGATTGCTCTCGTTTCAAACGAAACGGTTAGTATCACGGAAAATTTAATTTTAATGGGCGTACCAATTCCTGAGATAGTAAAAAAGGCAATTGACACGTTGAAAAAAACAAAGGAGGTAAATAGCAAATGAGCGAATTTTTTGCGAATATTAATTACATCGAGGTGGTACAATGGGCTGGGCTTCTTTTACTGGGCGCAGCGCTGTCCTATTATCGCACCAATGCCAAGCTGCAGCAGTTTGTCGCTGGGCTGATCGTTCAGGCCGAGAAAAAGTATACTGACGCCAAAATAGGCGGTGTAAAGTTCGCATGGGTGTGTGGTAAGATTTACAGCATGATTCCTGCGCCCTTGCAGGCGATTGTCACTCGGCAGATGATCGAAACCCTTGTACAGGGCACATTCGACGCAATGGCAGCCTACGCCAAGACACAGATGGACAAGCTTATCGATACAGCAGTTCCAGATATGGTACATACGGAGGCTAAGTGATGCAAAAGCTTATAATGCCCTTTGAAAAGCAAATGATGCTCTGCGGTTATAAAACCGTGGAGTATTATAAAGAGTGGGGTTACCACCACTATGGCGTTGATATCTCTACCATTCAGGGGAACGCAGGGCGTAATCCGGCGGTATATGCTCAGGGCAATGGTAAAGTGGTTACCACTGGGTTCGACAACAGTGTAGGCAACTGCGTCATCGCAATCTACCCCGACTGCTTCAACCACAAGACCGGTGAACATTATGATCTAGTTGCGAGATACTGCCATCTAGCCTCAATTGCAGTAAAAGCGGGTGATGCAGTAAAGGCATATGACATTTTAGGTGTTGAGGGCAAAACACAAACCGGTGACTATCACCTGCACTTGGAGTTTGAAAGAGATATCAAATGGCCTCTCTATTCGCCTCAGGTGAGCAATAAGGACGATTATTTGCCAGCGTCCAAGGGCAACATTCTGCTAAAAGCAAAAACGGACACAACCGTCAACCCGTCCTTTGTGATGCACATCGGCGCAGGTCAGCAAATTGTTAAGCCTACCTATAACCCCTCGTGGCTAAATCCCGAGGATTTTGTTATACCTGCATTGGCTATGGCGCCGGTTGACGCTACGGACTACAAGGCGCTGTATGAGGGGCTTATAGCTAAACTGCGGGCACTGGCGGATGGAAAATGAAGCTTTAAGCAATGATATGAGAGGCTTCCTAAAAAACTAGGAAGCCTCTCATTTATGTTGCTCTTAACTTGTAAGTCTTTGTAATAAAATGTATAATGGTGGAAAATGTATAGAAGGTTATAGCTTATGGACGATATTATAAATAAAAGGATATTAACAATTTCCAATAATATTAATGCTGAAGATCATCTGTTTAGATATGTGCCTTTAGCACAATTTATTGCATTAATTGAAAACAAGAAAATCTATTTAAGAAAAATAAAATTGTGGGACGATCCATGGGAGGCTCCTGACGATCAACTTCCTATGGTTAGTGATAATGGCAATTTAGTTTATCCAGAATCATTATTAACTACATCAACGGTAGGTCAATGCTGGACTTATGAGAAAGATTCAGACGCAATGTGGAGAATATATTCCAGCGATAGACAAGGCGTCATGATAGAGACAGTTGCTAAAGATTTTATTTTAATCAGTGACCTTAGAAGGGCTTCTTTATCAAAAGTCATATACTACAACGAGAAAAATTATATTGAAAAGCGGAGAGAAATTCAAAAAAATTCTAGTTACTCATTTGCGGGAGATATGGCTCTTAAGAGAGAAGCTTTTAAACATGAAAATGAAGTTCGACTTCTTGTTTGCCTACAACATTATCCCAAAATGGAAGATATGTGGGATGTTCCAGTGGTTGGATTTGATGTGAAAATTGAAAATTTTATAAAAAGCATAACATTCGATCCTCGCGCAGATGATTGGTTTGTGGAAACGATGAAAAAATATTGCGATTCAAAAGAAATAGATTGTTCGGTCAAGAAGTCATCACTTTATGACAAGGATTTTTTTCAAAGGACACAATTCGTAATGAAATATGAAGTTGTTAAAGATAAATAAGCACCAAACAGATAGAGATAAGGTCTGTGTTCCGAAGAACTGGCGCATCTTGAGATGGTAAGTGCGATTGTCCATCAGCTGACCCGAAATTTGAACGCTAAGCAGCTAGAAGAAGCAGGTTTCATGCCTTACTACATAGAGCATACTTTGGGCATTTACCCTTGTTCTTCAGCGGGGGATCCTTTTAATGCCTTAGCTTTTCAGTCAAAAGGTGATCCGATTACTGATTTAAGTGAAGATATGGCAGCGGAGCAAAAAGCTAGAACAACTTATGACAATATCTTGCGTTTGGTAGATGACCCAGATGTTCGTGACCCAATTGTATTTTTACGCGAACGAGAAATTGTTCACTTTCAGAGATTTGGCGAGGCGCTGCGCATGGTGACTGAACAGTTGGATGCAAGAAACTTCTATGCCTTTAATCCAGCTTTTGACAAAGCGTGTATCTCAAAATAGTGCTATAAAAACTTTGCAAGATTCATTGGAATAGTGCACGGTTTTGGGCAAAAAGAAAAAGCCGCTCCGGAGAGGAGAGCGGCTTTTTTGATCTGTCTCACGACAGAATTGAGTTAAAACGTACTACTTACGCAGCAGCGCCAGTGCCAGGGTTGGTCACAGGCTTCTCCTCAACAGGAGCGGTAACAGCGGGAGCAGCGTCAACGAGCTCTACGTCAGAGAAGACATAGGAGCCGAGAACGCGGGTGTTGAAGTAGAAGGTCTCGTCGGACTCGTCATACTCGCAGCCGGGGATAGCAACCAACTTGCCATCAACGATCTGGTATGCATAAGCGCCGTTCTCCATCTCGTATGCGAACTCGCCGGTACGGTTGAACTTGGTGTTGAAGAAGTTGATGAACTTCAGCTTAGCGCCGGGGTTAGCAGCAGCAATAGCCTCGTCAGCAGTGGTCAGGTAGTAGAACATGATCTTGCCCTGGCCAGATACGTCAACAGTGAAGGTGCCTTCGTTGGAACCACCGGTCTGGTAGCCAAAGCCGAGCTCTACTTCATCATCGCAGTCGAACTTGAGGAGATACTTGGTATCCCACTTCAGGTAATCGCGATCGGTGACAACCTTGCCCTGGCCGTTGTAGTTGTTCTCATAGAAAACGTTGATAGCGATATCCTCGTCTTCATCCTTGATTTCTACAACCTTATCGGTATCGTTCTTCTTGCGGTTGAAGGTCAGGGTACCAACGATATCAGAGTCAGAGGTGGTCTCCTTAACATTGGTGGCCAGCTCTAAGAAGTAGTAGTAGCCGTCGTCAGCAAGCTGGCTGGAAGAATTAGCAGCCTTAACATACTTCTTGACAACGTTGAGGGACTTGACAAGGTCGCCGCCCATTTCCCACTTAGCCTTAACCTTGAGCTTCTCAACGGTCTTGTACTCGCTCAGGGGAGCGCCAGACTCCTGAATAAGGAAGTAAGCAGACTTGCCATACTGAAGGGACAGAACGCCACTATCCTTTTTAGCCTCACCGAAAACCGACAGGGAGTTATCATCGCTGTCGTACTTGGATGCTTTGCCAAGTGAAAGAAGGGTAGTAGAGCTCTGAGCAGCCAAAGAAACAGCAGCCAAACTCATAACCATAGCAACCGCCAGAATAAGAGCAAATGTCTTTTTCATTGGAATATTCCTCCTAAATTAAAATCATATCTTTCAGCCGACGCTCTCCAACACCGGACAGAAAAATTGTGTTAAATAGACAGGGAACATGGAGATATTTAAGGTCTAAACCCTGTCGAACGGCTAAGTAACCCTTTATTGGAAGATTACTGTAATTATGATAGCATATCTTATCCATAAATGCAACAGCTTTGTTATAACTTTGTAATTTTTTTTCGCTAAAATATTACAAAGCTGAAATAAGCCTGTATGTACATGGCTTTAAATCTCTCTTTTTATATTTAAATGCTCTAAAAGCATTAATTGTCCAGATTTGGGATCGGCATTTACAATAAAACCACAACAATTATCTACCTGCCAGTCATAATATTGACGCTTCGGGCTAGCAAGGGCAGCCATGATGGACATGATACTTCCACCATGAATAACGCAGGCGGCGCGGCCAATGTTATAACGGGTCAGCTCGTTTAAAATACTGCGAAATGACGCGACACAACGATTAGAAAATAGAGTTGTGCTTTCTCCTTCCGGAGGCGGCTCTGCACCTGCAGAATCAATCCACTTCTGATAATTAGGATCGGTTGAAAGCTGAGCATAAGTCTTGCCCTCAAATATGCCAAAATCTATCTCACGAAGATTGGCTACCTCGTGCAGAACGTGGCTGGGAAATAATAACGCGGCTGTTTGGCGACAGCGCAACATGGGGCTACAGTAGACGCGATCAACATGCGGCATAGATAACGTATAAGACTTTGCCAGGTTAACTCCCTCTTGGCAGAGCGGTTGGTCGGTACTGCCTATGTATTGGCCGGCAAGATTTCCGGCAGTTATAGAATGTCGTACCAATACAAGCTTGATAGGGAAATTCACATGCATTCTCCTTTTGAGATTTAAGCACATGTCGTTAGTAGTGCGTCAAGTGCTTGGTTCTGAAGCAGCTTCTGTTTAAAGTCACATAAAAAAGCCGCCGCCACTCTGGAGAGGAGGGCGGCGGCTTTAAACATTTAGTTGATTACAAACCCTGGATTAGGCAACTGCGCCGGTGGAGGGATTGGTAACAACGGGGGTGGTTACGACGGGAGTCTCAACAGCGGGAGTTGTGGGGGTGGTGCTGGGGAGCTCAAGCTCCATGTCGGAGATGACATAGGTGCCCAACACGCGAGTGTTGAAGTAGAAGCCCTCGTCATATTTGTCGAACTCAGCGCCGGGAACCTCAGAAAGGGTGCCGTCTGCATTTACCTGATAGAGGAACTGAGCGTAGTCTTCCTTGCAAGCGAGGAACATCTCGCCAACGCGGTTGAACTTAGCACCGTTGCCATTCCAGAAGTTGAGATCAGCAAGCGGATACTTGGCAGCGATCTTGGAGTTGAAATCGGTGTCATAGTAGAACAGAACCTTGCTCTGGCCAGATACGTCTACAGTGAAGATGGACTCGTCGTTGAACTCAATGTCAACTTCGTCATCGCAGTTAAACTTCATGGCATAGTAGGTCTCAGCCTTAAGCGGGCCGACATCGCCGGTAACATTCAGGCCCAGCTTGTTAGTATCAGAATTGTAGTTGTTCTCCCAGCCGATATTAACAGCAATATCCATGTCAAGGTCGTCTACCTTGGGGTGTTTGGATTTGCTAAGGGTGAGAGTACCAATGACGTCAGCATCAGCGGTAGAAGTGGAAGAGGTGGTAGCGATAGCAATAAAGTAGTAGTACTTGTCAACGGTGTAGGTGTCTACCAGGCCGCTAACCTTCGTAAGCAGGGTGTCCATGGTCGGATACTCGTTGCCATCCGAATCCTTAAGAGGGGTGGCGGAGCTGTCCTTCGCGTTAGAAACCTTCTTCTTTACGATGGAGACGCTGGAAACGAGGTTTTTGCCCTCTTCCCAAGAAGCCTTTACCTTAAGGCTGGAAACGGTCTCAGACTCGGTTACCAGCCAAGGGGTGGGATTATCGCCGATGGTGTCGCCATTGGCGGTTTTGGAATCGTGGCCCTCAATAAGCATAAAATAGGCGGTTTCGCCATACTCAACAATACCACTGTCAAGTCCCTTGTCATCAGCGTCATAGACGAACGGACCGATGGCATCGACGATGGGGTAATACTTTTTAGTACCGTCAACCTTTATGGTGCCATTTGAGTCAGAGCCGGTCGTAATAGTACCGATGGCGGCGAAAGAAACAGCGGACATGCTTGCAATCATGGCAGCAGCCATAGCCATTGCAAAAAACTTCTTCATAAACTGAAATCCTCCTTAAATTTTTCTGATGCCGGGGCTCTCCAACCAAAGCACCAGTTCTTGTAAGAAGTATAACACAGGGATTTACCAATTGCAATACCTTTTTAATGAAAATTGTAAGGAATTTGAGAAAAATACGGCTATATAATTACAAACAGGTAACAAACTCTAGGAAATTTAAGCATTATATTACGGCGTGATAAAAGTTTCAGACTATTATCACATTGCTGAGTATGCGTGTAATTGAGTTCTAACCACCCAGTAGTAAGGCCACTCAAAACAAATTAAAACCGGCGGGCAAAATTCTTGCTCGCCGGTTAAGTTAAATGTTTTATTTTGCGTATTCAATCGCGCGGGTTTCACGCACGACATGCACCTTGATCTGACCCGGATAATCCAACTCTTCTTCAATCTTTTTGACAATGTCTCGTGCGATAATGACCATACCGTCATCATCCACGATCTCAGGCTTAAGCATCACGCGCACTTCGCGCCCGGCCTGAACGGCATAACATTTTTCAACGCCATTGAAGGAGGTTGCAATTTCTTCAAGCTTTTCAAGACGCTTGACGTAATTTTCGAGATTTTCACGGCGTGCGCCGGGGCGCGCAGCGGAGATAGCGTCAGCCGCCTGAACAATGCAGGCAATGACGGTGCGCGGTTCAACATCGTTGTGATGCGCTTCAATCGCGTGGATAACCTCGGGGGATTCTTTGTATTTCTTGGCAAGGTCGACGCCTATAGCGACGTGCGAACCTTCAATTTCATGGGTCATTGATTTGCCGATGTCATGAAGCAAACCGGCTCGGCGGGCAACGGTGACGTCCGCACCAATTTCTGCGGCAATCATGCCGGAGATGTAAGCCACCTCAGTGGAATGCACAAGAACGTTCTGACCGTAGCTTGAACGGTAACGCATTCTACCCAGCAGTCGCACCAGCTCAGGATGTAACGAACCGACAGAAGTTTCGAGTACGACACGCTCGCCGTCCTGCTTGATTTTGGTTTCAACTTCTTTACGCGCCTTGTCCACCATCTCTTCGATGCGGGCCGGATGAATTCGCCCATCATTAATCAGGCGCTCCAGCGCAATGCGCGCAATTTCACGTTTGACGGGGTCATGGCTTGAAAGCGTAATAGCCTCGGGCGTGTCGTCTATGATGAGATCGACACCGGTAAGTGTCTCAAGCGCACGGATGTTGCGGCCTTCTCGTCCAATGATACGACCCTTCATCTCGTCGGAGGGCAGTGGTACAACCGATACAGTAGTCTCGACCACCTGATCTGCTGCGCAGCGCTGAATAGCCAAAGAAATAATGTTGCGAGCCTTGGAATCGGCCTCTTCCTTCAAACGGGCTTCCATTTGAGTGATGCGCAGAGCCTTTTCGTGGGTTAGCTCGCCCTCAAGGTTTTTAAGCAGATAATCTTTGGCTTGATCAGTGGTAAAGCCGGAGATTTTTTCCAGCATTTCAAACTGACTTTTCTTAACCAGCTCAGCCTCCTCGAGTTTCTGCTCGGCAGATTTAAGCTTGGCCTGAAGGGTCTCTTCTTTCTTATCGAGATTATCGACCTTTTTGTCGATCGTCTCCTCCTTGTGCTGCACGCGGCGCTCCAGCCGCGAAACCTCGGTGCGCCGCTCCTTAAGCTCGCGCTCAGCCTCGGTTTTTAGTTTAAAAATTTCATCTTTTGCTTCGACAAGGGCTTCTTTCTTTTTACTTTCCGCTGATTTTATTGCTTCACTAACGATACGTTTTGCTTCAGTCTCGGCTGTGCCGAGTTCCTTTTCTGCTACATTCTTTCTATAATTAACGCCTGCGGGAAAGGCAATAACAGCACCGATTACAAATGCAATGAAACCGCATATTACATAGGGCAACATGAAATAAAAAATCCTCCTTTCACTCTTTTAAATTTTGGGCGCCTGTGTAATGCGCTGACTGTATAAACAGCCAAAAATATTTTACATTTTTATTAGATTTCTGTCAAGAAATTTTAAATACAATCCTTGCCGAATAAAGCGGAAAAATAAAGATGCAGTATTAAAAAGGTTCTTTTGGGGAAAACCGAGTTAAATGACTTCTTTATTGCTGCATAATGAACAAGAATACAAAAGGTATAGACTATGAATGCGAAGTTGCTACTCAAAAAATAGGCAGATTAACAACTTTTGGCTTTGCTTTTTAGATTTTGTAGCGTGGTAAAATATACATTATATAAATGATAATTATGCCGATGCGCTGCCATAGTTTGCGTATAAGCGCTGGCGTTTTGCAGGAAAAGCGGTATAGTGGCTTGAAAATTGTTGACAAGCGAAGTGCGTAGTGATAGTATCAAGGCAAAGCTTCATCCAAACAAATCATTGATGGGGAAGTCCCGCAAAAGAACATATCAGAGACAGACCGTCGTTGGGCTGAAAGCGGTCTTTGTGCATTTTTGCAATGGGCTACCACCCCTGAGTGCGAAATTAAGGCGTTAGCCCCAAGTTCGCCGCAACGGCAGCGTTAACGGCCGGCAGAGTGGTATCGTTTTGCCCTGATAAGCAAAATGATGCAATTCGGGTGGAACCGTGGAGTTACATTATAATGCTTCACCCCGTGCTGGGGGTGAAGCCTTTTTTTATTCCAATAGCGATGAGAACCGAGAAAGAGAGGAAGATAGTTATGGTGAAAATTTGTTTAAAAGGCGATGTTGTAAAAGAATTTGAACAGGGAACAACCGTAGCCCAGATAGCTGCTGCGCTTGGCGCGGGTCTGGCTAAAGCGGCCTGTGCGGCTAAAATTGACGGAAAGGTTTGTGACTTGCGCACTCCAGTTCTGGCTGATTGTTCGGTGGAGATTTTGACCTTTGAGGATACGGATGGCAAAAAGGCTTTTTGGCACACCGCTTCTCACATTCTGGCGCAGGCCGTTCAGCGACTGTTCCCTGAGGCAAAGTTCGCCATCGGACCTGCGGTGGATAATGGTTTCTACTACGATTTTGATGTGCCGACTTCTTTTACCACCGATCAGCTTTCGACTATTGAAGCCGAGATAGCCAAAATTGTGAAAGAGGATATTCCCCTTGAAAAGTTAGAGTTGGATGCGCCCGATGCTTTAGAAAAGATGAAAGATCAGCCTTATAAGGTTGAACTGATCAATGAGCACGCTGGCAAGGGCGAGAAGATCAGCTTCTATGTGCAGGGGGATTTTGTAGACCTTTGCGCCGGCCCTCATTTAATGAGCACCGGCTCAATCAAGGCCGTCAAGTTGACTGCTTGCACGGGTGCTTACTGGCGTGGCAGTGAGAAAAACAAAATGCTTTGCCGCGTTTACGGCACGGCGTTCCCGAAAAAGAGCGAACTTGAGGCTTATCTTGCTGCCGTTGAGGAGGCAAAAAAGCGCGACCATAATATTATTGGTCGTCAGCTCAAATATTTTTGTACTTCTGACTATGTCGGCCAGGGGCTGCCGCACTTGATGCCGAAAGGCGCTAAACTGTTCCAGATTTTGAACCGTTATGTGCAGGATAAAGAAGAATATGAATATGGCTATGTCATGACCCGCACCCCGTTGATGGCAAAGTCAGACCTGTATAAGGTGTCCGGGCACTGGGATCACTACAAAGATGGCATGTTTGTACTGGGTGACGAGGAAAAGGATAAGGAAGTATTTGCGCTTCGCCCCATGACTTGCCCGTTCCAGTATCAGGTTTACCTCAACGACATGCACTCCTATCGCGATTTGCCAATTCGCTATGGTGAAACTTCCACGCTGTTTAGAAACGAAGCCTCCGGCGAGATGCACGGTTTGATCCGCGTGCGTCAGTTTACTATTTCAGAAGGGCATCTGGTTTTGCGCCCCGAGCAGCTTGAAGAGGAGTTTCGCTCCTGCGTGCGGTTGATTCAAGAAATTATGACTGACATTGGCTTAATCGGCGACTTGACCTATCGCCTTTCCAAATGGGACCCGAACGATACCGAAAAGTATATCGGTACCCCTGAGATGTGGAACGAGTCCGAAGGGCTTATGCGCGGTATTCTTGATCACATGGGAATGAAGTATACTGAGGCGGTTGGTGAGGCGGCATTCTATGGCCCCAAACTTGACGTGCAGATCAAAAATGTCCACGGCAAAGAAGATACGCTATGCACGGTTCAAATAGACCTTATGCTGGCACGCCAGTTCAATATGACTTATATTGACGCCGACGGCGAAAAGAAATACCCCTATATTATTCATCGCACCTCTTTGGGCTGCTACGAGCGCACGATCGCGCTGTTACTCGAAAAGTATGCCGGTGCGCTGCCGATGTGGCTCTCACCGGAACAGGTCCGCGTTCTGCCTATCGGCGACAATCAAAGCGCCTATGCCAACGATGTGGCTAAAAAACTGCGTGCTAAAGGGTTGCGCGTAACAGTTGACGAGCGCCGCGAAAAGATTGGCTATAAAATCCGCGAAGCCCAGCTCGAAAAGATTCCCTACATGCTGGTTATCGGTGAAAAGGAGATTGAAGCTGGCGGTGTAGCGGTACGCTCCCGCAAGGAAGGCGACAAGGGCACAATGCCGGTTGAAGACTTTATTTCCGCCGCTGTTGCCGAAGTGGAATCCAAAGCAAAATAAAACACCAAATAAAGCGAGCCGCCGAACTAGGAAGGGTTTTCCTTGTTCGGCGGCTCTCACTTTCTATGAATTGATTAATAGAGTATTAAGGCAAGTGTGCAAGGGCAGAAAAAGCCGAGACAAAGTGTTCATGTCGCCCACTTTTATTAGTGAATCCATCAAGCCGTATAAATATTTTGGCGGAACGTTTCTGCTTATACGTTAGGGACCACAAAGTTAGTAGAGCTATTCGCCAACAGGCAATACAATGTACAAATTACGGTTTTCTAAGCAGTGCGAAAGAGCTAAATTTTTTGATAAGTGGACTTAAAAATTAGGAAATATTTACCTAATTAGTGGTTTTTAAGTATAAATATATCCATCCAACGCAATATTTGTTAGAGATTCCGGCACTGATAAGTCAGCAAATACAACAGTTTTGAAAAGAGGATTTGATGAATGAAACATATTAAAAGGTTCATGCTCGTGGCTATGATGATGCTTGTTGCATTTTTGTTGATAAGCTGCAACCAAAAGACTGATAAAATTACTTTTTCTGCTACGATTATGAGAGTCGACGATCAGGCGATTTTGGTGCGCCCAGGGCAGGAGACAAACGAATACAAAAGTGCCGACCTGATTTCAGTCGCACTCACAAACACCGAAATCACCGACGCCAATGGTAAAAAAATTGCCGTATCAACGCTGGCAGTTGGGGCAAAAGTTGATATTACCTATGGCGGTGCTATTTTGGAAAGCTACCCAGCACAAATTAATGATTGTACCAAGCTGGTGGCGTATATTAGCCAAACCCAGATGCCTAATCCTATGGTTGCCTTCGACACGCCGGATTTTCGATTTGTCGCAGGCTTTGCACTGGAAGGCATGCCCGACACAATTAATACGGATGGGGTTTGGCTGATTTCGGGGAAGGTCGCACAAATAGATATCAGTACATCTGATGGCGCAGAGGGCATGCTGCGGTGCGCAAAAAATACCGGAGAAGATATCAGTGGCTTATACGGTATGAGCTTTGATACACAGACGTTCAAACAGTTCGGTGATGTGACGGCAGAGCTTTCGTACACCGAAAATGGTAAAGCGCTCGCACGCTGGCAGCGTGACGGATACGATTTTGTATTGTGGTTTCCAGAGATTCAAACCGATATTTTTTTGACAACGGCAGAGTCGGTCGTTGCAAGTGTTAAAGCGGCTGAAGGCTTTTGATTTATTTTTAAATGACTTTTCCTCAGTGCAGGCGTAGTTTTATCTAAGTTCACTAAACATTCCAACGGCATTACTGCCAACATAACATTAAAATATAAGGAGACTAATATGAGAAAAATCTTTACAACACTGCTACTAGCCTTAGTTATCGCAAGTTTGACATCTTGTTCTCAGAATGCAAATGTTCCTGTGGACAATAGTAACAGTTCAGCAGATTCAAGTGCCATTAGCCAAGTTGAGGCGCCCTCCTCAGAGCAGCCACCCAATCAGGACACAAAGGCCGATAGCATAAACGTTACAATACAGATGCCCTCAGAAGTCAGGGTTGGCGAGACGGCAACCGCTACGATTCAAAACAACAGTTCTTACGAGATTACCTATGGGGCTGACTACACTTTTCAACATTTGATAAATGGTGAGTGGACGTCACTTAAGCCCTTGCAGGGCAAAGAACGGATGTGGATTGCCATCGCCTACATAACCCAGCCGGGCGAAGAAGCAACGTTCGATTTTGTCATTTATCCCGATGAATTTACGGTTCCATTAGAACCAGGAGAATATCGCATTGTAAAAAGTATACACGCGGACAATGGCGGTGAAGGGACTTCGTTTGAAATTACAGGCAACTTCACAATCAAGTAATTTAAAAGCGCTTGAAGCGGTGGCTATACCGTCGCTTCAAGCGCTTATTTAATAGTTTTGATTTAAAACAATCCGCGCTTTTTGCCGGTCAGGGGTTTTAGCTTTGCGACTGTGGCACCATAGCCAAACCGAGTGGAGAAGCGGTCATGAAGATTATCCTGCAAAAGCTCGCGCACCTCGGCACGCTGCTGTGGATTCATGGCTCGGTGGGGCAGCATAATTGATTGGGCGCCATCAAGATAAAGCAAAAACATGTTGCTCAATTCAAAGCCTAAAAAGAGATCTGCTAGCTTAACGGTCGAACTTTTGCCGTTATGTGGCGTATCAATTTTTAGATTGCCTCGCGTAAAAGAAAGGGTTATTTCTTTAGAAAGCATGCCCTCTTTGTTCTTTGAGTACTTCAAAATACCGTATTCGATCTGAGCACAGAGAATAATTGCCCAAACAAGATACCCAAGAAAAATATAGGCCGGGAGCATAAAGGCTGGCAACAAACCAAGATATGTCCCCGCTGTATAGATGGCAGCGACAATGGCTGAAAGCGCAAAAATGCGAAAACCGATGCGATGTCGAGTAACGGCCGCAAAATAGACCGCCGAACGGTAATTAGCGATAGAAGGTGCATAGGTAAAAACGAGGTCGTTCATGATGGAGGCTCCTTATTACTTTCTTTTAGCGGTTCCAATATTTTCTATCCAGCGTGCGGTACTGAATGGCCTCGGAAACATGGCTGGAGCTTATAGTTTCGCAATCATCCAAATCAGCGATGGTCCGCGAGACCTTTAATATGCGGTCGTAACCGCGGGCCGATAGGCCGAGTCGTTCAAACGCGACCTTCAAAAGCTGCTCAGCATCTTGGGTGAGTGGGCAAAATTCCTCAAGCATCGCGCGTGGAATGGCGCTGTTTGAGGTGATACCTCGACCTTTAAAGCGGTCAAGCTGACGGCGTCTGGCGCCATCTACCCGGTGCCGCAATATGGTTGAACTTTCGCCCGGCGCTTTACCGGTCAAACTTTCATAGTCAATGGCGGGTACCTCAAGGTGGATGTCAATGCGATCTAGCAACGGGCCGCTTACCTTGCCCAGATAGCGGCTAATAGCTGCCGGGGTACAGTTGCACGGCTTGGTTGGATGCCCGTAAAATCCGCAAGGACACGGGTTCATAGCAGCGACTAGCATAAACTGGCTGGGATAGGTGATGCGGGCCCCCACACGCGAGATGGTTACCTCATGATCCTCAAGCGGCTGGCGCAGCCCTTCCATGACGGGGCGCAGGAATTCCGGCAGCTCGTCCAAAAAAAGCACACCATTGTGCGAGAGCGATACCTCACCGGGCTTTGGAATGCTGCCACCGCCAGTCATACCGGCCGCCGAAACCGAGTGGTGCGGTGAACGAAATGGGCGCTCATGCACCAGCCCCACACCCTTTGGTAGTGTGCCGGCAACCGAATGCAGTTTAGTGACCGCCACCTGCTCGTCATAGGTCATGTCAGGCAGAATAGAGGGTAGCCGCCGCGCCAGCATGCTTTTGCCAGAGCCAGGTGGCCCAATAAGCAGGAGGTTATGCAGCCCCGCCGCCGCCACAGTCAACGCGCGTTTAGCTTCGTATTGACCGCGCACCTCAGCATAATCCGGAATGGGGCCGGTTAGAGGCTGATTTGAAAAATCCAGTGTGGTACACAGTGGCAGTTGGATTTCTTTATGCAAATGCTGCAAAACCTCAGTGACATTTTTCGCGGCATACACTTCAATATCCTGTGCGATGGCGCCCTCTGCAGCATTATCGAATGGGATTATGACCTGACGAAGCCCCAGTGACCTAGCACTTAGAATCATGGGCAGTACGCCGGAAAGAGGCCGAAGCTCACCGCCCAGCGACAATTCACCAAGAAAGCCGATGTTATCCAGTTGGGCTTCCAACGTGCCGGAGGCTTTGAGAAGCGCTAGAAAGATGGCAAGATCATAAGCGGTACCGCTCTTTTTTGTGTCCGCAGGGGCCAAATTTAAAACGATTCGTGAGGTTGGGAACTGCATCCCAGCGTTTTTAATCGCCGAGCGCACTCGGTCACGGGCTTCCTTTACCGCGGCATCAGGCAAACCAACGACCTCAAAAGCAGGTAATCCACGTGAAAGGTCGGCTTCCACCGTCACAAGATAGGCATCGATGCCATTTAGTCCAAAGCTATGCACTTTTGCGAGCATTGCCGTGGCCTCCCTTTGACTTCAAGTGTTTACATTATAGCGTTATTATTTTAAAAATACAACGATGAAAGCCACATTGTGGTCAATACACTTGTCGCCATTGACAAAGCTGTGTCTTACACATTATGATAGCGTTAGCAATTAAATAAGTGGATATTTGTTCCATAAGACTTTTACGCCTTTCAAAAGCAAAGGTGATATATAATGCGACAGAAAATCTGTTTGCAAGTTGATATTATTAGGAGATGGGTCTATGCATAGGAATAAGCTAGTTGTTGTTGGAGTGGGTCATGTCGGCTCATACGTTTTGGCAGATGCGATGAAAACCGGTTTGTTTGCTGAAATTGGTGTTGTGGATATCTTGGAAAACGTCGCTTTTGGTGAAGCGCTCGACCAGGCGCAGGCAACGGCACTAACCTACATGAATAATGTTGATGTCAAAAGTGGCGGCTATGAACAGTGTGCGGATGCCGATGTTATTATCGTAGCAGCTGGCCCCAGCATCGTTCCCAACCCCAACGACCCAAAAGGTCAACCCGACCGTACACTGCTCACGACAACAAATTGTGAGGTTATTCGTGAGGTGATGTCCGGTATAACAAAATATACTAAAGAAGCGATTATCATCCTCATTACCAACCCGCTCGATACGATGGTTTATATTGCAGAAAATGAATTTGGCTACCCGGCTGGTCGGGTTTTTGGCACTGGAACAATGCTCGATTCCGCACGTCTACGCAAATTGGTGGCGGATACTTACAAAATAGATCCTAAAGCGGTGACGGGCTATATGATGGGTGAACATGGCGGTACGGCATTCCCGGTTTTGAGCCATCTAAATGTTTTCGGCATTCCATTTGACGAATTGGATCAGTATTTTGAAGCGGGCCAAGACATCAACAGCCCCGAACGGATAAAGTCGTTGGTAGTCGGTGCCGCTTACAACGTTCTCAATGGCAAAGGCTGGACCAATGCCGGTGTTGCACAGTCGGCCATCACCATGGCAAAGGCTGTGTTGTTGGACGAAAGAAGCGTGTATCCGGCTTCCACCACGTTGCGCGGCCAATATGGCCATGACGGCGATGTGGCATTAAGCATGCCCTGCATCATCGGGCGTGAGGGCATTTTAAAACAGCTGCCTGTCAAACTCAACGACTGGGAGACTGAAAAACTAAAAGCTTCTATTTCGTTTATTCAGGCCACCATGCGCGACGCTAAAACCGGCCCAGAATTTATAAAGAAATAATACGGCTACCGGCCGCAAGATACCTAATATATAAGGGGGAACAGAAATGGACGCAATTACACTATATAAACAGTGGCAGGACACCCAATTAGAGGACAGCGACCTTGTTAAGGAGCTTGCCCAGATAGAAGGCAATGAAACAGAAATCTACGAGCGGTTTTACACCGATTTGACCTTTGGAACTGCAGGTTTGCGCGGTAGGATTGGCGCGGGCACCAACTGCATGAATATTTACACAGTACGCAGGGCCACGCAGGGCATTTGCAGCTGGCTGCGTCAGCATAAAGAGGGTGGTTCGGCGGCTATCGCTTATGACAGCCGAAACAAATCCAAGCTATTTGCCGAAGCCACCGCCTGCGTCTTTGCGGCTAACGGAGTCAAGGTTTATATTTATTCGGAGCTGACGCCCACACCCATGCTTTCGTGGGCGGTACGTTATTATGGCTGCGATACCGGTGTGGTTATCACCGCCAGCCATAACCCCGCGGAATATAACGGTTACAAGGCGTATGATGAGAGTGGCTGCCAGATCACCAGCGATATGGCGGACGGCATTCTAAATTGTATTTTGAAAACGGATCTGTTTACCGGCGTCAAGACGATGGCTTATGATGAGGCCGTAAAGGCTGGGCTGATCATTCCGGTAGACGACGCAGCGATCAACGCTTATTTTGATCAGGTGCTTTCCTACCGCTGCTTCCCTGACGCGGTGCAGGGTTCGGGTTTAAAACTGGTCTACACGCCGCTCAACGGTACAGGCAATCTGCCGGTGCGCCGCATTTTAAGCGATATTGGTATCAATGATCCAATCTTGGTTAAAGAACAACTTCTGCCGGACGGCAACTTCCCCACTTGCCGCTACCCAAACCCTGAGTTTAAAGAAGCGCTGATGCTGGGCTTAAAGCTGGCAGAAGAAACAAAGGCCGATCTGCTCATTGGCACTGACCCTGATGCCGACCGCGTGGGTGCAGCGGTGCGCCACAATGGGGAGTACGTGCAGCTTGGCGGCAATGATGTCGGCGTACTGCTCACTGATTACATCGCCCATGCCAAAACGGTGAATAAGACGATGCCTGAACGCCCGGTCGTGATCAAATCCATTGTCACCACCACGCTGACCGACCTTGTGGCGAATAGCTATGGCATTGAGGTGCGCGACGTACTGACCGGCTTTAAGAACATCGGAACTGAGATTGCAAATCTTGAGGCAGCCGGTGAGCTTTCACGCCTTATCTTCGCCTATGAAGAGAGCTGTGGATATTTGGCTGGGCCTTATGTGCGCGATAAGGACGCAATCGTCACGACCATGCTGGTCGCTGAAATGGCTGCCTACTACAAAAAGGCAGGCAAAACGCTTATTGACGTCATGGAGGATATTCACAAGCGCTTTGGTTATTTCTGCAACCATGTGACCAACACCATGTTCCCCGGCGCCGACGGTATGAAGAAGATGACCCAGATTATGGATAAGCTGTTTGCTGCGCCCCCGAAGGCTTTGGCGGGCTATAACGTAGCCACCTGCTGTGACTACCGCTCGGGCATTTGTGTTAAAGGCGGGCAGCGCTTCCCAACGGGACTGCCAAAATCTGATGTACTCTCGCTGATGTTGGAGGACGGCAATGTGGTGGTTATTCGTCCGTCAGGTACGGAACCGAAGCTTAAAACCTACTATATCGTCAAGAGTGAAACGATGGTACAGGCGAAAGAGATTTGCGATGTATTGGCTGCCGCCGTATATAAGCTGTTAGGTTTTTAAAAAATCTTTTGTTTATCCTAGCTGTTTAAGTTGATTTCTTAATGTTTGACGTGACAGTACGCTAACTGCTACCCCACAAACGCGATCTTTTCAGTTTAAAATTTTATATATTTATATCTAAAAATGCTTGCAATTGGACAAACAGTGTGTTATTATAATAAACGCATTTATAACAGGTTTTTTGAAAGAGGTGACAATAGTGAAAGAGGGAATTCATCCTCATTACGAAGCGACGACCATTCGTTGCGCATGTGGCGAGGTCATCGAGACCGGCTCGACCAAAAAGGATATCAGAGTGGAAATCTGCTCAAAATGTCATCCTTTCTTTACCGGCAAGCAGAAGCTGGT
Organism: Candidatus Fimivivens sp.; assembly: GCA_034933525.1. Classification (GTDB taxonomy): domain Bacteria; phylum Bacillota; class Clostridia; order Oscillospirales; family Ruminococcaceae; genus Yanshouia. The sequence goes on from JAYFNI010000004.1 coordinate 62,296, forward strand.
AGATACCGGCGGACGTGTTGACCGCTTTAACAAGCGTTTCGGCCGCGATAAGTAATTTTAAGCCAACAATAAGGGCGATGCGCACGCATCGCCCTTATTCGATATCTGCTTCGTTTAATTTTAGTGTGGGGCTTTTGTTTATGTTTAGAGAAAATTTACATTGGATTTTTTGAAGGCAGAGGCGGAGCCGCAGACCTGGAAAAAGATTTTTAAAAGATTTCTGCAAACTGATGTTAGAAAAACATGACGGAGGTGGAAGAAAATTGACGCAATACAACACTGTAGTGGCAGAGGCAGAAGATGAGTTTATTGAAAAACGCTCACGTTTTATCTGCGCCATCGCGCCAGTTCAGACCGCCGAGGAAGCGTTGGCCTTTATTGCCCGACGAAAAGAGCTGCATTATGATGCACGTCACACCGTTTATGCCTACATATTACGCGCGGGTAACACCCAGCGTTATTCCGATGATGGCGAACCGCAGGGTACGGGCGGTCAGCCAGTGTTAGAGGTGATCCGTCGCTCCAACCTCACCGATGTGTGCGTGGCTGTGACACGCTATTTTGGTGGCATTTTGCTGGGTGCAGGCGGTCTGACCCGGGCCTATTCCAACGGGGCCACGCTCGCCATTTCTGTTGCAAAACAAATAACCATGTGCCAATGTGTCGATTGTCGGCTAGTGATGGATTACGGTCAGTATGGTGTAGTAGGCCATTTGTTGCCTGATCATGGGGCTCAGCTTCTGGAAAGTGATTTCGGTGAGCGAGTAGTGCTAACCGTACGGCTTAAAGCTGAGGCGGTCGAAGCCTTTGAAAAGGCGCTCACTGAAGCGACGAGTGCGACAGTTGTGCTTGAGATGGTGGACGAGGTTTTTTCTGCAATGCCGGCATAAATGTCGCGAAAATGGTCGAAACCGCAAGAAAACAACAATTTGCAAGAAATCTTATGTAGATGGCAGGAATTATTTTGTTTCGTCGGTATAATATTAGTATGATGCCTAAAAAAGCGGAGGGACCGGGCAAATGACCATTCGAGAAAAGACTGAAGCAATTGAAAAAGGAATTCTCTCACCGCTCGCTAAATTGTCAAGCGAAGCAATACGTGAGCACCCGATGGACCCGTGCACAATACGCACAGCTTTTGGGCGGGATCGTGATCGCATTTTGCACAGCAAGGCTTTTCGGCGCTTAAAGCATAAGACGCAGGTGTTCCTTTCCCCAGAGGGGGATCACTATCGCACTCGACTAACACACACGTTGGAAGTTTCACAGATTGCGCGCACCGTCGCGCGGGCGCTGCGCTTAAACGAGGATCTAACAGAAGCAATTGCCTTAGGGCATGATCTGGGACATACCCCTTATGGTCACGCGGGAGAGTATGCGCTTAACGAGTGTTGCCCGCACGGTTTTCGCCACGCGGAGCAAAGTGTGCGCGTTGTGCGCATTTTAGAAAACGATGGCAAGGGTTTAAATTTAACCACTGACGTTCAGGATGGCATCGCCTGCCACACTGGTGGGACAGACGCCCAGACTCTTGAGGGGCGTGTGGTGCGCTACGCCGATAAAATTGCTTATATGAACCACGATTTTGAGGATGCTGCACGTGCTGGTATCATCAGCGAGAATGATATTCCATGGCAGGTTAAATACGCAGTTGGGCGCAGTAAATCCGAGCGCATCAACAGCTTTGTGCAGTCGCTGGTTGACAACAGCGGTGAAGATATTCGCATGTCCCCTGCGGTGCAGCAGGCGTTTAACACACTGCGTGCTTTCATGTTTGAGGCCGTGTATAAAAATCCGTTGGCCAAGGGTGAAGAAGCCAAGGCTATTGCCATGTTGCAGGGGCTTTATAAGCACTTCGTGGCACACTCCGACCAGCTGCCGACCGAGTATCGTGCTATGTTGGAAATGGCTGGCATCGACCGCGTAGTTTGCGACTACATATCCGGTATGAGTGACGGGTATGCCGTAAATATCTATCAAAGTATTTTTGTACCCCGTTCTTGGGGATTTTAATATTATTCCGATAAAAAAGGAATAATAATATCTAGCGCTAGTGCCGTTTGAGAGGTTTTATGCGAAGGGGGTGTGTGCGATGATTCCAGAAAGCTTTATCGAGGAGCTGAAATATCGCTCTGATATTGAACAGATTGTCTCTCGCTATACCAACCTTAAGCGGAGTGGGCGCAATCTTTCAGGGCTTTGCCCGTTTCACTCCGAAAAAACGCCTTCCTTTGTGGTGTACCCCGAAAATGGCTCTTTTTACTGCTTTGGCTGTGGTGCCGGTGGCGACGTCGTGACCTTTGTGCGTATGACTGAGCACTTAGAATATATCGAAGCGCTGCGCTTTCTGGCTGAAAGGGCGGGCATGTCACTACCGGACGAAGTTGAAAACGATGGTGCTGCCAAATTTAAGATGCGTATGCTTGAGATTAACCGTTATGCGGCACGCTTTTTTAATAATGTGCTTAACTCGTCAGAGGGAAAGCGTGGTATGGATTATTTTCAGGCGCGCGGTCTGTCGCCGAATACAATCCGAAAGTTTGGCTTAGGTTACGCACCCGATTCTTGGGATACACTGAAAAAGCATTTGACTCAAAAGGGCTTTACGGATGCCGAGTTGCTCGCCGCCGCTGTCATCCGAAAAAACGACAAAGGTGGCAGCTACGATCAGTTTCGAGACCGCGTCATGTTCCCTATCATCGACCTTCGTGGCGGGGTCATCGGTTTCGGCGGGCGGGTTTTAGGTGATGGGCGCCCCAAATATCTCAATAGCTCCGATACGATTATCTTTAAAAAATCCCGCGGGCTATTCGCTATGAACTTTGCCAAGGCGACTAAACGACCGCAGCTGATCCTGTGTGAAGGATATATGGACGCCATCGCGATTCATCAGGCGGGGTTTGACAACGCAGTGGCAACACTGGGTACGGCGCTGACGCCTGAACAGGCGCGACTGATTGCACAGTACACATCAGAGGTCGTCATCTCCTACGACTCCGACGTGGCAGGACAAAAGGCAACGCAGCGCGCCAATCAGCTTTTTTCACAGACTGGTGTTAAGGTGCGGGTTCTCTCGATGAGCGGGGCTAAGGATCCTGATGAATATATTAAAAAATTTGGTGCTGCACGCTTTACTCAATTGATCGAAGGCAGTGCCAACGCCACTGAATACCAGATTATTAGGCTCAAGGATCGCTTTGCGCTGGATGCTGATGATGGCAAGGTTGGGTTTTTAAAAGAGTTTTGTACACTGATGGCCCGACTGCCAAGTGCGATTGAAGCAGATATTTACACCACTCGCATTGCGTCGGAACTGAATGTTTCGCGCGAGGCCATTTTGCAGCAGATTACCGCCTTGCGCAAAAAAGAGGCGCGCAGGCAGGAGAAAAAGTATGACGCTAGCCTTAAAATATATGCACAGGAAGCCCCCAATCAAAAGCATGATCCCCAGCGTGCGGCGAATCTGCGTTATGCGTTGGCCGAGGATAAGCTGATTGCGGCGTTAATCAAAAACCCCGACTACGCCAAAGTCGTCTTAGAAAAAATTTCTCCGGAATACTTCGTGACCGATTCCAACCGGGACATTTTTTCGGTTTTGATAAATAGACTTCAAGAAGGGCGCAACATAGATTTGATGAGTCTTTCAGCCCAGCTTTCGATTGCGCAAATGAACTGGCTGTCGCACTTGCAGGCTACCAACCGCGAACATAGCTTTACACTTAACGATGTACTCGATTACATTGCTGTTATTAAAGAAAAACAGCAGCTTCGCACCAACGAGCAAGTGGGTTCCATGAGTGAGGACGAACTGAAAGCTTTTATTGATGGAATAGCCGCCAAAAAGAACCCCAATAAGAAATAGGAGGACACACCGTGGCAGGGCAGGAAAAAAACACCGTAAAAGATCTTATAGAACAAGGAAAGGCAAAGGGTAAGCTAACTACCACCGAAATAAACGACGTACTCGAGGAACTGGATTTTGATGTCGAACAGGTGGAAAAGCTCTACGAAACGCTTGAAAGTTGTAATGTTGAAATTGTCGAAAATTATGCACAAATTATAGAAACCGATTTTCCGATGCCTGCCGAAGAAGAGGTAGAGGCCACCCTTGCGGTGGAGGGCATCAACATTGACGACCCCGTTAAGGTGTATCTCAAGGAAATCGGCAGGGTTCCGCTGCTCTCAAGTGACGAGGAAGTGGACTTGGCTGTTCGCATGTCTAACGGCGACCCCAAGGCGCGCAAACGTCTGTCGGAAGCCAACCTGCGCCTTGTTGTCTCAATCGCTAAGCGCTATGTTGGCCGCGGCATGCAGTTTTTAGATTTGATTCAGGAGGGTAACCTCGGCCTGATTAAGGCTGTCGAAAAGTTTGACCACACCAAGGGTTTCAAGTTTTCAACCTATGCCACATGGTGGATTCGTCAAGCCATCACCCGCGCTATTGCTGACCAGGCACGCACCATCCGTATCCCTGTCCACATGGTTGAGACGATTAACAAGGTGAAGAAAGTGTCGTCCCAACTGCTGCACAAAAACGGGCATGAGCCCACCGCTGAAGAGATTGCGGAAGAAATCGACATGTCGGTCGACAAAGTTCGTGAGATTATGCGAGTTGCGCAGGAGCCAGTTTCGCTTGAGACCCCAATTGGCGAGGAGGAAGACAGCCACCTCGGCGATTTTATTCCCGACGACGACGCGCCCGCCCCGGCCGATGCAGCTTCGCATATTCTGCTGCGCGAGCAACTTTCTGAGGTGTTGCACTCACTGACGCCCCGTGAGGAAAAAGTGCTTCGTTTGCGCTTTGGCCTTGAGGACGGGCGTTCAAGAACGCTTGAAGAGGTCGGCAAGGAGTTTAATGTAACACGTGAACGCATTCGTCAGATCGAGGCGAAGGCGCTGCGAAAGCTGCGTCATCCCAGCCGCTCAAAAAAGCTGCGCGACTTCCTCGATTGAGTAGAAGGAGTAGGACATGCATATTACCCTTGAATCGGACTACGCGGTGCGTATAGTCGATTGTCTTTCAACACAGGAAGCCAGACTGGGCGCGGGCAGCATTGCTGAACAGACTGGGGTCACACCGCGGTTTACACTTAAAATTTTGCATAAGTTGGTTTCAAGCGGGCTTGTTCGGTCGTATAAAGGCGCTAAAGGTGGCTATGAGCTAGCACGTGCCCCTGGCGAAATTACGCTCCGCGAGGTTATAGAGATTTTTGAAGGGGCATATACCTTTTCACGTTGTTTAGATCCCTCACATACCTGCAAATGCACGATATCAGTCTGCCGCAGTGGTAGCTGCCGTTTTCAGCGTGCATATGACGAGATTTCTGAAATAGTTCGCGCCAAGTTGGACGAGACGACTTTTGCTAGATAGGGTTTGTATTGCATTGACCCAGATGGTAATCAAACTATGGCGAAAGTACATAATCAGACAGAATTAAACTCGATACACCTAGAAATCACAACATCTTGTATTGTTAAACAAATAATAACTTATTGTATATATTTTTGTTTTCATTACCGTTGTTGGGGTTTTATAGCATTGTCGATGTGGCACAAAACTGCTAAAGCAAAGCGAGTTTGATAATTGGCCCAAAATTTGGTATTATTTTATTTAAATAGACCTTATTATTGTTCTAATCAGTCTCTATGCGGTTTCAAAGTTAAATGCTCACTTTGGCGCGGGTTGCGTTTACTAAACTTTTGTGCTAAACTGACTGCTGCATCATACTCCAGATACAGGTATGGGCTGGCGCATGTTGTGCTTGCCCAATTAAAAAGGAAGCGGGTGTGAATCCCGCGCAAAGCCGTTGCTGTATTTGACCTCAATTAGCAGGATGGGTTTATTAAAACCCGATCACTGAGACAATCGGGAAGATGTCTGCTAAAGCCGTTTATTCGGCGGGTCATAAGCCAGAAGACTTGCCTGTAATCTGATTGTCCTGTTTTGTAGGGCAATGGTTAAACTGTTCTGCGGACGTTCGGAAGGTTTAAACGGAAATCATACGCTCCCTGTGCGGAAAACTCTGGCACGGTGTGGTTTGATTTACCTTTTATTAAAGCCTGCGTCTTAGGACTGCAGGCTTTTTTTATGCAAATTTATAAATGCCGCTTTCGCTCCGGACTGGCTTAAGGGTATAGTTTAATATATGTATTTGAATTCGTTTTCATTGGAGGTATTTTATGACCGCCGATTTATTGGCGCTTTATCATAAGCAACGTAAAAAAGCATTAGCTTTTTCACTTTGTCTGCTTATAGCACTAACGTTATTGCTTCTGTTTGGGGTGAACACAGGCGCAATGAGCATTTCAATTGGGGACGGCGCCAGAATTATGCTTTCACGTATCACAGGTGATGGACGCTGGTTAGGGGATATCAAACAAAATGCAGTAGCAGTCATCTGGCGTATCCGTCTGCCCCGGATATTATGCGGTATGTTGGTTGGCATGGCGCTTAGCATGTCAGGCGTCATCTTTCAGTCGATTTTGCAAAACCCGATGGCCGATCCTTATACCATGGGCGTTTCAACCGGAGCGGCGTTTGGTGCTACTCTTGCCTTGCTTTTGAATATGACCTTCGGGCTGCTGCTGCCGATAACACCAATGGGACTTTTTTTCGCGCTGGTTACGTTACGTGTGGTTATATACCTGTCGGGCAAAGGCGGTGGTCTTGTAACCGGCAATATGATTATTTCAGGCATGATTGTTAGTGCTGTCTTTTCTTCGGGAATCAGTTTTCTCAAGATTATGGCGGGGGAAAATGTTAGTACCATTGTGTTCTGGCTGATGGGCAGCCTTTCGGCAAAAAGCTGGAACGATGTTGCGGTTTTAGCCCCAATCATACTTACCTGTGCAGTCGTTTCGGTTTGGTTTGCCGACCGCTTGAACATTATGAGCCTTGGCGAACAGCAGGCATTGAGCCTTGGCGTTAACGTGCGCCGTACCCGACTGCTTTATCTGTTGCTGGGGGCTTTTATGACTGCTGTTTGTGTTTCGGTTTGTGGCATCATCGGATTTGTTGGTTTGATTGTTCCGCATATGCTGCGGTTCTGGATTTCGGCAGATAACCGGCTGCTCATGCCGCTTTCGGGTCTTTCGGGCGCATTGCTGTTGGGTATGGCCGATAATTTTGCCCGCCTCTTAGGGCGTGGAGACATGCCGGTGGGTGTCCTTACAACGTTATTGGGTGGACCATTTTTCATTTATATATTTATCAAGCGCCAGGGGGGTGCACGCCTTGGCTGATCTGCTATGTGCGCAGAATTTAACGTTTTATTACGGAGCGCAACAGATTCTTTCTGATGTGACCTTTTCGGTTTGCGAAGGGGAATATCTATCAATTATCGGTGAAAATGGCAGCGGAAAATCGACACTGATGCAGTTGTTGTGCGGTTATTTAGCACCGACGGTTGGGCAGGTGCTTTTCTGCGGTGAACGCCTTGAGGGATTTTCTGCTTTGCAGCGGGCGCGAAGCATTGCCGTTATCAGCCAGAATACCCCTGCGAATTTTCCGTTTACCTGTTTTGAGTTTGTAATGTTGGGGCTGCACCCGCACCGTGCGCGCTTTGAATGCATTGATGAACAGACCATCGACCAGATCAGGGGAATCATGGCACAAACCGATATTTTGCCGCTTGCAGACAAACCCATAACAAACCTAAGCGGCGGAGAATATCAGCGTGTTTTGCTGGCACGCGCTTTGGCACAGCGCCCTCGTCTTCTGCTGCTTGACGAAGCAATGTCCGATCTTGATGCCGCCGTGAAGATTAAGATGAATAAACTTCTAAAAGAGCTTGTTCAAAAAGGCCTCACGGTCATTGCAATCAACCATGACCTTTCGACGGCCTATAACTGCAGCAATCGCGTTATCGCGTTAGGCAGTGGCCGGTTGGTTGCCAATGGCAGCCCGCAAACGGTGTTTACCGAGGTGCTGCTGGAAAATGTGTTTGGTATCAAGGCAGAGATTATCCCAGGAAGGGGTCTCTGCGTTTACGATACAATATAAGAAAAAGAGGTACAAAAGAATGAAACGTTTCAGTGTAATGCTGTTGGCTATGTTGGTGTTGGGAATGACAGGCTGTAGCGGGGCAAATAAACCGACATCGACTCCAGCGTCTGAAAGCGCCGCATCCCAAGTATCTGCGCCTGAGAGTGCGCCGACAGCGGATGTGGGGAAGAAGGCCATTCTGGTGGTGAGCTTTGGCACCAGTTATAACGAGAGCCGTGCCGCCACCATTGGCGCAGTAGAAGCGGCCATTACCGATGCCTTTAAGGACTTTGAGGTACGTCGCGCCTTTACAAGCCAAATCATTATCGATAAGCTCAAAAGCCGTGACAACGAGCAAATTGACAATGTTGAAGAGGCAATGAATCGCCTGGTCGCAGACGGTGTTAAAACGCTGGTGGTGCAGCCGACCCATGTTATGAACGGCTTCGAATATGACCAGATGGTCGAAGCGGTCACACCGTTCGCCGATAAGTTCGATGCGCTTTCTATCGGGAAACCACTTCTTTCGAGTGATGCCGACTACACAGAACTTGCAGGCATCATCACTGAAGAAACGGCCCAATATAATGTCGATAAGACCGCCGTTGTGTTCATGGGACATGGAACCGAGCATCCTGCCAATGAAACCTATGCCAGACTTGATGGTATTCTGAAGGCGATGAGCAACGTCAAGAACTACCATATTGGAACGGTAGAGGCTACGCCGTCGTTAGAGGATGTCATGGCTGAGGTTGCCAAGACGGACGCCACTAAAGTGGTGCTGCTACCGCTGATGATTGTCGCAGGCGACCATGCAACCAACGATATGGCGGGTGATGAAGAAGATTCCTGGAAGACGAAGTTTAAGGGCGAAGGCTACGAGGTTGAATGTGTCATCAAGGGCCTTGGCGAATACCCTGGCATTCAGAAGATGTTTGTGCAACATACTCAGGATGCTATCAATGCATTAGGAAAGTAAAACGATGGTGATTTTGAATACATTTAAAAAGAACATGGCTATGATGACTCTGGCATTGTGCTGTGTGGCGCTTTCTGCTTGTGGAGCCCCTGCCAAGTCCGAACAGCCTTTGCCACTCGCGCAGGACTCGGCTGCTGGCAACGCCGCCATACAGTTCACTGACGACGATGGACGCGAAATTAAGCTTGATGCCCCGTGCAGCCGCATTATTTCACTTTATTCCGCCCACACCGAAAACCTCTATGAGATCGGTGCAGGGGATAAACTAATCGGGGTATATAACAGTAGTATTTACCCGCCCGAAGTGACGTCTTTGCCTTCCTACGATTATAAGGGCGACCCAGAGCAGGTTATTGCTGCGCAGCCAGATTTAGTACTGATCCTACCGCTAATCTCCCGCAAGGCACCGGACTATGTTGCTCAGATTGAACGCGCAGGAATACCAGTCGTTTCGCTTTACGCTGATAACTATGATGAATTTTCAGATTATATCGGAAAACTGGCCGCTCTAACCGGTACCGAAGAAACTGCGCAGCGGAGGCTGGCAGACTTCTACACCGCGGTTGACAACGTTGTTGCCACCACTGGGCAGATCTCTGAGAAAATAACTGTATTTATGGAATCAACCGAAGCTGAGTTGCGAACCGTTACACCCTACTCGATGCCCGGGCGCGCAATTGTGTTTGCCGGTGGCATCAACTTGGCTGCCGACGCGCAGCCCGTCTCAAATGGCAGTGCCTTTGCGTCGTATGGTGTTGAGAAAGTTTTGGAAAATGCCGACAAAATTGATGTCTATATCTCTCAGCGCGGTGCGATGAACGCTGGTGGTAATCTTATTTCGATCAGCGAGCGGGAAGGCTTTGATACTATTAAAGCAATAAAGGAAAACCGTGTTTATCTAATCCCTGATAAAATTATAAATTCGCCCACATTTCGCTTTCAAAAGGGCGTTGCTGAGATGGCGCGCTTTCTCTACCCGGATGTAATGGATGAACTCTCGGCATTTGAAAACGATGATACTGCCACGCGGCTGGGCTATGCAGAAATCGTGATGAAAGTGCTGCATTTGCCGATTTATGTGCCGTCCTCCTCAAAGTATTACGAGACCGAACAAAAGGGACATACGTATGGCCTATTTAAGGATTTACACTGGAACGACAGCGGATTTGATGCGGCCGAAACCGCAGTATTCGGCGGCTACATCGACTGGGAAAAAGCACCTGATGGGCTGGAGTATTTTTATCCTGACCGGCCGGTGACCCGTGAAGAATTAGCCAAAACAGTGTTTCTTATCGGCAACTTTGCACCTACGGCTAATACCAATATTGCTGATATCGAAACGTGCGAAAAGCCTCGTATTATTCAGACTTTGGTTGATAGGGGTATTTTTGCACTGGAAGATGGCAACTTTAATCCCAAGCGTACTGTGACCAACAACGAAATCGTGATGGCGTTAAAAGCTGCGGCAGCGTAACGAATATAAAATTTTTGAACAGTACCTTTATTTTACTAAGGAAAGCAGACATACCACCGTTTGAGTGGTATGTCTGCTTTTTAAATTAAGCTAAAAAAATGAGCACAATACGCTTAATAACTTGTGAAATTAAATGAACGCCATATTTTACACGATGATGCAGTAATCAAAAATTTTTTACTCCGTATATGTAATTAAAATGACGTTATATTATAAACAGCAAAAGGAGGCGAAAATTTTGAAAGGTTACGCAATGTTAAAAATAGGCGTCACTGGTTGGATTGAGAAAGAAAAACCGACGCCTGGTCCAATGGACGCCATCGTGCGTCCAACCGCGGTTTCTCCTTGTACGTCGGACGTGCACACAGTCTGGGCGGGCGCGCTGGGTGAACGCACCAACATGATATTGGGGCATGAAGCAGTCGGTATCGTTACAGAGGTGGGGCATTTGGTCAAAGATTTTATGCCTGGTGATCGAGTGGTAGTACCCGCCATTACACCCGATTGGAACTCACTTGAGGCACAAGGCGGATATGCCATGCATTCTGGTGGAATGCTCTCTGGATGGAAGTTCTCAAACTTTAAAGATGGCGTATTTGGCGAATATTTTCACGTAAATGATGCAGATGGCAATATGGCAAAAATTCCAGAAACAATTGACGACACGACAGCTGTCATGCTCTGCGACATGATGCCGACCGGTTTCCATGGTGCAGAGCTGGCCGATATCCAGTTTGGTGATAAAGTGTTAGTAATCGGCATTGGTCCGGTAGGGCTGATGTCGGTAGCGGGGGCTGTTTTGCGTGGCGCATCCGAAATATTTGCCGTTGGCACGCGCCCAAACTGCATTAAGGTTGCTAAAAAATTCGGTGCGACCAAAATAATCAACTATAAAACCGGTACAATCGAAGAGCAGGTTCTTGCGCTGACTGGAGGCAAAGGTGTTGACAAAGTCATTATTGCGGGCGGAGATAACCAAACCTTTGCAACTGCCATTAAGGCGCTGCGACCGGGCGGAAAAATTGGCAACGTCAACTATTTGGGTGAAGGTGATTCCATTCAAATTCCCCGCGTCGAATGGGGGTTTGGCATGGGCCATAAGCAGATCAGCGCCGGTCTTATGCCTGGAGGACGACTGCGTATGGAAAAGCTGCTGGCTCTGGTCGAAGCTAATCGTGTTGATCCATCCAAATTAGTCACTCATGAATTTAACGGCTTTGATAAAATAGAAGAAGCACTGCTGCTAATGAAAGATAAACCCAAGAACCTAATTAAACCGGTGGTTCATATCGGATAGTTCCAGATACTAAAACTTCTAGAACAAAACCAGCCCGGTGCCAAAGCATCGGGCTGCATGAATTTAATAATAGCATACCTTTAGCCTAACCCGGAGTTTGAATACCCTTAGCGTAGAGATTTATATCAAACAAGAAAGAAGGCAAATAAATGGATATGCAATTTGACGCGGTCTATTACGAGCCGGCCATACTTGATTATGAGTTGGGGCAGATGTTGAAAGAAAAGTATAAGCAACTTCTATGGACGCCGATTGAAAGTCACAACCGCATCCCTGAAATGAGCAGTGCCCAAAATAACCAGTTTGCGACACTTAAAAAGCACTTGATTATCGGGGTGCGTAAAACACATGTCTATGTCCCTAATCATAAGGTGTCGGATTGGCTAGTGCCATATACCTCCTCGGGCTGCCGGGCGATGTGCTTATATTGCTATTTGGTTTGTAATTATAATAAATGCGCCTATTTGCGGCTGTTTGTTAATCGGGAGCAGATGATGGGCAAATTGCTAAAAAAAGATGCAGCAGCCCCTACGATGCAAACTTTTGAAATTGGCAGCAACAGTGATCTTTTACTTGAGAACACCGTCACAGGCAATTTGTCTTGGACTATTACGCATTTTGCGCGTGAGGGCCGTGGACGAATCACATTTCCAACCAAATTCGATTTTGTCGACCCGCTGCTCAGCCTTGATCACAAGGGTAAAACGATATTTCGCATGAGCGTAAACCCACAGACAGTGATTAGTCGGGTTGAATTTGGTACCACATCTTTAAGTGCGCGTATTTTAGCCGTCAACGCCATGGCCAAAGCGGGGTATCCGGTCGGGTTGCTTATTGCGCCGGTGATTCTGCTTGACAATTGGCAGCAGCTGTATGGCGAGCTGATAGAACAGCTGGCCGATGGCTTAAGCGATGAGGTGAAGCGAACCGGCTTTATTGAAATTATATTGATGACCTACAGCTTCGTACAAAATGCAATTAATACAGAGGCCTTTCCCAATGCCGTTTCCCTTTTAGATAGGACGCTGATGACTGGACGCGGACGCGGAAAATATTGCTATCGTGGCGATGTGCGTGAAACTGCCGAGCTTTTCTTAAGAGAAAAACTATCTCAGAAGCTAGGGTCGATGCCAATCTTATATATTTCGTGAGAAACAACGCATGCGCCCTTTTTAAGCAGTGATACGCAAGCACGCGTGCAGCGCACTAGAAACTTTTATAGGGCGATGGGCTGATCTTTTATTTCGTGTACTTTACCAAGGTCACCTCAAAAACTGCACCCTTATCGGACGGGATTGCTCTCAGACAACCGCCCATATATTCGGCGCATGATTTTGCTACCGAAAGACCTATTCCAAAATTTCCGCCGACGCCCTTATAAAATCGGAGGAATACCTTTTCCAGATCTGCTTGCGCTATTGGATCCCCATCGTTTTCTATCAGCACGATTATTTTCCGCTCTTTTTCAAAGATATTAACTGAGATTTTAGCTTTTGCATATCGAATCGCATTAGAAAATAGATTGTCAAAAATTTTTGAAAGCAGACTTTCATCGGCTTCAACGAAAAACTGACCTTCTCCGCTCGAAATTGAAAGCGTAAGGGCCTTTTGTATTGCAAGTGCATCAAACCGTTTTAAGCAGCCGCTAAGAAAACCGTAAATATCAATTCTTTGCGTGTCTATTTCCTGCTTTTTATTATCCATGCGGGAAAGACTAAGAATATCCTCCACAAGCGCGGAAAGTCTCGCACATTCTTGCGTGATAATTTTGCCTGCCTCTTTGTCATCCCTGAATAGACCACATTGGATGCCTTCGGCATAACCTCTGATAGACATCAGGGGTGTTCTAAGCTCATGAGAAGCATTTTGAAAGAACACTTTTTGCTCAATATCAGTTTCGGCGAGCTTAACTGCCATGGCGTCAATCTCAGCAGCAATTTCTTCTATTTCACCGATTTTGCTTTTTACGCCAGTGGCGATAAATTGTCCACGGCCAATTTTTTCTGTTGCATTGCAAAGTTCTTTTAGTGGGCGGACTATATGATTAGAAATAAGATAAAGAATAGCAATGGTAAGCACAGAAAAAAATGCGGTAACCCCAAAGGCAATTTTTGCTGAGGAATGCTTGATTTGGTCGATATTCTCAATAGGGTGGTACATAATGAGGTATCGTGTTCTGACCTTTTCATGCTTTCCGAGATGGCAAGCGATAGCCAAACTGCTGCTGGAATCAGTTGGAATTTCTAAAATGTTTTGTGCATTAAAATCTTCAGCGGCAACAATTTCATTTTCTCGTCCTTTAAAATATGACAATATGTTGTAATCGTCGGCAAAGGTTTCGGCAGGGTAAGAGATATTCCACTTTGAATTGACAATCAGCACCCGAACATTAAATTTTCTTGCTTTAACCAGCTCTTTGATTAGCGCAGCAAATTCCTTAAGCTGTTCTTTTACAACAGCTTTATCGACATCTTCTTTTGCAATACTGGAGAACGTACTTTTCCCAGCAGCATTAATAATTGTATGAGCCGCCTGGGCCATATCTTTATAGGATTGATCTCTAACGTAGCTTTCCATAAGCCGGCCGAAGAAAAAATAGGTTGTAAAAGGCATTAATATCATTAAAATGACAACGGGCAAAATGATGGCCGTTCTCACAGACAATTTTTTCAAACTAGTCCTCCTTTTTTAAACGGAATCCGAAACCCCAGACCGTTTCAATAACTACACAGCTCTCAACTTGCAGCAGTTTTTTCCTCAGTCGTTTGACAAGATCATCCGCCACCCTAGTATCCGTTTCAAAATCGAACTGCCAAAGCTCTTTTAACAGTTTCTCGCGGCTGATGGCGTTGGGGTAGCTGGCAATCATATAATCTAGAAAATCAAATTCGGTGGGGGTAAGAGCGAGCAGTTTTTGCTGACAAAAGGCTTCACGTGCGCCTTTTTCAAGAATAATATCGCCAAATACTATGCTGCTTGAAGGCTGCTTATCAGTTGCATACCCTGCACGTCGCAAAAGTGCTTTGACTCTGACAACCAGCTCAAGAGGAGAAAAAGGTTTCGCAATATAGTCGTCGCTGCCAAGCGTAATGCCGGTAATGCGGTCGGTTTCATTTCCTTTAGCAGAAACAATAATAATGGGCACACGGCTGTGTTCTCTAATTTTGGCGCAGAAGCTTAACCCATCCTCACCCGGCATCATAATGTCTAAAATGATAAGGTCGGGCATTTTCTGCTGCATTTGGGCAGAAAGTGCCTGAGCATCGGCAAACCCTTTGGTCTGAAAGCCCTCTTTTTCAAGAAACATCTGCATAATATGACGAATGTTTTCTTCATCATCAGCTATATAGATCAGCTTGCTCATTAGCTTTAATCCCCCTGATTGTTTTAGCTTTTTTACTATAACATCTAAAGAGGTCGTCGTAAACGATTGCCACAATTTTGCCGCATTTTAACCGTGGAAATGCGTGGGTGGGCCATGTTATTCTGATTACACAAGAGCAGATGTCAAATTTGAAAGGGGTTTTTATATGAAAAAGTTCTTGTCTACAGTTATTTTGGTAGCGGCAGTTTCTGCCATTTCTCTGACGTCCTTTGCCGCCGATGAAAGTCCTGCCGCCGCTGAAAAGGCTGAGCGCAAAGCGTTTAAGGAGTCTATTTCCCAGCAGATTTCTGCGGTTAAGGATGCACGTTCCGAGCTGAAAGCACAGCGTGATCAGAACAAGGCACTCGCCACTGAGATTAAATCAATACTCAAGGCGGATAAGAAATCCGAAAATCCTGTTATTAGCGAAGAAACCAGAGCACAGATTGCACTTCTTTTTGAGGAAATCAAGGGTGTCAGAGCGGATGTAAAAGAAACGAAGACCGATATGGAAGCAGCTCGAAATGCCAGAAAAGAAGCAATAACAGCGCTTGATGAAGCAGGGGCAACCTCCGCTTGTGAAACACTTGTAAATCTGCTTGAAGGCAAACTACAAATGAGAGAAGATATCTCCAAAGCACTAAGCGAAATAAACGCACTTATTTCATAATCTAGTTTAAAAAAAGACCGGCAGGGAAGGCTTTTAGCTTATCCCTGCCGGTTTTGGCATTGCATATTCTTGTAGTTAGCAAAAAGGGATTTCCACTTGCGTGAAAACCCCTTTAAATAGGCTGATGTAGCACCCAGTATGATGGAGTGCATTTGGTTAAGCCAGTGCTACACTCAATTTAAGCTTTCCACAGGCCGTGAAGATTACAGTAAGCATAAACTTCCTCAACTGCATCGCCTTCACAAAGACTGAAACATGCCTCGGGCTTTTCCCCAGGATTCAGGTGCTTAAGCTGTGTGCCCTGCTTTGTCAGAATACTGATCCACTCAATGTAATGTGCTTCAATCATGGGATGCTCAACAGAGCCAACAGTGATGATTGCCTTGTTGCCTTCAACCTTAACAACAGGGACGTGCTTCTCTTTTGAGGCGTCAACGACACCGGGAATAATTTCTTTCATTTTTTCCCCGCAGCAAACAACCGGCACGCCAGAATTCTTTACGTGGGTGATAATGTTTCCGCAATGTTCACACTTAAAAAATTTCATACCAACTCAATCTCCTTTGGCTAATTTTTATTTGCAAGCGCATGTCTTTATCATGGCTTGTCTAGAGACTTCTGAAAATAACCCAAACTTTGGGAATTTATAATAGCTTCTACCTTATGTTAGCATGCTCTATCTATGAAAATCAAGAGTTTTTCTGAAATTTAATAATAATTTCTATTTTTGCTTTACCTTTGATTTAAATCGTACTGAAAATTGTCATATAACGGATACCTAAAAGCCAATCGGCAACACTATTATTGGAGGTGTTTATAGAATGGTATCGCGCAAATCAGTTATAACGTTTGGAATGGTCGCAATTCCAATTGCAATGTATACAGCTACGCAGGATAACGACATCCATTTTAACCAACTGCATAAGGAAGATAACAGCCGAATAAGGTACAAAAAAACCTGCGCTCATTGTGGCAAAGAAATTGTGGCGGGTGACATTGTAAAAGGCTTTGAGTACGATAAGGACAAGTATGTTGTAGTCACGGACGATGAGATTGAAAAAATCAAGACGGAAAAAGAAAAATCAATTCAAATATTGCATTTCGCTCAACTCAATCAAATTTCACCTGTTTATTATGAAAAAACCTATCAGGCCACGCCCGAGGCGGGAGGAGAAAAAGCTTTTGAATTGCTTCGCTCCGCACTAATGGCTGAACAAAAGATCGCCATAGGTAAAGCCGTGATGGGGACAAAGGATACGTTGATGGCAATTATTCCGCGTGAAGATGGTATCCTGATTGCCACTATGTTCTATGCCGACGAAGTAAAGGCGCTTCAAAAGCCGTACACCAAGCCCGAGGTTTCAGAACAGGAGCTGGGAATGGCTAAATTGTTGATTAATTCGATGGATACGCCCTTTGATCCTGCTAAATATAAGGACGAATATCAGGAGAAGCTGCACGCGCTGATAGAAACCAAAATTTCAGGCAAGGAGATTGTTGCCGCTGAGGCTGAAAATCCCAACAAAATTATCGACCTTATGGAAGCCCTCAAAGCCAGCGTTGAAAAAGCTAAAAAAGATAAGGAACCAGCGTAGTTGGTATATATAAGACAAGGGACAAATTGCATGTTTGCATAGATCGAAAAGCTGTGTGCAAACTTTGGTGTGGAGCCCTTTATAGTGCCGCTGCGCTTAATGTTTATGACTGTAAATCTAAACGAATATAATCAAAAAAGAAATTTCCAAAAAACCTTGGAACCAGAAGGTGAGGCAGAAAATTCTGCTGAATCTCTAAGGTTTGTCGTCCAACACCATATGGCCCGCAGGGAACATTATGACCTTCGCTTAGAGTGGGATGGGGCTTTGTTAAGCTGGGCAGTGCCCAAGGGGCCTTCGTATAATCCTCATGACAAAAGGCTTGCCGTACAGGTTGAGGAACATCCTCTGGAATACAGAAACTTTGAGGGGACTATTCCGAAAGGGGAATATGGCGGCGGCGTTGTGATGATCTGGGACGAAGGCACATGGCAACCCCAGGCGGATGTAGATGAAGGTCTCCGCTTGGGGTCATTGAAGTTCGCTTTAAAAGGGAGAAGACTTAAGGGCAAGTGGGCCTTGGTACGGATGAAAGCAAAAGAGGGTGAAAAAAAGGATAATTGGCTTTTGCTTAAGGAGAAAGATGAATATACGGGAACTGGTGACGAAGCTTGTGAATTTACCACCAGCATTCGTACTGGACGTACCATGACAGAAATAGAAAATAACCAAGAAGTTAAATTCAAAAAAAATCCGTTTAGTAACGTAGATGTGCAGCTTGCCAAACTGGTTTGTGAAGCCCCTTCAGGAGATGAATGGCTTTATGAGCTTAAATACGACGGCTACCGAATAGTGGCTTTTATAGAAGGGAACAACGTTCGTCTGCAAACCCGAGGCGGCCATGACTATACACACCGCTTTGACGATGTCGCTTCTTCACTTGTCAATTGGGCTGACAATAGACCGATGGTTCTAGACGGAGAAATGGTGATTACAGACGCGGCAGGTAAGACGGATTTTCAAGCCTTGCAAAACTATTTAAGAAGTCCTAAGGGCAGAACCCCTACCTACATTGTCTTTGATCTGCTCGCATTCGAGGGTGTGGACCTTCGGGGACAGTACCTGATAGAAAGAAAAGAAAAATTAGAAACTATTATGCAAGATTGCCCGAAAAACCTTTACTATAGCCGGCACCTTCAGGGAAATGGTAAACAAAGCTTTACAACTGCTTGTGAAATGGACATGGAGGGGATCGTCGGGAAAAAGGCCAATTCGGTTTATAGTGGAACAAGAAATGGCGATTGGATCAAGCTGAAATGTGATAAAAGGCAAGAGCTTGTCATTGGCGGCTATGCGCTTTCACAAAAGAAAACAGAGGGAATCAGTTCGCTTCTTCTTGGCGTCTACCAGGGCGATGAATTCATCTATGCCGGTCGTGCCGGTACTGGACTGAGCGAAACTGACGTAAGGGAACTGCAAGGAAAGTTCGAAAAACTAATAAGATCTGAATCTCCTTTTACACTTGCCCCTAAGACCAGAACGAATGAAACAATCACCTGGCTCGAACCGCAATTGGTAGCAGAAATAAAGTTCGCTGAATGGACCCAAGATGATCTGCTCAGGCAGGCAAGCTACAAGGGTTTGCGTTTAGATAAAGATCCAAGAGATGTTACAAGGGAAAAAGCTAAAGACAAAATATTGGATGAGCCAAGCGCAAAAGGATTGGAGAGGCCCATGGAGCCAAATAGTAAAAGTATTATTATTGGCGGAATAAAAATAACAAGCCCTGATAAGGTGATATTTGAAGATCCTGTCGTTACAAAGGAGGACGTAATTCGGTATTATGCGCAGATGTCTGAGCGTATGCTGCCCTATGTGAGCCACAGGATTATGAGCATTGTGCGCTGCCCCAAAGGAATATCAAATTCCTGTTTTTTTAAGAAGCATCCCAGTCCGGGCAGTCAGGGCGTCGTGACAATGCCGGTAGCAAACAGCAATGGTGAAACGGAAGATTATTTCTATATAGAAAACGCATCCGGACTTATATCTGAAGCGCAGATGGGCACGTTGGAATTTCACACATGGGGAAGCCGTGTGGATAATATTGAAAAGCCGGACATTATGGTTTTTGATTTAGATCCGGATGAAGGAATGGCGCTCGGTACGGTGCGCCGAGGCGTTCAGGACATGAAAAGTATCCTTGCCGAACTTTCATTAAATTCATATCTCAAGACCAGCGGCGGCAAAGGATACCATGTGGTTGTACCTTTAAAACCTTCTGTTTCTTGGGATTCATTTCACGACTTTGCAAAACGTGTCGCCGAAGTGATGGAGCAAAAATGGCCTGACCACTATACCAGTAACGTTCGAAAAGCAAAAAGAACCGACAAAATTTTTATTGACTGGATTCGAAACGGCAGAGGTGCCACAAGTGTTGCGCCCTATTCCCTAAGAGCAAGAAAGGGCGCCCGTGTATCGATGCCTATCGCGTGGGAAGAACTTGATTTAATTGCCCCAGATGGTATCGGTATGGCGGATGCAATAAGACGGCTTAGCGCGCCCGACCCGTGGGAAAACTTTTTTGAGACGCATCAGCAGCTCAAATGAAATGCTTATCTCAATTTTTATTGGCGTTATAGTTGTTACACGCTTTGCCAAGACTTACGCTTAATTGAATACTCACGTTTAATAAAAAGGCTATGATGTTCAGAATCATAGCCTTTTTGCTATTCTTTTGACATCTAATCTATTATATCGGCCAATTACGACATCGGTATCGACGGATAAGCAGGGTCATGCACCTTTCACATATTTTTTCACAGCTCATATGATGGCATAAAGGAGTGAGTATATGGCCCGAAGTTTTGATATTGCAATCTTTGGGGGTGATAAACGACAAATATATTTAGCAAAAGCGTTTATTGAAAAGGGCTATTCTGTTTGCACTTATAATCTTGTTGAAATAGTTTCGGAAAAAAATGAAACTCGCTTGCAAACTCTTGACGAGGTTTTTGATAGTAGCGTTCTAATAGGGCCAATCCCCCTATCTAAAAATTTGATACCCCTTGATCAGTTAATTTCTACCTTTAAAAAGAGACTTATAAAACGACACTTACTGATAGGCGGGGTAATTCCTCCTGCTCTTGTTCAGTTTTGTGATGAGAATAAGATTGAGTACTGCGACCTCATGAAAAATGAGAAGATTGCCATATCTAACGCCGTTGCAACGGCGGAAGGCGCTATTATGGAGGCTATTCAGGCCAGCCCAATTAATCTGCACAAGAGCAAATGCCTTGTGCTGGGCTATGGGCGATGCGGCAGGGTGCTTGCCGAAAAGCTCATAGGTTTGAGCGCACAAGTGGCGGTTGCTGCAAGGTCGGAAGAAGCACTTGCTTATGCTGCGGCTTCGGGTATGCATTCGGTTCACCTGACGGACATTAAAGATATCTTACCGGACTGCAACTTTATTTTTAATACGGTTCCGGCTTTGATAATGGATAGCAACCAAGTGATGCTTCTAAAGGATGATACTGTTATTATTGATATTTCATCTGCGCCTGGAGGCGTAAATTATGAAGCCACCGAAAAAAGAGGGCTCAATGCCAAACTCTGCTTAGGGTTGCCCGGAAAGGTTTCGCCAAAAGCTTCTGCACAAATTTTATTCGATGAAATTATTCTAAAACTAAAAGAGAGAGGGATTAAATGAACATCAGCGGGAAAAAAGTGGGAATTGCCATTACAGGTTCGTTTTGTACCTTTGAGAAGGTTTTTGAGCAAATTGAACACCTCACGCAGGCAAAGGCCGACGTGTATACAATATTTTCTGAATGCGCACAGAGCACCGATACTCGTTTTGGCAAGGCGGAAAGCTTTTTAAGGCGAGCCGAAGAATGCACAGGGCATGCACCAATTACAACCATCACTGAAGCAGAAAAACTAGGACCCAATAACCTGCTCGATATCATTGCAGTTGCGCCCTGCACTGGTAATACACTAGCTAAAATGGCAAATGGAATTACAGACTCAACGGCGCTTATGGCCGTTAAAGGTTTGTTAAGAAACAATAAGCCTATCGTTATAGGGTTATCTTCCAACGATGCGCTTGGGAGTAATCTTAAAAATGTTGGAACGTTAATAAACAAAAAAAATATTTATTTTATTCCTTTTGGACAGGATAATTTTAAATCAAAGCCGAATTCAATGATTTCAAACTACAATTATATGATTGCCGCTTTGCAGGAAGCGCTGCAAGGCAGGCAGATACAGCCTGTTATTCTTGCGCCCCAATGAGCGGCATCTTCTACCACATACAAGTTCTTAACTATGAAAAACACTAAAACAAGGTTCGGATGCTGTTTATAAAAAAAGTGCAATAAAAGACGGTTTGGGTAAAGCTTTAAGCGTTTTTAAGTGCTGCGTAGGTCAGCATTTGTATTAATTTTCTAAAACAGCCTCCTTTATTAATCTATTTCGCATTGCGGAGAAATGGGGATATTACTATGTGTGGAATTGCCGGATTTTGTGACGTGCACGCCGACTTTACCCAGTCACGCCCTAAGTGGCACAAGATATTAAATAGCATGAAGCAATCACTTGCACACCGAGGCCCTGATGAAGAGGGTGATCTGCTATTGTCAAAAGTTGGGCTGGCCCACCGCAGGCTTTCAATTATCGATTTAGCTAACGGGCAGCAGCCCATTACAAGAAAAATGCATGGCAGTACATATTCAATTATTTATAATGGCGAGCTTTACAATACGGCGGAGCTGAGACAGAGCCTTATCAGTATGGGCTATACCTTTGAAACACAAAGTGACACCGAAGTTGTACTAACAGGCTGTATGGCGCTTGGCCCTGAATTTGTCAAGCAGATGAATGGCATTTTTGCCTTTGCGGTTTGGGATGATAAGGAACAAAGCCTTCTTCTTGCGCGGGATCGATTG
Organism: Candidatus Fimivivens sp.; assembly: GCA_034933525.1. Classification (GTDB taxonomy): domain Bacteria; phylum Bacillota; class Clostridia; order Oscillospirales; family Ruminococcaceae; genus Yanshouia. Next base: position 84,542 of record JAYFNI010000004.1, read on the forward strand.
GGCGTAAAACCGCTGTTTTATACGGTTTTAGATGGTACATTGATCTTTGGTTCTGAAATAAAGGCGCTGTTTCAATATCCGGGCTTTAAGCCTCGCGTCGATGCGCAGGGCTTGGGCGAGGTGTTCGGCCTTGGTCCAGCAAAGTCATATGGGTTTGGCGTGTTCAAGGATGTTTATGAGGTCCTGCCAGGCAACATTCTCATATTTAATCACAGCGGAACACGTGTATCGCCTTATTGGCGGTTGGTTAGTGCGCCGCATGAGGATTCGTATGAAAAAACCATAGAAAAAACACGCTATCTCTTAATTGATGCGGTTGAGCGCCAAATGGTATCCGACATCCCGATTTGCACATTTTTATCTGGAGGTGTCGACTCCAGCCTTATAACTGCAATATGTGCCAATGTACTTAAAGCTAAAAATAAACAGATTGAATCCTACTCCTTCGATTTTGTCGATAATGCAAAAAATTTCAAGGCGAATTCATTCCAACCTGCGCAGGATCGTCCGTTTGTCGATATCATGGTCGAACATGTGAATAGCAATCACCGATACCTTGAATGTGACAGTATAGATTTGGCTGATAATCTTTATGATGCCGTGGAAGCGCGAGACCTGCCCAATATGGCAGATGTGGAGTCATCGTTAATCTATTTTTGCCGCAAGGTGTCCGAAAATAACAAGGTGGCACTCACCGGCGAGTGTGCAGACGAAATATTTGGCGGATATCCTTGGTTTCATAATCCGGAGGTTATGTCGGCCAATACGTTCCCGTGGTCGAGAAATATCGAGACAAGAAAGCAGCTTCTCTCCGACGCGCTCCTGTCTAAGGTCGATTTGGGCGCTTATGCACAAGCCGCCTATGAAAAATCGGTCGCCGAAACGCCGCGCCTTACTGGCGAGGGGCCACAGGAAGCTCGCCGCAGAGAAATTGCGTACCTGAACCTGAAATGGTTCATGATAACACTGCTTGACCGTATGGATCGTTGTAGTATGTTTTCAGGCCTAGAAACCAGAGTTCCCTTTGCAGATCATCGTATTGTTGAATATATCTGGAACGTTCCATGGGAGATGAAATGCCCCAACGGTGTTGTAAAAGGACTGTTGCGCGAAGCGGGGAAGGGGCTTGTTCCGGATGAAATTTTATACCGCAGAAAAAGTCCTTATCCGAAAACCTACAATCCTGATTATGAAAGGCTGTTGGGAAACCGGCTGCTGGATGTTCTTTCGAACCCTAACGCACCAATTCACCCGCTTGTTGATCTCAACAAGATTAAAGCTTTTCTGTCCTCTTCTTCAGACTATGGTAAACCGTGGTATGGGCAGCTTATGGCTGGGCCGCAACAGATTGCCTATTTAATTCAGGTCAATTATTGGTTAGAGAAGTATCATATTGAGCTGGTTTAGGTGTACAAATTATAAAAAGTAAAAATTAGGCTTTAAACGTACTGCTAAACCATTCTTGTGTGGGAAATCTAAACAAGGACTTTTACTCCAATAGCGATAAACTTTTTTGTGCAAGATATTAAAATTATGGCAACAAGGGTAGCAGCAGCTGCCCTTGTTTGATCTTCTTTAGATTTTTACGCGCTCAGATCAACCGTGGATGCACCCTTTGGTTTTATTACGCCCTAATATTTGGATATATTGCATAATAAAAACGTAATAAAATATGATGTTTAACGAAAATTTACATTTTATTAAAAAAAGCTTGAAAGTCCAAAATGATCCGACTAATATATAAATATAGAATTGTAGGACATTTAAACAATAAAGTGTCTATCAGGCAATTCGTAAGGTAGTTAGAGAGGTAGTATGTATGTTAAAAAAGGCGACAAGAACACTAATGTACGAGGATGTTGCAAGCCAGATCATTAACAGTATTAAGGAGGGAGCATTTAAGCCGGGAGAACGCCTTCCTGGCGAGGCAGAATTGACAGAACTTTTTGGCGTAAGCAGGAACTGTTTGCGTGAGGCCCTTAAATCTCTTGGACTCATGGGCATTACCTATTCGCGTGCAGGTCAGGGTACCTTTGTTTCTGCCGATGTGCAATCGCGTTTTCAGGGCGAAAAACTTCTTGATGCAATCGACATCACCAAGGATGCTACTATTCCCGAACTATGGGACACCCGCTTGATTATTGAGCCAGAGCTGGCAAGCTTGGCGGCCATTCGAGCAACCGAGGAGGACAAGGCAGAGTTGTTGGCGCTTACCCGCACGCTTTCTGATCAATTAGATCATTACCAAAAAGAAAAAAAGCAACATAGCCCCACTGAAGAGGGCATCAGCGTTCATATGCTAATTGCAAAAATTGCTGGGAACCTATGCCTATATCGCTTTTTAGAATCTATTAAATCGGAATTGGCCAAGCAACGCTTAAGCATTATCTATGAAATGCCGGATGGCTTTGAAGCAAACAAGCGCGAGCATATCCAACTGTGCGAAGCCATCTGTGAAGGGCAAGAGGAAGTAGCTGCCGCATTGATGCGTCAGCATTTAATGCGTACCCGCGACTTGCATTTACAGCACAGATTAAAAGAAAAAAAGGCGCAATAGCCCAGTCCGTCAAAAGGCGGGCAGGCAAAATAATATGATCCCGCAAGAAGGAGGACAAATTAAGGATGAACAGAGAAGAACGCATTAAAGCCGCGTTAAACAGTCAGGAGGTGGATCGCGTACCGATAAGTGTCTGGATGCACTTTTCTGAATTTGATCAGGACCCGCGCTCTTTAGCTGAGTGCATGGTCAATTTTAATGAAAAGTACGACTATGACTTTATAAAAATGATGCCGTTCGGCGCTTATTCCACACCTGACTGGGGTGCAAAGCTTGATATTTACTGTGATAAGTACAAAGAAGTTGTTATCAGCGCACCTGGCATCAACAGCATTGAAGACTATTACAGAATAGAGCCGCTGCCTCCGATTTTTGGAACCTGGGGCAAACAACTGTTGTTGAGCCAACACATGAGCAGAATTGTAAAGCCACACACGCCCTATATACAGACTATTTTTACGCCTGCTACCACACTGCGCAAGTTGGCAGGTGACCGTCTGATTCAGGACATGAAGGAGCATCCCGAAGCTGTTCATAATGCGCTTGAAGCGATTACTCGGACGACGATTGATTTTATTAAAGCAAATATCGAAGCCGGTGTAAGCGGGTTCTTCCTGGCCAGCCAATGTGCAACCTATGACTATATGACCGACGAATTATTCGCAGAGTTCTGTAAGCCCTATGAATTTAGAGTTATTAATAGTTATAAAGATGTGACATATTTTAACGTGATGCACATTCATGGATCTAACATCATGTTTGATACGCTTCTCAGCTACCCTGTAAACTGCATTAACTGGCACGACCGTCACACCGCCCCCGATCTGAAAACCGCCAGAGCCAAAACCTCAAAAACATTCTTAGGCGGCATTTTAGAGGTGCCCACGATTATTAAGGGTGTATTGCAATATGATAGCATCCTTCAGCGCAGCACCCCTGAAGAGATAAACGTACATATAAAAGAAGCGATTGACATGGTTGATGGGCGTGGCCTTATCATTGGACCCGGCTGCGTCGCCGATCCCCGTTCGCCAGAAGCGAATTTGGCAGCAGTACGTGCGGCTGTTGAAAATCGCTATCAAATGGCCTGACTGTAAAGGACGATTCGATGACAAACAAAACCAAGGCGATTTTTTATATGCTGCTTTCCACCTTAAGCTTCAGCGTCATGCAGATTGTTGTTAAGGCTTCTGGAAGCATTCCTGTTATGCAGCAAGTGTTTTCAAGAAATTTAATTACAGCTGCATTTGGGCTAATTGTATTGCTGTATAAGCGGGAGAACTTGTTTGGTCATCGAGAAAATCAGAGATTACTATTGGTGCGCTCATTGTTTGGCTATATAGGCGTCGTTTTCTACTTTTATGCGACACAGCATATGGTTTCTGCCGATGCGGCAATTCTTCATCGCAGCTCACCGTTTTTTGTCACGCTATTTTCTGCGTTGTTTTTAAGAGAAAAGCTTTCGTTTACGCAGATTATTGCGCTGCTTACCGCGGCGCTTGGCGCTGTTATGGTGGTGCAGCCTCGGATGAACTCCGGTGCTGTTCCGGCTGTTGTAGCGCTACTTTCTGCGGCTGCAGCTGGTGCAGCATATACCGCTATCAGTTGCCTTAAGGGCAAAGAAAGTAGTGCCTGCATAATCTTTTACTTTTCGATATTTAGTTGCCTGTCATCGTTAATAATTGGCGGAAGACGTTTTATTCGATTAGATTCCTTCGGTTATGTTGCGCTGTTGGGCATTGGCTGCCTTGCTGCAATAGGCCAGGTGCTTCTCACAATGTCCTACAAAATGGCCAAGGCGAGTGAGGTAAGCATCTTTAACTACTCAGGCGTAATTTTTGCTGGTGTGCTGGGTGCGATTCTTTTTAAAGAAACACTGAATTTAATCAGCTTAGTGGGTATGATGCTTATTATTTTGGCAGCACTATTAATCTATTTTAAGCGTCAAAAAATATAAAAAAGGTACTTTCTGCCGCAGGCAGTGTACACATAAATAATTTTGGAGGTTCGTAAGATGAAAAAATCGCTTCTCGCTGTTCTTTTAGCTTCAACCATGCTTTTAATGAGTGCATGTGGAAAAGCGGCATCCACACCTGCTGCTACCTCGACCCCCGCGTCCGCAACAGGTTCTTCGACTTCTACCGAGGCACCGTCGTACAAGCCCGGTCAATTTAAAATTCGCGTTGCCACCGTTGTCTCCGGCGAACACGCTTGGGTTAAGATGGCCGAATACATGAAGGATGAACTTGCCAAGCGCTCTAATGGCGCTATTGAAGTTTCAATATTCCCAGGCGGTCAGCTAGGTAATGACGAAGCCTGCATCGACGATATGCGCGTTGGTACACTGGACATGCTGATCGGCGGTACTCAAAATGCGGCGCCTTTTGTCTCTCAGTATCAGATTCTGGGGCTTGCCTATCTGTTTGCTGATCGAGATCAATTTGAAGGTGTTCTGGTTAAGGATGGCGCCGTATTTAACTATATCCAGGACAAGTATAGCAAAAATGGTCTGGGCCTAAAGCTGCTTTCACTATGTAATGGCGGCCAGCGTGACCTACATACCGGAAAAGAAATCAAATCGGTCGCTGACTTGAAGAATCTTAAAATGCGTGTAACATCTTCTGCCACTGAGTCTCTAGTATGGTCCAAGCTTGGAACAATTCCCACTTCGATGAGCTTTAACGATATTTATTCCGGCATGCAGACCAATACCGTCAATGCGTTTGAATGCACGGCTGCTTCTTACCACGCGAATGCGCTCTATGAAGTTGCGCCTTACTTTGTTCAGACGGCACATCAGTTTACCCCCACTCACATCACCTGTAGCGAGCTGGCTTATAATAAGCTGCCTGCCGATATTCAGGCAATGGTATCGGATGTCGCCGACGAAGCCGGTAAGCTTGGCAGCAAGCTCGCCGACGAAGCGGATGATTCGCTCACCAGCAAACTGGTTGCGGAAAAGGGTGTTACCCTCTGTGCGGTGGACAAATCCGAGTTCAAGGCTATTGTTGAGCCGCTTTACCCTGAGATTGCCAAGAGCTGCGATGGTCAGGAGCTTCTTGACATCATCAACACTGAAATCAAAAAGTAAAATTTTTGTCCGGCAGTCATTGCAAAATCAAGGCGCTGTCAGATATCTACTGTGTTTGGCAGCGCTACCCCTCAGTGTAATACCGGCGCAATTTGGTAGGTTTTAAAGCCAAGAGCGCAAAAAACTGCGGCGGTATTAGACGGGGATTTCATTCATCATGCCCCGTTATACCTGTGCAAAGCCAGCCGGGAATACAAGCGTTCTCCTAGTTTGAAAGGAAGGTGTATATGAGACAAGCTATTTCTTCTATATCTAACTTTATTGAGTGGCTTTGCAAAGCGATAGGTGGCATATCGGTCGGCGCTTTTGTTATTGTCATCTCTATACAGGTAATTTTTCGCAACCTTTTAAAGCTTCCTCTTATATGGGCAAACGATATAGCAGTAGTTCTCTTTGTATGGTCCGTTTTTTTTGGCAGCGCGATTGCTGTTCGACATAGAAAGCACTATGTCTTGGAATTTATACCGCAGAAATATAAAAAGACCAACTGTTTCCTTGATCTGATTGGCGACATTTCTGGCTTTTTATTCTTTTCATTTTTAGTTGGTGAAGGCTATAAGTATACCATTATGGGCTTAAGCCGTTTATCGCCATCCATTGGGCTTCCGCAAGCCTATTTCTTTATGTGCATCCCGCTATCAGGCCTTTTTATGCTATGGTTCAACATGGGCATTTTCGTGAGCGATCTTAAGCATATGAGATCTTTGTTCAATGCAAAGGAGGCCAAAGTAAATGAATGATTTAGTGCTGCTTTTAATGCTCTTCACAATTATGGTTTCCATTAAAATACCGATTGCTTACGCTCTGGGACTGGCTTCGCTCGGTGTTATCTATCACATGAATATTCCGTTTCTAAGTGCTGTCAATAGCATGTATAACTCGGTCAATAACTTTTCTCTTTTGGCGGTGCCGCTGTTCATGTTACTGGCCCAATTGATGGATAAGGGCGGTATCACCGATCGTCTGTTTAAGATCAGCGACGCTTTTGTCGGACATATCCGCGGCGGTTTAGGTCATGTCAATGTTTTCATCAGCCTTTTGTTTGGGCATCTTTCAGGTTCGGCCCAGGCAGACGCAGCCGGAATTGGATCAATGCTGATTCCAGCAATGAAAAAAGCGGGCTACGATTCTGGATTTTCAGTCGCCATTACAGCATGTTCTTCGACGCTTGGCGTTATCATCCCCCCCAGTGTGCTGCTGGTGGTCTATGGTGCTATGAGCGGCGCTTCAATTGGTGCGTTGTTCATTGCAGGCTTTGTACCCGGTTTCCTTATTGCAATTGCTCAGATGATATATACCTATGTGCTAGCTATAAAATATAACTGGCCTAGAGGAGAAAAATATACGTGGAAACAACGCGGACAGGCGTTATCGGGTGCTGTTCCGGTTATTTTGCTGCCGGTTGTCATTCTGGGTGGAACCAGCAGCGGCCTTTTCACTGCCACGGAGTCAGCTGCCATTGCATGTCTTTACGCCGTTGTTCTTATGTTTATGATTTATCGCAACTATGACCCGAAAGAAATTCCAGCCATTTTGGTTCATACTGCTTCTGAGTTTTCGCTGAGCATGTTTGCTGTAGCAAGTGCCGGCATTACGGGTTGGCTAATTGCCTATCTAAACGCGCCTCAGATGATTGCAGATTGGATTTTGCACATCACCCAATCTTATTTGGGCGTTTACCTGTTGCTTATCTTATTCCTACTTTTTATCGGTACTTTTTTAAGCCCAATCACCGCAATTATCATTTTTCTTCCTATTATTCAGCAACTGGGTCATGCGGTACATATTAACGATATCCATCTTGGCCTGATCGTAGTTTTAACCCTTTCGCTTGGCATGATTACACCACCATATGGCTCATGCCTAATGATTACCGCACAGCTTGGTGAAATAACCATTCCTCAAGCCTTTAAGAGCGTACTGCCCATTTTGATTATTACCGTTGGCATTATCCTTTTGGGCGTTTTATTCCCTGAGCTTTTTCTGTTCCTGCCCAGAATGTTTGTGCCGATGGCCTTTCCGGCATAGTTTGTCGAGAATATGGAGCGGCAGCTATCATTGTTTAATGTATTCACATATCATTATTCTGGGGTAGATATTTGTTTTGGATTTTAAGAATTTGAGGTACTACAGTGGATAAGAAAATTTATAATTCCTATATTAAGATTTTAGAGCATGAATTAGTTCCAGCTCTTGGATGCACCGAGCCTATTGCTATCGCATATTGTGCGGCTAAGGCCGCAGAAGTACTAGGTTGCGAGCCGGAACGCATCGTTGTAGAAAGCAGCGGTAATATCATCAAAAATGTCAAGGCCGTTACCGTTCCCAACTCGAATGGTCTCAAAGGCATTGATGTAGCGGCTGTGTTGGGTGCTGTTGGCGGAAATGCTGCCAAAGAATTAGAAGTGCTCAGCGAAATCACTGACAAACACATTGCCAGAGCCGTCAAGCTGCTCGAAAATCAGGACTATTGTGTTTGCAGGTTGCTTGAGGGTGTAGAAAACCTTCATATCATCATCACGGTGTACGCAGGCAACGAAAATGCGTTGGTGGAAATACAATCCACCCACACGCACATTACTCGAATTGAAAAGAACGGCAAAAGTATTTTTGCCCAGAGTGATTTGGCGGGCAACACTGATAATCACGACGACATTAAGCAGCTGCTCAATGTCAAGGACATTATAGCGTTTGCCAACACGCTTAATATTGACGATGTGCGCCAGGTTCTGGATCGTCAAATCACTTATAACACCGCTATATCTCAGGAGGGGTTGACGCACGACTATGGCGCCCGGGTTGGCAAAACATTACTCGCCAGCTATGACCCTGAAAATTTGGTGATCCGTGCTAGAGCGGCAGCCGCAGCGGGCTCCGATGCCAGAATGAGTGGTTGCGCTATGCCAGTCGTTATCAATTCCGGCAGCGGAAATCAGGGCATCACCGTCACCATGCCTGTTTTGGAGTATGCTAAGGCACTTAATACCGATAAAGAAACACTTTATCGTGCACTTGCTCTCGCCAATTTAATTTCACTGCATCAAAAGCGTTTTATTGGAAGCCTGTCGGCTTATTGCGGTGCAGTCTGTGCGGCGTGTGGCGCGGCGTGTGGCGTTGCATATCTTTATGACGCTGGGTATGAAGAGATTTCATGCACGATCATCAACACCATCACCAACATTGGTGGAATGGTGTGCGACGGCGCCAAGCCCTCCTGCGCTGCCAAAATTTCGTCGGCAATTGATGCTTCTCTGCTAGCGTTTAACCTGCAAAGAAACGGTGGCTGTTTCTCCGATGGCGAAGGGCTGGTAAAGCGCGACGTTGAAGCTACGATTCGAGCTGTTGGCAAAATGGGGCACGATGGTATGAAATCAACCGATGTGGAAATTCTAAACATCATGCTTTGCGCCGACTGATACTATTTTTGATATCTTCTTTTTACATACTACCTTATGAGAGAGTCGGGTGCTATAAACGCACCCGACTCTCTCGCATTCACCCCGAACATGATTCATAATGCCCGATTAGACAGTTTATTAAAACTTCTATATGGCAACAAATGCGCTCTGAACTTCTTTGAGCTTTGATAAAACATTTTTCGCGCATACCAGACTAACCTCTGAGATCGCTTCTTTAGAATACACGCCTATATGTGGCGTTATAATAACGTTTTCTAGCGCGAGTAATGGGCTTGATGGCGGAATCGGCTCGGTTGTACAAACATCGAGTGCTGCTCCGGCGATGTGCTTCTCTTTCAACAAATCAAAAAGTGCATCCTCATCGACGAGTTCTCCCTTTGCTGTGTTAATTAAGTAGCTACCTCGCTTCATCTTTTGCAACTTTTCCTCAGTTAGAATCATAAAGGTCTCTGAATTTAGAGGCAGATGCAAAGATAAGAAATCACTGTTTTGCAGTACAAAATCTAAATCACACAGAGTTACATGCGAAAAATCATTTGGTAGATCGTGGACATAAGGATCACAAGCCAATACGTTCATTCCAAACCCTTTAGCTCGTAGCGCTACATTTTTTCCTATTGCGCCTAACCCGAGGATCCCCAATGTTTTCCCATACACATCTGTGCCGGTAGCAGTTTGCCACTTTCCGCTATGAACCAGTTTGTCTGTGTAGGAAATTTGCCTCGCTACCGCCAATAACAGCCCAAAGGTCAAATCTGCAACGCGGTGTGAATTTACGCCGGGAACGTTTGTCACGGTAATGCCCAGTTTTTTTGCTTTTTCTAATGGAATATTGTCTAACTCAGCGCCATGCTTACAGATGATTTTTAAGTTGTGACATTTTTCCATCAACTCTGGGGGGAATGGATGCGCACCAATAATAAGCGCGTCATAATTTTCAATCATTGATCCAAATTGCGCTGATGTCGCATAATCAACTTGAATATTGGCTTCTCTTAAAAGATTGGTCGCCTCATCTCCAACCGTTCCAAAAGACCTTGATGTTACTAAAAGCTTAAAATTCATATGATATTCTCCTTGAGATGTATTATGAATGTCCAAAGCACTCCAGACACATAACCTCTCGATTTACATCATCGACTGCTTCCATCAAGCCATCAATAGAGAGAAAGTGAATTCCGTCACACCCTAAGGATTGTCGTACCTCCTCCAATGATAGTTGCGAGGAAATTAATTCACTGTGAGTTGCCATATCAACACCATAGTTGCAAGGTGTAAAAATTTGCGGTGAAGACAGGCATAAGAATATTTTCTTTACTTCGCATTGACGCAACATGGAGATGAGATATCGCATGGTTGTCCCTCGAACTACCGAGTCGTCTACTAATAATATATTTTTACCCCTTATATTGTTTTTGATTGGCGCCAGCTTTAAACTGACCATTGCTTCTCGTTTTTCTTGAGAGGGCAGGATAAATGTCCTCCCGGCATAGCCATTTTTAATAATGCCTTCTACAAGCGGAATTCCGCTTTGTTCACTATAACCTGTTGCTGCTACTGTGCCGGATGAAGGAACCGGAACAACGATATCAGCCTCGAATAGATGTTCTTTAGCTAGCTGCTTGCCCATTCGGTATCGCGCCATCCAAACATCGATGTTATCTATTACGCTGTCCGGCCTTGCAAGATAAATATACTCAAAAACACATCTTTGTTGTTTGAGTACACCCATTGATGCACTTCGTATGCCCGTGGCGTCAATGAACAGCATTTCCCCAGGCGATAGGTCTCGGATAAACTGAGCGTTAACGGCACCTATAGCACAGCTTTCAGATGCTACAACAAACTGGCCTTCTTTCAACTTGCCAAGGCACAACGGCTTTCTAGCAGATGGATCTCTTACGGCAATTAACTGGGTATTTGTCATTAATAGAATGCTATAGCTACCCTCCAATCTATTAGTGGCAGTCGATATGATTTCTTCAACACTAGAACAATGTGATTCTGACAAGAGATGAAGAATAACTTCAGCATCAGACGATGTATTGAATTTTACGCCATTTTCTTCTAAGCATGTGCGAAGCGTGTCATAGTTCGTAAGCTTTCCGTTAAAAGAAATTGCTACCGTTCCTTGGGGAAGGTCTATGCTCAATGGTAGTAAATTTGACTCAGAACGGCCCCCACGCTTAGAATACTGGACATGACCAATTGCACATTGCCCGCAACGTGTTAAATCCAAGTTTTTAAATACATCGCTTACTAGCCCTAGACCGGTTTGAATATGTATCGACTTTCCGTCATACAGCGCAATTCCCGCTCCTTCTTGACCTCTATGCTGGAGAGAGAAAATGCCTGCATAGCATATTCCTAAAACAGGCTCACTTGGAGCCCATACTCCGAAAATCCCGCATTCTTCACTACAATCCATACTTAATTTCCTTTATATTCATGCACTTTTGATTTACTTCCGGTAACAGAGACTGTCACGACAGATTTTGCCTCAATACCCGTTGCATCTTTAATACGCTGAATTCCGTTATATTCGGCTTTGTCTGCGAGTGACACAACATCCACAATTTCGGCACCTGCCGCGCGAACTGCTTCAATCAGGGCAATCAGCGTACCGCCAGTACTAATCATATCATCAACAATAATGACGCGATCACCGGGCTCTACGCCATTGAGATAAATTTTTCCGGCAGCGTACTCACATGTGAAACCCACCTCAATTTGACCACTCAATCCAGACGGATACCATCTTGCCAAGCCAAAAGGGATTCCCATTAGCAACGAGACCGCAGCAACCAACACGGCCCCCTTTTCTTCTTCGCTCACAATTTTATTAATTCCGTCAAAATTTGTTAGTGCTGCAACCTTTCTGGCTGCCTGCCAAAGCAGTTCTGGTCTGGTTGCTGGTATCTGCTCGGTCAATTCATTAATTACAAAGTTCTTTCCATTTATATTTAATAATTCGCAATCATGAAATGACTTCTCAACCAGCATTTCGTTATATCTCCCCATTGTGTTAACAACCTTTCATTAAACAGTATTTGTTTCCTCGTCTGCAATTCGTACTTGCTGCACAAATTCTTTCATAAGGCGCCAGTCTTTGACACCTTTGGCTTTTTCTATGCCGCTACTGACATCCACAGCATAGGGTCGCAGTAGTCTAATTGCATCTTTTACATTGCCAGGATTAAGACCCCCAGCCAAAATCACTGGCTTTTGGAAATCAGATTCCGATAAAATATTCCAATCGAATGCGACGCCAGTCCCGCCTGCCTTATTTTGACTTAGACTATCAAATAGATAAGCGCATACTCTTTTGTCAAAATTTTCACAAATAAAATTTTTCTGCTGACCCACTTTATAAGCCTTGATAATCGGAATTTTCCAAGAATATTGATTTAAATCTTCTGAACCCTGTAGCTGAATGATATTCAATTTGCAAAGTTCAGCCGTACGTTCCACATAATCCGCATTCTCGTTTACAAAAACTCCAATTGCCGTAACCATTGGCGGCAGTGTTTGTATAATGGCTAGCGCCTTTTCGGGATCTATCTGGCGAGGACTTTTAGACATTACAAAGCCCAATGCATCTGCGCCAAATCTTACTGCCGCGATAGCATCTTCTTCCGTTGTAATTCCGCAAAACTTAATTCGTGTCCTCATTACAAACTTTCAGTAGCTGGGATAGAAGCTTAGCAACTTTCCCGCTTTCAACTGTCCTCCTGGCAAGCTGTGCTGCCTCGGGTAAGCTAGCTACAGCATTACATAGCCATAATGCTGTAGCCGCTGTTGGGAGCACAACGTTTAAGTGTTCAGGTAATTCATTATTGAATATACCCGCTATTATATTGGCGTTGGTTTCGGGTGTTCCTCCATTAAGCAATTCCTTGTCCACTGCTTGAAGGTTAAAATCACTAGGATTAAGCGTACAGGACTGCATAACACCATCTTTATAATCTAATATTTGGGTATCGCCACAAGGGCTGATTTCATCGATACCCTCCATTCCATACGCTATTAAAAACCGCTCTCGGCCCTGGTCTATCAATATTTTTGCCATTGCGTCCATCTTTTCTGGTTGAGATGTTCCCACCAGTTGAAAGGGGACACAGGCTGGATTTAAAAGCGGGCCAATCACATTAAACCCGGTAGGGACACCTAGTGACTTGCGGATGTCTATCAGTGACTGCGGGTGATTATGATAGCTTCTAGTTGATAAAAAGGTTATCCCCAAATCTTCATATAAGTGCTTTGCAAAGTCTGGAGATGAGCATCTCTCAATCTTTATTCCTAGGGCGCTTAAAACATCAAAACTGCCCGACTGGCTAGAAACTCTATAATTTCCATGTTTGCAGACGGGAACACCAGCAGCAGCAACAATCAAAGCAGCCGCAGTGGAAATATTTAATGTAGGCCGGCCACCACCGGTTCCTCCAATGTCAATGGCGCCATCAACGGCAAGAGGAATTTCCTTGACTCGTCTAGACATGACCTTATAAAGACCCCAGAGCTCTTCTGCGCTTTCTCCCCGATGTTTCATCAGTGCAAGAGTGGCAGCGCACTGATAAGAGGCCTCTGGTGTACTAATTAGATAATCAAAAAGCGCTTCAGATTCTTCCTGCGTTAATGCTGCTTTGCTTAAAACAATTTTTTTAAACAATTTTGAGCAGCTGGATGTGCGATCAGAGATTAAAGTGTTTAAGGACATAATCAACCTCTTCACCATTATGTACGATAGCTTTTAAAGCGCGAATCATCTCAGCAGGGTCTTTAGCTTGAACAACATTACGCCCGAGCAATATACCGGTCGCGCCGGCGTCTATAGCACCTTTCACCATATCTAAACTTTCTTTTACAGAACTGGTTTTGGGTCCTCCCGCAATTAAGATTGGCACTGGGCAACCTTCGATGACTTGAGCATAACTGGCAGCATCTCCCGAGTAATCCGTCTTAATCGCATCGGCTCCAATTTCTGCTGCCATGCGCGTATGTAACGCAATCAACTTTGGATCTAATTCCCGTCCAAGGGTTCGCTTTGAGTTGCCTCTGGCCATAGGCTCCATAAAATGTGGAATTCCAAGGCGTGCAGCGGCGCGACTCACTTCGGCATTTTTAGCAATCTCACGAGCCTCAGTCTCGGAATCCTCATACCCGATGAACATGAATGTCAATACTGCCGCCGCTCCCATTGCAAGGGCAGATTCTACATCGCTAATTAAAATGTTACGGCCCTCTTCATAGTTAAACGCACTGGGATCACGGAAACCATTTGTCCAGTCAAGGCGAAGAATAACGCCAGGTGCGTTATCATCGCATAACAAATCATTGCAGAGTCTTGCGATACCAGGGGAGATCAGAACGCCGTCCGCTCCACCCTCAATAATTTTCTCCATAGTTTCCCGCGGACGTATATTTCCCAGCATTGGGCCACTATCCAAGCCGTGGTCAAAGGCAATTGAAACGCTTTTCCCTGTAGATTTTTTTATAATTCTAGATAACCGAATATTTTTTCCACACTGTGCTGTCATTTTAATAACCTCCAAATTTTTAATATTATGTATTTTTAGGGATGGATGATAATTTTCATACTATCCCCACGCTTCATTTCGAGAATGGCATCTTCAAGCTTCTCTAACGGAAGTGTTTTGGAGATAAGAGGCTTTACGTTTACGACTCCAGACGCAATCAGTTGAAGTGCCTGCGTATTTTGCCTCGGGTTAGATGAAAAGCTTCCCAGTACACTGAGCTCTTTATAGTGAATTAAATTTGCATTAATTGTGCTCATAGGGTTAGTCTTGGGTAGTCCACCAAAATTGCATATTCTACCCCGGGGTCCGGCAAGTTCTAACGCCTGTGCTTGAGCCTGGGCAGACCCACAGGCAACAATTACGACGCTTGGACCTCCAAGATGTTTGGTCAACTGGTCGACAAACTGCTTAGGATCCTCTTCGTTGGGATTTGAAACATAATCTGCAAATTGTTTGGCAATGCTTAATCTTCGGGGGTCCATTTCAAGCGCAATGATCTGGGAAGCGCCACGTGCGCGTGCAACTTGAATATGCATACAACCAATTGCGCCGGTTCCAATAACAACCACGCGGTCACCTAGACCGACATTCAGAATCTCCTGACCATTTAGTACGCAAGCAAGGGGTTCGGTTAGGCAGGCCTCATCAGAACTAAGATGATCTGGTACGCAATTAAGAACCTCCTGTTTGATTGCCTGTGGTGAAATTGCCATATACTCCGAATATCCGCCAGGATAGTCAAACCCATGTGCAGTCATATTGCTGCACATCGTAAAATGGCCCGAATAGCAGTGCTGACAATGCCCGCAGGGGATTGCTGTTCCCACGGTAATTCGCTGGCCGGGCCGCATGCCGTTTTTAGATTTGTTTTCGACAATTTCTCCAACCGTTTCATGACCTATTACCCAAGGGGGGCAGAGCATGGAATTGCCAAAAAGATAAGTTCGAACATCAGACCCGCAAACAGCACAACCGTGAATTTTTAATAACATTCCACCATCAGGGGTCTCAGGAATAGGAATATTTTCTATTGCAATATCTTGTATGCCACGATAAACAGCTGCTTTCATACTAAGCTCCTTTTTTCATCTTTAACCTCTAGACCCTGCTCACAAGCAGAGAGAAGATGTTCCAAAGGTACCGTAATTCCAAATATATACGAAATGTTATCTAAGGCTGCCTGATGGGCTTTTTTTGAGGTGCCAGCTACACATTCTACCGGAACAATGACATTGTAACTATGCTGCTGAGCATCTTGTGCTGTTGCCCTGACGCAAACATCCGTTGCCACGCCGGTAAGAACTAAAGTGTCAATTCCCATTCCGCGAAGAAGCAAATCTAAATCTGTTGCAAAAAATGCACTGTACCGCCTCTTGCAGATAATGAAATCTCCGCTGGATGGCCTCAAGGTACTGATAAAGTCTATTCCACTAGACTCTTCCAGACAATGCTCTGGCTCCTCATACATCAGCTCTAATCCAAAATCTACTTTTTCTTTTCTGTGAGATTCCTGAGTGTAGATCACTGGCCGATTATGTAATCGAAATACTTGTGCAAGCTTCTCAATATGTTGGACTGTTTCAAGTCCCCCTGGGCATGGGATTGGCGCATCTTCAAGCAAAAAATCATTTTGCATGTCGATGATGATCAGTGCTGCTTTGCTCATGTTAAAGTGCTCTAGCCGCTTGAACATTTTTTCACCTACCTTTCAATTTAGCTAGTTTTTATGGATGATTAAAAACAGGCTAGACCCATCCACTTCTTTTACCTTGAAGGGGTATCCAGAATCCTCGCCAATTTTCTGGAATTCCTCAGGCGAATGAGTCAGGGCTTTAAAGCCATCTTTGCAGATAATTACACCGTTTTGAGTTTTATCATAGTCAAGTTCGCCCAGAAGACCTTTTGAGGCCTGCTCCTCAAACCATTTCACGCGAAAATCCCAAAAGTTAGAGCTGTAACTACTAAAATAAGCTGTTGCGCCTGGCGCCAATACCTCGAGAATTTTGTTGATAACAGTGGAATCAGCACGCATGGCAGACAGCCCGTTTTGCAGACACAAAACGACATCAAAGGGTTTAGAAAAATTCATCCTGCGGACATCCATGACAACCATTGAAGCGTTGGGGCAGTCTCTGAGATATTCCCGTCCTAATTCAACGCTTTCCTCTGAGATATCTATTCCGACAATAGAACCACAATAAGGAGCCAATTGCTTAACAATACGACCGTATCCGGCCCCAAGTTCCAAAACGCTTTGGGTGCTAGATAGATTTTCCTTAACAAAATCTATCTCTGCTTGGAGGTACTGCTTGACACGTGGAATTTGGGTTTCATACACCTGAAACAACTTCTGAGAATTCAATTTTTCGGCATAGTAGTTGTCCATACTTTTTGTCCTTTCTACTCATAGTCATTTAGAGTTAAATAGATATCTTTGATAAGTTATCTCGACGATAACAACTTGGGCTTTAGTTTTACCCGATAGATATGGGTTTTAAAGTGCTGATCGAACACAATTTACAATATCATTATTTAAAAAGATGGATTTTAGTTGACTTTAAGCGTATAATTACTTTTAATGGAAATTATAGCAATAAATTACTTAATTTACAATACATGTAAAAACAGGTTAGACGATAATTAGACGCAAACTCGATAGAATCACTGCAAGATGAAGAAACGTTTAATCGAATCGACCAAAATTTAAAGAAAGAAAAGTATTTAAGGATAAAAAAAGTAAATTTTTGAATAACTACTGTACACTTCAAACGCATAATACATCTTTCCAAAGTATAATAAGGTCGATTATTGTAGAAATTGAGAGGGCATAATGAAAAATTTTGTCGAGGTCAGCAAATACAATGAATAAAGCAAACTATTGAAAGAAAAGGAAATGTTTGCTATAATTTCCAACATGAGTAATTTTAATAGTGAAAATAAATCATCTTAGATCTAAACTTTATGACTTTTATAGCGCACGCCAGGCCGCACACAATTCGCCAGGCGGTCTGCTTGCGACTTATGTGCGGCTAATACAATAAAGGGAGGATAGATTTTATTTTTCGGTAATTCCAAGATTAAGCCGCCATCAGCCGCGAAACAGGATCGAAATTGTTCAAGCTCGTCTGAAAACCGAATGAAAAAGGGCCGGTGCGTTACTGCCGGTACGGCGATTCCCTGTGGGTATTGTCACCGAAATAATGGAGGTATAAAAATGACGAATGCAAAAATGGATCATAAAGAAGCAACCATCATAGGGGCCGGACTTGCGGGGTGTGAATGTGCTTTGCAACTGGCCAACAATGGATTTGAGGTTACGCTTTATGAGCAAAAACCGCTTGTGTTTTCAACTGCACACTCTAACTCGAATTTTGCAGAATTGGTGTGCAGTAATTCTCTAGGGAGACACAAGGAGGATACGGCTAATGGGATGCTTATTAAGGAATGCCTAAGTTACGATAGTCATTTACTTCGTATTGCCAAGGAATGTGATATGAGTAATGAGACACATTTGAATGTTGACCGGGTGCAATTTTCTCAAAAGATCACAGAAGAAATTAAAAGAAACCCCAATATCCAAATTATTTTGTCACAAGTTGAATGCCTTCCGCAATGCGATAATTTGATCATTGCAACCGGCCCGCTTACTGACGGTGCGTTATATGATGACATGTGTAAAAAACTGGGCGCAGGCATGATTATGCTTTCAGACGCAACTAGCCCTATAATTTCTGCAGATAGTATTAGAACAGACGCTTTCGAAATTGCCGAAAATGGCGATTTGCTGCTCCCTTTAACCGATAAAGAGTTTGAAAACCTTGTATATATGTTAAAAACCGAAAGAACTGTCGAGCATCACGGTGAACTTGCGGACCTTGGTCTGATGCAGTGCATCCCCATAGAAAATGTGGCTAAAACAGACGAAGAATATCTTCAAAATGTTCGTTTGCAAAATAAGACCATTCGCTTACGTTGTGAAAATTTAGGGCAATCTGCTTATTCTGTTGTAGGCTTTATGACCCATATCGCACAAGAAGGGCAAAGAAGAATTATAAGAGCCCTGAGAGGGCTAGAAAATGCGAAATTTATCCGATACGGGCGAGTACATAGAAATACGTTTGTAGATGCGCCAAAGGTTTTAGATAGACACTTTTCCACCAAAGATGGTGTGTATATTATCGGGCAATTATCAGGTGTGGATTGTTATATTCCTGTTATTTCTACAGGCATTATTGCAAGTCGCGCCATAATTGCTAGAGCGGAAGGCAGAACGCCAGATTTATTCCCCCAAGGTACTATGATGCGAGGATTTCAAGATTATATCACTACACCAAGCGAGGACTATTCACCAATGGTGGCGGATTTTGCGTTGCTTAAGGAAGCAGTAAAGAATTAAAAATATTGCTAACATGCATTGTGGTAGTTTAATGGAAGACCTATTAATAAAAGGCTGAAACTGCTTTCATATCCTAAAACTTTTATCAATGAAAAATTCCCACTAGCATTCTAGTGGGAATTTTTATTGAAAGGAGACACTATATCAGAAAGCCGCTGTAACGCATCGCACAGAAATAGAATAATATAAGATTGAAAGTTTCCTTATCCTAAAACTATTCGAAGGGTGAATTACTATATGAACCAGTTTAGCAATCTTAACGATTTAGTCCCGGGGCAGCATGCTACTGTGCGTGAATTGCTTTCAGTCGGTAGTATACGGCGCCGGTTACTTGATATCGGACTCATTGAAAATACCGATGTGGAATGTGTTGGCCGAAGCCCTGGCGGCGATCCGACAGCTTTTTTAATTCGTGGGGCTGTAATCGCCATACGCTCAGAGGACTGCGGTAATATCTTAATACAACCTTGTTAGAAAGTGGTGATGAGGAATGGGTCTGACGAATAGTTCCGTCGGTATTAAAGCGGTAGACTCCGGTTTGGAAATAAAAAAGCTCACCCCTGACGATAAGGTAATCGCTATTGCTGGCAATCCAAACGTGGGAAAAAGCACCGTGTTTAACGGGCTGACCGGAATGAACCAGCACACCGGCAACTGGCCGGGTAAAACTGTCACGAACGCACAGGGGTACTGCTCCACCGATAAGCAGTCTTACGTTATGGTTGATATACCCGGTACATATTCACTGATGGCCCATTCCGCCGAGGAAGAAGTAGCTCGAAATTTCATTTGCTTTGGAGAACCTGATGCAGTAGTGGTTATATGTGACGCCACTTGTCTTGAGCGAAACCTTAACCTTGTTTTACAGACAATAGAAATATCCTCCAAGGTTATCGTCTGTGTAAACCTAATGGATGAAGCCAAACGAAAAAATATTAAAATCAACTTGCCGAAGATTTCTCAACGATTGGGTGTGCCGGTTGTCGGCATTATTGCCCGAAAGAAGAAAAGTCTCGCGACACTTTTAGATACGCTTGACGATTTGATAGATGGAAAATTCCGCTCGACCCCTCTCAAGATTTATTATCCTGAAGAAATTGAAGATGCAATTAACCTAATTGAACCTGTTATCAAGCAAAAAACGGGCGGGAAGCTGAACAGTCGATGGTTAAGCCTTAAGCTGCTAGATCAGGATAAATCGCTCATCAAGGAGATTAACGCCTACCTTGGCGATAACTTTTTACAAGATCAGGAACTGGCCGCCACCTTGGATGTGGCAAAGCTACGATTAAAACAGCGAGGTATCGGACCAGATCAGCTCAAAGACAGGATTGTATCCACGCTTGTGACGGCGGCGGAAGAGATTTGCCGGGATTCCGTCGTTTATCAAAAAGAAAAGTATGATGCATTCGACCGCAAAGTGGACCGCATTCTGACCAGCAAGCGAACCGGTTATCCCATTATGCTTTTGTTGCTGGCAATGGTATTCTGGTTAACCATCAGCGGCGCAAATATTCCTTCACAGTTGCTGGCCGACGGCTTGTTTTGGGTTCAGGATCGGCTGACAGCGTTTTTCCACTTTATGAATGCACCGGAGTGGTTGCACGGCTTACTAGTGCTCGGTGTTTATCGTGTTTTGGCTTGGGTCGTCTCAGTGATGCTGCCGCCTATGGCAATTTTTTTCCCTCTGTTTACGTTGCTGGAGGATGCAGGTTACCTGCCAAGAGTTGCATACAACCTTGATAAACCCTTTAAGTGCTGCTGCGCCTGCGGCAAACAGTCCCTTACCATGTGCATGGGCTTTGGCTGCAATGCTGCCGGAATTATCGGCTGTAGAATCATTGATTCGCCACGGGAGAGGCTGTTGGCCATTTTAACGAATAACTTCGTTCCTTGTAATGGTAGATTTCCCACGTTGATTGCAATACTAACCATGTTCTTTGTCGGTGTACAGGGCGGTGTAGTTTCTTCCTTGCTCTCTGCTATACTGCTGACAGGGGTAATTTTGCTAGGCATATTCGTAACGTTTGCCGTCACAAAGCTACTTTCCAAAACGCTGTTAAAAGGCGTTCCATCTTCCTTTACACTGGAATTGCCGCCTTATCGAAAACCACAAATTGGCAAAGTAATCGTGCGCTCTATTTTCGACAGAACGCTGTTTGTATTGGGAAGAGCCATCTCGGTTGCAGCTCCCGCCGGAATGGTGATCTGGCTGATGGCCAATATTCTGGTTGGAGGAACCAGCGTTCTGAACCATTGCGCTACGTTTTTAGACCCGTTTGCTCAGCTGATGGGGCTCGACGGCGTTATTCTGATTGCTTTTATTCTGGGTTTTCCCGCTAATGAAATAGTCGTGCCAATTATCATTATGGCTTATATGGCGCAAGGAAGTATTCTTGAACTGGATAGTCTGGTAGAGATGAAGCAGTTGTTTGTCACAAACGGCTGGACCTGGGTTACCGCAATTAGCACCATGCTATTCTCGCTGATGCACTGGCCCTGCTCAACGACGCTGTTAACCATAAAAAAAGAAACCGGCAGTTGGAAATGGACCGCATTGGCAATGGCTATCCCTACGGTGATCGGCATTGGCTCTTGTATCCTATTTGCGAGCATCGCTAAGTTTTTTATATAACGGGTCCATAATAACATACTGAATTGTCTTTATATAACCACTACTACATACAGCACAGAGATGCCAAACCATGGCACTCTGTGCTGTATGTAAAGACTAAAATAGCTACTCTTGTAAAACTATTTTAATTGCAATTCTATATAACAAACACCCTAGTATTCTACTAGGGTGTTGCCATAGTTGACAAGGTTAAATAAACTTATAATTTTTACACGCGCTTTGAACGGATATTTTCGTTGGACAAGTATTTCATTGATAATTCCTCACGCAATCCTAGATCGGGTATACTTCCTTTTTCTTTCGCCATTCGATAATACTCGCATTTGTAATTGATACGATTGAGCGCATTTTTTAACAGTTCTATTTGCTGCTCGGTTTTTTCTTTTTGTTCAATAAAAAGATTGTAACGCTTTTCTATAGTGGAATCTCCTTCTTCACACCACTCAAAAAAAAGCTTGATATCTTTAAGCTGCATACCTGTTGTTTTCAGGCACTCTATCATTTTGAGGCACTCAATGTCAGTTTGATTAAATACGCGAATATTTCCTTCTGTCCTGTTTACTAAAGGCAACAAGCCTACCTTATCATAATAACGAAGCGTAGATATGGATATACTTAACATTTCAGATACTTCACCAATGGAATAAGCCATAATACCTCCAAAATTTTAAAAATATCTTGACCTAAAGTTAGGTTTATATTGTATGCTAAATACAGCGCAATAGCAATAGAAAGCTTTTAAAAAAAGATCTACAGAGCAAAAAGATTCTTGCATGCTGGGGAATTTCATCGCCTTTTGAGTTTAAAAAAGTCTGAAAAATATCTATCTAACTAAAAAATCGGAAAAAGTTTATAGGAGGTTCAAAGATGAAGATTATGAACGTGGAGCAATTCGATAAAGGGAATGTATTTGGGAAAGGTCAGGAAAACGCTTTATTTGCACAGTATTTTGTGGGTAATTCTTTTTTAAACCCGCTAACTGCACCCGGGAAGTGTCCAGTATTTCTTGCAAACGTAACATTTGAACCGGGATGTCGCAACAACTGGCATATTCATCATTCGAAAAAAGGAGGCGGACAGCTTTTGCTCTGTATTGCAGGAAGCGGCTGGTATCAGGAAGAAGGAAAAGAGGTTGTAAGCCTTGAGCCTGGAACTGTTATCACAATTCCGCCAGAGGTCAAACATTGGCATGGTGCAAAATCGGATTCATGGTTTAGCCACATTGCAGTTGAGGTACCCGGTGAGGAGTGCGAAAATGAGTGGTGTGAGCCGGTTTCTAATCAAGAGTACGGTATGCTAAAGTAACTAGATGGAAATGGAAGTTAAAACAAATCTATACAAATAAAAGTTGTGCTAAAATGCACAAGGATGGAGGAAAAAATGAATTTAGACTTCACTTATCAGAACCCGACGACCATTTATTTTGGAAAGAAAGCAATTGAAAATTTAAAAGCCGAGCTTGCCAGTTATGGCGATACCGTTATGATCGCTTATGGCAAGAATTCTATTAAGAAAATCGGACTGTATGACCAGGTTGTTAGTATTCTAAAAGATAGCGGCAAAAAGATTGTCGAACTCTCAGGAATTATGGCAAACCCAACTTATGAAAAAGTTAAGGAGGGCGCTATATTAGTTAAAGAAAACGATGTCGATTTGATTTTAGCTGTAGGTGGCGGTTCTGTTGTCGACTGCGCAAAAGCAATTTCAGTATCCGCTTATTGTGAAGGGGATGCATGGACACGCTATTGGCTAAAATTTGAGCCCGTAAAGAATAAAATTGTGCCAGTTGCATCAATTCTGACGCTGGCCGGCACTGGTTCTGAAATGAATGGTGGCTCGGTTATTACTAATGATGATATGAAGCTGAAAATGGGACGTGTTTTTCCTGCAAACGTTAACCCAAAATTCTCAATCCTTAACCCAGAGTATACTTTCTCTTTGCCAACATATCAGATGGTCAGCGGCATTTTTGATATGATGTCCCATCTGATGGAAGCTTATTTTTCTGGTGAAGATGATGTAACCTCCGATTATTTAATTGAGGGATTGCTTTGTTCTATAATCCATAGTGCTAAAATTGCGGTGAAAAATCCTCAGGACTATGAAGCAAGAAGTAACCTGATGTGGAGCGCGACTCTTGCAATGAATCCGATTATGGGCTTAAGCAAGACAGCGGACTGGGAAGTTCATATGATTGAGCACCAGTTGGGAGCCTATACAGATTGTGCCCATGGTATGGGATTAGCAGCCGTATCGCTTCCTTATTATAGGTACATTTATAGCTATGGCTTAAAGAAATTCGTTCGTTTTGCAACGAAGGTTTGGGGCATTGATGACGCTGGCAAAACTAAAGAGGAAGTTGCTTTGGCGGGTATTGATGCTTTGGAAGCATTTGCTAAAGAATGTGGTGTTGTTACTAATATCAAGGAACTTGGCGCAACTGAAGATATGCTGCCACTTATAGCAAATTCAACCGTAATCTTAGGCGGATATAAAAAGCTAACATCAGATGAAATTCTGGAGATTTTAAAAACTGCCTATAGCGAAAAATAATTTTTAATTTTATTAGTTGCGGCGGGGTCCAAAGACAAATAATTTATAAGAACAAGAGGCGGTATATGAAAATCAAGCTTATACTGCCTTATTTTTGCGCAAAAATAAAGAAAAAATAATGAAATTTAAGTTTAAAGCACATTTTAGGCTTCATGGTTGCCTCCAAATTTGGCTTAAAACTAGCTTACCCTGCTGGTGCAGAAGGCTGGCTTTGGAATTAAATTAATCGCCTTAAATACACAAATTTCTACAATATTTTGAAAATATCTTTCTAAAGAAATAAATAAATGTTAGACTATTAATAAATTATGAAGTTAATTAAATATAAGCAAAGTTGAACTCGTATAATAGACAAAAAAGGGGTGGGCCTCATGGTGAAAAATAGTATTATAAGGAAAATAGGTCTAGCCACTTTTTTGTTTGTATTTATAATGTTTATTGCTTATTATACCTTTTTAAATGTCCAGATAAAAACTTATTTAGAGCAGCAGAGTAAACAGCAGTTAGTAAAAGAAACTCAATTTCTTTGCACTGAAATTGATAAGTTCTTGCAAAAATATGTTGTAATTATCGACCAAGCAAAAGATAATTCGGATTTTGCAAATTTGGTTATAGACATTGATAATCGTTCCACGAAAAGGGATCACCCCCTATTTGCTAAAGTTGTTGACCAGCTTAGCAATATACAAGCTTTAGACAGCCATATTGCACAGTCTTTTATTGCACTTGAGGAAGTAAATGATATTATTACGAATGTGTATGATTACGAAATTGACTCGAATTATGATTTATCAGCGCGCGAATGGTATATCAACACAATCAATAACGATAAAACGACTCTTACTACTCCTTATATTGATTTTATAACGAATAAGACTGCAATTACAGTGGCTACACCTCTGAAGTACAATGGCAAAATTATTGGTGCAATTGGCTTGGATATTCTGATTCAAGATATTAATACATTAATGCACAATTATAATTCTGAAACGAATATAGATATTGGTTTACTTTATAAAACAGGACAAATCCTTTATAGCCCTGATTACTACCAAACCGTAGATCCAATTGATGAGTTTATACAAAACCAATTAGATCAAGACGTGGTTAATAAATTATTATCTGGAGATAAAGGTATAATCCAGTTCGATTTTTTAGGTCAAGAAAGGTTTATTGCATATGCACCTGTTAACAATACTGATTTAATAGTTTATTCCAATATAACGAAATCCCAAGCCTTGGCACAAATGCACAAGTTTATGTTTATAAACTTAATTATATTGCTTGGGTTATTAGTTGTAATGACTGCTTTTCTGCTTATTTTACAAAGAATTATATCGAAACCGATTTCACAAATTTGTAAAGAAATGGAGATTTACAGCAATAACAGTAGTCTCTCATTACCACCAAAATATTTAGAGCGAAAAGATGAAATAGGCGCTTTATCTAGAGGGATTACCACCATGGTAACCAACATTGCAAGTTTTATCTTTAACCTTGAGGAAAAAAACGATCAACTTTACAAAGCTAAAGAGATAATTAACACTGAGCGATTGTTATTTAAAACTACATTACATTCACTGGGTGACGGCGTCATATCTACAGATAAAGATGGTAATATTCTCATTATGAATGAAGTGGCTGAAAACTTAACCGGCTGGAAGAATGATGAGGCTTTGGGATTGCCGTTTGAAACAGTATTTAATATTATCAATGAGAGCACAAACAAAAAATGCCCGGATCCGGTGAGAAATGTTCTTCATAATGGCAAAGTAATAACGCTTGATGAAGGTACTATTCTAATAAGTAAAAGCGGACATCACATACCGATTGAAGACAGTGCTGCCCCAATTATTAATGATGAGGGAGTAATCAACGGCATAGTTGTAGTTTTTAGAGATTATACAGATAAGAAGCAAAAGCAGGCAAAGATCTTTTATCTAAGCTATCATGATCAATTGACTGGCTTGTTTAATCGCCATTTTTTCCAGGAAGAATTAGTAAGATTAGACTCAAAGCACAACCTACCGCTATCTTTGGCTATGTTGGATGTTAATGGCCTAAAATTGACAAATGATGCATTCGGCCATCAGGTGGGCGATAAGCTATTGCAAATTGTTGCAGATACCATCAAAAAAGTGTGCAGAGAAGGTGACATAATATCTCGCATTGGTGGCGATGAATTTGTCCTTCTTTTGCCCAAGACGAGTTGTAAAAACACAGAACTTATCGTAAAACAAATATTAAGTGAGTTAGAACAACGTAGGCTTAATGAAATTATAATTTCAATATCTGTAGGATGGGAAACGAAGACTTCGCCAGAGCAAAAAATTATGGATATTTTCGCAAAGGCCGAGGAGCACATGTACCGAAAGAAGCTAATCGAAAGTCAGAGTATGAGGAGTAAAACGATTGAGGTTATAATAAAAACTTTGAATGAAACGAATCAAAGAGAAAAAATTCATTCTGAAAATGTTAGCATAATCAGCAGGCAAATTGGTCAGGCTCTTAACTTTGATCAAGAGATTTTACGCGAAATTGAGATGGCGGGACTTCTCCATGATATTGGCAAAATTGCAATTGATAACACCATTCTTAACAAGCCTGAAAAATTGACAGATTTGGAATATCAAAGTATAAAAAGACATGCTGAGATTGGCTACCATATTTTAAAATCGGTAGATGCATATTCCAATCTTTCAGATTATGCTTTAGCTCACCATGAACATTGGGATGGAGGTGGCTATCCAAGGGGATTAAAAGGTGAGGAGATCCCATTGATAGCGCGAATCATCGCTGTAGCCGATGTATATTCTGCAATGACAGGAGAGCGACCCTATAGAAATTCGATGAGCAAGCAAGAAGCAATAAATGAACTAATAAGATGTGCCGGTACACAGTTCGATCCTAATATAGTTAAAACATTTTGCGAGAATATTGATGTCTAGTTATAGAAGCAGGTTTTACCCTTTCGGATACAAATATATATAAGTTATCCAATACATAATAACATCAGCTTTCGCTTTCTAAATGAACTTGGATTGCGCGCTTTATCTTAGTGATACCATAGCTGATGTTTAATTCTTAAACTGATCCGTACATCTAGAAAATCAAGGCCTTCCACTCGATGAAAATATCGCTGGAAAGCCTTGATTTTTCTATGCTTAAACTACCTTGTGATAGTATATTGGGAATTCCATATTCCAATATATTAAACACATCGGCCGCGTTGCCCCTGTGGATGTGCCTGCTAAAGGCACTTCCGGCTACGTATCGGTTCCGCTAATATCATCTTCTATGCTGATTTTGCTTAATACCCCAATGTAATCTGTTTATTAATCACGCAAAACTTGTCAATCTCAAAAGCAATTACCGAATCAAATCAGAGGTGAAGATATTTATGAAAAGCGGCCACCTATAAAAAACGAAGCAAATCTTGCATATAGTAAATGTCCTATTCCATAGCAAAATGTACAACTTTCATCTTTGAAAAGTTTAAAATTTACGGATTTTAAAAGTATAAAGGATTTAAACTTTACTTTTGAATTGTTGGATCTTAACATGTAACTGATCCAAAGAACCCGCCTCACAGTGCCAATTGCACCAATCCAAATTCTGTGACGGGGTTCTAAATATGTGTTTGAAAAGAGAGGAAGGAAACAGTTATGAAAAAGACTTTATGTACCGTTCTTGCCCTCGCATTGATGCTAACTTTGGCTGCATGCGGCGGCGCAACATCGTCTGCCACTGCTTCATCCGCGGCGTCTGCCGAGACCTCAGCATCGGGCAATGCCGCTCCCGCCGCGTGGACCCCTTCTGAGAATGTCACCATGATTGTAGCTTATAAGGCTGGATCGGGTACCGACAACACCGCACGTGTTCTTACCACCTATGCTGATAAGTATGTTGGCAAAACTCTAGTCATCGAGAACCTTGAGGGCGGCTCCGGTTCAATCGGCTGGACAGCGCTGGCACAGGCTAAACCCGACGGCTACACGCTCGGATTTGTTAATCTGCCTACCTTTGCCTCGAACATTGTCGAGCAGCTCGGCGATTATACAATGGACGATATCGTTCCAATCTGCAATCACGTTACTGAGACTTCGGTCGTACTGGTTGGTGCAAACTCCCAGTTTAATACGTTGCAGGAGCTGGTCGACTACGCTAAAGCCCACCCCGGTGAGCTGAAGGCTTCTACCAACGGCGCGCAGGCATCCAACCACATCGGCGCTCAGCTGCTTTCTAAAACCGCCGAGTTTGAGTATTCTGCCATTCCTTACGGCGGTACTGCCGATCAGCTGTTGGCGCTTCGTCAGGGCGAAGTCGATTTCTCGGTAGCCAAGGTTGCCGACTTTGCCTCCTTTAAAAGTGAGCTGAAGGTGCTCGGCGTTTACGACACCAAGCGGCTTGAGGAGTATCCCGACGTGCCCACACTCGGGGAGCTGGGTTACTATGATCAGTGGTACGGTAGCGCACGTTGCATCGTCGCCCCCAAGGGAACCCCTGCTGAGGTCATCAACTTCTATGCCGAAGCATTTGAAAAGACGATGGCGGATGCAGACTACATCACTGCCGCCGCGCAGGCCAGCATGAATACCGAATATATGGACCCTGCAGCGACTGGCGACCTGCTTGCCGCGCAGTATACCTTCTGCACCGATACCGTTTCAAAAATCTGGGAGTAAGCCGCGAAAAATAATCTGCGCGGGGTTTCACGGCTTGAAGCTCCGCGCTCTTTTTATCCCAAGGAGGATTCTTCCTATGAAAAAAACTGATATTGGCGTCGTGGGCTTTATGTATGGCGTCTGCGCCCTTTTTCTGGTGATGACACTGCGGCTGAAAAAAGCTGCCCAAACTTATCCCATTTTTATTATCACTGTGCTTGCCCTGCTGACTACTCTCTATGTCTATTACATGGTAAAGGACGCAAAACGTCTTGGAGTAACCAGTGGAATACAAGAAGTCTTTGGCGAAACCATTCTTGCTCAGTTTATCCCGATCCTCGGGATGATTCTCTTTTATCTGTTAGGCATGTATTATGTGGGCTTTTATCCTGCCACGTTCTTTTTTATGATTGCCTGTCTCTGGTTTCTCCATGTTCCAAAATGGCAGATGATACTTTCGTCCTTAGTAGTAATTGGTCTGGTCTTTGGCGCGTTTGCCCTTTTTCTTGGGGTCAAGCTGCCAATGGGCCTGTTGTTTAAGTAAAGGGGAGTGACAAATATGCTTGAAACCTTAGCATTAATGGGCAGCGGCTTTGTCAGTGCCCTAACCCTAACCAACCTCTTGGCCATGGCGGCCGGAACCGCCATCGGCATTATTATTGGCTGTTTGCCTGGACTTTCCGCCGCGATGGGCGTGGCACTGCTGCTGCCCATGACCTTCAGTATGGAGGCATCGACCGGACTAATTGTACTCGGCGCCATCTATTGCGGTGCAATTTTCGGTGGCTCGATCTCGGCCATACTTATTCATACCCCCGGAACCCCTGCCTCGGCGGCCACCGCGATTGAGGGCTATCAAATGACCCTAAAGGGCAGGGCGGGCAAGGCGCTGGGCGTGTCCTGCTTCTCCTCGTTTTGCGGTGGACTGCTCTCTTGCATCTCCCTCTACTTTTTCGCGCCGCTTTTAGCACAGTTGGCTATGAAATTTGGCTCCCCTGAATATTTTTGGCTTTCGATCTTTGGACTGACCATTATTGCAGGTGTGTCCTCAAAATCGATGATCAAGGGCCTGATGTCCGGTGCGCTCGGGTTGCTGCTTTCTACCATCGGCATGGACCCGATGGAAGGAGTTAAACGGTTCATGTTCGGCCAGTCCTCCCTCTATGAGGGTATCAATGTAACCTGCGCCCTAATCGGCCTCTTTTCGATGAGTCAGGCGCTGATTCTCGCGGAAAAGAAGATCAAGCAGAGGGCCAAGGCCTCAAAATTCACCGATAAAATAGGCGTTACCCTTCCGGAGATTAAGCGGCTTACGCCTACGATTCTGCGTTCCTGGATCATCGGCAACGTCATTGGCATCCTGCCGGGCGCGGGCGCTTCGATAGCCTGCTTTATGGGTTACAACTCGGCGCGACAGTTCTCTAAGCATAAGGAGGAGTTTGGTCACGGCTCAATTGAGGGAGTAGCCGGCAGCGAAGCGGCCAACAACGCCGTCACAGGCGGCTCGCTGATTCCGATGCTGACACTGGGCATCCCAGGCGAAAGCGTAACCGCAGTGCTGATGGGCGGGCTCATCATTCAGGGCCTCCAGCCAGGTCCCGAGCTTTTCACCAAATATGCTCCGATGACCTATACTTTCTTTGCGGGCTTTGTAATGGTGCAGTTTTTTATGCTGGGCATTGGCATACTTGGCTGCCGCGGCTTTGCCCAGATCTCGCGTCTTTCGGATGCAATTCTGATTCCGAGCGTTGTGGTGCTCTGTGTGGTAGGTTCTTATGCCATTCACAAGAATTTTGTCGACGTCGTGATTATGATGATCTTTGGCGTATTAGGCTACTTTTTCCGCAAGTTTGACCTTAATCCGGCCGCCGTGGTGCTCGCGCTCATTCTCGGCCCGCTCGGCGAAAAGGGGCTGCGCCGTTCGCTGCTCATTTCAAAGGGTAATCCGGCAATCCTTTTCTCTACCCCGATCTGCTGGGTGCTGGTTGTGATGTGCATCTTTGGTATCCTTTCTCCGCTTCTCATGGATCATATGGAGAAAAATTCAGTCGAGCGGGCCGGCGGAGACATTCTTAATGAGACAGGGGATGACCCGGTCAGAACCTCCGACTAATAAAAATGAAAGCAGGTGAAGGATAAGCATGCGGCTTCAGGAGATCGATTGGGCTGTGGCGGCCGGCTATTTGCGGCAGATGAATCTGACATCAATCTTCTTACGGTTTGTTTTAGCCACCATCTGCGGCAGCGTTATTGGTTTTGAGCGTGGCAAAAAACGTCATGCGGCAGGGCTACGCACCCACATTGTCGTCTGCATCGGCGCGATGTCGGCAATGCTGGTCAATCAGTATATCATTACTTATTTTAATCCCAACTCAGACCCGGCGCGAATGGGGGCGCAGGTCATTAGCGGCATCGGTTTTTTAGGAGCCGGAACCATCGTCACCACCGGACACCAGCGAGGGCAACAGGTCAAGGGGCTTACCACCGCCGCCGGCCTTTGGGCGTCGGCCTGCATGGGACTTGCGATCGGTGTAGGCTTCTATGAGGGTGCAATCATCATGTGCGCCTTTCTCTTTTTGGTGATTGTAAGCCTTAACCAGCTCGACGAACGCTATCTTAAAGCCACGTCTACACTTCGGATTTACCTTGAATACTCGAGTGCGGTTCCTTTTTCTACCCTGCTTCGCGCCCTGCGGCAGAAAGGGTGGCACATGACCTATGTTGAGCATCTCAACCGTGAGACCACATGCCAAAGTAATGAAATTCTGCTTGATCTTCAACGTACCGGTAGGGACAGTAATACGGCGGATATGATTGAGATCATCCGCAGTGTCGACGGGGTGCTTTTCGTCGAAGATATTTAATTTTCCCTTTTCTATTAAAATAGCGCCCTCCCAACCGGAAGGGCGCTATTTTTCATGATAGAAAAATTCTATCGAATCGTGACATGATTTCATCGGAATTTTCCGCGATCCAGTCCAAATCGGGTTCTAGGGTTTGCCGGGAGATAGCATCCATTCCTCTGTCGTTCTGCTTGACGTCATCTCGAATGCTGATCAAGTTGTTTTTGATCAGAATTTCCTGCCCCTCCTTTGAAAGGATATAGTCGTAAAGGAGCTTTCCGTTCTGTTCATTGGCACAGTGGGCGACCAGCCCCAGCGGGCTGTAGATACGGACGAGGTCCTGATTGGGATAGAGGAAGGTGACCGGTGCACCCGCTTCTGCAAGGTTTGAGGTCACATAATCGAGACAGATCCCGATTGGATAGTTGCCCGTCGCCACCTGCTGATGGGCCGCGGCAGAGCCGCTTTCAAGCGCGCAGCCGTTTTCCCGCAGACGGATAAAATAGTCGTCCCCATACCGCTCGTCGGCCATGAGCGCGCCGACAAAATATTTAATGGTTCCGGCGCTACCCGGATCGGTCATGATAATCTTTCCCTTCCATCTGGGGTCAAGCAGATCCTCCCAGCCTTTAGGGGCATCCCGCGGCGAAACAAGGTCGGTGTTGTAGGCGATCCCCACGTTGACCAGCCGCGCGCCGGTATAGTAGTGGTCTGGATCTAGATAGTCCTCATTAATATGAATTCCCTGTGGTGAAATGTATGGAGCGAGAACCCCTGCATTTTTCAGAGAGACATAGTCCGAAGGATCTCCCACCCAGATCACATCTGCCAAGGGCCGTCTCGACTGATTTTCGGTAGCAATTTTTGTGATTACCTTTGCGGTTCCCGCAAAATAATAATTCATCGTTACGTTGGGATATTTCTGTTCAAATCCAGCCTTAATCGCAAGAATTTGATTTTCCTGCATTGAAGAATATAGCATCACTCGGCCGGTATACGAGGCCGGACCGACCGGCTCAGCCGGCTGTGAGGGTGCGGGCGCGCAACCGCCCATAGCAAGAATAAGCAAAGTGCCCAAGGCAAGCAGGAATTGTTTTGTTATATACAAGACACAGACCCCCTTTCTCCACAAACAGCGGGTATCCTAATTTTATTCTTCTTTAGGGCAATTGTAAAGTAAGGCTGGGTTGAATCATTCAAAGCATTTTGCTATACTGTTTTTGAACTTTTTGTGAACCCTTGGTGGGGTTGGGAGAAGTAAAAATGGAGAAACCTTCCCGCTCGGTGCGCTTTCGCGCCCGGTTAACCCAATATGGAATGCTCTGCCTGTGCTGCTGCGCGGGCTTTCTTGTTTTGCTCACCTGTTTGCTCAGTGGAATCTATCAGGCCTTTTCTGGCATTACGCTTCGCTCTCTTGCGCAACTCAACAGTGAATTCTCGGTGCAGATGGATACTTTCTCTGAGCTGGTGCAGACAACGGTGCGCAGCTATGGTCTTCAGGTGTTTTATACTCCGGCCGTGACCCGGCTGCGGGAGAATTACAGTCTTTCCAACTTGGAACGGGTCTATGGGCTTCGCGAGCTCAATACCTATGTTAGCAGCAGCGAATTTGTCGATTCGATCAGCATCTATAACCAGAACACGCAGTATGTTTACACCACCGATTCCAACATACTCAGCGCCCCGGTGGACGACTACGCAGATCGGCAGGCTGCCGAGCTTTTTCTTAGCCGAAGTATGAAAAATCGCATGCATCCAATCCGCCGAACGGTAATTGAGCCCACCCAGGGAAGAGCAAAGGAGTTTTATTCCTTTCTCTTTTTCGAAACCAGTCGTAAGGGAATCCCGCGCGCAAACGCGTTGATGGTAAACGTTCCCTCTGACTGGTATGAGGAACAGCTTCTAGGCTTTGATCAGGAGGGAAGTTACGTCCTGCTTGATCAAAACGGAAGCTTGATTGCCGCCCATGAGGAATCGCTTGCGGCAAAGGCCGCCTTGTTTTGGTACGATATTGTCACTACCAAGGCGCAGGATCAGACCGGAAGCTATCTGCTGCGTAAGATTGGACGGGAGCAGACCGTTTGTCTCTATGCCCGGATGGACTCTACCGGGTGGTATTGTATGCGGATTCTTCCGCTTGACCGGTGCCTGGCCGGTTTACCTCGGCTACGGGACCGATTTGTGGCATGGCTCTCATTTGGGTTTGCATTGCTGGCGCTGCTGTGCGCATCGCTTCTCTTTTTCATCTACTTTCCATTTCGTCAGATGAGTCATGCGTTGCGGCGGGTAGGGGGATCCGCGCCCGCAGGGGAGTTGGGGACTGCTGACCAGCTCACCGAGCTCGTAGAAAGCTCAATTGAGCTTCAGCGATCCCGTGAACTGCTTGATCTTCTTGAAGGGCGGCTGCGACCTGGTTCGCCGCAGCCCGAGATGCCGGCGGTGCTTCTGTTGGCGGAGGCGGTACCCCAAAATGCGCTGCGCCGCTTTTTACAGCGAGAGCATCCTCTTGTGCTAGTAACCCACCAAAATGGATGCGGTGTAGCGCTGCTTCCTCAAATGGAGGAAATTGAGACGCTTTCGCTCTGCGGAGAATTGGCCGCCCAGTTCTCCTGCCGCTGCTATTTCAGTATGCCGCGCCTGACCGCTGCCGAGCTGCCGGGCTGTTATAGCGCGCTATGGGAATTGCGACAGCTACGGTTCTGGTATCCCGGCCAACGGATTCTCTCTGAAAAAATTTTGGGCCGACGAAACAGCCCGAGTAGATTTTCAGAAAAGGACGTAAACCAGCTTGCCGCCGCTCTGCACGCTGGGGAGCTTGACCGGGCGCGCACAGTCTGGAAGGAACTTCTCGATTCACTGCGTAACGACCGATTCCGGGATCAGCGATTCGCCCTAACCCGGGTAGCTCAGAGAATGCGGGAGCTGCTAGACGAGGCGGGTCTTCCGTTTAATAGCGACCAGGTTTTACTTGCGGAACGGCTTGAGGAGCTTGACGATATTGGGGTACTCAGTGCCCGGTTTGACGCGGTGTTTGTTTCAATTTCTTCCCACAATGCCGACCAGCGGCAGCGTAGACTTGACAACATTGCTGCACAGGTTGCTCATCGCATTGAAGTGGGCTTTGAAAACCCGGATCTTTCTGCTGGACAAATTGCTGATGAAATGGGGCTGAGCAGCGCCTATCTCGGCAGTATGTTTCGTCAGAGTTACAATATGGCGATTAGTGAATACCTCAACCGAACCCGCATCGAGCGGGCTCGGGGATTGCTCGAATCGGAGGTACTTAGCGTTGAGGCGATTGCTACAAAAGTCGGCTTTGAAAATACCAAATACTTTTATGTTGTTTTCAAAAACTATGTCGGTCAAACCCCGTTACAATACCGAAAGACCTTTCGCGAACACAGCCGTCCGGCAGAAGTGACAGGATTGCATCTGTGAAACCTTTTTACATTTCCTAAATAAAAGCACAAGAATCTAATCATTGTAAGCAGATTAGATTCTTGTGCTTTTATAGTACCTTTGCGCAATTAGAAGTTAATAATTATCAATAGACTACAGCTCTGCATAAAGAGGGTTATACAATTTATTCAGTTGGTGATATAGTTGCTGTTGAACTTTTCACGCTACGGTGTATTTCTGTCGTGTCAGGCCAATGGGGAGTTGTTCCTTGGAACACTTCCTTTTGCTCCAGATCGTTGAGAATCGATTCGAATTGACGCAGCTTTTGTGTGGTGTGTTCCACCCTGCCTTCCATTTCGACCGCAATGCCGGCAGTGAGTATATTCACCATCATCATCGCTGCAACATATGAGTTAAAAAAGACGGAGGTATCGGTTGCACATGCTAGCGTGGTGTCGGCATATTCCGAAATTGGTGCTGTCGGACGATCGGTGATTGCAATGACGGGAATACCTTGCTGATGCAATAGGTTGCACAAGTGGAGGCAGTTCTTTTGATAATAGGGAAAAGAAATAACGATAAAAATATCGGACGGATTTACTTTTAATAATTGGGTAGCCATCTGACGGCGGTTATCAATGGTAAAGTCGCAGGAATCAAACCCGAGCAGTTCAAACCGTAGCCGCATTGTTTCAGTTATGTTGTGGGAGGCGTTGTGCCCTACCAAATAGATACGCCGCGCATTCAAAATCAACTCAAAGGTGCGATCTAGGTCCGTTGAATTCAGGTGCTGATAGGTCCGCTGCATGGCATCGATGTCCCGTTGGTAAACATGCTCGATAGCCTCTTGACGGTTTTTACCAAAACCGGTTACCACCGAGGAAATTTTTTCGCTTGGAGAAAAGCGCATGGTAACATAAGCCTGCATCTCTTTTTTTAACTGCAAAAAGCTATCGTAACCAATCTTTCGAGAAAAGTTGATTACTGTCACTTCTGAGGTATTTAGACGTTGGCTAAGCTGTTTCATTGAGAGAAAACAGGCTTCCTCCGGTGTATTAAGCAGGAAATCAGCGATTCGCTTTTGCGTTGTGCTCATATTGGGGTATTGAGTTCTCAAGGTTTCAATAACATCCATGACAGTCCTCCTGCATTTTCTCCCAAAACTTTCTTTTACATAATAATTATACTATAAAAAGACCTGACGCACAATTGTAGTGTTAGCCATATAGTTATAGAAAACTATACTAAACACTTTATTTTTTTATCCAACCTATCCATTTTTAAACTTAAATTGTTCAATTAAAAAAGGCACGAAGTATAAATCCTGAAACAGGACATTTTAATAATTTTGAGAAAAAATTTAAGTCGTATCCCTTGCGCAAGCGCTGTGCTTCCGATTTTTAAACTCATGTTTACCCCTCTGCATTAAAAAAACGTAAAAGCGCTAGCTATTATACTGTGGACCGGTGGAATTACGTTTCTACCTATCCGACTATCACAGCTTATTAATCTCAGCTGTGCCCTGTAATGCGTGCCCCAATTCACAACAAGCAGAAGTCTGTGCATATGCCTGTGGGATAAGCCCGATCTTTGAAGCGTTTGAATAGGGCGGTCTGCCGGCCTTTGTATTTCACTATAGTAAATACCTAAAAATAATTTGTTTATTTTTATCAAAAACTAAAGACAAAAACTGTTTTTATGTAAAAATATAGCTTTTATATTGAATTTTCACTTAAACTGTGATAGTTTTTTATTGTAGAAACTAAAGTTATCCAAAGATTTTCCTGTTATAAAAAAGCTTTAGGAGGATTAAAAGATGAAACTCACCAAAAGTCTTGCTATTGTCATGGCGGCAACCATGCTGCTGTCATCCCTCTCTGCATGTGGTTCGGAAAGCTCTAAACAGTCTGCTACAGCAGGCAATTCCGCGGCAGGTGCCGCCAACACCAGTGAAGCAAAGCTTGGTAAAACCGACATCGTTCTCGCGCAGAAGAGCGACATTAAATCTACTGATCCCCATGTTAGCAATGATACCACAACCCACGTGGTGCTTGAGCACCTTTATAACAGCTTGTTGACCATTGCCCCCGACGGTACCATTCAGGGCGACCTCGCCAAGGAATGGACTCAGGTTTCTCCCACCGAGTGGAAGTTTGTTCTCAATGAAGGCGTTAAGTTCCACGACGGCACTGAGCTGAAAGCCAGCGACGTCAAGTTCAGTCTTGAACGCGAAAAAGCAAGCGCAAGACTTGCACAAAAAGTTGAGGTCGTGCAAGAGGTCAAAGTTGATGGTGACTATACGTTCTCTCTGATCCTCTCAAAGCCATACGCGCCATTACTGGTCAATTTGGCACATCCTGGCTCCAGTATCCTTTCGGAAAAGGCTGTTACCTCAGCAGGCGATAAGTACGCTGAAAACCCAATTGGCACCGGGCCTATGAAGTTTAAAGAGTGGGTGCCCAACGACCATATCACGCTGGTTCGCAACGATGACTATTTTGAGGGGGCAGGGCGAACCACCTCAATGACCATCCGTGTTATCCCTGAGGGACCTAGCCGTACCATCTCTTTAGAAACTGGCGAGGTTGACATTGTACCGGTTATGGAAAAAGTTGATGTACCCAGAGTGAAGGAGGACAAGAACCTCACTGCTTTCGTATTCCCCTCCACCACTGTTGAGTACTTTGCCATGAACACCCAGAAGGCTCCGTTTGATAACGTAAAAGTTCGCCAGGCGATGAACTATGCCATAAACAAACAGGATATTATCACTGTTTCGTCGGAAGGCCTTGCCGATCCGGTTGACACCTTGATCAGCTCACAAGTGCGTTCCTATAACGACCAAGTAACCCACTACGACTTTAACCCCGATAAAGCAAAAGCACTGCTGGCAGAGGCTGGCTACCCAAATGGCTTTAGCACTACCATATTTGTTTCTGGCGATGTCAGAAACCGCACCGCCCAGCTTATTCAGGCAAACCTTGCCACCATTGGCGTAACCGCTGATATCGAGTTGTATGAATGGGGCGCATTCCTAGACGCTATTAACGCGGGTCAGCATGCTACCTTTATTAGTGGTTGGTCAAATTCATCGCTGGATCCTGATGAGAGCTTCAACCCCCTGTTCCATACCAAAAATGCGGGCGCAACCGGAAATCGGTCCTTCTATTCCAACCCCGAGGTTGACGCACTGCTTGAGGCAGCCGAGACCGAAGCGGACGACGCTAAGCGTATGCAGCTTTACAGCGACATTCAGGTCAAGGTTGTGGACGATGCACCATGGGTGCCCCTGTTCTGCGCACAGACTTGCATGGGCGCAAGAGCTGGTCTGGACGGATTGAATCCCCATCCCGTAGTTTCTTCCACCAAGTATTATGATGTCTGCTATCTCGGCTAAAGGCCAGTTACATAGCGTCAGATAATAAACAGCAGCGTTTGCCGCGCCGGGTATGCCCCATAAGGCGTATCCGGTGCGGTGTTTTATCTAAAAACCGAGACGGAATGGGTGATTTGCAACTATGTCAAAATACATTTTTAAGCGCATACTCATGCTGATCCCAGTTATCATCGGCGTAACCTTTCTGGTGTTTTTCATTCTTTCGCTTACACCGGGAGATGTTGCGTCGCTGATTACAAACGGCGAGGGAGACGCCGCGACCCTTGAGGCTATCCGTGAGGAGCTTGGTCTTAACGACCCACTTTTGGTGCAGTACGGAAGATATATGATTAAGCTGGTGCAGGGCAATATGGGCGAATCCTACCAAACTGGGCGGGATGTATTTAAAACCGTCATGGGAACGTTCCCTGCAACCATTAAGCTCACCTTCTGGTCGATGGTGGTTGCCATTGGAATCGCCATTCCCGTTGGCATACTTTCCGCCACCAAGCAGTATACCCCTACCGACTACATAAGCATGACGCTGGCGATGCTAGGTGTTGCAACCCCAAACTTTTGGCTGGGGCTGATGCTGATCCTGGCATTTTCGCTGCATCTGGGTTGGTTCCCTTCGGGAGGTATGAGTGGATTGGAAAGCTTTGTGCTACCTGCTGTTACGCTGGGAACCGGTGCTGCAGCGCTCATTACCCGCATGACCCGTTCCTCAATGTTGGAGGTCATCCGTCAGGACTATATACGTACCGCAAAAGCGAAGGGTGTTAACAACAGTGTTGTTATTCGAAAACACGCGCTGCGAAACGCCTTAATACCTGTGGTTACAGTGGTTGGCTTGCAGTTTGGTCATATGCTCGGCGGCGCGGTGCTTACTGAGACGGTTTTTTCATGGCCGGGTGTCGGTCGTCTGATGGTTGATTCCATCAAGAGTAAGGATACCCCGATGGTACTGGGATGCATCGTGCTTGTTACCATTTGCTTCAGCCTTGTGAACCTGGTGATTGATATTGCATACGCCTTTATCGATCCCAGAATCAAGGCTGTATACAAAAAGTAAAGGGGGGACAGCGATGAATACAACTGCTCAGGTTCAGGCGGTGCCTGCCGCCAAGACGGTAAAGAAGAGAAGCCAAAGCGCCGAGGTGTGGAGACGGCTGAGGCGCAATAAATCGGCAATGATCGGTTTGGCTATTTTGCTTATTCTAGTCGCCATGTCGGTGTGCGCTGATTTTATTGCGGATTACGACGAGGTTGTCATCAATCAGAACATCTCTATGCGCTGCCAACCTCCAAGTAAGGATCATATTATGGGTACCGATGAGTTTGGTCGTGATGTTTTTGGGCGTTTGGTGCATGGCTCTCGCATTTCGCTTTCTGTTGGTGTCATTACAGTAACCATGGCGCTGTTAATCGGTGGTACGTTAGGCGCAATAGCAGGATTTTACGGTGGTAAATTGGATAATGTTATCATGCGTATCATGGACATTTTCCTTGCAATTCCCAGCATCCTGCTTTCCATCACCATTGTGTCGGCACTGGGGGCAAGCATGTTTAATCTTACGCTTGCCATAGCCATTGCCACCATGCCTCAATATGCACGCCTGGTGCGTGCATCGGTGCTCACCGTCAAAGATCAGGAATTTGTGGAAGCGGCACGCTGCACCGGCGCCCGTAACTATCAACTAATTTTCGGACATATCTTGCCCAACTGCATGGCGCCTATCATTGTTCAGGTTACCTTAAAGGTTGCGGTTGCCATTCTTTCCACCTCTAGCCTAAGCTTTTTAGGCTTGGGTGTTAAGCCGCCAAGCCCGGAGTGGGGCGCAATGCTTTCGGCAGGACGAACCTATTTGAGAACCGCACCGCACATCACGCTCTTCCCGGGTCTGGCAATTATTGTTACCATACTATCGCTTAATTTGTTAGGCGATGGACTGCGTGACGCGCTTGATCCCAAGCTGAAGCAGTAACAGGGGGGACATTCGATGCAAAACCATGAAAACATATTGGAAATTAAAGATCTAGTCATTCATTACGAAACCGAGGACGGCATTGTCAAAGCGGTGAATGGACTGGATATCAAGTTGGGGCGCAAACGTACACTAGGGCTGGTTGGCGAGACGGGTGCGGGCAAAACCACCACTGCTCTTTCTATTCTGAGGCTCGTTCCTGACCCACCCGGAAAAATTAAATCGGGTAGCATTATGTTAAACGGGCAGGATATTTTGACTATGCCCGAAAAGAAAATGGAAAAGATTCGCGGCAACTCCGTGTCAATGATTTTTCAAGATCCAATGACTTCTCTCAATCCGGTGCTTACCGTCGGCGATCAAATAGCCGAGGTCATTGAAGTGCATCAGAACGTGACTAAGGCTGAGGCTATGGAAAGGGCACGCGAAATGTTGGAGCTGGTCGGCATTCCAGGTGAG
Source organism: Candidatus Fimivivens sp. (assembly GCA_034933525.1). Taxonomy (GTDB): domain Bacteria; phylum Bacillota; class Clostridia; order Oscillospirales; family Ruminococcaceae; genus Yanshouia. The sequence continues at coordinate 125,456 of JAYFNI010000004.1, forward strand.
CGTGCGCAGGAGTATCCACATCAGTTTTCGGGCGGTATGAAGCAACGTGTGGTTATTTCTATGGCGCTTGCCTGCGAGCCACAGCTTTTAATTGCCGATGAGCCGACCACCGCGCTTGACGTGACTATTCAGGCGCAGATACTTCAAAAGATGAAAGAATTAAAGGAAAAGTTTGACGCATCCATGATCATGATTACCCATGACCTTGGTATTGTGGCAGAAATATGCGATGAGGTTTCAGTTATCTACGGCGGGCAGATTGTAGAGCATGGTAATTTGGAGGACATTTTTGACCACACCATGCACCCCTATACCGAAGGCCTGTTCAATTCGCTGCCAAGCATTACTGTGCGCCGCGAGATGTTAAAACCCATTCCGGGTCTTATGCCGGATCCTACCGACTTGCCGCCAGGCTGTACATTTGCCCCGCGCTGCACCTATGCTACTGAGCAATGCAGCCAGAGCGAACCACAGGGCAAGTGGTTTACCGACACCCACTTTGTACGCTGTATGCGCTATGAAGAAACGGATTTTGCACTCAACGGGAGGGATAAATAATGGGCGAGATTTTGCTTGAAGTAAAGAATCTTAAAAAGCATTTCAAAACGCCCAAGGGCACGCTCCATGCGGTGGATGATGTCAGCTTTACCATTGAGCGTGGCAGAACGCTTGGGATCGTAGGAGAATCCGGCTGCGGAAAATCAACAACTGGTCGCACTATTCTTCGCCTGACTGAGCCAACTTCCGGCGAGGTGATTTTTAAGGGGGAAAATGTGTTGGCGGCGGATGCTTCCCGTCTTCGTACCCTGCGCAAGTCTATGCAGATGATCTTTCAGGATCCGTTTGCGTCGCTTAATCCACGCAAAACGATTAGTCAAATAATTGCAGAGCCCATTTGTATTCACAAGCTTGCTAACAGCAAAAAAGAGGTGGATGAAAAGGTTCTCAAGCTGATGGAGGTGGTCGGCCTTGCCGAGCGTCTCGTCAACACCTACCCACACGAGCTCGATGGCGGTCGCCGCCAGAGAATCGGTATTGCGCGTGCGTTGGCTCTGGAGCCCGATTTTATCGTCTGTGACGAGCCGGTTTCTGCATTGGATGTTTCGATTCAGGCGCAGATTTTAAACCTGATGAAAATTATTCAAAAGCAAATGGGTCTGACCTATATCTTCATCACGCATGATCTTTCGGTAGTCAACCACTTCTCCGACGACATTGCGGTGATGTACTTAGGCAAGCTGATTGAAAAAGCGCCCTCTCAAACTATGTTTAACAATCCCACCCACCCATACACGCAGGCGTTGCTTTCGGCGATTCCTATGCCGGACATTCATTATAAGAGAGAACGTATCATTTTAAAGGGCGAGATCACTTCGCCGATCAATCCCAAGCCTGGTTGCCGGTTTGCACCTCGCTGCATCTATGCCCAGCCAGAGTGCTTTGAAAAGGAACCGACGCTGACTGAAATTGCACCGGCACATTTTGTTGCCTGTCACAAGGTCTGCCCCGGTACGGCTGCCGAGTAAATTTTTTGGGGAAGGAATTCTTATCATCATGCAGAACATAACGTTGCGCGACTTTTTAAACTACCGTTATGTGGTAGGATTAAAACTTGCGCCGGATCAAAAAAAACTGTCTTTTTTCACTGCCATGCCCAATGAGGAGAAAAACGCCTACGACAGCGCCCTTTGGGTGTGCAACTGCGATGGTAGCGACTGCCGTGAAATAACCTCGGTTGGCGCGGATCGCATTTCAGAGTGGGAAAACGCTGAAACACTGCTATTTTCAGGTATTCACGATGAAGCCTTGAAGGAGCGTGTGAAGGCGGGAGAAGAGTGGACGGTGTTCTATCGTCAAAGCCTTGTCAGTACAGCAGAGGCTACTGAGGCTTTTCGTGTGCCTTACCGCGTAAATAAGCTTTATAAAATCAATGACCGATACTACGCGGCAATTGTGCGCTACACCTACGGCCTTTCGGGGCTGGGAGAACTGACGCATACGGAGCGAGAAAAGCGTTTGGCTCAGATAGAAGAGGAAAAGGATTACGACGTGTTCGACGAGATTCCTTTCTGGTTCAACGGAAAAGGCATCATCAACGGAGTGCGTGAAAGATTGTACCTGCTGGACAGTACCAACGGTTCCATGAAGGCGGTTTCGGAAGACTATGCCACGGTGGAGCAGGTTTGTGTGCAGAACGGTGAGCTTTTGTTTACCGCCAACACCTACTGCGACAAAAAGGAATCGACCAACGCGCTTTGGCGGTACACATTAGGCGATATAAAGCCAAAACTTTTAATTGCACAGGGTACGCTAGATGTGCAATACGCCGCCAACTTGGACGGAAAGACTATCATTTTTGGCTCGGACATGAAACGTTTTGGGGTAAATGAGAATCCGGGCATCTTTGAGCTAACACAGGACGGTTTACGCCTGCAAATGTACTATGATCTCTCAGCCAAGAGCAGCGTAGGCTCCGATTGCCGCATGGGTGACGGCGCTTGCTATAGCGTTTCTGGCAAATATTTATATTTTCTCTCCACCGTGGAAAACCATACTGCCATCTGCCGCTACAGCGTGGCGGGCGGTGTGGAACGCCTGTTTGAAAAGATGGGCAGTGTGGATGAACTTGCCATCGGAAACAGTGAACTGTACTTTACTGGTCTGCAAAATGACGGTCTGGCAGAGGTTTACCGTTGCGAAGCTGGTGAGGCAATTGCTGTTTCTCATGTAAACGCTTTGGTAATGGCACAGCGCAATCTTGCCAAAACCGAGTGGATTACCTTTACTTACAAGGGGGTTACCTTTCAAGGCGGGGTGATTCTGCCAATCAACTACGACCCTTCCAAGCGCTATCCCGGTATTCTTACCATTCACGGGGGGCCCAAGGCGGTCTATGGTGAGGTGTTCTATCACGAATTCCAGTTCTGGGCAGCACAGGGCTACTTTGTTTTTTTTACCAACCCGATCGGCAGTGATGGACGCGGTAACGAATTTGCCGACATTGTAGGAAAGCAGGGCACCATTGACTATGAGGAACTGATGTCCTTCACCGACGCGGTGTTGGAGCACTATCCCGCACTGGATAGTAAGCGTCTGGGCGTGACCGGTAGCTCTTACGGCGGATTTATGACCAATTGGATTATAGGTCATACCGACCGATTTGCCTGTGCGGTGGCACAATGCAGCATTGCCAACTGGATTTCTAAGGTAATGACCACTGACATAGGATACTTTTTTAATACGACACAATTAGGCGCTACCCCTTGGAGCGATCCTGAAAAAATGTGGTTCCACTCGCCTATGAAGTACGCAAATAAGGTGAAAACCCCGACTCTGTTTGTACATGGGCAGGAGGATCACCGCTGTTGGCTGGCGGAGCCACTGCAGATGTTTATGTCACTGAAATATCACGGAGTGCCATCCAAGGTGCTTGTCGTTCATGGTGAGCATCATGGCATGGCGCGCGGAAAGCCGAGACATCGAATTCACCGCTTAACAGAAATCATCAATTGGTTTGATCGTTATCTCAAATAGCACGCCCATATAAAAAATAAAAGTCCAGGAAGCTGCTAAGAAATAAAATTCCCAGTAGCTTCTTGTATAGTAAAACCGCTGGCCCAGCAAGTGGTTGCAAAGACTCCATCACATTGGACGTAACACCGGTTTACGCAAGGACGCGGCGCTAGTCCCTATGATAATGCGGTGGGTGAATTGACATCCTAAATATTTCTAAACAATGATACGAGTTTTTTATGAAAACCTTTTATCAGTGCGAATGTGGCTTACAATGGGTTAAGCGTGGAGCTCATAGTTTAAAACCGTATAAAAAACCTCTTGTCATAGTTTATGTTCTATGACAAGAGGTTTTTGTCCGTATCTATGGTTCTGAAAATCGAAGAAAAGGCAATTCATTAGTTTCTTTTTCATTGCTTCACTTGGCTTTTACGGCTTAGAGTGATATGTTTCCCGTTCTTTGCAGGGCGTTTCCTGTTCGATACAAACATGATGCCCGCTGTATTGACCAGAAATAGTGGACTTCTGGCTTTTGGCGGCAACCAGAGTGCGAGAAAAGTTTATTCCAGTCTCATAACCCATTTCATTGAGCATCCATATTAGATCTTCTGTAGACAGGTTACCGGAAGCACCAGGCGCGAAAGGGCACCCGCCCAACCCACCTAGTGCTGATTGAATATTATAAACACCCATGTCTATTGCAGTAAGAGTATTGACCATGCCAAGGCCACGTGTGTCGTGGAAATGAACCATAAGTTCTAAATTGGGATAGGCATTTTTAAGCGCAGCTATTAAGTGCCGCGTTTGCTGTGGATCTGCAATGCCTATGGTATCGCACAGACAACAGGTTTTCATGCCTGCATCTATATAATCCTTCAAAAAAGCGACAGCGTTTACTGGATTCTCATATTTTCCTTCAAACGGGCAACCAAACGCGGTAGCAAGGTCTACGATAATCTCCAAATCGGGATAGTTTTCGCGAATTTCACGATAAGCTTGTAATGATTGCTCATGGGAACGGTTGATGTTGGCCTTGTTGTGGCTGACACTTAAGGATACCACATACCCCACTTTACGCAGGCCCAGTTCATATGCAGTGCTAGCTCCGCGCAGATTTGGGACCAACGCAAACAGGTCCACCTCTGGATACCTGTTAAGAACAACCTGAGTCAATTCCTTCGCATCGGCAAGTTGTGGAATAGCTTTAGGGCTTACAAAGGAAGTGTATTCGATGTGGCGAATGCCTGCGTTTATCATCTGGTCAATAATCTCTAGCTTTTGCTGAGTTGAAATCAGGCTGCAGTCGGTTTTGACACTTTGAAATCCGTCACGCGGCCCCACCTCAAATACTTCAATTCTTTGTGGCATGTTATGTCCCTCCATATTTAGATAATACCTGCGGCTTTAAGTTGCGCAATTTTTTCGGCACTTAGTTTAAGAAGCTCGCCGTAGACGACGTTATTATCCTGACCAAGGGTCGGCGCAGGCCTGCGCGGATCAGCGCTTTTATTGGTAAACTTGATGGCGTTATTGGTCAGGCGCATTTTACCGCCTACAGGATGCTCCACTTCAGGGAACATATTGCGTGCTTGGGCAATCTGGGGATCATCAACGATTCTATCAATAGAATTAATGGGGCAGCCAGGAATGCCGGCGTTGTTGAGCATATCCGCAATTTCATCAACGGTGTAGCGTGTCGTCCAGCTTTCTACAATTTCCTTCATTGCCACATGGTTGGCAACGCGATCTTTGACACTGACAAAACGAGAATCGGTTTTAAGTTCAGGTCGTCCCATCAGATTGCATAAACTGGCATAAAGCTTGTCGTTGCCTGCGCCGATAATAACACTGCTATCCTTCGTTTTGAAAGAATCATAAGGATATGTAGATTCATATCGATTACCAATACGTTCAGGAATTCGGCCGGTGGCAAGATAAATCATATTGATATTTGTCATGGATGAAACAACCGAATCCACCAAAGATACATCCACTTTTTCTCCAACACCGGTTGCACGCTGGTTGAGTAAAGCTGCAAGCACGCCGATAGTTAGATTTAATCCGCCAAGTACGTCGCCCATGGGCGTTCCGGTACGGGTGGGTTCGCCACCGGGCCACCCCGTGGTACTCATCAATCCACCCATTGCCTGACCAACGATGTCATATCCGGCACGCAGATGATAAGGGCCAGTGTGACCAAACCCAGAAACAGCGCCGTAAACGAGACCTGGGTTAATTTCCTTCAGTGAATCATACCCGAGGCCGAGTTTCTCCATGGTGCCAGGACGGTAGTTTTCAATGATAAGATCTGCTTTTTTAACCATTTCCTTAAATAATTCTTTGCCCTCGGGCGCTTTAAGGTTCAGGGTGCATCCAATCTTGTCACGATTGAAATTCATATAATAAACACTTTCACCATTGATAAATGGACCAAAAGCACGGCTGTCGTCACCAACATTGGGAACTTCAATTTTATATACCGTCGCGCCCATATCGGCTAACAGCATTCCACAATAAGGCCCCGCCAAAACACGAGTCAAGTCCAACACAACTACACCGTCTAAAATACCTTTTTTCAATTAGGACACCTCTTAATTATTTTATTTTTTATGATTACAAAATACTGTATAAACCGATAAGAGCCGCAAGCACAATTAAACCCATCATAAGTCCAGAAACAATGAACAACTCGATGAAGAGTTTATTTTCCTGAGCTTTATCAAATGTGGGATCAGAAGCCATCGCAGCCATAATCAGGGCTCCGCCAGTCGAAGCGGGACTCAGTCCGGCAAAAGAGGCGGACAGACACATAATGCTGATAAGACCATTAGCTGAAACTCCGACATTTTTTGCAATCTCACCCACGGTTGGTACAAGGGTGGGCCAAACAACGCCAATAGCAGAGCTAAACCATGACATAATGCCAGCAGTAAAACCCTGAATAGCAATAGCTGTGGTCGGATTCATAACAGAGGAAAGGCCTTCGGATAATGCCGAAACACCACCGACCTCTATGACGAGTGACATAAAGACGCCTACACCCGTAACCATAAGCAAAGTGGACCATGAGATAGATTTAAATATCTGTTTCTCATCAGCAGCACCAATAAGGACAAGGGCGATGCCGACTGCAAAAGAAATGAGACCTACATTACGCTTAAAAAATGCACTGGCGATAATAACCACAACAAAACCACCAAGTGTGAGAATCTGGTTTATGTTAAATGCCGGAAGCGTTTCCTGCTTGGCAATTTTCCCTTTAACTTTATAGCCCTTAAAGAAAAAGAAAGCGACTATTGACAAAATGATGGTGGTAATAGTAGCGTAGATGAGAACTGAAGATTGATACCCCGAGATACCTTGCGGTTCAGCCAGACCGCTAATTAAGACCGACTCTGGTGTTATAGGCGAGAAACGTCCGGCAAAAGAGCCTATTTCGCCAATTATAGCCAGCATAACTGGATTATATCCTGTTGACTGGCCAAGGGGCAGAGATAGCGCTGCAACAATTCCTAGAGCGGGAACGCAGCCTGGGCCGATAGCAGCAATGCCAAAACCGATAATGTAGATTAAAAAAGGCGCAACTACTGCGTGCCCGCCGGAAAGCCTCAGAAATTTTTGTGCCAGTAGTTCCAACGAGCTGTTGGAAATGGCAACAGAACAAAGAAAAGAAACACCTAAAAGCATGATAAACAGGCTGGCGCTAAATCCACCGATAATTTTTTTATCGGTGAACGCGATAAACGAGCCAAAAATTGTCGCAGCCAGAATCGCAAGCAATCCAACGTTGACTTTTCTAAAAAATCCGATCAAAATTACAGCAACCAGGATTAGTAAAGAGAGAATCGCCATATTCATAGACTATTTACCTCCAACTATTTTGTTTTGAGCAGCTCGATTTTTATATACTGCAAGTTTCATGCCATTGTTACAAAAAATATATTAAATTTATAATATGTCGCTATTAAGGCAGATTTTTAAGTCAAGTTATGTTGTTATCTTTATTATGCATAGCTAAAAAACAGTGTATTGTATCGAAATAGTACATATCGATACAATACACTGTTTTAAAAAGCTACACATTCTTTTGCTCTGCAATTTTTCTGTATAGGGTGGAGCGGCTTATTTTAAGTTCTTTAGCTGTGCGTGAAATATTGCCGCTGTTGCGTTTAAGTGCCACTAGAATCTGTTGATGCTGTACTTTGCTTAGGGAATCGGGCTCGTTGGAATTTGCTGCCGTAAGTGTGGCCAATGGATTTATAGTTTGTACGTTTCCTGTCATCGCCATTAAGGATTCAAAAATGCGGTCCTTGTTTAATCCACGCTTTTGTAGCAGGCATATTCGTTTCACAACATTATTTAGCTCACGAATATTGCCGGGCCAAGGATATCCGCGATAGCTTTGCATAACTTGTATAAATTCGGAATGGTACTCGGCAAATAGCTCTGGAACAATTCTGCTGTACATCGAAGTAGCAATTAGCAAATAATCGTCCTCTCGGTCGCAAAGAGGAGGGATGAGCAGATTTAGCACGTTGAGGCGATAGTATAAATCTTTGCGGAAATTTCCCTGTTCCACTCGTTCAAGCAAGTCCCTGTTAGTAGCGCCGATAACTCGGACGTCCACCGGAATCATGGTGTCTCCACCAATGCGACGCACTTCTTTTTCCTGTAGAACCCTGAGGAACTGAGCTTGGAACTCCAGCGGGAGTTCACCAATTTCATCAAGAAAAATCGTACCGCTATGGGCTATCTCAAATAACCCAGGTTTACCGCCGCGTTTAGCTCCAGTAAAAGAACTGTCGTCGTAGCCAAATAGCTCAGACTCCAGCAAATTTTTGGAAAGTGCAGTGCAGTTCACTGCAACAAATGGGCCATCACGCCGGGAACTGGCGTTATGAATACTTTGTGCGAACATCTCTTTGCCAGTGCCAGTTTCTCCGTAAATCATTATCGTAAAAGGGGAATCAGCAAAATTTTCTGCAAGTGACTTCGCGCTTTGTAGAATTTTAGAATGGCCTATGATATCAGCAAAGCGGTATTTTGCTGTGAGCCCCTTTTCATGCAGCTTTATACGTACACTTCGCTCAGCATTTTGCAAAGATTTAACGTCCTGAAAGGTAGCAACAACACCCTTTATCTGCCTGTTTACAACAATTGGAATGCGGTTGGTGGAAACGATGGTTCCACTTATATTCATAATCTGATCCGTCTCGGTCCGGCCACTTTTGAGCACGTCTATAATATGCGTATTAGGCAAAACTTCTTCAATAGCTTTTCCCTCATATGGTCTGTGCTTCTGGTCGAGTAGACGCTCGGCCACGCGGTTGGTAACCTCAATACGCCCTTTGTCATCAACTGCTATAATAGCATCATGCGTATAGTTTAGAATATTGTGGAAGCGCTCAAGCTTAATTTCAAGCTGCTCTTGTTTAAACTCATTTTCCTTTTGTAGGGTATAGATTTGGCGGGCGGTTTCAATTGCCTGTAAAATAGAGGAATCGGAGCTTTCTACAACGATATAGGGGAGATTGAACTCTTCGGCAAATATCCCCGAGATAATTCCGCCGATTCCCATAACGGCACCATCTTGAATGGCTTGTTTCACGCACTCACGACAACTGGCGCTATCAGAAAACTGATAATGCTGCATGTCTATATGTAACAGATAGCATATGGTTTGTAATTGATTACTACAAGTTTCAAACGAGAAAAAGGCTATTTTACCCTGAATTTTCTGTGCTTGTTGAATGGCGGGAATATAGTCCGACGCTTCTATTGGAATATTCACCACCGTGGTATGCAGCTCTTTTTCGAGAAGATCTCGGGTACCCCTGCGACTTATGAACAACCATGTCTTTTGCTTTATTAAAGTTTTTGCCAAAGTAACAGCCTCTTCTAATGCAGCTGTATAAACTTGAATATTCAGACCTTGCTGGTTAATAATTGCGCGTGCACGTTCGGCTAGGCTTTCCGTAGGCGCAATTAAACAAATTTCAGATTTTTCAGGGAACATTGTATTAACTCTCCTATAATTCTTATCATACACAAACTTCATTAAGAACATTTAGAACCCTAGATAAAAATATACATAGGGACATAAACGCGAGATGATCGATCATCAAGAATTTGTGCATGCTTCCATGTGGTCAAACGATTTATTAAAAAATCAAACGCGCCTATGACAAAAGTCTGCTTTAGTATCTCTATTTTACTTGAAAAGGAATGAAGCGGCAATAATTACACGCTAAAAAAGCATTTTTTCCCTATGACCTATATTGCCATTGGCTTTTCTCTAAGTACAATTGGTTCCATTTTCGGGGTGCAGGTCTACAAATTTAAACAAATGTGGACTTTAATTATTGCTAGTTAAACACAAAAATTTCCTAAATATGTTTTGACAATTGTTTTTTAGTTTGCTATACTACACACACAGAAAACATGCTGATGTGGAATAATAGATGTGAATGCACTTACAGAGAAATGCCGGTTGGTGCGAGGCATGAAGTGACTAAACGTTGAACTCACCACGGAGTGGCTGCATTGAAAGGCTTAGTAAATGCAGACGGGTGCTCCCGTTACAGAAGCAGAAATATGTTAGTATTTCGTAAAGTGCATTCGTAATGAATGAAGAAGAGTGGTACCGCGAGAGGTTTTTAAGTCCTTTCGTCTCTTTGTCTAAAAGGCAAAGGAGGCGGAAAGGACTTTTTTTTTATTTTAAACCTTTATAGAAATTTTGACTCATTTTAAGATGTTAGTAATGGAGGAAGTAAAGTGAATAATAAAGTGCAAGAAAAAATCCCTTTTGCGGTTGCTTTTTCAGTAGGCTCTGTTCTCTTTTCAGCACATGCGGGTGGTGGATTTGCCACCGGTAATCAGGCTAACACCTATTATATTGGACTTGGCTGGTTAGCTCCTTTTTCCGCTATTCTGGCAGTATTTTTAATGGCTATGACGATGCGTGAAGCGATGTTTATGTATAACTCTCGTGGTATGAAGTCCTATAAACAACTTTTTGAGGAACTTTATCATCCGTTTGGCAAGTTTGAATGGATGTTTGAACTGTTTTTCTACATCATGGTTATCATGGCAATAGCTGCAGCAATATCAGGCGCTGCTTCAGCAATGCTTTCGTACTTTGGCTTCAACTATTACTTGAGCATTGCAATAGTTGGCATAGTAGTATTAGCCCTCACTATTTTCGGCGCAGGCCTTGTGCGTGCAGCGTCCACTTACATGGGCCTTGCAATTTTGACTACGGCAGTAACCATCTATGCCATAGGACTTATTAAAAGCGGCAGCATAGGAAGTGTATTTACTGAAAGCTTTGAGTCAATTGGTTTTTCAAAATTTCCTACTGCAATTTTTAAAGCGTTTATTTATGCAGGGTTCCAGTGTGTTACTCTGCCTACTATGTTAGCGTGTGGCGCTCCTCTAACAAATAAAAAGGGCTGCAACAAAGCGATGAACATTTCGTTTGTCATGAATGCTGTTGCACTGGTACTTTCGGTGCTCATGCTCCTTTCTTGGCAGAGTGTTTATACATCTATCCAGGGTGGTTCAACAATTCCAACATTAACTGTTTGCCGAGAAATGGGAAAGCCGTGGCTCACACTTGTTTATGCAATTTGCCTACTGCTTTGCCTGATTTCAACTGGTGTAACCACAACATTTGGATTTGTTTCACGCTTTGAAAAAATTGCAGCTTTCCAAAAGATTAGAAGTGCACCCCTGCGCAATGCAATGGTTGCGGTATTTATCATTGCCTTGTCTATGACTATTTCTCTGATGGGTCTTACTAATATCATTAAATACGGTTATGGATATTGTGGATATCTGGGAATTGTCACCGTTATTATTCCTATGTTGACAATAGGCGTTTATAAAAATCGTAAGTTTATAAAAGAAAATCCTGAGTACAAGGGTTAATAAGAAAGAAGGTAGCAAGCCATGAAAAAGACATTAATGCCCGGTTACAGCATAGGGCAGGATGCGTATAATGATATAACGAATATTTGCAGAGTCTACGGAAAAAAGGTTGCAATTATCGGCGGAAAGCGCGCTCTTGCCGCTTCTGAAGAAAAAATTCTTTGTGCCATTGAAAACGACGACTTAAAAGTTGTCGGATGTTTTTGGTACGGTGGGGAATGCTCGGTTGAGAACATCGAAATGCTTACAGCAAAGGTTAAAGATGCCGACATGCTCTTTGCGGTAGGCGGAGGAAAAGCAATTGATACTGTTAAGGTGCTTGCTCATAACTTAGAAATGCCATTCTTTACATTTCCCACTATCGCCTCCACCTGCGCAGCTTGCACTAGCTTAGGAATTGTATATCATCCAGACGGAAGTTTAAGAGAATATTCCTTTTCAAAAATTCCTCCTAATCATATATTTATTGATACCCAGATCATTGCACAGTCGCCCAGGAAGTATTTATGGGCGGGTATAGGCGATACTATGGCAAAGCACTATGAGTGCACTGTTTCCTCTAGAGGAGACATTCCAAGCCACTCAGACGCTATGGGTATAGCTCTTAGCAAAATGTGTGCAGAACCTATTCAACGATGGGGAATGAAGGCTCTCGATGATTGTGATAAAAACCTTGTTACAGAAGAGTTAACTGAGGTTGTGCTTGGTATAATTATATCTACAGGACTTGTCTCCAATTTTGTGCAGGTTGATTACACAACAGGTCTTGCTCACGCAATTTATAATGGCTTTACAGTACTTCCAAATACCGAGAAATACCATCATCTTCATGGCGAGGTGGTTTCCTATGGAATCTTGGTGCTGCTGACGGTAGACAAGCAATACGAAGGGCGAGACAAGCTGTTTAAGTTTAGTAAAGCCATAGGTCTTCCCACAAAGCTTGCCGATGTGCATGCAGAGCCTGGTGATTTAGAAAAGGTTGCTAATAAGGCACTAATGGGCATAGACATTCGTAAGTACCCATATAAAGTTACGGTTCAGATGATTATTGATGGCATTTTAGAACTAGAGGAATACAATAAATCAGCGAATCTCCACTAGCTTTTGAACTGAAGCAGAAAAAACAACAAGTGATAACCTCCGGTTGTAGGAAAATAACTACAACTGGAGGCTTTTATATATGGGGAATGCTATTGGCACAAAAATTATGGCTCATATCGTAGAAAAGCATGGCGACATATTCCAGTTTTTCATTAAGACTGTACTGAAATGGACGCAGTCCTATTTTCACTCTTGCCTGTCAAACCCGACCAGACTAGTTTTCCTGTGCAGAACCCGTTACTTGGTAAGGTGCGGGATTTGCATAGGGGATGCTCGTAGACTTGTAGGTGGCAATGGTGAATAGTTCTCGACATACCTTGCCTTGCACTAGAAAAGCAATTTCTAAGGCATTTCTTGTGTATAAAAACAAGACAAATGCTTCAAGGAGGCTAAGCTGGAAATACGAATCTTCTTTTACTAAACTGAGAATTCACCGGCCAAACAATACGTAGAAAACAAAGCGGCGATAGCCTTTTATATGCTATCGCCGCTTTAACCGTTCTCTTAGAATACCATTAGAAATTCGCTGAAGGTCACAAGCAAAGAAGATTGCCGGTTCTACCTTGTGCACTTTGTTTATACGCCAATATACGATACCTAAATTTTGTTTTTACCGCATTCGGCTACAAAACGATTAAAAATCTTTTGGTTTATTTTGCAGGTGAACATCATCTCAGGGTGCCACTGAGTTGCGAGAATCATACGGTCCCCCTCAATTTCCATCGCCTCGACGGTTCCGTCTTCTGCCACTGCTGTAGCAGTAAAACAAGCTGCAATTTGATTGACTGCCTGATGATGAAAGGAGTTAACTGCAAGTTCATCAGATTCAATGATTTGAGCAATCAGGCTGTGCGAAGCCAGTTTAACCTTATGTACCGGGTGGGTAATAGGGCAGCAGCCGACAAAATGGTCTTTATATCCAACCTTGCCTAAATCCTGGTGCAACGTACCGCCCATAGCGACATTCATAACTTGAATGCCTCGGCATATGCCCAGCAGGGGCTTATTTGTCTGTTGGATAACAGCTCGCGCTAATGCGATATCCTGAGCATCGCGCTCTGGTACAATGGCGCCAACATCCTTGGTAATAAATTCGCCGTAAAGACTGGGGTCCACGTCGTTACCGCCGGAAATAAGAACACCATCTAAGCGCTCAAGTGCGTCCATCATGACCGATTCATTTTGATATATAGGGATCATCACGGGAATGCCACCGGCATTTTCAATTGCGCGAATATATTCATCGGCCAGCATATGCCACTTCTGTTCTGGCAGGCCGTAATGAGTGGAAATTCCGGGTTCGTCATCATGAGAAAAGTTACAAGTAATTCCTATAAGTGGTTTCAAAAATATCCCTCTTTTTCTAGCTTGTCTTCATTAGAGCATAAAAGGCTACACATCAGTTTGGTGATTTTGTATTACTTTTGCTAAAATACTCCTTAGTCAGCGCGCGAACATCCTTGAACATGATGCAAAGACCAAACATGTTGATAATGATAATTGCTGCGTTGCCAAAGTCCAGCAGCTGAATCAACACGCCAAGTGAAACGACGCTGCCAATGAACAGCATAGCACAATAGGCCAAACGCGTAATTTTTGCACCGAGCTGTCCCCAGAGCGCGTCAGCCATCTTCTCGCCGTAATAGACGAAAACGATAACGGTGGAAAGCGCAAATAAGAAGAGTGAAACCGATACAATTAAGCTACCAACAGCTCCGAGGTCCTGCTTAAAGGCAGTAACGGTCATTGAGCCACCCTGCTCAGCTGTCATGGTCTGCCACACACCGGAGCATAATACGGCCAATGCGGTGACGGTGCAAACAATGAGGGTATCAAAAAACACTTCGAAAATTCCCCACATACCCTGCTCAACAGGATGATTGACATGCGCATTGCAATGTGCAATTGAAGTCAAACCATTGCCGGAATCGTTGGAATAGATGCCGCGGGATACACCCCAGCGTATTGCCATTGCAATAGAGGCACCAGCAAAACCACCAGTTGCCGCAGAGCCAGTAAAGGCGCCTTCAAAAATGGAAACAAAAACGCTGGGCAGTGCGCCTATGTTCATGATAATAATTGCAATGCCGCCCGCCATATAAAGGATCGACATGAAGGGGATCATCTTCTCAGTAACCTGAACGATACGGGTAACACCGCCGTAAACGACAACAACGACGATGGCAACAATAAACAATGTGCTTGCCAGTTTTGGAATGCCAAGCGCTGCAACAGTATCACCAAGCGATGAAGCCTGTACCGAAGAAGCAACTGCAAGCTGAGGAATGGCCACGATAGCGAACAATGTGCCAAGCCATTTGATGCCGGTACCCTTGGAAAGGTAAGTCATCGGTCCACCGACCCACTCACCCTTTTGATTCTTTTCACGATATTTCATCGCAATGGTAACCTCGGAATATTTGATGACCGAGGCGACAAGACCGACAACCCACATCCAGAAAACTGCACCAGGGCCGCCATAAGCTATAGCCAGCGCGACACCAACAATATTACCGGTACCAAGCGTTGTAGCCAGCGCGGTGGTCAGCGCCTGAAAACCAGAAATTTTCCCGTCTTCATTTTTACTGCTAAAAGCTTTACCAATGGTGTTTTTAAGAATGTAGGGTAGCTTAACGAACTGGAACCCGCCCAGTAGAGCCGTAAAAACTAGGCCGCCGCCGACCAGTAGAATGAGCATCGGTAAACCCCACAACCAGTTGGTAAAGGAAAGTATTGCAGCTAACATAATACAAAACACCCTTTCTGAATTTTGGGCTACAGCGGCGCCACACTGTTAGCCCCATGAAAAAAGGATAACATGCAGGAAAAGCTACACGTCAATGCAAAAATTCGACAGTTATTGTCAAATCATAGATGGAGGTGCGCAAAACGTCCAGAAAGCGTGTTTATTTAAATAAACGTGGAGCGCAGTCCACGAAAAACTGTGAACTATTACCCAAGACATTTGGCGTGATAGTAAGAAATTGACAGCGGTTCCCCATCAACATGACAAGAAAAAGAGAAATTATTCGGCGTTTTATCCAGACTGTCTAGCTTTTCCCACTGAAATAGACTGCCTTGGGTTTGGTAATAATCACGAAGGCATTTATCGCAAAAAGCATTTTTACCACTTTCGGGATACTTTTTGTGCAGCAGTCGCTGCGATTTTGAACCTGGCGGCAAGCTAAGCAGCGTGCCAAGCACTTCACTCCCAGGCGTAAGATAACGCGCGACGTCGCTGATTAAGAAATCTTTAAAATAGATTTGATGCTCGTTTTCGCCAAAAAAATTGATTAGAAGATCAACACACCCTTTACGCAGCGGATAATCGACCGAGGCATCAGCAATGAACAGGATGTTCATGTCAATGTCTAGAAGTTCAATAAGCTTTTTGTACATCTGTATTGTTTCGACATATTTATCTATAATGACATAGGTGCAGTTGTTCTTGAGCACCTTGAAGTGATTATATAAGAAAAAATAGCCGTTGACGTGAAGCTCCATAACCAGCTTGCCCGATAGATCCAGCGCATCCATCCGGGCCAGAAAGCGATCAGCGCAAGTGTGGAAACAGCGATAGAAACTGTCGGGCAAGCCTTTATAAAGTGCACGCTGCAAATCAGGAGAGTCGGAGTTACCGGTATAGCGATTACCAGTATCGACAATACCATCGATAATTTCGGCCTTATAGCCGCATGGACAGCTCAAATGTCCGGCGAATACATAAGGGTAGGTAAAGTCACCATCTGCAAGATGCAGCGGACTGTAACAGCGTGGACAGACGAGATATTTTAGCGCATCCACCGGTACCCCTAACCGCCTAGGGACTGTCGGAGGCGCATTAATGGCCAAGATTTCTTTTTGAATAAGTGTTTTGGCAGCCTGAAATTCTGCAATTTGCAAATCGAGTTCCTCGGTGCGCTGCTGCAACAATCTGAGGTAATCGCGAATAGTTTCTGGTTCATTCCAGTTAGAGAGACGGCGAATGCGTACAATATATTGAATATCGCGAATAGAAAAATGCATGGCCTTTAATTTTTGAATATAGCGAAGATCTTCAATTTCGCGCTCGGTAAAATCGTTGCTATTACCCTTTGGTTGTGGCATCAGTAAGCCGAGACGGGTGTAGTATTGAATTGTATCTTTGGGAACGTTGCAGATTGCCGCAAGCTGACTGATTTTCATGTTTCGGCCTCCTTAGTAGTTTGCAAATCTTACTACTGGATTGCAAAGCGATAATTATAATTATGTCGTTTTGCATGATAGTTTGTGCCCTGAGTATAACAGACCAAAATGCAAACATCAAATCAATATGCAAGAAATTATTATAAGCTTTCAACTTGCAAAACAGGATATGATAACAGCTATGAATAACCACTAAGACTTTTTAAGTCCACCATTTCTTTTTTTAAACCGCTGTGATAAACTATATAAAAATGTCAAAAAGGAGGGGATAACGTGGGGAAAACGGCTGTTGTGGTGGATGATGAGCCGATTATCCGGCTTGATCTTTCACAAATGCTAGAAGAGTTGGGACTGACGGTGGTTGCGGATGCGGCAGACGGATTTGACGCGGTAGAGGTTTGTCGCCTACATGTCCCCGATGTTGTTCTACTCGATTTAAATATGCCCGTATTTGATGGAATGAGTGCGGCTGAGACAATTATTCGAGAATCACTTGCTGGTGCGGTTATAGCAGTGACCGCTTTTGCTGACCCGCTGTTCATTGAACGCGCGGCAGCAATTGGCGTGACAGGATATATTGTTAAGCCCATTGAGCAGAGGTTATTGTTGCCTACCATTGAGGTGGCACTGACACAGTCGGCACGGTTGCGCACTGCACAAAACGAAGCACGCGAGGCGGAGAAAAAGCTTTCAGGCCTGCGGATGATTGAACACGCCAAGGCACTTTTAGCAAAAGAAAAGCAGATAACCGAGGCGGAGGCTTACCGTGAGTTGCAACAGTTAGCAATGACAAAACGCTGTTCTATGACGCAGCTTGCCGAGGTACTAATAGAGCGTAGTACAGGGCGCTCTGCAATAAACGAAGCCAAGGCATTAATCATGCAGAAACGAGGTATTACAGAACAAAACGCACATGCGTTGCTGGTTAAACTATCTGAACAGCACCAGAAAAGTCTTGCAGAAATTGCCCGCGCAGTGGTGCGTAAAGGGGGGCAGCTTCAATGATGCAAGAGCTGGTTAAACGCACTGCACTGACGGCAGCAGAATGTGAGCAACTTGTTCGGTTGGCGCAAGAGCAGCAATATTCCGCAGACCTCTTTGGAGCCGATATTTTTGTTGACTGTCTAGATAAAGACGCTTGTTGTATGTTTGTTGCAGCACAGGCTTCCCCAGGCTTTGGCTTATCTTCCTACATAGAAAATGTGGTAGGAAAATTGGCGACCCGCGAAAACGAGCCCGCTGTATATCATGCGATGGAGAGCGGATTGCCTGTGCGCGACCTTAAAGCTGTTACGCAGGAAAACAAAACGGTTCGGCAGGATGCGCTGCCGGTCAGGAGCTGTGAATCCGGCGCGGTTATTGCGGTGCTTATCAGCGAGCGGGACGTCAGCCACCATGTTAATCGGGCTAAAAAATATGAGGCGCTCACCCACATGGCCGGAGCAGGCTCTTCACAGACCGAACTGCCGCCCGGT
Organism: Candidatus Fimivivens sp.; assembly: GCA_034933525.1. GTDB lineage: Bacteria > Bacillota > Clostridia > Oscillospirales > Ruminococcaceae > Yanshouia. The sequence continues at coordinate 143,659 of JAYFNI010000004.1, forward strand.
GATCTGGCATTGCGAGAAATTCATCACCGCATAAAAAACAATCTGCAAATGGTTGCAAGTATTATGAACCTACAAAGCCGCCGTACCGATAACGCCGAAGTCAGACAGGCGTTCAGAGAAAACACAGCGCGGGTGTTGAGTATTGCTGCCATCCACGATTTATTGACCCGAAGCGATGACGCACCGGTGCCGCTTATGACACTGTTTGATAAACTGGTCCGGAATATTCAACCTTTGTTTGTAGAGAGTCGTGCAGTTGATATTGTCATCGAAGGTGACGCGCTCTTTGCTACGCCGAACCGTGCGACCGATATCGCGCTTGTGGTTAACGAGCTGGTTTCCAATTCACTGGAACACGGTTTTTCTGAAACACAATCGGGCAAAATTACAATTCTGCTCAATGCGGGCGTGCGCTTTAACACGATTACAGTCAAGGATAACGGCAGTGGATTTGATATTTCTCACCGCCGCAACGGCAGTCTTGGTTTGAGCATTGTGACGATGACAGTGCGCGATAAACTTTGCGGTAAGCTTCGTTTTTTTTCGGATGAAAATGGTACAAATATAGCATTTGACTTTTTAAACGAGAGTTGATATAATGGCAAACAAATAAATTGAATATCATGTGGCACAACAGGGTGTCGCATTAAAAGGCAACAGGGCCTGACCTGATGGATTTCCATCAGGTCAGGCCCTGTATTTTGTTTTTTAGATTTTGTAAAGGGGGTGCGCCGTGAACGATAATACGATTATCAGCGTTGGAATAGACGTTGGAACATCCACAACAGGCATGGTAGTTAGTCACATGACAGTTGAAAACACCGCCGCCTGCTTTGCGGTCCCGCATGTGGCCATAACCGGACACGAGATTGTCTATCGCGGCAAAATATATACGACCCCGCAGACCGATGGTGAGCATCTAGATATTGCTGCACTGCAAAGGATTATTCAGGCTGAGTATGCAGCGGCGGGCATAACACCCGAGTCGGTAGACACTGGTGCGGTTATCATAACTGGCGAATCCTCCCGTAAAGAAAATGCCGCGCTGGTCACTGGCACCCTCAGCAGCATTGCTGGCAAATTTGTTGTGGCAACTGCCGGACCCGATCTTGAATCAGTCATAGCCGCAAAGGGAGCGGGTGCACAACAACTTTCAATAGATAAAAATTGTACTGTTGCAAACATCGACATTGGCGGCGGAACCTCAAATATTGCAGCGTTTTGTTGCGGCAATCTGGTCTTTAAAAGCTGCTATGACATCGGTGGGCGGTTACTGCAAATTGATTCAAACGGCATAATAACCTATGTCAGCCCAAGACTGGCTATTGCCGCCGAAACACTTGGGTTCTCTCTTATAGTTGGGCAGAAGGCAGCACTTGACGAGCTCAAAGCCGTCACGGCACGTATGGCCGAGGTTTTGGCGGAGGCCGTTGGCCTTTGTGCTCCCACACGACTATGTGAAACGCTTCGTACTCAAACCGCGTCACCGTTTATTCCCGATACGCCGATTGACGCTATCACTTTTTCTGGTGGTGTGGCAAATGCTTACTACAATTCCGAAGTTGAACCGTTTTTGTATGGGGATATCGGAATTATACTGGCGCAGGCGTTACACGCAAATGATTGCTTTAAAAATATCACAGTACTGACCCCGAAGGAGACTATCCGCGCAACCGTGATTGGTGCGGGCAGTTATACAACCACTATCAGTGGCAGCACGATTGATTATTCAGAAATACAGCTATTTCCAATGAAAAATATTCCGGCGGTACTGCCGGGAGAAGTGGCTGAGCAGCAAGCGCTGCTAGGTAGGCCCGAAGGGTTGGTACAGGCGCTTCATTGGACGGCGAAACAAAGCGACGCCGACCGTATGATTCTTTGCTTAAACAACATCCATACCCCCACATACTTGCAAATCGGTCAACTGGCGCAGGCGGTATTGAATGCCTTTACTGACGCTGCGCCAGATGCGCCGATACTGGTGCTGACTCGGGCGGATTTTGCCAAAGCTCTGGGACAGGCGATCAAGCGCCGCGCACCCAAGGGTACTGACGTTATCTGTATCGACAGCATCTGGGCCGAGCAGGGGGATTATCTTGATTTAGGCCGCCCATTAGCGGGGGGGACTGCGATTCCGGTGGTGGTTAAAACACTGATATTCGGATAGATCCATTCAAATAACATTAGGCTCAGGGAGGCGTTAATTTGAAATTAAAAACCACCCTTGCGGGCGAAAACTATCAATTCTTCTCGGTTAAAGAGGTTTTGGCAAAGGCAAATGAGCAGAAGTCCGGCGACTTGCTTGCTGGGCTTGCCCCCAAAAACGACCGGGAGCGCATTGCAGCCAAACAGGTTTTAAGCAACTTGTTACTGCATGACCTTCGGGAAAACCCTGCCGTCGACTACGATGAGGACGACGTGACCCGCATGGATCAAGATGGTGTCGATTCCGCTGTTTACGATGGCATTAAAAATTGGTCTGTGTCAGAATTCCGCGAGTGGCTACTTGATTATAAAACCACGGAGGCGGATATTAGGCGAATCTCGCGAGGATTAACTGCCGAAATGGTCGCCGGAGTGACCAAGCTGATGTCCAACCTCGATTTAATCTATTGCGCCAACAAAATACGTGTTGAAGCAACTTGTAACACGACTATCGGCGTGCGTGGCACATTCTCGACCCGCTTACAGCCCAATCATCCCACAGATGACGTCGAGGGTATTACCGCATCACTGTATGAGGGGCTTTCTTACGGATCTGGCGATGCGCTGCTAGGCTTAAACCCGGTTAACGATTCCGCTGCCAGTTGTGCTGAGGTGCTCAAGCGTTTTGACGAGATAAAAAATCGTTGGCAAATTCCCACTCAGATTTGCGTATTGGCGCATATCACGACGCAAATGCAGGCCGTGAGAAATGGCGCACCAACCGATTTAATCTTCCAAAGTATTGCAGGTTCGCAAAAGGGTAACGAGGCATTTGGGTTTACAACGGATACCGTGCGTGAGGCCCAGCAGCTTCTGCGCGAACGCGGTACTGCCAAAGGTGAGAGCCGATTGTATTTTGAAACGGGGCAGGGTTCGGAGTTATCTTCCAACGCACATTATGGTACAGATCAGGTGACGATGGAAGCGCGCTGCTATGCATTTGCCAAGCAGTTTAAGCCCTTTATGGTTAATACCGTCGTTGGCTTTATCGGCCCAGAATATCTCTACGACAGCAAGCAGGTCATCCGTGCAGGGCTTGAAGATCATTTCATGGGTAAGCTGACCGGCATTCCGATGGGATGCGACTGCTGCTACACCAACCACATGATGGCGGATCAAAACGACATCGAAACGCTGACGCTAATGCTCGGCGCAGCAGGGGTTAATTACGTCATCGGCGTACCCTCCAGTGACGATATTATGCTCAACTACCAGACAAACGCTTATCACGACGCCAACGCAGTGCGCGAAATTTTAAACCTGCGTCCCATCCGTGAATTTGAACAGTGGCTGGAACGGATGGGGATTATGGAAAACGGTCGCCTGACCCCACGGGCGGGCGACGCCAGTATTTTTGCAGCAAAAGGGGGTCTGTAGCAGATGGATAAAGAACAGCTGATTCGAATGGTGACGCAGGAGGTACTGCGCCAGCTTGCTGAGACAAAAGCGTCGAAGCCCGTGGTGGAAAAATCAACCGCTCCCCGCCCGCTGTTATGGGAGAACCCCGAGGCATCAGCGCAGATGCAAAAGCGTACATCAGCCAGAATTGCCGTTGGCAAAGCCGGACCGCGGCTTCAAACCCAGACGCTGCTAAAGTTGCGCGCCGACCACGCGGTGGCACGCGACGCAGCATTTCGAGACGTGGATGAATCGTTGTTGCATGAGATGAATCTTTTTTCTGTTAGCACGCTGTGTACAAGCCGCAATGAGCATCTTACCCGACCCGATCTGGGCAGATGCTTTGGCGATGAAGTAAAACGCGAAATTTCTTCCAAATGCCTACACGCGCCACAGGTGCAGGTCTATGTGGCAGATGGTCTGAGTAGTCAGGCGATTGATGCAAATTTACGTGATATTTTACCAGCGCTGACCGACGGCCTTCAGGATTTTAGCCTGCGTGTTGGAACGCCGTTTTTTGTAAAGTTTGGGCGTGTGCCCGCAATGGATGTCATCTCGGAGCTGCTGGATGCCGAAGTAACCTGCGTGCTCATCGGTGAGCGACCAGGACTTGTGACTGCCAATAGCATGAGTGCCTACATTGCCTATCGCGCCACAGTGGGCATGCCGGAAGCACGGCGTACGGTGGTGTCAAATATTCATAGCGGGGGCATTCCAGCCGTTGAGGCAGGCGCACATATCGCAGGGGTGATCAAGACCATATTGGAACGCAAGGTCAGCGGTGTTGACCTTGGCGCATAAATAAAGGCGGTGAAGCTATGACAGGCGACAGAATAAAAACAACAGTCCTAAGCGTACAGCTTATACCCAATGCTGACACCGCGTTGCTTAAGGCGCTCAAAGTGCCCAAGGGCTTTCCAAGCCTTGGTATCATCACTACCGACTCCGACGACGTGTCATATGCTGCCTTGGATGAGGCAACAAAAAAGACCGGGGTGCGGGTAGCCTATGCGCGCTCAATGTATGCAGGCAGCACCAACGCCAGCACAAAACTGGCGGGTGAATTCCTTGGCATCTTGGCGGGTCCTGATCCAGAGGAAGTCAAAAGTGGCATTGAGGCTGCGGTATCATTTATTGAACATGATGCGGCATTTATCAGTGCAAATGCGGATGACAGTATCGTCTATTTTGCACACTGTATTTCAGCCTCAGGAAGTTATCTTTCTAAACAGGCAAAAATAGCCCAAGGCGAGAGTCTTGCCTATCTGATTGCGCCGCCGATCGAAGCAATGGTCGGTGTGGATGCGGCACTTAAAATGGCACAGGTAGAACTAAAGGTTTTTTACGGCCCCCCTACGGAGACCAACTTTGCCGGTGCATTGCTGACCGGCGATCAGGCTGCATGCAAGGCCGCATGTGAGGCTTTCGCTGATACTATCATTAGAATTGCCAGCTGCCCGCTAGGGCTGTGAAAGTAGAGAAAGGAAGGGTGACAACATGGTACTCGATAAGGATTTACAGTCCATTCAGGAAACGCGAGATCTTATCAAAAAAGCAAAGTCTGCACAAAAAGAATATCAAGGCTGGAGCCAAACACAAGTGGATAAGCTGGTCAAGGCAATTGCAGACGCCTGCATTGCCAACGCAGAACCATTGGCCAAAATGGCTGAGGAGGAGACAGGCTTTGGTATCTGGCAGGATAAGGTGATTAAAAACCTGTTAGGCAGCAAGTATGTCCATGATGCCATCAAAGACATGAAAACCGTTGGTATTATCAATGACTGGCGCAAAGAGAAAGGCATCATCGAAATTGCGGTGCCGCTTGGTGTAGTGGCGGCGCTGATTCCATCGACAAACCCGACTTCGACCGCGATGTACAAAACGCTGATTTCGCTCAAGGCGGGCAATGCCATTGTCATTTCACCTCATCCAAATGCACGCCGCTGTATTCTGGAAACAGTGCGCATCATGCGCATTGCTGCAAAAGAGGCTGGCGCACCCGAAGGGCTGATTGGCTGTATCGAAAACGCGACAATTCAGGCTACTGACACACTAATGAAGCATCCGGATACCGGCATTATCCTTGCGACTGGCGGTTCGGCAATGGTTAAAGCGGCATATAGTTCAGGCAATCCCGCGTTAGGTGTAGGCCCTGGCAACGGCCCCGCCTTCATTGAACGAACTGCGGATATTAAAATGGCGGTTAAGCACATCATGGACAGCAAAACCTTTGACAACGGAACTATCTGCGCTTCGGAACAGTCCATTGTCACCGAGCAGTGCATCAAGGAAGAAGTCATGGCCGAAATTAAGCGTCAGGGCGGCTATTTCCTTGATAAGGCGCAATCTGAGAAGCTTGAAAAGGTTATCATGCGTTCCAATAACACAATGAATCCCGCTATCGTTGGCAAAAGCGTTCAGACCATCGCCCGGATGGCGGGAATTCAGGTACCAGAGGGCACCCGTGTCATCGTCTCAGAACAGACGCTCGTCGGGCCGAAGTATCCCTACTCCCGAGAAAAGCTTTGTCCTATTCTGGCGTTCTTTGTGGAACAGGATTGGGAGAGCGCCTGCGAAAAGTGTATTGCCATTCTGGAAAATGAGGGTGCGGGTCACACCATGACCATCCATTCCGAAAATGAGGACATCATTCGCGAATTCGCTCTAAAAAAGCCGGTTTCACGTTTGCTGGTTAACACAGCAGGTGCACTGGGCGGTGTCGGTGCAACGACGAATCTGGCACCCGCGCTAACTCTTGGCTGCGGTTCAGTGGGCGGTAGTGCTACCTCCGATAATGTCGGTCCGCAGAATCTGTTTAACATCCGCCGTGTGGCTTTTGGCGCAAGAGAGCTCGACGACCTGCGTGCGCAATCAAAAACACCGTCACCTTGTTGTACACCGCAAAAAGCGGCCGTGGAAAATGACATAACGGCGGCAGATATTGAAGCAATTACTCGAGAAGTACTTAAAAATATATTAAATAAATAATTCTAGGAGGTTACAGCTATGGATAATTTTCAGGCACTCGGTATGGTGGAAACAAAGGGGCTTGTCGGCTCGGTTGAGGCGGCAGATGCTATGGTCAAGGCAGCAAACGTCACGCTAATTGGCAAAGTGAATGTTGGCGGTGGACTGGTTGCCGTTATGGTTCGCGGCGATGTTGGTGCGGTCAAATCCGCAACTGAAGCGGGCGCAGCGGCAGCTACTCGTGTTGGAGAGTTGATTTCAGTGCATGTAATACCTCGCCCGCACCCAGAAGTGGAAGCAATACTACCAAAGCTTCCGGTACAGGCTTAAAGCTAAAAATATTAACCTACGATAATACAGGAGGAAAATGATTATGGCTAACCTACAAGCACTCGGTATGATTGAAACAAAGGGGCTTATTGGCGCAATTGAAGCGGCGGATGCTATGGTAAAGGCGGCTAACGTCACACTGGTGGGCAGAGAACTGGTTGGCGGCGGTCTGGTTGCTGTTCTGGTCCGCGGCGATGTTGGTGCTGTCAAGGCTGCGACAGAGGCAGGTGCGGCAGCGGCTACCCGTGTTGGTGAACTCATTTCGGTACACGTTATTCCGCGTCCCCACAACGAAGTTGAAGGAATTCTGCCACAGGTCAAGTAACAAACGATATCTCGTGGCTTGAAAGGACGGAAGCGCTGTGCAGATAATAACCGAAGAAGCAGTGCGGCAGATGATTTATAGGTACAAGTGCACCGAACTTGTGGTAGCGTCCGAGGATTTTATTAGTGCTGAAGCGAAACGCTATATTCGTGAGAAGAGGCTCAAAGTTATCTTGACGGGGGCAGCAACTGAAAAAACTACCCCCGAGATAAACAACGATATTCGTCCCGTGGGGCCAGACGGTGAGAAACCACGTTTTACCGACGCGGTCACCGGACAGAGTTATGAAGAAAAGCCGGAACATATGACGCATCTTTATGCGACTTTGTTAGTGCCTAAAAATCATCCTAGAATTGTGCTGCGCGGCAAGCTTGACAGCTTTGAAGCCCAGTTGGTGATGGCAATGGTACGTGCAAAAGGGCATGGACAAAAGCAACTGGTTGGCGATTTAAACGAACTGCTGACTCTGGCGCGCCGTATTCTTGTGGCTGAGGTCACCCAAAAACCATTAGAAGATCAACCTCTCTTAGGGTTGGACAGCGCTGGATTGCGTGAGATATCTCATAATCCGCAGAAACGGTTTAAGCGGGGGCATATTCTCCCGTCTGAGGCACTGTCATTTACCGGTGCCACCCTCAACCTTTTTCGCGTACAGGTTAGGGAGGTTGAGCTGGCAGCGATGGACGCTTTCTGTCAAGGCGATAAAATAGAACGTCCAGACATTATTAAGGCGCTTAACCGTATGAGCAGCGCTTGTTATATCATGATGTTTTTTGAGTTGGCGGGACGCTATAACCCGTCGGCTAAAGCGGAGGAACAACTATGAACCAACAGCAAATTGGAGAGGTCATTGCAAAGGTACTAGACGAGATGATAAACAGGCCGCAGATGGGGTTGGCTCTGCCCGCAGAAGTTTCGGCGCGTCATGTACACCTTTCGTCAAAGGATGTCGAGTTCCTGTTTGGCGTGGGACACAACCTGACGCCTAAGCGCCCTCTTTCTCAACCGGGACAATTTCTCAGCGAAGAACGGGTGGATGTTGTCACCCCAAAGGGCATCTTTCGCAATGTCGCAGTGCTTGGACCAGTACGCGCGCATACGCAGGTCGAGCTTTCCCAATCTGATGCCAAGGCCTTGGGAGTAGAAGCGCCAGTGCGGTTATCAGGCGATTTAAGCGGCGCGGCAAGTGTTCATCTTGTATCAGCAGTTGGTATGGTTACGGCTCCCGCTTCCACCATTGTGGCACAAAACCATATCCATATGACGCCGCAGGACGCGAAGCGCTATGGCGTTATTGATAAAGAACTGGTTCAGGTACAGATGAACACCGCTCGTCCACTAACTTTTGACAGCGTTTTGGTTCGAGTCAGCGATAGCGCAGCGCTGGCGTTGCATATCGATGTGGACGAAGCCAATGCCTGTGCTTTTATTACAGGTAACACAGCGCTGCTGTTAAAAAAGGCCAATAAAGGTGGTGCAATGCAGGCGGCGGTCGGCAATAATCCAATGATTAACCATCCAGTTGATGAGGCGATGAATAATAACGTTCCGATAAAACAGCCAGCAGATCAAAAAGCAGCGCTCATCACTGAGGAAAAAGCAAAAGCGATGCTGACGAGCGGACAAAAAACCATTACGCTCTGCAAAAATGCTATTTTAACCCCGATGGCACGAGATGTGTTTTTTGCTGCGCGGGTGCAAGTAGAGCGAAAATAAACAGGAGAACGGATTATGCTGATTTGTGAAGTGATCGGCCATGTTTGGGCCACCAAGAAAGAACCTGCACTGAGCGGTATGAAGCTGATGATTGTGCGCCAGCTTGCACCGGATGGAACACCGGCCAAGGATGCACTGGTAGCGGCTGACGTTGTAGGCGCAGGCATTGGTGAGCGCGTTCTGGTGGTTAGCGGTAGTACGGCGCGCAGGGCTATGGGCGGCAATGAGCCACCAGTTGACGCCGCTATTGTCGGCATCATTGATAGTGTCGAAGTGCATTAATGCAAGCCCGGTATTTCACAGCTAAAGGCGGTTAATTAAATGAGTGAAGAAAAACAGCGCATTATACAGGAGTTTGTGCCTGGTAAGCAGGTGACGCTGGCGCATGTCATCGCCAATCCGGTCTCCGAACTCTATAAAAAGCTTGGTATTACGGGCGAACATATTGGCGCTATTGGAATACTGACTATTACGCCGAGTGAGGGTGCCATTATTGCGGCAGATGTTGCGACAAAAGCCGCCGCGGTTAATATTGCATTTGTTGACCGTTTTTCGGGTTCAGTTGTCATTTCTGGCGATGTTGAGAGTGTGGAGGCGGCTCTGACCGATGTGATACGTGTGCTTTGCGGGCTATTAGGGTTTACCGAGGTAGCCATTACAAAAACCTGATAAATAGGACAGACATCATGATGAAAATAATTATGCTGATCGGACGTACTAGTGCCGGGAAAACCAGCTTTTGTCAGGCCTTACAGAATGAAAAACTTCATTATAAGAAAACACAAGCAATAGAGATAATTAACAATGCGATAGATACCCCTGGAGAATATGTTGAAAACCGCGCATATTATAAAGCGCTGTTAGTCACTTCTACTGATGCCGACTGCGTCATTTTGGTACAGTCTTGCACCGACCCACAGTCAAGCTTTGCACCGGGAGTTTGCGGCATGTTCAACCGGCATACCATAGGCTTGGTAACCAAAATTGATGCAGCCCAAAATCCAGCAGATGTTCAATCGGCTCATGATTGGCTGGTGCTGGCCGGATGTGAGAGTATTTTTCACGTTAGCAGTCTGACTGGAACAGGTTTGGAAGAGGTTAGGAATCATCTAGAAAATATGCCGTTATCCCAGTAGAATTCTAATAAATACGATAACCTCCGAAGGGCACCAATCTATAAGTCGGTGCCCTTCGGAGGTTATCATTCTGAATTGTTATAGGAGCAGCCGAATTCAAAACGGGTTCTTTTGAAGACTACTTTTTACTAAATTAGAATCAAACATGTAATAATTCATAGAATCAACTGCAATTATACACAAATATATTTAAATTAAAAATATGGCAGGTTCTTTTAGGGAACAGTGAGGTTTGTTTCACGATTCCCTTAATGTGATTTTAGTAATGGGTGTCTACTTTATTGCGATAGCCCCATAGGACTACTTCCAAATTTTTTAATAGTCTCCATCCACGGATATTATTGCATCTAATGGAGGTGTTTCGCCTACAAGACCAATAGCATAAACCGTATAAATTGTGCCAGGTGTTAATTTCACATTAGGCACGGTCAAAACAATTTGATTGTTTCCAGCTGGTTTGACCTGTAACGTGTAGTTTCCTGGGTCTACATTTACGTAATCGGTATACTGCTTAAAGCTTACATTAGAAAATAATTTTGTTCCATTGGGCAAGGTGACGTCTACTGCCGGAGCATTTGGGGATAAATGTGCAAACCTAACATAAGTACTACGTCTATCCACCATTGGCATATAGACTTCCATTATTGGCAACAGACTGATATTAGATAGCCTATCAACTGCTGCAATTGTAAAACTACTCTTGGGTGGGACATTTAAATTTGTATTTATTACGGGGTTTGTTTTTTGTCCTGCGGGATAAACTTGAATAGAATATTCTTTTGGTTTTACCGCAACATAGTCAGTTAGTTGCGAGTATGTAAGATTTTCAGCAATTAAATCCCCATTTGCATATATATCAACAGGGGGTGCATCAGGCGAAGCATGGAGTATTCTTACATATGAATCTGAAGACATTTTCATTGCTGGGTAACAAGGCCAATCATTGAATTCTTTCATAAATTTAGTCACCTCATATTACAAAATCATTATTACATTATATGAAAATGAATTAGTTATGCGACTATATTTAATATAAAGAGAATTCATTTACCTTTATCGTAAACAGATGAAGGTGCATGGAAGTCCTTCTGCAGACCAACCTCCTGTGAATACACTGGTTAATAACTATAGCCATTTTATGAGGCGGGTTGACGTAGAAGTGCTGGCCAAATATCAGCTGGACGGCAAGATTATCCCCGTTTCAGTCAAATGGGATGATGACCGGACGGTTGAAATCGATCAGGTGCTGGACACCCCACCGGCCGCATCCACTAAAGTCGGGGGTGCGAAAAAAGACGGTGCGTTATACCTTCAACCGGCTATTTTGAGTAGAACAAGAAAAAGCAGAAGTTTATCTTTCGGCTGCCGGATTCGGCGGTGGTAAAAAAGTGGCAGTGCGTATGCACTGCCACTTTCGTTTTGTCACCGTCTATATGACTAATTTGCCAAGGATCTCAAAATTATTGGTAAAGTCGAAAGATAGCTTTAGCTATACAATTATATAGTTATTTAGAAATACCGAGGGTTTCATTCCCGTATTGATTTTGAAGTTTTTCAGAAAGTGAGTTTGATCATAATAGCCCAACTCTTGTGAAATCTGAGAAAGTGACATGTTGGGTTTATCGTTTAGCAATGAAAGAGCATACTGAAACCGAATATTGTCACACAACTGTTTGGGAGAAATACCAATGTTGGAGGAAATCACATTTTGCAAATGTCTAACAGAGAAACCGGTCATGGAAGAAATTTCTTTAATACGAATGGTTCCTTTACTGGCTAGCATCAGATCAACTGCATACTTTGATAATTCTATTTTATGTTCACAACGTGTTGAATCGTATTGCTTTCTGAGGAAATTTAGTAAAATTGCTTGTTGTTCTTCGAGAGATTGAGTTAGAGCGATCTGTTCTACAGGAGAATTACCCCTAATTAAATCATCAAATCTACATTCTTTGTTTGCTAAGCTCTTGCTATCAATATTAAATATTCTTGAAAACTCGCCAGGACGCAGCCTGCAAATCAAAACTTTGTCTTTAATAAGACTATTAATTAATTGACGCTCCCCTAAAACCCCGCAGCAATAAGCACGTGGGTTTTGAGCATCGCAAGAAAAGATAATGGTCATTAAACCTATGCCAGGAACACAATCAATAGGGGTATCACCAATATTGGCTCGAATAAACTGAATACATGTCTTTAAGTATTGATCGTATACCGTACTTTTTTGTTTGATATTTAAGTTCCAAAAAGGCTGTAGAGAGAAAAAACTATCTTCCGCACTGCCCTTAAGAAGTTGGTCAGTAAGCATTTTTATCCCTCCGAAGTCGGTGATATACTGAATGCTATCAAATATTCAGCTGAAAAGTCAATATACAATCAAAGGGTTTTACATCAGTTCCGTTTTATACTACGGTTTGCTTCGCTTTTTTACTATTGTTATAGATTCTAATTTGCTAAAATTTAAAAAGCGTTCGAAAAGCTTGTTTATAATTTTTAGGAGGCACAACTATGTTAACCGCTACTTGGATAATCACATTTGTAGTAATCATAGGAATTGGCATTTTTGCAGGCAAAGCAATCACAAACGCAAACCAGTGGTCTGGCGGAGATAAATCTATGAGCGCTTGGGGCGTTGGCGCGGTGCTTGCGGCATGGCAGATCGGCGGCATGAGTATTGTTGGTGCGGCACAAAATGGCTACACCATTGGTATTGCTGGAGCTTGGTATTCTTTAGCAGGGGCAGTTTATATCTTAGTTGTTGCTATCTTTGCAAAAAAACTAAGAGAAAGCATGCCGGGAGATTCTGTTCCAAATTATTTGGCAAAGAGATATAGCACAAAATCAAGTAAACTTTATTCTTACATTTGGGTTGTTCTTGGATTTTTCTATATTCCAATTCAATTAAAAACAATTGCAAGCATCATTCAAATTGTTCTTCCTGGAATGAATTCGAACATTGCAATGATTATCGGTCTAACTATCGCTGCAATATATACTGGATTCGCCGGCATGAAGGGCGCTTCAGTTATTGGAAAGATTGTTTGTATCGGCATTTATGTTTTCTTAGTTGGTTTTGTTGTTGCCAAGCTTCCGAATTTCGGTGGCTATTCAGGCTTAGTTACTCGGTTGCCTGAGGCGTTTGATTCAATGGCGAATATGCCAACGCAGCAAATTATTGCATGGGTTGTGGGCGGCGTTTTGAGCAGTGCTGTTATGCAGTCTGTTCTCCAACCGGTTATGGCAGCAAAAGATGCCAATGCAGCAAGAAACGGCTGTTTGATTGGATATGTGGTTTCAGCTCCGATTTGTATCATCACTGCAATTATCGGAATGATGGGACGTGCAACAACTTCTGACCTTGGAAACGGCGCAACAGCATTTGCGTGGACAATTAGGGAATTTAATTCTCCGCTTGTTGCCGGAATGGTGTTTGCTATTGCAACAATGATCATTGCTGCAACTATGGCGACAATGATGATGGCAACAGGCACAATCCTCACAAATATTTATAAAACACAAATAAATCCAAATGCAGAAGATAGTAAATTACTTAATATTTCCAGGTATGGAACCATCATTTTTGCTTTCTTATCATTAATTCCTGCGTTTATAATCCCATCAGCTTCATTAATTACCATGTTCTTAACACTGATGTATGTTGCAACAGGCCCTGTTAGTTTTTCGATTTTTGCAGGCCTTCTGTGGAAGCGCACAACTGCTGCAGCTTCTTTCTGGAGCATGTTGCTGGGCTCAGCTACCGGAGTTATTTGGGTATTAAGCGGAATGCGTAGTAAACTTGATGCGATTTATCCAATTATTTTTGTGAGCTACGGCGTCGGAATAATCATTACTTTACTCGATAAAAACACAGCAAACAGTAACGCAAACCAGATTTAAAGGAGTAAACTTAACTATGGCAACAAACCCTTACTTAGGACAACAGCTTTCTGCAATAGAAATGATCAGACCATACCCCTATGGCAAGAATGGAGCAGTCAGCAGTAACAGTCCCTATGCTACAGCCTCAGGTCTTGAAATATTGCAAAAGGGCGGAAATGCTGTTGATGCAGCAGTGGCAGTGTCTTTAACACTTGGCTTAGTCGAGCCTTATCATAGTGGCATCGGCGGTGGATGTTTCCATATTTTTTATCATAAAGAGAGCAATGAATTTTATGCTGTTGATGCAAGAGGCGTCGCACCGTTAAACGCATATCAGGATATGTTCCTTGATAAAAACGGAGAGGTAGATTTATCCTTAACAGAGTATAGCGGACGTTCAGTTGCAGTTCCTGCACTCTATAAAGCAATGGATAACTTGCTTAAGAAATACGGCACAATGTCATGGACGGAAGTCTCTGCTCCTGCAATTAAACTTGCTCGTGAAGGCTTTAAATGTGGATTTCAATATGCGCGAGTCTCTGATACCTCCGAGGCAGAGCATAACAAGAAAGCATATGAAGGCTTTGAAAAACTTTATTTAAATCATGGCAAGCCTCGTGAGCTCGGTGAAATTGTGACTAACCCAGACTTGGCAGACACAATGGAGCTTGTGGCAAAAGAGGGCGTCGATGAATTTTATAAAGGTGAAATTGCTGATGAAATTATTAAGGCAATTAATAAGAACCTAGGATTGTTTGACAAGAAGGATCTTGAACAATGCGAAACTAAGCCAAGAATCCCTGTGAAAGGCAGTTATAGAGGATATGACATCGTCTCGATGCCAACTCCAAGTTCAGGCGGTACTCATATCATTCAAATGCTAAACATTTTAGAGAATTTCGATTTGAATAGCCTAGGTTTATTGTCTGCAGATAGCACCCATGTCATCGGTGAAACAATGAAAATGATGTTTGCTGACAGGTCGGTAGCGATGGGCGACCCTGAGTTTGTGGAAGTTAATTTAGAAAAACTCACTTCAAAAGAGTATGCAAAAGAGTTAGCAGCAAAAATAGACATGAATGTTGCGAAGGATTATGCACCAACTCAGGGAATAGAGGCAAAGGAATACCGCGGTTGTACCTCGCATTTCTCAGTTATGGACAAAATGGGAAACGTGCTCGTACAAACACAGACCATTAGAAATTGGTGGGGCTGCGGTGTCGTGGTAGATGGGAGAGGCTTCGTTTTAAACAATGCTATGGCTGATTTTAGTCCTAAGGTTGGGGTGAAAACTACACAGGGGCTTTCCTACGGAATGGCTAATGCAATAAGGCCTGGAAAAACACCTCTTTCCAGTATGTCGCCAACAATCATTCTCAAAGATGGTAAACCTGTTTTAGCAGTTGGTGCTGCTGGGGGCCCCAGAATTATCACAAGTACTTTAATGATGATTTTGAATACCATTGATTATGGCATGATAATGGATCCAGCTGTGAAACTGCCTCATATGTGCTCCTTAAGCCAGCAACAAGGGCTAGAACTGGAGTTTGGCTATTCTGCTGACACGATAAGGTTGTTGAGAGAAAAGGGACATAATGTTGTTGAAATTGGGCCCTATGGAGAACTGGCAGAAATGCCCAACGGAATTCTTTTGAAAGACGGCTTATTCTTCCCATCCGGTACTTGTCGCTGCGACGGCGGTGGTGGCGCACTCACGGAATTTAATACTTTTGTAATTGAGGGAATTACCTTTTAAAAACAATAATGATGGCTATTGGATGGCGGCTAGAAAGATATCTGTTGATAAGATAGAATACCTTCGTTTTATACGATATAGGGTTGTATTGATTAAGAGGACTTCTATTGTGTAGAAGTCCTCTTTTAATATGTAAGATTTTATCAATATCTACTTTTAAATTCATTTAGGGATGTGTCTTACTAATGAATACTATCATGCTTATATTTTTTGTTGTTGGTGCTTTAGATTATCTTTGTGATAACAAGCTCAAACTCGGTCAGGAATTTGAAAATGGATTTTGTCTTTTGGGAAAATTATTAATTATGATGACTGGGTTTATGGTTCTTTCACCTATTGTCGCTTGCTATAGTGCAGCAGTGATAACACCTTTCTTTGCGCGTTTTGGATGCGATCCTTCAATACTTGCAGGGCTATTTTTGGGAAGTGATGGTGGAGGAGCAATTCTCGCAAAAGACTTGGCTCTCGATGAACAAGCTGGTTTGTTTAATGGGGTAATTGTCGGTTCTATGATGGGCGTCACAATTGTTTTCAGTATTCCCATGATTCTATCAAACGTGAAAGGGCCAAATCGTATTTATGCAACCTATGGGCTGCTAATTGGGCTGCTTTCAATTCCGTTTGGTTGCATATTAAGTGGCATTATAGCTGGATTTTCTCTGAAAATGGTATTGATTAATTCGGTTCCGGTTATCTTGTTTAACATATTTCTAATATTTATTTTTGTGAACTGGACAGAGAAAATCATTCCTTTTTTTGCGGTTATAGCTAAAGTGGTATTATTTATCGCCTTATTGGGACTGATTATAGCAGTAATAGAAAGCACGACTGGAATGGTGGTTCTTAAAGGAACCAATTCGCTAACCGAAATTTGTCCCCTAATTTGCAGTATAGGAATTTTCTTAGCGGGAATTTTGCCTTTTATTGCAGTATTGCAAAAGCTTTTAAATCCGGTATTAAAAAAGATTAGCAAAAAGATAAACATTAATGACGTTTCAGCAGCCGGGTTTATTGTTTCTCTTGCAAGTTCGATTCCAACCTTTTTAAATTTAAACAAAATGGATGGTAAAGGCTGCATGATGAATTGTGCATTCTTAGTTTCAGCTTCATTCGCTTTGGGAGATCATCTTGCCTTTACATCCCAATTTTCTCCTGAATTAAGTATACCACTTATGGTTGGGAAAGTAGTAGCAGGCATTGTAGCAGCTTGTATGGCATATCTTATGCTGCCTTTTCTAAAATTGGCTCAAAAAAATTAACGTATGCTTATATTTTAAAATTCATCAAAGCTCATTTTTTGTTCGCACTTTCCGAACGTACGAGCTGTAAAGCAGATCAGTCAGGATGATGATAAGATATATCAAGATCATAGTTCATTCTGAGAAATTGTTTTTTGTGATTGATATTTATATATTAAAGCTATTACGGAAGATTGATATTCTCGCTACTGATCGATACCTTGGGCACAACTGTAACAGTTGGCTGTGTCATGTTTTCCTGAATTGCTGATTTATGGTGCTGCTCCGCCTGATACTCTTTATAAAGCCGGTTTATCCGGTTAATTATTCTTTCGCCCATATCTATACCCCTGTCTGTAAAAGAAAGACGGCAGAGCAACCCCTCGGTTGACCTGCCATCGTTATTTTATGCCGTTAATTTTTATCCATAGACTGATAGGAGTTACCAGCTCCTATCAGTCTTGCGCCTGAAAGATGCGACGCCCGCAGCACCAGACTAATCTGTGCCCAGTACACCGCATGGTGTTTGTCGAAGAAAGCTATGCTGTGAACAGCATAGTTTTCCATTTAGCACATTGTAATTGTAATAATAATGCGTTTGCCAAAGCAATAAACCTAAAAAATGTCCAAAGGCCGCCCGCTATTGCGGACGGCCTTTATGGTTGCCGAACTAGGATTCGAACCCAGACAAACAGAGTCAGAGTCTGTCGTGCTACCTTTACACAATTCGGCATTAATTATTGCAGCATCATCTATTATATCGCAAAAAGACATAATGTCAACAACTTTTTGTTATAAATTAAGGCTAAAGCATGAAAATATTGTTTTGGGATACACTTTAATAGACTGAAAAATGGAGGGATATTATGGTCATCATACTACTTCCACCAGGAAACGACAGCGAAAAGACGGCTTGCGCATTATTCGAACTGTTGAAGCGAAGTCGCCGCACCATGCTCCTGTGCGATGCGCTCTGCCACTTTACTGATGGAAGCCCCGACTTTTGTATTGCCATGTGCGGCACCAAACAACAGGTGACACTGGATAAAAATGCACGTTGTATTGTACTGGTACAAGAGGGCGGACAATGTTTGTGTACAGCGCCATACGGAGCAACAGTTCTTTCCTTTTCAGAAAGCGGTCCCAGCATCGCATTAGACGGCAGCCAACAGCTGATAAGCTGTGGCCTTCGACAGAGGGATACGTTGACCCTTTCAAGCTTGGATAGCCAAAAGCCTGTCTTTTCAGTTCAGCGAACCGTCACTACGCTGAATGGCGAATTGCTTGATATTGGGGAGTACCCATTAATTATTCCCGATGAACAAAAGCATCAGAATATCATAGCCGCTGCTGCAGTTTTGTTGTTGCAGGACGGTTGCCTTGCACCAGATTGTTTTTGCAAATCCTAAAAAATATTAAGGTATAATTATAAATTATGGTTTTTGCTATTAAGAAATACTTGATTAAAGCTTAGTAATAGTTCCAGCATTATTCTTGAAAAAGCCATCAAATTCACGGGCGAAGAGCGCGTTAGCCTGCTCGCCGTTACAATGGCAGGCACCTAACCGCTGGATTCCCAGCTCCTTCAGGCTTGACATGGTGGCGCGCATACGCACTTCGTCCGAACCCATTAGATGTGTACCCCCTATAAAGGTGTGTACCGGTTCATTGAACAACTGAGATACCCACATACAAGTGTTTACAATACCTTTGTGTGAACATCCCGAAAGCAAGGCCAACCCCTGTTTGCCACGTACCACAACCACTGCTTCCTCGTTGAAATCATCCACAACATAAGCCTCACCACATTGGCGCAACATAGCGGGGTTCGCCTTTTCAATTTCGTTTTTAGAAGGAATTCCACACACTAGAAAGACATTTTCGTTGAGCTTTAATACACCCGGTTCCAAAACATAAAAGGGTATTCGACGTTCAAAAAGGAATTCCTCCGTCAATCTGGCGCTGATAGGGCGCAGGCGACCCGGCTCACGATGATAACGATGTGCAAAAAAGTTTGGGCCAAAGTAGGTAGCCTTTGGGCAACAGCCACTATCCAGAAGGCCTCTTACGCCGCCGGTATGATCGTAGTGACCATGACTGAGTACTAATGTATCGACGCTTTTTAAGTTTACGCCAAGCTGTTTGGCATTATCCAAAAATGCTGGTGAGGCGCCGGTATCAAGCAGTAGCTCAAAATTGCCGTCAGTGAGATGTAAGCTCAGGCCATGCTCGGTAAGCATGCCGTCTTTAGCAGCATTATTTTCCATCAATGTTGTTACGACAAATCCCATTTTAGGTTCCTCCTAAATATCCTAGACTACATAAAATTCAATAAGCATCTTTATTCTACTATAAAATACCGGGAAATACTAGATTCGTTCATCATTTTTATAACTGTTTGCCATTGCAAGTGACTTGCTTTTAGGTTATGATGAACCCGAAATACCTTTTAATTGTTTATAGAGGAGGAATACACCAATGACTATTTTGGTGCTGGGCGGTGCGGGCTATATTGGGTCACACACCGTTAGAGCGCTGTGCAATGAGGGCGTCGATACCGTTGTGGCTGATAATCTTTCAACAGGGCATTGCGCAGCGGTGGACAAGCGCGCACGTTTTTATAAAGGAGATATTTCGGATAAGGTTTTTTTAAATGATTTATTTAGCAAAGAATGTATAGATGGTGTCATTCATTTTGCCGCCTATTCTCTGGTAGGGGAAAGCGTTTCAAACCCGTTGAAATATTATGAGAACAATCTTTGTGGGACTCGGGTGTTACTGGAGTCTATGGTGGCGCATAAAATTGATAAAATTGTGTTCTCCTCAACTGCAGCAACCTATGGCGAACCAGAGCGGATGCCGATTGACGAGCAGGATCGTACTTGCCCGACCAACCCCTATGGCGAAACGAAGCTGGCGATGGAAAAGATGTTTTACTGGACAGCTAAAGCACATGGCTTGCGGTATGTGTCGCTGCGCTATTTTAACGCTTGTGGCGCAGACGAAAGCGGAGAGATTGGGGAGGCGCATTCCCCGGAATCCCACCTGATACCGCTAATTTTGCAGGTGCCAAATGGTCAACGTGCACATATATCCATTTTTGGCAACGATTATCCAACCAAGGATGGTACTTGCGTACGCGATTATATCCATGTTACCGATCTGGCGCAGGCACATATTTTGGCCATGCGATATTTGGCTAATGGGAATGAGAGTAATATTATGAACCTTGGCAACGGCGTTGGGTTTACGGTGCAGGAAGTCATCGAGACTGCGCGCCGCGTTACAGAGCATGCCATTCCAGCTGTAATTTCCCCCCGGCGAGAGGGCGACCCTGCACAACTTATTGCATCAAGCGAAAAGGCCAGGCGGGTGCTTGGTTGGCGGCCACAGCACGCTGAACTTGAAGAGATTATCGCTTCAGCATGGAACTGGCATAAGCGCCACCCCAATGGCTTCATACCTGAACAGTCAGATAAACTGCACGACCTTTTGTGACGTGCTACATATTTTTATTTTTATAAAGCGGTGTTGGGCTTGCGTTACGTAGGCCAACATCGCTTTTATAATGTCAGGCATAAAGCAATAGCTTTGCGTAATAATGACTTTGAGCTAAAAGATAGATATTTTTCAAATGAATTTTCTCGACCACATTGTCTCAACAAATAACAAGTTTTTATGTTGTTAACGATTTAATGACAAAGAGTCTCACGAAATTTTCCGTCAAATTGCGAATTATTTGGAAGTCATAATTGATTTTTAATCGGCCAATACTATGACTGCAAACGCAAATGATCTGAACACAAGTCAGACAATCAAACAATTTTTTATTGTAAGGAGAATGTGACTATGGCTAATTCTAGTAACAAGATTGTTGTTCCCGAAGCTAAGGAAGCTATGAACAAGTTTAAGATGGAGGCTGCTAACGAAGTTGGCGTCAACCTCAAACAGGGTTACAATGGCGATTTGACCTCTCGTCAGGCCGGCTCAGTCGGTGGACAGATGGTCAAGAAGATGATCCAGTCCTACGAGAGTTCGATGAAGTAAGCAAAATGCAATTAGCCTGCAATAGTGGGCGATAGCTTAATCGGCTGGGGCGGTTTAGACCGTTTCCAGCCGATTACCATATAACAAAGACAAATGCGTTAAACAAATTATTTCTTGTAATTTTTAACGAAAAAATATAGATTGTTTGCTTCTATCATAATTTGTTGAAAAGATTAAGAAAAACGCCTTTGTTAAAATACATAATAATTTTCAAAAAAATTAGTTGTTTCTCTAACATGTGTAATATTAAAAAACTTAAAGAAACCTGTCTAAAATATAACTTTTATGATGTTGTAAATAATTAAGCTCAAATTTTGAACTATTGCACAACTTTGCAAGATTATCATTGGTGATCCGTCATTATTGTTTCGCCGGTGCATCGAGACATTTTACAAATCTGTTAATAGATTCAAAATGTCTTGACTTTTAACTCGATTTGATGTTGAATATTTACAGGTATTCTCTCGTTTTTTTGGCTTTTTCTTTTAACCACGAAGCCATCAGAGGGCAGCACCTTCATATTACTTAACGACTGGATGGTGATAAGATTGTCTTTGGAAGCAATTAAACAGATCTCCGAGACTGAACAATCTGCGCAGAAGTGTATTACTGACGCACAGACAAAAGCGCGCGACATAATTTCTAACGCACAGCGAACTGCTGCGCAGGAATATGATTCAACGCTTAAACAGGCGGCCGCCCAAGCGGCTGAGGCGCTGGCTGGCGCCAAGCATCGCGGAGACGATATGGCCGAGCGACAGCTCTCAGAATATCGCCGCCAGTGCGAGGCCTTGCAGTTGCAGGCTCAGAACCGCATGGACAAAGCAGTCGCCATAGTAATGGAAAGGGTAGTCGGCTGATGTCTATTTTAAAAATGAAGCGACTGTATGTGATTGCCCCCGCCGATTCAAGACGAACGGTTTTGCGCGCACTCACCAGGCTTGGTTGCGTCGAGCTAGAACGGTGCACCGCTCAGCAGATCGTCGATTCTGGCGGGAAATTATATATCAGTGAAGAAAACTCACAAGCCGCAAAAACACGCAGCATTCTAGAAAATGCCTGCCGCCTGCTTAAAAATTCAGGCGTTACAAAAAAAACGCCATTATTTTCTGCTCGGCCCGAGGTTACTGAGCGACAGCTCTTTGATAAGGCCATGATGAGCGGCGCTAAACAAGCAGCCGAAGCGGTGGATGCTTTGGGCACTCAACTGGTAGAGACAGGCGCAGCACAAGCAAAATTGCATTCCCAGATAGCGGCGTTAACCCCGTGGCAGCCACTGGATGTACCATTAAACTTTACTGGTACACGCGAAACGATTTTTCTCAATGGGACGTTGCCCGCCGCTATTGAAACGGATCTGTTGTTCACCCGATTGAGCACAGAATCACCGGCTTGTATGGCGGAAGTGATTGGATCTGATAATGAACAGCATTATCTCGCTGTGACGGTTCACCGGGAGCAGGAAGCGACAACATTGAACATTCTGAAAAGCGCCGGGTTTGTCACCGCAAACTTTAAAGATGTTGAAGTGACCGCTGCCGAGAGGATTGAAGCGCTAAAAAAAGAAATTGCTCAACTGGAAGATGTGAAAGCTGAGTATACTAAACAGATTGCAGCTTATTATGATCAACTTCCAACACTAGAGTTAGCATATGACGCCTATACGCAGGAGGCTGCCCGCGACGAACTGCTCTCAGCCACCGCGCATACCGAGCACACGGCTTATTTTACGGGTTGGATGCCCGCCGAGGCGGAAGCCGCCGTTGCAAAGCTGCTCGATACACAGGGCTGCGCTTATTCGATTGAGGAACCGGCGGAAAATGAAGTACCCCCGGTTATGATGCAAAATAGCGCGTTCATCAGCCCCGTTGAGCCGATCACAGAGATGTATGATACGCCAGCCTATGGGAGTATCGTGGATCCAAACCCATTTATGTTCCCATTTTATATTGTGTTTTTTGGTTTTATTATGGCCGACGCGGCTTATGGCATCCTGATGTTTATCGGTTGCCTCTTAGCCCTGAAGCTTATGAAGCCCAAGGGTGGCATGAAAAAGACGCTCACCTTGTTTATGTATTGTGGCGTTTCAACTTTTTTTGCTGGATTGCTGTTCGGTGGCTTTTTTTCAAACGCTGTCACGGTGTTTACACAAACCTTTTTGGGAAAAGCCGTCGTCATTCCACCACTATGGTTTGACCCCGCGGCTGAGCCCATGAAGATGCTAGCCTTCTCACTGGCGATGGGCGGTGTACACATTATCCTCGGCATGGCGCTTGCCGCTTATCGTATGATTCGTCAGGGACATCTCCTCGACGCTGTCTTTGATGTGGGGTCTTGGTACCTGGTTTTTGCCGGAATTGGTTTATATGTGCTTAAAATTCCGGTTGGGCTATATGTCATAATAGCGGGCGCACTTTTGCTGGTGTTGACCGGTGGGCGCAATAGCCCAAGCCTCTTTGGTAAGATAACCGGTGGCTTAGGTTCACTTTATGGCATTACTGGATATCTCTCGGATCTTCTTTCCTACGCGCGTATTATGGCGCTTGGCCTTTCAGGCGCTGTCATCGGTCAGGTTATGAATCAGCTTGGTGCTATGGGCGGCAAGGGATTCTTTGGGCTGGTGATGTTTATCATTGTCTTTGTTTTGGGCCACACCTTTAACCTTGCCATCAATCTGTTAGGTGCTTATGTTCACACAAGCAGATTGCAGTATATTGAATTTTTTGGCAAGTTTTTTGAAGGTGGCGGACGCGCATTCCGACCGCTTGTCAATAATACAAATTATGTAACAATCATCAAGGAGGACTAAAACTATGGAATTCGTCACCAATCTTTTCTCGGGCTATTTCTTTGCGCTGCTCGGCGCGGCGCTCGCGGTAGGTCTTGCCGGTTCAGGTTCGGCAAAGGGTATGGGCATTGCGGGCGAGGCCGGTACCGGTATCGTTTCAGTCTCTCCTGAAAAATTTGGCCGTGTACTCCTGTTGCAGGCACTTCCCGGAACGCAGGGCATCTACGGCTTGTTAATTTCGTTTATGATTCTTACTGCTGCACCGGTGACGGGCGGTACGCTCACCATCGGGCAGGGCATTGGCTATTTCTGCGGCGCGCTGCCAATTGCAATCGCTGGTTATTATTCGGCTATTGCACAGGGCCGTGTATCTGCCGCCGCTATGGGCATTGTCGCTTCGAAGCCTGAGGAGTCAATGAAGGGCGTTATCGCCGCCGGCATGGTTGAAACCTACGCCGTTTTCGCTGTTTTGATCTCGTTTATTATCGTCAGCACAATTCCCAGTCTGCCGCTGTAAGGAATGATTATTATGAACGGACTCGAAAACATTTCTAATAAAATATTAGCGGATGCGAAGCTAAAGGCTGATGCGATTATTGCTGAAGCTGAACAGAGTGCCGCCAAAATTCTGGCGGATTCTAAAAAGCGCGCTGAAACTGAGGTTGAAGCGATCTTAAAGGACTCAGCTGCTCGTTGCGCCGACGTTGAGGAAAAAGCTCGCCTCGTTTCCGAACTTGAGGGCAAAAAGCTTATTTCAAATGCACGGCAGCGAATGATATCCCTTGCTTTTCAAACGGCGCTTGAGCGATTGCTGGCGCTGCCGGAAGCCGAATATTGCAAGCTGTTGATTTCGCTGGCGAACGATGTACTTACTGACGGTAAGGGAGGCGAGGTGTTGCTTAACGCTAAGGACCGTTCCGCACATGGGCAGGCGTTATCTCAGGCGCTGGACGGTAAAGCAACACTTGCAGCAGATGATGCCCCCATTGTTGGCGGGCTGATTATCCGGCGCGGCAAAATTGAGTATAACTGTGCGCTGGATGTTCTTGTTCGCATGGTTTCGGAAAAAGTTGCCCCTGAGGTGTCTTCAGCACTGTTCCCGGAAGGAGCGTGAGCGTATTGCCAAAGTCGCCCGATACCGATTATGTCTATTTGAGCACCCTTTTGAAAGCGATGGAGAAAAATATGCTTTCTAAAGAAGACCTCACTCGCCTTGTTTTGGCACGATCCGATGAGGATGCCGTCAAGCTTTTGACCGAGAAGGGATGGAGTGCATTTGACGCTAACGATTCCGTCGCTCTTGAGCAGGAAATATCGCATCAGCGCAAAGCATTGTTCGATCTCATCTATCGCTATGTGCCGGAAACAAGCATCGTTGACTTATTTCGGTTAAAGTATGATTATCATAATTTAAAATCCTTAATAAAAGCTACCGCGCAAGGTTTGGACGGCCAACGCCTTTTAAGTGATGCCGGCACTATCAGCCCTAACGCGCTGGTGAGCATGCATAATGATAAGGATTACAGCCATATGCACCCCGTCATGGCCACAGCCGCGCAGGAGGCTGCTGATCTGCTGGCTCGCACAGGTGACCCACAGCTTTCAGACCTGCTGCTGGACGGTGCCTTGGCGGCACAGATGTTAGCCCTAGCCGAAGCCACTGAAAGTTCGTTTCTTTTAGGTTATGTCCGCCTTTGGATTGACCTTGGCAACCTGCGGGTGCTCACCCGTGCTGCCTTAAGCAAGAAGGGCTTCGATTATTTGCAGCGCGCGATTTTCCCAGGCGGCAATGTTGACTGTGGGCAGGTGCGCGAGGTGACCCCTGAGCTATTGCGTAGCCTGTTTGGTTTTGGCACGCTGGTTGCAGCAGCAGAGGCCGCTGCTGAAGCGCTTTCAGGCGGGCTGGCGCTCTCTGGACTGGACATGGCGTGTGATAACACGCTGATAGAATATATTCGCGCCTCCCGCCTGATTCCATTTGGAGAGGCGACCGTCATTTCATATCTGCTGGCGTTTGAGTCGCAGTTGGTGGCGGTGCGCACCGTTATGTCAGGGCGCGCCTCAGGCTTAAGTGAGGAGAGAATTACAGAAAGGCTGAGGATGAGCTATGTATAAGGCTGCGGTAATCGGAGACAGACAAAGCGTTCTGGGTTTCAGGGCTTTGGGACTTACTGTTGCGACCGCTGAAACAGCCCATGAAGCTGCCGAGGCGCTACACAGCTTAGCTAAAAGCCAACATGCCGTCATTTATATCACCGAGCAGCTTGCTGCCAAAATTCCAGAGGATATCGCGGCATATCTGGATTTGCCGCAGACGGCTGTGATCCCCATTCCCTCAAAGGACGGTGTTCTCGGAATCGGCGACTCAGAGCTGCACAAAGCGGTTGAACGCGCTGTTGGCGCCGATATTCTCAGAGACCCGGAGGAATAACGATTCCAACCCCAGACAGAAGGAAGGTTGAATAATGATCAGTAGCAGTACAGGAAAGATTATAAAGGTCGCAGGCCCGCTTGTTGTCGCTGAGGGCCTCGCCGATGCCAACATGTTTGACGTGGTGCGCGTGGGTGAGCAGCGCCTCATAGGCGAAATTATCGAGATGCGTGGCGATGCGGCTTCAATACAGGTTTATGAAGAAACTTCCGGCATCGCGCCCGGCGCTAAGGTGGAGACCACTGGCGCGCCCCTTTCGGTTGAGCTGGCTCCCGGCCTCATTACCACGATATATGACGGCATTCAGCGTCCACTGGAGGCTATCCGCGCTGTCAGCGGCAATTTGCTGGCCAGAGGCGTAGAGGTCATGCCAATCGATCATCTTAAACAGTGGGGATTTGTCCCTACCGCCAAGGTCGGCGATAAGGTTATCACCGGCGATATTCTTGGTACGGTTGATGAAACCATTGTTGTCAAGCACAAGGTGATGGTGCCACACGGTGTCTCCGGTGAAATCGTCAATATTAAAAGCGGCAGCTTTACTATCGATGACACAATTGCAACTGTTAAACTGGAGGATGGTTCCTTAAAAGAGCTCTCGATGCTTCAGCGTTGGCCGGTACGCGTCGAGCGCCCCTATAAAAAGAAACTGTCGCCTGATATTCCGATGGTCACAGGCCAGAGAACCGTCGATACCTTTTTCCCGATCGCAAAAGGCGGTACTGCCGCCATTCCCGGACCGTTTGGTTCGGGTAAGACCGTCACCCAGCACCAGCTGGCTAAATGGTCGGACGTCGATATTGTTATCTACATCGGCTGTGGCGAGCGCGGCAACGAGATGACCGACGTTCTGCGCGAGTTCCCTGAGTTGATTGACCCGCGTACCGGCGAGAGTCTGATGCAGCGCACCGTGCTGATCGCCAATACCTCTGATATGCCGGTTGCGGCCCGTGAGGCCAGCGTTTACACCGGTATCACCATTGCGGAATATTACCGGGATATGGGCTATGCGGTTGCGGTTATTGCCGACTCCACCTCCCGTTGGGCTGAGGCACTGCGCGAAATGTCCGGCCGTCTTGAAGAGATGCCCGGCGAAGAAGGCTACCCTGCCTATCTCGCTTCCCGTTTGGCTCAGTTCTACGAGCGCGCGGGCCGCGTCATCTGCCTTGGCAGTGACGGGCGCGAGGCGGCACTTTCCGCCATTGGTGCGGTATCGCCCCCCGGCGGTGATATTTCAGAGCCTGTCAGCCAGGCGACTCTGCGTATCGTTAAGGTGTTCTGGGGGCTAGATTCTGCGCTGGCTTACCGTCGCCACTTCCCAGCCATTAACTGGTTGTCGTCCTATTCGCTTTACTTTGACCGTCTTAAGAGCTGGTATGACGAAAATATAGGTGCCGATTTTGTTTCACAGCGCCACGAAGCGATGAGCCTCTTGCAGCAGGAAAGCGAACTTCAGGAAATCGTCAAGTTGGTTGGTATTGATTCGCTCTCACCCGCCGACCGCCTGATTATGGAAGCTTCTCAGATGCTGCGTGAAGACTTCTTGCAGCAAAACGCCATGAGTGATACTGATTCCTATTGCCCGATTGACAAGCAGTATCGTCTGTTGGCACTTATTCTCAGTTATTATCACGCCGCCAAGAAGGCGCTGGATAGTGGTGCCCCCATGAAAGCGGTGTTCGCAATACCCGCGCGAGACCGCATCGGACGCGCCAAGGATGTGCCGACCGACACATATGTCGACACCTACGCCGATATATCGCGCGACATGATTTCTCAGCTTGAGGCTGCTGCGGGAGGTGCACAAGGATGATTAAAGAATATCGTACTATACAAGAGGTCGCAGGACCTTTGATGCTGATAAAAGACGTTGACGGTGTCGCGTATAACGAGCTGGGCGAGATTGAGCTACAAAACGGCGAGGTTCGTCGCTGCCGTGTGCTTGAAATGAATGGCAGCAACGCGCTGGTGCAGTTATTTGAGTCTTCGGCAGGTATTAACCTTGCGCAATCCAAAGTGCGCTTTCTTGGCCACTCCATTGAGCTTGGCGTTGCACCTGACATGCTGGGCCGCATTTTCGATGGTCTTGGCAATCCTATTGACAATGGCCCTGAGATTATGCCCGACAAGCGTATGGATATCAACGGCACACCTATGAACCCTGCCGCCCGTGACTATCCGTCAGAGTTTATCCAGACCGGTGTTTCGGCTATCGACGGTCTGAATACGCTGGTTCGCGGACAAAAGCTGCCGATTTTCTCTGGCTCTGGTCTTCCGCACGCTAATCTTGCTGCACAAATTGCGCGTCAAGCAAAGGTTTTGGGCGGCGATAGTAAATTCGCTGTTGTGTTCGCCGCTGTCGGTATCACATTTGAAGAAGCGGACTACTTTATCTCTGACTTTACAAGGACCGGGGCTATTGAGCGTTCGGTATTGTTTTTAAACCTTGCCAATGATCCGGCCATTGAACGTATTTCTACGCCGCGTATGGCGCTGACAGCTGCGGAATATCTGGCGTTTGAGCTGGATATGCAGGTGCTGGTCATTATTACCGATATCACGAACTACTGCGAGGCGCTTCGCGAGGTTTCAGCCGCGCGTAAAGAGGTGCCCGGACGCCGCGGTTATCCCGGTTATCTTTACACTGACCTTGCAACAATGTACGAGCGCGCTGGCCGTCTGCTTGGCAAAAAGGGTTCGATCACAATGATCCCGATTCTGTCTATGCCTGAAGACGATAAGACACACCCGATCCCTGACCTCACCGGCTATATCACCGAGGGTCAGATTATCATCTCTCGTGAGCTTTACCGCAAGGGCCTTACACCACCGATTGACGTTCTGCCGTCGCTATCCAGACTGAAGGATAAAGGCGTTGGCGTCGGTAAGACCCGTGAAGACCACGCCAACACAATGAACCAGTTGTTTGCGGCCTACGCCCGCGGAAAAGACGCTAAGGAATTGATGACCATTCTCGGCGAGGCGGCGTTAACCGAAACCGACAAGCTGTATGCCAAGTTTGCAGACGCATTTGAAAAGCGCTATGTTTCACAGGGCTATGAGACCAACCGCACCATTGAAGAAACACTGGATTTGGGCTGGGAGCTGCTCTCAATTTTGCCTGTTGGCGAGTTAAAGCGCATTAAGCCGGAGTATATCGAGAAATATCTACCTAAAAAACAAGAGGGGTGATGCGGTATGGCAAGACTGAACGTCAACCCCACCCGCATGGAGCTGACCCGACTCAAAAAGCGTCTTAAAACCGCCACCCGCGGCCACAAGCTGCTAAAAGACAAGCGTGACGAGCTGATGAAGCAGTTCTTAGACATTGTGCGAACCAGCCAGAAGTTGCGTCTACAGGTTGAGGCTGACTTAACGGAGGCCTACCGCGGTTTTTCTGCTGCTTCAGCTCTTATGTCGCCCGAAATGATGGAGCAGACATTTCTGTACCCTAAACAGAACGTCGCTATTGACATGAGCTTTAAAAACGTTATGTCAGTCAATGTTCCGATCTATTCTGTGCAAACCAAGACGCAAGATATCAGCGATATTTTTCCTTATTCCTTTGTTAGCACGCCAGCCGAGTTGGATAATTCTGTCATGCGGCTTTCGCAACTGTTAAACGACATGCTTAAGCTTGCCGAGTATGAGAAAACGGTGAAGCTGTTGGCGCAGGAAATTGAAAAGACGCGCCGTCGTGTTAATGCGCTTGAATATGTTATGATCCCGCAACTCAACGAAACCATTCGGTATATTATCATGAAGCTTGACGAAAATGAGCGTGGCAACACTACACGTCTGATGAAGGTCAAGGACATGATGTTAAAAGAAGCACGAGAAAAGGCGAATGAGCGGGATAAAGCTGTCTAAGCTTGATTGAATAATAAGCGAAAAGCGGTTCCCACAATAAAAGTGTGGAAACCGCTTTTACTTATTAAAGCCGTATGTGCTATGGTATATAGCAAAATAGATTTGATGTGATTTAACAGTTATTATTACTCGATGTTTATGAATGGGGATGTTTGGATGGGACGTGCATCAGAGATAAAAATAAGGCCATATAAAGCGGGCGAAGTAGGTTATATTTCGTGTATGCATATGAAATTGTATCAAAGCTTATATGGCTTTAAACCAGTTTTTGAAAAATACCTCTTGATGGGTTTGTCGGAGTTTATTAAAAACCTAGATGGAAGCCAGCTTTGGGTGGCAACAGACGAAGAAACAATTGTTGGTTCTATTGCGATTTGCAAAGTGGATGAGCACACAGCACAGTTGAGATGGTTTTTAATTGACCCGCAGTATCACGGGCAGGGGCTTGGACATCAGATGATAGAAGCAGCACTGGATTTCTGTAAAGACCAGGGGTATACTCATGTGTTTTTATGGACAGCCGATTTACTTAGTGCCGCAAAGCACCTATACAAAAAATTCGGGTTTGTTCACAAAGAAGATCATCCCAACTACGAATGGACGGGCGCTCTTCTTTATGAAGAACGCTGGGATTTGCACCGATAACAAACGACCATAAAATCAAAGTAAGGTGATGATAGCAATATCATCACCTTTTTGCGGTTAACCGGCATGTTGTTTTCTAAATTCCGCGTCCTGGATATTGGCACGCTCCAGTGTGGCAGTTATTACCTCAGTTTGTGTTCTAGTTAGTGCGTTTTTAGCGTAGCTTTGTATTTTGGCAAGTATTTCATCGTAATAAAATACCCCCAGCGGCTTTGACTTTAATTCGCAGTCACGTGGAAAAGCGACCATGGAAATCAACGGAACCTTACCCACAGGGTCAAGTACAGTTTCCAACGCTTTGATATGGCCATGATTCTGACGAATAGGGTTAAAAAATCTGTGTCGTTCACTTCCAGTTGAACAAGTCCAGTATTGATCAGTGTCCTTACCTACAATATCCCCATGATAAGTCAATGCATTAATGACAAAAATGCCATGTGTTGAAATGACAATATGATCTATGTGGGAAAACCCAGTGTACGACTTAAACATAACATCGCTGAGTATATTATAATCTTCTTTTGGAAGGGCTGAAAGCAGAGCCACAACAGAGTTTTTCTTTGCTCTGTTTTTTATTAATAATATAAGGACTACGAAAGAGATTATAATAAGCGCTGGTATAAAATATGTCATATGCCGTATATTGCTAAAAAACTGAAACATTGATATGGAGTAATTACCCATTGATGTCACCTTATTTGCAAAAGTGGTTTTAAAGTAGCCGTACTTACCTATATGACACTATTATAACATGAAATGGTTATATTTTCACCTTCTGATTATAGAGAAAGAATATATTCAATATGACTTGCAAACATCAATTGTGCCTTAATGTTCTATTACGCACAAATCAAACAAAATAATGCCCTGAAAACGATTTGTTAGAATTGATTCCAGGGCATAACCTTGCCCCCATAAAGTTAAGTTTTGAATAGCTTTGCCCAAGGTCACAATAATGATTAGAGCAAGAACCGCTTTATAGGGTATTGACTCCTAGTGAGCAATCATGTGCTATTGTGGTGGAAAGATAACCAACAGCAGCATTTTAAAGGCTTCCTTTGCATATACTGCGTGCGGTTTATTAGCCGGCATAATTAGTGTTTCGCCAGCCTGCAAGATATAGTCCGTACCGTCGACCCATAGCTGCCCGGTTCCTTCTAAAACGGTAACCATAGCGTCACCGGTAGAATCGTGGGCACTTATTTCTTCACCCTGCGCAAAAGCAAACAGGGTGACGCTAACCGCTTTGTTTTGCGCTACAGTCTTGCTGACAATTTGCCCGGGTTGTGCCTCGACCTGGGCTGCGAGTGAGAGAACCGTCTCATGCGGCAAATTTTTAATCAAGTCCATACACCTCGCTGTCGTGTTTTAATCGGTTTGAATTGCATTGACGGGGCAGCTATCTCGTGCTTCGATAGTTTTTTCTTGCAGAGAGTCATCAATTTCATGCGAGACAGCTTCTGCCAGACCCGCATCGGTCATGTGGAACACCTCAGGACATAATCCAGCACACAGTCCACATCCGATACATGCGTCGTTTACTAAAGCTTTCATTACCACACCTCCTAATACTATTTTGTACAAGTTTGTGCCACAAACGCCTTTTATAACCTAATTATATAAAATTTATCACCTGTAATCAGTTGTAAAAACAACACAGAATGATTTTAATTTCTAATGGCGTATAGGGTTACTCAGACTATTTTGAGATGAGATAAAATGTGTCGGCCTCCTTCTCTTCATGACAAGCATTTTTGAGAAAGAGGCCGACAGCAGGAAGAAAAGAGGTATTTATAATGAAAAAGTTAGAAGATATCAGAGCATGACGCCATCTTTAAAAATGGCAATTTCACGGGCGCAGTTGCGTTCAGTCTTGGTTTTTTCTCCGCTGGCTACTGCCAACACATAGTCGAGCAGGTGGTTTCCAGCGTCATCGAGAGATTCACCCTGCGCAATTGTACCGGCGTTAAAGTCGATCCAATTCCCCTTCTTCTCAAAAAGGGGCGTATTAGTTGAAATTTTGACCGTGGGAGCGGGGGCACCGAAAGGAGTACCGCGTCCTGTGGTAAACAGAATTAAATGAGCACCCGCTGCAGTGAGCGCCGTAGCACTGACCAAATCGTTGCCAGGACCGCTTAGAAGGTTGAGCCCCTTTTTACTAACGACGTCGCCGTAGTTCAGCACATCGACGATCTGGGCACTGCCGCCCTTTTGAACACAGCCACAAGATTTATCCTCCAGCGTGGTGATACCGCCGGCTTTGTTGCCAGGACTCGGGTTCTCATACACGACCTGCCCATGGTTGACATAGTATTGTTTAAAGTCTGAGATCATTTTAATGGCTTGGTCAAAAACCGCCTGATTTTCACAGCGGTCGAGTAGAATTGTTTCTGCACCGAACATCTCAGGTACTTCGGTGAGAATGGTAGAACCGCCAAGTGCCACCAGCCGGTCCGAAAATCGACCCACTGCGGGGTTTGCGGTAATGCCTGAAAGTCCATCCGACCCGCCACACTTCATACCTACGACCAACTCACTGGCGGGTAAAGACTCACGCGTGAAGTTTGCAGCGTATGTTGCCAGCTCAGAAAGCAGCGCAGAACCAGCAGAAATTTCGTCTTCAACATCCTGACAAACCAGAAACTTAATACGATTATCGTCCCACTGGCCCAGCTCTTCTTTAAATTGCGCCATCGTCAAATTTTCGCAGCCCAAACCTAAAATTAGAACGCCCGCGGCATTAGGATGGCGAGACAATGCTGCCAAAATTTTGCGGGTCTGTGCGTGATCATCGCCCATCTGGCTGCATCCAAATGGATGTGGGAAAGCGTACAATCCGTCAATCGTACCGGCGACTAGATGCTGGTTGGTCTGTACCAGATGCTGAGCGATACTGTTGACACATCCCACTGTGGGGATAATCCACAACTCGTTGCGAATGGCAGCACGACCATCCGGCCGCCGAAAGCCCATAAAAGTTTTTGGCTCAGTAGGCAGCAAAGGAAATTGCTTGTGGTTATAGACGAATTCTTCAGTCTCGGAAAGAGTAGTGTGCACATTGTGGGTGTGCACCCACGCACCCGGTCTAATGGCGGCTGTGCTTCGGCCGATGGGATTTCCGTATTTAATAATCAGGGCATCTTCGGGGATGTGTGTTAGCGCCAGCTTATGTCCTTGAGGAATTTCCTCGACAGTAACAACTTGCCGACCCGAAACCATTAATGCTTCGCCTTTTTCTATAGGTGCCAATGCAATTGCAACGTTATCAGAGGGATGAATTTGAATGAGTTTCATATGTACATCCTCCCGATAATTACAGGCATTCTTTCATGGCTTGGTACATACCTACATCCTCAATACGCTTTAGTGCAGCGGCTACAGCATCTTCAAAACCGGGCAGCTCGGCCAACTCGTTACCCCACATTTTCTCATTATGAATAACAGCGTGAGCAAGCGATTTGTTATCGTCATCTCGGTGTTCAAAGTAGAAATCCAGTACCCACTGGTCATCCTTGATCTCAAAGGTGCTATCAGCTCGCTTGCCAATTAAGCAACCTGCGCCTGCTTCGCGCCCTGCATGATAAAATGCGATGTAAGCGGCAAATGAAAAGGTGATGCACGAAGGGAGCTTTCCGAGACGTTTATTATATTCCAGTAAGCTTGGCATGACTCTGGCTTTCCATTTGGCGGTGGAATTCAGTGAAATCGCCAGAAGCGCGTGGTCAATATAGGGGTTTGCAAAACGTTCTGAGACGGCGGCAGCAAAATCGATAAGATCGGTTTTGGGTAGATCCAAGGTCGGAATGATTTCATCATAGATAGTCTTATTCATAAAGCCGCGGATGACGTCGTCATTCATGCAGTCGCGGACAATATTATGACCGGCCAGATAGGCACCGAGCACCATTGAGGTGTGTGCGCCGTTCAAAATGCGTACTTTACGCTGCTTATAGGGGGTGTGATCATCAACAACGATGACTGGCAACCCCGCTTTTTCAAACGGCAGCTCTTTCTTAAGGGACTGTGGACCCTCAATAACCCAGAAGCCAAACACCTCTCCGGTATCGATAAGATTATCCTCATAGCCCAGCTCTTTGCAGATGTCTGCGGCCTCGGTGCGAGGGTAACCGGTCACAATACGATCCACCAATGTGGAACAAAAGATATTTTCCTCCTGAACCCATTTGGCGAAACCCTCGGTCAACCCCCAGAGGTCAATATACTGTCCTACACATTTTTTAAGCTCATCGCCGTTATGATCAATAAGCTCACAGGACAGAATGACAAATCCGGGCAGCCCAAGCTCATAACGCTCGTAAAGAAAGCGGGTTAGCTTGGCGGGGAAGCTGGCTGGCGGTGCGTCGTCAAATTTGCAGACGGGGTCAAATACAATTCCTGCTTCGGTCGTGTTGGAAACTAAAAACCGTAAGTCAGGATTTTTGGCGCAGTCGAGGAGTGCAGTGTAATCCTGATAAGGGTTGATGCAGCGCGAAATGCAGGAAATGACCCGCTTGCGGTTGACCTTCTGCCCACTTTCTTGTCCGCGCAAAAACAGTGTATACAACCCTTCCTGATTGTTTATCGCATCGGCCAAGCCAGGCGCTATTGGCTGGGTAAGCACCACCTTGCCATTAAAGTCCGCTTTTTCGTTTAAAATATCAAAAAAATAGTCTACAAATGCCCTGAGAAAGTTACCCTCTCCAAACTGGAGCACCCGCTCTGGGGCAGATTCAAGCAGATAGCCCTCAAAGCCCAGAGATTTTAATACTTTGTAATTAAGCTTATCCATGGTTTTCTCCTTTCAGAAGTTACGGATTTGCTTTTTTGGCACTGAAAACACTAAAGACGATTGAAAGTACCAGTAGAAAGGTTAGAATAACCACTACGCCCATACCGGCGCGTATTCCAGATTTCTCGGCAACAAAACCCACTAGCGCTGGCGTGATGATACCGCCTACACTTCCGGTAAAAATCATAGCGCTAGAACCAAGGTCATTACCCTTAATAAAGTCACTGCCAAATGCGAAAGCGGTGGGATAAATGGTTGACATAAAAAATCCAACACCGATGATGCCCACCGTAATGGGCAGGGGACTGCGGCTAAAAAACACCAGTAAAAAAAACAGGAAGAATCCTGCGCCGTCAACCAAAAGCACTTTGCTGCGTGAAATTTTGCCGGTGATAGCGGCACCTACCATGCGCCCTGCAAAGATGACCAGCCACAATAAGCTATTCATCATCTGTGAGTGATTAGCGCTCAATGCGCCGATATCCTGAAAATAAGTGACCAGCCAACCCACGATAGCGTATTCACAAGAGATGTAAAAGAACAAAATGGCAGCCGCCAACCAAAACTGTTTAACCTTTAAAAAACTGCGGTCAACTGAGCGGATGCTTTTTGCAGAGGATTCTGGTGGCAGCGGCATCCGCATATAAACGGCTAACTGGCTGATAACCAACAGAAACAGTGCACCGGCCATCAATCGCCAACCATAGGCGGGCCAGCGCCGAGTCAAAGCAACCAACATCAGGGGAGAAAGCAATGCACCAATAGCGAAGCAGCCGTGAAGCAGGTTGTACCCTCGGGTAGCCTTATCGCCAGGCAATGTACTGATCATGACGCCAGAAAAATTCGAGTTGCCGCCTCTTGCAATACCGGTCATCAAAAAGGCTGACGCCAAAAGAAACGGGTTACCCAAGCCACTGGCAAAAATCAGATAGCCTACCGCCATCCATACTGCGGTACTTAGAATGCTGCGCCGACGGCCAAGATAGACAGGCAGTACGCCCGCCAAAAGAACCGCAAACAAATTACCAATAGACTGGCAGGAGAGTAAAATACCCGAAAAATCATAATTCAGCCCATAGGTCTCACGCAAAAAGGGGATAAAAGATCCCAGAGGCTGAGAGGCGGCTCCGCTGATAAAAAATACGTATAAAACATTGCGAACGAGTGTGTTTTCTCGCTGCGACTCTTGCCGCATTGATGTCAAAACATTCAGCTCCTTGCAGATGATTATTTGGTTTATAAATTTTAATGAATGTCAAAATAGCGGGCGGCGTTGTTATAACAAATGCCTTCAACTATTTTTTTGAGCGCTTTTTCGTCATTAGGGTATTCGCCGTTTTCTACCCAGTTGCCGAGCATATTGCAAAGGATGCGTCGAAAATAGTCATGACGTGCGTAGGAAAGGAAGGAACGTGAATCGGTTAGCATACCTATAAAATTGCCCAACAGACCGACATTGGCCAGCGCTTTCATCTGGGCTTCCATGCCGCTTTTAGTGTCATTAAACCACCAGGCGGAGCCATGTTGAATCTTTCCGGGCAGCTCGTCAGACTGGAAACAGTTTAAAATCGTGCCGATCTGGTCGTTATCTGCCGGGTTGAGCGAATAAATAATCGTCTTAGGGCATTCATTTGTCATATCTAATACAGACAGCAGCGCTGCAATTGCTCCGCCACAAGAGTTTTGAGCAATCATGTCGTAGCCAGTGTCGGGACCCATTTTGGCATGCATTTTCTCG
Source organism: Candidatus Fimivivens sp. (assembly GCA_034933525.1). Lineage (GTDB taxonomy): Bacteria > Bacillota > Clostridia > Oscillospirales > Ruminococcaceae > Yanshouia. The sequence continues at coordinate 180,917 of JAYFNI010000004.1, forward strand.
TTGACGTTGCGCAGGCAGGAATAGTGCAGTTGCATGGCGATGTTCCGCTTGTGATAGGCCTTGCCAAGGCTCAAGAGAATAGCGGTCTGGTATTTTTCAGCTTCTTCCGTCGTCAGCGTGCCGCCGGACATTGCTTTTTTATAGGCGGCGTCTACTTCTGCCGCTGTAAAGGGGCGATACATAATGTAGTCCAGACCATGGTCGCTGGCACGGCAACCCATCTGGTGGAAAAAATCGAGCCGTTCGTTTAGCGCATCGCAAATATCTTGCACCGAATCAAGGCTTTCTTTACCCACGCTCATAGCCAGTTTTCCGATATATTCCGAAAAGCCGGGCTTGGTAATGTTGATCGCTTTATCGGGGCGGAAGGACGGGCATACCTTGAACTTGATGATGGGGTCGGCGGCAATTTTTGCGTGCCACTCCAGCGTATCAATAGGGTCATCAGTCGTACCTATAAAAGTGACGTTTGATTGCTCGATTAGCCCACGAACGGTAAGCGCAGGGTCATTTTGTAGTTTTTCATTGCATAGCGCCCATACTTCCGGTGCGATTTCTGGCGAGAGGTAACCTTCATAGCCAAAAAACTTTTTTAGCTCGAGGTTACACCAGTGGTACATGGGGTTGCCAATCGCCATTTCTAGCGCTTCGGCAAACTTGGTGATGCGGGCTAAACCGTCGGCGTTGCCGGTTACCATTTCTTCGTTAACGCCGTTTGCGCGCATTAAACGCCATTTATAGTGATCGCCAAAATAGCTGCCGTCTGGCTGGCGACCGCCCAGCCAAACTTCGGCAAGATTATTAAACCGGCGATTTTCATAAATCTCCTTGGGTGAGATATGGCAGTGGTAATCAACCAGTGGCATTTTAGCAGCGTAATCGTGGAAAAGGTGCTTAGCAGTATTGGTTTCCAAAAGAAAGTCTTGATCCATAAAGTCTTTCATAGCATCTTTTGCAGAGCGGGTAAACGCTACTGCGGTCCTCCTTTTTGTTTATTGAAGATATCAGCGGGTCATCTCATCTGAGGATGACTGCTGGTGGTGATCATGAATAATGCGCCTAATTTCTCCCAAACTTGAGCTAGGCAAATCGCCTGGGACGGTGTTCTTGACGCTGGACATGGCATTACCGTACCAAACGGCTTGCTGAGGATCGTTAGACTTTAATAGTCCGAACAGAACACCTGCCACGTAAGCGTCACCAGACCCGATACGGTCGATAACGTCGATCCCGTAGTAAGGATCTTCAGTATAAAATGTATTGGTTGCCGCGTTATAAAGGGTGGAGGTAAAGTCGTGCTTTTTAGGACTGCGCACTGTACGCTGTGTTGCGGCAACCACCTTTACGCCGTAATCTTCGGCGTAGCTGCGCAAAATATCCGCAAGTGAGCCATTTTTTTGGAACATTCGGCGACTGGTTTCTTCCGAAACAAATAAAATATCAGTCAGCGGTAGGACTTTCTCAATAGTTTCGCGGGCAGCTTCCTCGCTCCAGAGAGTAGCGCGATAGTTGACATCAAACGAAATTAACGCCCCATTCTCCCGAAAGCGGCGAATGGTTTCCACCACTGTGTAGCGTAGGGAAGGGGAAAGTGCCAGACTGATGCCGCTGGTGTGAAACATTCGGCAGGAACGCCACAGGCTCTGGGGCAACTCTTCAAGTGCAAGCCGGTTGACCGAAGCGCTTCGGCGGTCATAAACGACAGCGGGCTTTCTGGGGGCCGCCCCCATCTCGTAGTAATAGACACCAAGCCTGGCATCGGGGCGGTCATCATAGATAAGATAGTCATCAGAAACGCCCACGAAACGGACGCGATTTTTTACAAAAGTCCCCAATTCGCTTTGTGGTAGCTTAGAAACAATAGCGGTGCGCAGTCCTAACTGCGCCACACCGGAAGCAACGTTTAGTTCCGCACCGCCGGCTCGTTTTTCAAAAATATCACCGTCGGCAATACGAGCGTGCCGAGGTGGAGACAGCCGCAGCATAATCTCCCCCAGCGTGATCAGATCAAAATCGTAGCACTGTATGACGCATCCCTCCATAAGCGGCTGCGGCATGCCCCCGCAAGGCTACGCCGCAGAATTATAAAATTATCGCTGCACACGACCGGAAGCATCGCCGCCAGCTAGCTTATCAACCTCGGCGAGCGTAACACGGTTAAAATCACCCTCGACAGAGTGTTTTAAAGCGGAAGCTGCCACGGCAAACTCAATGGCGCCTTGAGCGTCCTTTTCGTTGAGCAGTGAATAAATCAGTCCGCCACCGAACGAATCACCACCGCCGACGCGGTCGACAATGCGCAGGTGGTATTCCTTTGAAAAATAGTAGTTGTCTCCGTCGTAAAGCATGCCCGCCCAATCATTATCGCTCGCTGAAATCGAGGTGCGAAGCGTAATAGCAACTTTTTTAAAGCCGAACTGATCCGCCAGCTGCTTTGCTACCGACTTGTAGCCCTCTTTATTGAGTTTGCCGCCGGTGATATCGCTGCCCACAGCTTCAATACCAAATACATCTTTTGCGTCTTCCTCGTTTGAGATGCAGACATCAACATATTGGCACAATGCAGTCATGGCCTCGCGCGCTTGTGCGCGTGTCCACAGCTTGCCGCGATAATTTAGATCGCAGGAAACAGTGATGCCCTTTGCTCTGGCAACCTTGCAGGCCTCTAGGCAAATCTGAACGAGATTGGGGCCCAACGCCGGTGTTATACCGGTGAAGTGAAACCAGTCGGCGCCCTCAAAAATGGTGTCCCAGTCAAAGTCCGAAGGATGCGCTTCCTGAATGGCGGAGTGTGCGCGGTCGTAGATGCACACGCTGCCACGCTGAGAAGCGCCTTTTTCTAAGAAGTAGATGCCAACTCTGTCGCCGCCACGTACAATTTTAGTTGTGTCAACCCCTAATCCGCGCAGCGCATTAACAGCACCTTGGCCGATGGCATGAGCGGGCAGTTTGGTGACAAAAGCCGCATCCATACCGTAGTTGGCCAAAGAAACGGCTACATTTGCTTCACCACCGCCAAAAGTGGCCTGAAACTGGTCATCCTGAAAAAAGCGGTAATAGCCGTTGGGTGCTAAACGCAGCATAATCTCTCCAAAAGTAACAACACGTTTACTCATGATAATTTCTCCTTACTTCTGCACCAGGTGAATGGCAAAGCCGCCAATTTCATCCTTGAGATAAATTGCTTTGGGGTTTCCCTTGGCATCAGTTTTTAGTGTGGATTCATCAAAAGTGACGCCCTGAAGCCCCAGATGGAAAATGGCACGAGCCACTGAATTGGTGGCAATGGCAATATGTCCGTGAGTGCCAAGAAATGGGCGCTTCATGCACTCAACGGCAGTACCGGCAAAATCGGAGCTATTACCCGGCCTATATTCCAGGCCGAAAAGTGCACACAGCGTTATTGCAGTTTTTTGAGCTGCGTATTCGTGTTCGCAGTTGATGCCGACATGACCTAATGAAAAGCCAAGCATGGTCTTAACGGCCTCGCGGGAGATATGGGTGATTTCGTCCCAATCTTCATTATCTATCAGCTCTTTTTTTACCATCCAGGTTCCACCGCAGGCCAGAATCTGGTTAAACGATAGATAGTCCATCAGGTTTTTAGTGTTGACGCCGCCAGTGGGCATCCACTTTAAGTTTTTATACGGGCCGGCAACCGCCTTTAATGTGGCGATACCACCGTTTTGTTCTGCAGGAAAAAATTTGACTGCCGTGAGTCCCAGACTCATGGCCTGTTCCATTTCGCCAGGTGTGGCGGTACCGGGCATGATTAGCCCGCCCTTTGATAAAACATATTTAACCATTTCGGGGTTGAAACCGGGCGTAACGATAAATTTGGCTCCGGCGGCCAGTGCACGATCAGCCTGTTCTGGTGTCAGCACGGTCCCGGCGCCCACCAGCATGTCAGGCACCTCGTTGACAATTGCACGCATAGCCTCTTCAGCAGCGGCGGTACGAAAGGTTACCTCGGCCGCAGGCAGCCCACCAGCCACCAAAGCTTTGGCAAGGGGAACGGCTTTCGCAGCGTCTTCGATGGCAATGACCGGAATAATACCGATATTAGACACGCGCTCAAGAATTTCATTCATGACTGCTATACCTCCTCATATTTCAACCATAAAACATCAATTATGGATATCGTTATTTGATACTATTATATAACTTGTATACTAGAATTCAAGAAGAGATTGAATAAAATTTACCTCAACAATTTTGTATACTTTGCCTTGTGATTGCTTTATATAATAACATACTAAAGTACCGATGGCGTATGCCTACCGTTCCTAATATCATGTACCTGTAATTGGGGCATGGCAGATTTAATAAGTGACCAGAGGCCCTCAGCACCGTTTTCAATTTGTTCGTGGGGCAGTAGATAGGCCCGATGCGGCGCTGCATACAAATATATACAATGGTTTGTTCTATAAGCGGCAAACAGCTCATCCCAGCCGAAACAAACTTGTTTTTTATTAGAAGAAACCTCCACGCCACTATGTTTGCTAAAACATAGCGTATAGACGTATTGGGGTGTTTTCAATCCAAGCTTTTTTATTTGAGTATGTACGGACAAGAAAAAATTGAAGAAATACACAAGTGGAAGCAGTAACCCAATGCTTAAAAGCACGACGCCCAATAGTGCGGCTTGCTCAGCTTTACCCACTCGGGAGAAAGCAACAAGCGAAAATAAAGACATGAGGCCAACAAAGACGGCGGGAGCTTTCCAACGACGCTGTCGTCGAAAAGTGTCAAATATGGCAAAATGTTTAAAAATAGTTTGATCTACTTTTACGGATACCGCAAAGTCAGCATTTTTCATGAGAAAACCTTTCATTCTAACCTTTTTTACATTTCAATATGTGAATAATAATTTCCGCAAAAACCAGTAAAACTTGACCTTCATAAACACTTTTAGGTATAATATGACTAAAGGTTGCTACATTCTGCTTAATTACGAAAACAATAATATTCTGATATGGCTCTAACAAATTTTTTAAATAAGATTACTTCTATAATGATTAATTGTACAATTAAAATCAATTTAAGCAAGTACTTAAAGCCTAAAATAGCGATTTAAACAAAAAACAATATTTAATTTTTACTAGTATACTAGTAGACGAAAAGTACTGCGATGTGATACATTTAAAGAACACTAAAACCTGCGTTACAGTTCTAAACTTGAATAGGAGGAAGAAAGAATGAAAATGAAACTGGCTTCCGCTTTGCTTGCGGCAACAATGATATTCAGCCTGGCGGCTTGTGGCGGTGGCTCATCCGCGCCGGCATCCTCGGCGGCACCGGCTCCGTCATCAACTGCACCTGAGTCCAGCAGCGCAGGCGGCGTTGCCAACGATCCTAAAGTTACCCTTACTTATGCTGAGGTTAACCCACTGGACACAATAGTCGGGCAGACCGACACGGCGTTTAAGGAGAAGGTTGAGGAGCTCTCAGGTGGTTCTATCATCATTGATATTCAAGCCAGCGGTGTTCTCGGCTCGGAAAATGACGTGCTGGATTCCATGCTCGGCGGCGGTGACACTATTGATATGTCTCGTATTTCTGCTTTTGCACTTACAAGCTATGGCGCTAAGAAATCTAAGCTGTTGTCTATCCCGTATACTTTTGTCAATCGTAAGCACTTCTGGAATTTTGCCAATAGCGATTTGGCACCTGAGTTCCTCAATGAGCCACAGGAGATTGGCCTTGGTGTTCGTGGCATCTTCTACGGCGAAGAAGGCTTCCGCCATTTCTTTACTGTTAAGCCCATCGCCAGTATGAAGGATCTCGCTGGAATGAAGCTGCGTGTTTCTAATGACCCAGTTATGAACGGTATGGTTCAGGGTCTTGGCGCCAGCCCCACGGTTGTCTCATTTACCGAGCTTTACTCAGCGTTGCAGACTGGCGTTGTTGATGGCGCTGAACAGCCCATCGCGAACTACAAGTCTAACGCGTTTCCTGAGGTTGCTCCCAACCTGATTCTGGATGGCCATACATTGGGTGCTATTCAAGTTATTATCAGCGATAAGGCCTGGAACAAGTTGACCAAGGCACAGCAAGACGTTTTGATGAAAGCCGGTGCTTATGCGCAGGATTTCAATGCCCAGTTGTCTGAGAAAAAGGAACAGGAAGTTCTCAAAGAGCTGAAAGATGCCGGTGTTAATGTCATTGATGTTCCTGACAATAGCGAGTGGGCGGCAGCCTGCCAGGAAGTCATCAAGAGCAGCACCGCCGATCAGGCCGAGTTATACCAGAAGATTCTGAGTATGAAATAAGAATCTGTACTTTCTTTAAAAGAAAACAGGGAAAGAGAGGGCGCAGGGGAGACAGCCCCTGTGCCCTCTCTTTCCACCCGCACATGAGGAGGAGACCATATGCCCGAAATTTTCAATACGCTTGATAAATTCAAGCCGATTTACGACAAGGCATATACAGGTGTAATGTTTATCTGTAAAATTCTTTTAATTACAGATATTTTTATCACCACAATGTCAGTCGTTGGCCGCTATGTTCCTTTTATTCCGGATCCATCCTGGAGTGAAGAAGTTGTACTTACCTGCATGGCATATATGGCGGTGCTTTCTGCGGCATTGGCCATCCGCCGCGGCGCTCATATCAGAATGACCGCGTTGGATATATACCTGCCTAAAAAATTGGTAAAAGGATTGGATATTCTTGCTGATGTAGCGGTTTTGATTCTGGCTTTTATCATGATTACCATTGGCTGGCGTTATGCCACTGGCATAGGATCTAAGGGCACTTATGTGTCCATGCCAAATGTATCACGATTTTGGATGTATTTTCCGGTACCGCTGGCCGGTGTTGCTATGCTCATTTTTGAATTAGAAGCCCTCTATAACCATATTAAAAGTTTTTTTGTAAAGGAGGCCTAAGAATATGAGCGTACAAACAATAGCGATTATCGTTCTACTGTCCAGTTTTTTTATCATGATTCTTTTACGCTTTCCCATTGCTTATGCCGTTGCGCTCTCATCTATCTTATGCCTGCTTTCCCAAGGCTTAAATTTGAACACCGTCTGCCAACACATGGTCAAGGGCATCAGCTCTTTTAGCCTTATGGCAGTTCCATTTTTTATCACCATGGGTGTTTTAATGGGGTCTGGTGGCATTTCTGAAAAACTGATTGCCTTAGCCGATTCCTGCGTTGGCTGGATGCGGGGCGGCATGGCGATGGTCAATATTGTCGCTTCTTATTTCTTCGGCGGAATCTCGGGTTCGGCTGCCGCCGATACTGCGTCTCTGGGCTCAATCTTAATTCCGATGATGGTGGATCAAGGCTACGATGACGATTTCTCAACGGCAGTGACTATCACGTCGTCCTGCGAAGGTTTGCTGGTCCCACCCAGCCATAACATGGTTATTTATGCGACCACTGCGGGCGGCATATCTGTAGGCAGCTTGTTTTTAGCCGGTTATTTACCTGGCGCATTGCTGGCCTTATCATTAATGATTGGCTCTTACATAATTTCAGTCAAACGCAATTATCCTAAGGGCTCCAAATTTAGCATTATGAACCTGTTTAGACAGCTTGCCACCTCTTTTTGGGCATTAGCTGCGGTGATAATTGTCGTCTTTGGCGTGGTCGGGGGTATCTTTACCGCTACCGAGTCGGCCGCTATTGCTGTTATTTACAGTCTAATTGTCAGCGTATTTATCTACAAGGGCCTGGATTGGAAGGGTGTATGGCGGGTTTTAGGTGATTGTGTTGATACGTTGGCCATTGTCTTAATTCTTATCGCTACCTCCAGTGTATTTGGCTATTGCCTTACAACTCTACATGTCCCTGAGATGGCTGCAAAAGCCATTACCAGCGTCACCGATAATCCAATCATTTTGGCGTTGCTTATCAATCTGATCCTGCTGGTTTTGGGTTGTATCATGGATATGGCCCCCATTATTTTGATTGCAACGCCCATTCTGCTGCCGCTGGCAGTTAAAATTGGCATCAACCCCATACAGTTTGGCATTATGATGGTCTTAAACTGTGGCATTGGCCTGTTGACTCCACCCGTTGGCGCGGTGCTCTTTATCGGGTCGGCTGTCTCAAAGGTTCCCATGGAACGCGTTGTCAAAGCAACAATGCCCTTCTATGTGTGTATGATTATTACCCTGCTGCTGGTTACCTTTATTCCGTCCATCAGCATGTTTTTACCAAACTTGTTTAAGTGATTCAAAGGAGAAAATTTATGAAAATGACATTTCGCTGGTTTGGGTCTAAAAGTGACCGCATTACCTTGAGCCAGATCAAACAGATTCCAGGTACATCTGGTCTGATGGGCGTGCTAGACTATAAGGCTGCTGGTGAGGTCTGGACCGAAGAAGAAATCAAGTCCTACGTTGACGAAGTGCATGCCGCCGGTTTAGAATGCGAAGTTATTGAAAGTGTCAACGTCCATGAGGATATCAAGATGGGTTTGCCGACCCGCGACAAGTATATTGAAAATTATTGTATTACCATTCGCAATCTGGCCAAATATGGCGTTAAGGTCATCGTGTATAACTTTATGCCCGTCTTTGACTGGTTGCGCACCGACCTTGCGCACCCGATTGTAGAGGACGGTTCTAACAGTTTGTACTTTGACGAGCGCGAGCTGGGCAGTATGACACCGATTGAGATTGTGCGCCGCACCGCAGCCAATAGCAACGGCTTTACACTGCCTGGCTGGGAACCAGAGCGCCTTGCGGAGTTGGAAACAACGCTCATGCGTTACGAGGGCATTACGCAGGATATGCTGCGGGAAAACTACAAGTATTTTCTTGACGGTATCATTCCCACCTGTGAAGCGTGCGGCATTGTAATGGCTTGTCACCCCGACGATCCAGCTTGGCCTATTTTTGGGCTGCCCCGAATTGCGCACAGCCAGGCCGATTTTGATAAGATTGTTGCGTTGCATGATTCTCCCTGCAACACTGTTTGCCTGTGTACTGGCTCACTGGGCTCCAACCCTGAAAACGATATTCCAGCCGTCATTCGTCATTTTGGCGAGATGGGGCGTATAGGCTGCATGCATGTGCGCAACGTCAAATATCTGGGGCATCATCACTTCCGTGAAGCCAGCCATCTGTCCTCAGATGGCGACTTAGATATGTTTGAAATTATGAAAGCCATTTATGATACCTGCCCCAATACTTATGTGCGTCCTGATCACGGTCGCATGATCTGGGATGAAACCGGTCGACCCGGCTATGGACTGTATGACCGTGCGCTTGGCATTACTTATCTTAACGGCCTGTGGGAAGCCATTGATAAGATGTCAAAAAAGTGAGGAGGGAATACAACATGAAGCTTAGTTACGAGGGGATACAAGACCGTGCTCCGTGGGAAGCGTCCGGTGTTGCACTGCCGGACTTTGATTGGAGAGAAATGGTCAAGTACACCGAAGAGGAGCCAGTGTGGATACATTTTGGCGCGGGCAATATTTTCCGAGGCTTTATTGCCAGGCTGCAACAGTCTCTGCTTGAGCAGGGGCTGAGTAAAACGGGAATTCTTGCGGCTGATACTTTTGACTATGATATTATTGATAAGATTTATGACCCTTTTGATGCAATGACCTTGATGGTGAGTTTAAAGCCGGACGGCAACATGGAAAAAAGCGTCGTTGCCTCTATTGCAAAGGGTCTGCGCGCCGGCAATGCTTATCCTGAGGATATGGCGCAGCTTAAAAGTGCATTTATAGCGCCTTCACTTCAGATGGTCAGTTTCACCATCACTGAAAAGGGTTATGCCTTGAGTAATCTTCAGGGGGAATTCTTCCCCTTTGTAGAAGCAGACTTTAGAAACGGCCCGCAAAATTGCACACACGCTATGAGCATGGTTGCTTCATTGCTGCTGGAACGCTACAAGGCGGGAGCAAAGCCCCTGGCTGTGGTCAGCATGGACAATTGCTCTCACAACGGTGAAAAGCTGCGCAACAGTGTGCTGACAGTAACAGACAAGTGGCACGAAAACGGTTTTGTGGATGATGGCTTTCTTTCTTGGGTTCAGGATGAGGGTAAGGTGTCCTTCCCATGGACAATGATCGACAAAATTACGCCCCGACCCGCAAGCGTGGTGCAAGAGGCGCTTGCCAAGGCCGGAATAGAAAACATGGCACCCATTATCACCTCGAAAAACACCTTTATTGCACCGTTTGTCAACGCTGAGGTGCCACAGTACCTTGTGGTAGAAGATAACTTCCCCAACGGACGTCCGCCGCTGGAAAGGGCCGGTGTCTATATGACCAACCGTCAGACGGTCAACGATACTGAACGCATGAAAGTGACGACCTGTTTAAACCCTCTGCACACTGCACTGGCTGTTTATGGTTGTCTGCTGGGGTATGATAGCATCGCTGCCGAAATGAAGGACCCTGAGCTCAAAGCACTCGTGGAACACATCGGTTACGACGAGGGTATGCCCGTTGTCGTCGACCCCGGCATTCTTTCGCCCGAGGCGTTTATACGCGAGGTAGTTGAACAGCGTTTGCCAAATCCTTTTATTCCCGATACACCCCAACGTATTGCAACGGACACAAGCCAAAAGGTTTCAATCCGCTTTGGCGAAACGATCAAGGCATATGAGCAGAGGCCTGATCTGGATGTTAAAAGCCTAACGTATATTCCGCTGGCTATTGCAGGCTGGCTACGATACCTGTTGTCGGTGGATGATAAGGGTGCGCCGATGGAATGCAGCAGCGACCCAATGCTCGCCCAGCTTCAAGCGCAGCTTAAAGGGGTTACGTTGGGCGACCCCGAAAGCCTTGGAAACAAGCTGGACAGCATTCTTTCTAACCCTGTAATTTTTGGAACTGATCTCGTGGTGTTGGGGCTGGGCGAAAAAGTCGCGAGCATGCTGCGCGAATTACTAGAAGGGCCAGGCGCTGTAAGAAAGACATTAAAAAAACATTGCAAACTAGTATACTAGGACTTGACGTGGTACATCGAATCTTGTAAACTGGCAACATGAACTATGGGAGGCGAAAAATATTGTATTTAACCAAGCGTCTTCCACGTGAGACCGGACGAGATTATGCGTTACGCACGCTCAAAGAAAACATTATTCGTTTGGAACTTGAGCCTGGATGTATGGTTAGCGAGAATGAATTGGCAGCGGAGATGGGCCTTTCTCGAACGCCAGTGCGTGAAGCGCTGATTGAACTCTCGAAAGTCAAAATTGTGGAGATATACCCCCAAAAGGGCAGCGTGGTGTCGCTAATTGATTACAGCCTTGTTGAAGAGTCACAGTTTATGCGCAGGGTGCTCGAATGTGCTGTGGTGGAGCTTGACTGCGCCAAGGCTACCCCTGAAGATTTGAACAGACTGCATGAAAATGTGCGGCTTCAGGCTTTTTATATCAGCGGCAGTGACCCTGACAGCATGCTCTTGGAATTGGATGATCAATTTCATAAAATGCTTTTTGATATTGCACAAAAGCCGCAGGTCTTCACGCTGATGCGAAATATTGCCATTCATTTTGACCGAGTACGCAATATAACATTGCCAGATGTGATGCCTTCCAAGGTGGTAAAGGCGCATGGAAACATTGTAGAAGCTATTGCGAACCGAGACCCTGTAGCGGCTCGCATGCAAATGGAGCAACACCTCAATCAGTACCGGGCAGTTGAAAAAACGGTTCGCGAACGATTCCCCAATTATTTTAAATAAACCATTCTGAAGTCAACAAGGCTGTGAAAATTGGCGCGCATGAATCCAAGTCATGCGCGCCAATTAAGCAAAACGTAAACGCTATAAACCAAATTTAAGGAGGATGGATAGATGCCTATGACTGAAAAAGGGCAGCGTTGGGTCTCCTATGAAGAAACGTTGCCACAAGTGGCCGCACCCGGTGTGGAAAAGCGTATTCTGGCCTACACCGATAGCTTGATGTGTGTTGAGAATAGTTTCGAAGAAGGGGCGGTGGGCAAATTACATAGCCATCCCCATACACAGATTACTTATATTGTGGAGGGCGAGTTCGCCTTTACGATCGAGGGGGAAACCCGCGTGGTCAAAAAAGGCGATACACTGTTAAAGGAACATGGGGTTGAGCACGGCTGTACCTGCTTAAAAAAGGGGATTCTGCTTGATATTTTTACCCCTATGCGCGAAGATTTTGTGAGATGAATTAAGTTAATGAAATTGGGTGGCCTATGCAACCGCCGAGGATGAAAGGGGCAACTTAAATGGATATTCGCTATTCCGCTAATCAAAGAGATGTCAAGCGTTACACGACCGAGGAACTACGCGGTGAGTTTTTGATTGAGAATCTTTATGTGCCCGATCAGGTGACTGCGGTTTACAGCCATGTTGACCGCATGGTTACATTGGGATGTATGCCGGTGAAAGAATCGGTTTCAATTGATAAAGGCATTGATATTTGGGGGAGCTTTGGTACCCACTACTTTTTGGAACGGCGTGAGATTGGCATATTTAATGTCGGTGGTGCTGGCAAGGTAGCCGTGGACGGCAAAATATATGAGATGGGCTATAAGGATTGCCTCTATATCACCCGTGGCGCTAAGGAAGTGTTGTTTTCTAGCGACAGCGCTGATGCGCCTGCCAAGTTCTACATGGTATCTGCTCCCGCTCACTGTAGCTATGAGACACGATTAATTAAACTGGCCGATGCGGCAAAAAAGCCGATGGGCGCTGCGGAAACCTCAAATAAGCGCGTTATAAACCAGTTTATCCACCCTGATGTAATAAAAACCTGTCAGCTATCTATGGGCATGACAGCACTGGAGCCAGGCAGTGTGTGGAACACCATGCCCGCACATACCCACGAGCGCCGTATGGAGATTTATATGTACTTTGAGGTCCCACAGGATCAGGTTGTTTTCCACATGATGGGTGAGGGACAGGAAACACGCCATATCGTGATGCAGAATGAACAGGCTGTTATCAGTCCTTCATGGAGTATCCATGCGGGTGCAGGTACCAGCAATTATACCTTCATCTGGGCAATGGGTGGCGAAAATCAGGCATTTGACGATATGGACGGAATCCCCACCGCTCAGCTTCGCTGATAAGGAGGCGCGTTATGGATATTCTAAATCAATTCTCCCTCCAGGGGAAGGTGGCACTGGTAACCGGTGGTACCCATGGTATCGGTTTTGGAATGGCTTGTGCGCTGGGACATGCAGGAGCTAAAATTGCCTTTAACGGCCACAGTCCCGACCGATTGGAGAAGGCGCGCATGGCTTACCGCAATCAGGGTATCGATGCACTGGGCTATCTTTGTGACGTGACCGATGAAGCGGCCATTAAGGCGATGGTTGCACAGATTGAGGTTGACGCGGGCGGTGTGGATATACTGGTTAACAATGCCGGCATTATCCAACGGACGCCGATGATTGATATGTCAGCTGAAGATTTTCGCCGAGTGGTTGATGTAGATTTAATCGCGCCTTTTCTCGTAGCAAAAGCCGTTCTACCCGGTATGATACAAAAAGGGCACGGCAAGATTATCAATATCTGTTCAATGATGAGTGAACTGGGCCGAGAGACGGTGTCGGCTTACGCTGCCGCCAAGGGCGGGCTCAAGATGCTCACCCGCAACATTTGCTCAGAATATGGTGGACAAAACATACAGTGTAACGGTATCGGTCCGGGCTATATTGCTACCGAGCAGACCGCCCCGCTGCGCGAGATACAACCCGATGGAAGCCGCCACCCATTCGACCGCTTTATTATATCCAAGACGCCGGCTGCGCGTTGGGGCACACCTGAGGATTTGGCCGGACCGGTGGTTTTCTTGGCCTCCGACGCCTCTAACTTTGTCAATGGGCATATCCTGTATGTGGATGGCGGCATTCTAGCTTACATTGGTAAGCAACCATAAGCATGAATAGAACTAGCAAGGCCATGCGGGTAGATCGTACCGCATGGCCTTGCTTTTGACTAGTCAGAATGACTCCAACCATTCGGTAAGATCTAGTTAAAAATGGTATGCCCATATTTACATACATATTGTGGAGTTATATAATAAACTGGAAATGGACAACCAAGCTACATTGAAAGAATCAATCGCAGCTATCACTACAGGAAGGATTAACCATGGAACCTGTGATTAATAAGCCGGGTAATGTACCGGCTGCAACCCTAAGTAAACCGTTAGAAGCTTTAGAACAGCCGCCGTCACAGATACAGCCCCCGGCCAGACGGGTTGCGGATACTGTGGTACTTATAGTTTGTTTCATTCTTATGATTTATCATATGATTGTCGGCCGTTCGACTCGTGCTTTTCTCGCGATTATGTTTGCCCATTGTGCCGCAATCCAATTGGATGAACATCGTGCGTCGGGCAAAAAAGGCGTACCCGGTTCCTGCTATTTCTATGGTCTGGTAGCGGTGTTGCAATTAGCCGCTTACATAATTTAAGGAACTTTCTTCGGTGTAAGACGATCAGAAGGATGGGCATCGATAAAACCATGAAGGGAGAAAAAGGAGTCTAATGCAAACGATAGACTGCCCCTTTGATAATGCCTCGCTGGATTGTTACCCGGCGGATAACACCACCAGAGCAGTGGTCATATGCCCCGGTGGCAGATATGAATTTCTTTCACAATGGGAAGATACGTTTATTGCCCGCGCTTTTAACCAGGCAGGTTATCACGCTTTTGTGCTGCATTACAGCGTAACAGAAACGCCGCTTGGCTGGCGACCACTGAGGCAACTCGCCTGGGCAGTTTCTGCTGTGCGCACCGGAATATCCGGAATGGCTGCCACGCAAAAAGTAGCTGTTTGCGGGTTTTCTGCCGGCGGACATCTTGCCGCCAGCTTAGGCGTACAGTGGCATAATGCGGCACTGTTCGCACCTCGGACTGATCTGGCTAAGCAGCGACCGGATGCGCTGATTTTATGTTATCCGGTCATTTCTGGCGGAGAATATGCGCATCAGGTCAGCTTCACTCAACTTGCGGGCGAAGACGTTGCTGCTTGGAATGCTTTTTCGCTTGAAAAGTTGGTCAGTGAAAAAAGTGTACCTGCTTTTTTATGGCATACCGTTCCTGATATGAGCGTATCGGTTCAGAATAGTCTGCTGTTTTTTGAGGCGCTTTTGCGGCATGGCGTTACAGCTGAGCTACACCTTTACCCGTTTGGCCCTCACGGCATGTCGTTGGCGACACCTGAGGTTGCTCGTCCGGCGGAGAACCGCCTGGCAGACCCCCATGTAGCAAGCTGGATGGCGCTGGCGCAGCATTGGCTGGTGGATATCTTCTCCAAGAAGGGCGAAGTGGATTAAAGCAAAAGCCAAAAAATTTATTGCAAAGAAAAAGCCGGATAAAGACCGGCTTTTTTTATAGCTTTTATAAAATTTATGAAAAGGAAGGATTGTCTTGCTCCATGGTTGAGACAGTATCATCAAATTTTAACTGTCCGATCAACTCTTTAAGCATTTGTGCCTGGCTGGACATCTCTTCACTAACAGCGGCGCTTTCTTCGGCAGTAGCACTGTTGAGCTGGATAACGTCTGAAACTTGGGACAGGCTGGTGCTAATCTGCTGAATGGAGACATCCTGTTCAATTGAGGCATCCGCAATATGTTGAATCACTTCGGCAGATTTTTCAGAGCCTTCAATAATATTGTTTAGAGCCTCTGCTGTCTCGGCAACAATTTTAGAACCATTTTGGATGGCGCGCATTGAATTTTCAATCAGCGCCGAAGTGCTCTTGGCGCTCTCAGCAGATTTACCCGCCAGGCTGCGCACCTCGTCTGCGACCACGGCAAAGCCCTTGCCTGCCTCTCCAGCGCGAGCAGCTTCCACCGCCGCGTTTAAGGCAAGAATATTGGTCTGGAACGCAATATCATCTATATTCTTTATAATTTTGCCGATTTCGCTGGAGGCATGGCCAATTTCTTCCATTGCCTCAACCATTTTGTTCATCTGTTGCTGCCCCTGAGCCGAAGCGGCACTGGATACGGCAGCAATTTGCTTGGCCTCTTCGGCATCCTTTGCGGTTTGCTGAATATTCTTTGTAATATTGGTCACAAAATCGGACAGCTCATGTATCGAAGCAGCCTGTTCAGTTGCCCCCTGTGCCAGCGCCTGTGAGCCCTCCGCCACCTGTATTGAGCCACGCGCTACCTCGTCAGAGGCGGCATTAATTTGTGACATGATATGGGAAATACTGACCGAAAATTTATTAACCGAATCACTGATGCTAGAAAGATCGCCTGTATAGTTGGCGCTGACATCCAACACGAAGTTGCCGTTAGAAAAGTCCTTCATGGCGTTATCAATGTCACGGATGATACGACTTAAATTATCCACGGTCTGTTTTGTCGCCAGAGACAGCGTTTCAAATTCGTCCCCAGAAGTGATCTCGGGTACAGAGGTGTGCAGGTCACCCTCGCTGAGCTGCGTTAGGCGGCGGGTGACGCTGTTAAGATGTCCCGCCATTTTGTTGGCGGCAAAAATGACGCTCACAGTGCCCAATAAGCACATAATAATACCACTGGCGATGATGCGAGCCACAGAAAACTGTTTGGCTGTTTGATATGCCCCGATGGCTTTCTCAATGTCATCGTAGTAATTGCCGGTGCTGATGTACCAGCCGTAAGGTTCGAATTTCTGAGTAAAGCCGCGTTTTCTAAATGAGCCTTCCTGACCGGGCTTGGTAAAATAAAAATCGGTAAAACTGCCGCCGGGCTGATTGCCGGCTTCTATCAGGTTTCGTATGTAATAGTTCCCGGCCAGATCCTGATTATCATAACGCTGCTGGCCTTCGTACTCAGGATTCATATGAATAACGCAGGTACCGTCCGCAAGGTCAGCCCAAAAATAGCCGCTGCCATCAACACCATATCGAGTGTCTCGTACAATTTTTTTCGCGGCCGCCATTTCCTGTGCCTGGGTGATTTCGCCATCTAGGTACCGCTGGTGGTTCACGGTTAAGACACTAATCAGATTTTGGGAGCTTGTTTGAATGATACTATCAAACTTTTGCGCTTCCGCAACAATTGCAGAGTTGTGGACTGTGGTTAGCTCATAAAATGACACAAGGCTTTCCAGTAGTACTGTAATTAAAATTAAAGCGCCAAAAAAATTGACCAGTTTTGTGCGAATTTTCTTATGCCGTTTTTTTGCTTTAGTCATCTGATATACTCCTTTATCCAAATATGCCAAGATAATACTTACTTAATAAGAGAAATTCCTGTTTTAATAGAATGCTAAAAATATCCATAAAAATAACACTTTTTATGGTTTTAAAACAAATACAGTCTAACACCTTTATAAAAAATTATCAATTAGTTACCTATTAAATTAGTAATTTGTTTTAATTTATATAAACTAACCCAAAAAACAAAGTCTAAAAACGGAAATAAATTGTATAATTTAACCTTGAATGTTGTATAAAAGTAACACCGATAAAAGACTCTCTTAAATGATAAAATTGTATAAATTGCAAATAATGATGGGGAGATGATGTGTTATTAATATTTCAGAGCTATTTTCAGTGTTTGACGGGTTATTAATGAGCGATAACGCACCTGCAACTCAAATAGACTTCATTATTAGACAACCAAAGTTTGAGCACTCACCGTTTTCAGTTCTGGTTCGTCAAATGTCCACACCGCAGTCTCCAGTGCATCATCCAGAAGGGAATGTCTGGAATCACACCTTACTGGTAGTCGACTGGGCTGCGACACACAAATCATATAGTTCTTCCCCACGCATATTTATGTGGGCTGCTTTGCTGCATGATATTGGAAAGCCAAATACTACGAAAAAGCGCCAGGGTCGTATAACTGCTTATGATCATGACAGGGTTGGTGCAGATCTGGCACGTACGCTTTTGCAGCAGGTGACGAATGAGGTTGACTTTTTGGAAGCGGTGGTGAGCTTGGTACGCTATCATATGCAGCCACTCTATGTTGTAAAAAACCTGCCATTCCAAGACATTGATGGAATGAAATCACACACCAGTGTAATTGAGGTAGCGCTATTAAGCTATTGTGATCGTTTGGGACGCGGTAGCGTTGATCCACGCGCAGAGGCACAAGCAATAACTACTTTTTTAAAAAAATGTAATGAAAGGACCGATTTTGCATGGCTAAAGCAGGTATGAGAAGACCCGATCCTAAAGAGCCGCATGGTACAGAGAGCAACGAAAAACAAAACTTCCCCAAGAATGAGGTTACACCAGTTCCGGAAATTCACGGCAAGGCTAGAAGCGGCAAGGAAAGAGCAAGGATTATTCCTCCGGGTGTTCATTAATAATTAGGAAGAATAACATGGTAATACAAAGCCGTTACCGGGCATTATGCCCGGTAACGGCTTTTCTGCATATTAAAGATGTAATTTAAGCTGGATAATAATTGATGATAACCGCTTTGAGGGGTGTGTTGCCGCAGGCCGTATAAGTATGCACACCCGACGCTACAAAGCTGATGGCATCGTCCGGATGAAGGGTATGGGTACAGCCGTTTTCCGTCAGTGCTAAACAGCCCTCAAGAACCATAATAAATTCCTGCGCCTTTTCACAATGACCAATCGACTCATAGCTATGGCCGGAATCCATCTCCAACTGAAAAAGTTCAAAATTTCGGTCGGGTGCATTTGTGTAATAACAAAAAATGCGATAATGGGTGTCGTCACCGTGCTGAACGGCGAGATCGGCTTTTTTAAGAACCTTAGCAGTAATTGCGTGCTGCTCCAACAGTGTCGTGTAGGGAACTTTAAGGCCGTTGGCAATTTTCCAGATCGTATTAATAGTGGGGCTGGTTTCGCCTTTTTCAATCTGTGAAAGCATCACCTTGCTGACACCGCACTGCGACGACAACCCACCAAGGCTTAGATTGCGCTGGGTGCGCAGTCGGCGTAAATTTTCAGCAATAATTTTATTAACTTCCATGCTGCGCTCCTTCAAAATCAATTGACAAATATAGTGAACGAATGTAAATTATATATTACAACATTTTCATATCATTCCTATCATACCGCACAGGTGAAAGGAGCACAAGAATAAAAATGAGAGAATTAAAAAAGGCACTGACGGTGGCCTTTCCACACACACTCCCAGTTCTGACCGGTTTTTTGGTACTGGGAGCGGCCTATGGCATGTTAATGCAGACCAAAGGCTACGGGGCGGTTTGGGCAGTGCTCATGAGCGCTATTGCATTTTGCGGCAGCATGCAGTTTGTAGCCATTACACTGTTGACAATGGCTTTCGATCCGGTTCAAGCGTTTTTACTTAGCCTTATGGTCAATGCGCGCCACCTATTTTACGGAATTTCTATGTTGGAAAAATATAAGGGCCTTGGCGCAATACGTCCTGTTTTAATCTATACGCTTTGTGACGAGACCTTTTCCATTTCTTCTGGCGTGACTGCGCCGGAGGGAATTAGCCGAAAATTCTTTTATCTTTCGATTTCGCTGCTCAACTACATATATTGGGTTTTTGGCACGTTTATCGGCAGCGTGGCGGGGCAATTGTTTATCTTTGACACGACAGGGCTGGATTTTGTACTAACAGCGCTTTTCGTGGTGCTGTTTATCGAACAAATGAAAAAGCGAGAGAACAACCTGCCCGGCTTAATTGGGCTGATCTGTACTGCGGCTTGCTTAATTGTTTTCGGGGCGCAACGGTTTGTTATCCCCGCCATGCTCCTTATTCTCGCCATTTTACTGCTGCGGAGGAATAAACTATGCTGTTGACACCGCTTCAGACCCTTGTGATGATTTTGGCGGTTGCTTTGGGCACGATTATCACGCGCTTTGCACCATTCTTACTGTTTCCTGAGACGCGTGAGCAGCCAAAAACGGTTATTTATCTTGGACGGGTGCTGCCGCCAGCCATGATGGGGCTGCTGGTGGTTTATTGTCTCAAGGGAGTCACGCTTTTGCGCGCGCCATATGGCTTGCCTGAGCTTATCGCTATCTTGGTGACAGCTGTTCTGCACAAATGGCGTGGCAACGCGCTGTTAAGCATCTGTCTTGGAACCATGGCCCATATGTTTTTGGTGCAAAGGGTATTTTGACCTTACATAAATGATGAAGGCCCTGAGAAATTTTCTCAGGGCTTCGGCTTTTTACGAAATAATATTCCTAGCTTTATAACGGCTTTCCGATACTATACTCATGTGGCAATTTGCCATTCTACACATTTATTGCCGATAAAAACAGCTGCTTGCCTTTGAGTACCGTGGCACTTTTGACTGTTGTGTGGTACAATATCTGTATCAATAAATGCAGGGAGGCCGCAAGAATGCAGGAAAATCCCAAAGCGGGCGGGTTGTCACAAGAAAAGGCGCAGCCGGACGATAAACAACAGCAGATAGACGATATGCGAAAAAAACATGTCGGTAACGGCATGGCAATTGGCATGTGTATTGGCGTGGCTGGAGGTATGGTTTTTATTTTAAAACACGGCCTAGTTGCAATTTTTATTGGAGCATTAATCGGCGCTGTTCTTGGCATGCGCATCGGTCTGGAAGTCTTTAAAAGACGTCGGTAATAATGGTTGGGACTGTTTTTATGCGACGATTGTGTCATGAGGCATCGGCACTGTTGGATAGTGTATAGTCAACCAGGCCCAAATTTAAATCTACCGTATGGGGAATGCCATCAATCGTACCACGCGAGGTGTATTGCCACATTGAAAAGTCGTAGGGGAAGAATGGCTGTTTAAAATATTGGGCAAACCACTTATCATAGCCTTCAAGTCGCGCAAGGTCGAGATGCATAATCATCCACCGTATGTTGCCATATACCATTGGTGTGTAGCCCGCAGCTTTAATCTTTTCGCAAAAGGCGATGGTAATGTCAGTGCGCTCAGCCTGGGTTAACGGGTTGGTGCGAGCATCTTCGTCATCCACCTCCTCCATGTCGAAAACCACGGGGTAGGTAATATTAAAACCCGAAAGCTTATCAAGGACGAATTGGGCTTCTTCTTCAGCTTCCTCAACTGTGATGGCTTGAGAGTAGAAGTAGACCCCAACTGGGATGTCCGCCGCAATGGCGCCTGCCATATTCGCTTCATAGCGGTCATCGAGCCGGATGTCGCCAGTGCCATAACCACGATAACCCAACCGGATGATCGCATAGTCGACACCTGCGGCTTTGACCTTCTTCCAGCTGATAATGCCTTGATAACTTGATACGTCAATGCCCAACATGGAGATATCCTCACCGCTCGGTTCGTAGGTGCGAATACCAGTCTCCTGCGGAACAATATATTCGGCTTTAAAATTGCTCTTTTTCAGCGCGTTGTTAATCGGTACGGTTTTAAGCTTGTTTTCATCCCACAGCACAATTCTGTCGGTGAAAAAACGTTGTAAAAATTCGATGGATACGCCGTCACGCTCGGCGTAATCAAGCATCACCGACACTGGTATGGACGGTTCTGAGAACGCATCAACCTTATTGGGATCGGTTATAACAGCGGCAGCTGCTATGGCTTCCTGTAGTGCCGCGCCGGTACGCAGCAGCAGCGCAACTGTGGCAACGTTTGTGGTGATGAGCAGGGCGATAACTAACGTTACCAGCACCTTTGCGGCAGAGCCGTTTTTTCTTCTTCTACTTTCAGTTATGTAGGGCATGGTGTCCTCCGTATAGGAATTCTGTCGCAATGCGGCAGGTCTTGTCTATAACTATAACATATTGAACGCTGTCGCGGCAACGTATCACGCAACAGCATACAAAACAAAAATATGGCAGAGCGGCTTAAAATAGAAGACGAAAATCAAAATATAAAATAATGCTGCTTTGTGGTATGATATTACTAGAAAGGCAAGCACACTGTTATCCTGCCAAAAGAAAAGATTATGGCGGTGATACTCTATTTTTTTAAGTCTTGTACTGATAGATTCACCCATAGTCTTATTTTTTTAGGTCGAGTAACAGTACTAACCGGCGCAGGAGGATTTTGTTTCATGGGAATTTTGCTCAAAGGGGCCGAGACGGCTGTGACACTGACCGAAAAGGCAAGAGAACGGGCGGTGCAGCTGCACCAAAAGGGTGTCGAACCTACACTGGCGATTGTGCGTGTGGGTGAGCGGGAGGATGACCTGGCCTATGAGCGGGGAGCAACAAAAAGATGCGCACAGGCAGGGGTGGCAATTAAGCCATTTGTACTGTCCGACGACGCTGGGCAACCCGAGTTGTTGAAGCTAATTGAAAAATTGAATGCCGATTCCACAGTGCATGGCGTACTGATAATGCGACCGCTGCCCGAACACTTTGATGAAGAGGCGGTTTGTCGCGCACTTTCGCCTGAAAAGGATGTTGACGGCATTACCGAAGGCTCGGTAGCAGGGGTCTATTCCGGCAGCAAAAAAGGCTTTGCTCCTTGTACGGCGCAGGCGTGCGTCGAGATTTTAAAGTATTATAACATCCCTACCGCGGGCCGCAGGGCTGTGGTGGTGGGGCGCAGTCTGGTTATCGGTAAGCCGGTCGCAATGCTGTTGCTTGCTGAGGATATGACCGTGACAGTTTGCCACACTAAAACCGATAATTTGCCTGCCGTCTGCAAGGAGGCTGATGTTTTGGTCGTGGCTGCTGGCAAAGCTGGTGTGGTGGGCGCCGAATCGGTGTGCCCTGGCCAGGTGGTGCTGGATGTGGGGATACACGTTGGCAAGGATAATAAGATTTGTGGCGATGTACGCACTTCTGAAGTTGAAGAGATTGTATACGCGGTCACCCCCGTTCCTGGTGGTGTGGGGGCTGTAACTACCTCAGTTTTGGCACTGAATGTGGTTACTGCCGCCGAACGTATGATATAAGGAGGAACTATAAATGAGACTGACACAAAACAATTGCTGCGCGCTGGTCATTGATTTTCAGGAAAAACTGATGCCCGCCATGCTAGGCCGGGATGAGCTGCAAAAAAATGTGGTGAAGCTACTCAAAGGACTTTCATTGCTGGAAATTCCGATGTTGATCACCGAACAGTACCCCAAGGGCTTGGGCACTACACTGCCAGAAATTACTCAAGCGGCGGAGGGTGCACCGATTATCGAAAAAACGGTGTTCGGCGCGCTGGGTGCCAATGATGTGCTGGGCCATTTAGAGCAGCTTGAACAGTTTGGGCGCAAGCAGGTTCTGATCTGTGGTATTGAGGCACACATCTGCGTGTTACAGACAGCGCTCCAGCTCTTGGACAAGGGCTTCTCGCCGATTTTTGTAACCGACTGCATTGCGTCAAGGCATCAGCCTGACTTGATGGCAGCTTTTATGCGAGCTGAGCGTGAAGGCGTTCAGTTTGTCAGTACCGAAATGGTGCTATTTGAAATCATGGGCTCAAAGGAGCATCCACAGTTTAAAGCGATTTCGTCGCTAATCAAGTAACAACCAATGGTATAACTTATCAAGGTTAGAAGGTATAGATCGCATGAAAACTCTGTTGCATATTTGTTGTGCGCCCTGCTCAATTGCGTGTATTGAAAGTCTGCGCGACGAGGGAATTGAACCGACCGGCTTTTGGTTTAATCCGAATATTCACCCTTTTACTGAATATCGCACGAGAAAAAACACCCTTGTCGACTACGCAAAGGACATTGGGCTGAATCTGGTATTAGAAGGTGAGTACGGGTTACGGTCCTTTATTGAGGGGATATTCCCAAATTTTGATGACCGCTGCGGTTATTGTTACCGCGTACGCTTTGAAGAAGCTGCACGCTATGCATCGCAAAACGGCTTTGATGCCTTTACGACGACTCTTTTGATCAGCCCATATCAAAAGCATGAGCTGATCTGCAAGGTGGCCAGCGAGGTAGCCCAACAATATGGTGTTTGCTTTTTATACCGTGATTTTCGTCCTTATTTTAAAGACGGGCAACAAAAGGCGCGTGATCTCGGATTATATATGCAAAAGTATTGTGGCTGTATTTTCAGCGAAGAAGATCGTTATAAGAAGAAAAAGAAAACGTCACCTGATGCCCAGCAGACTTTTTGACAAGCGTATAATAGTAGATCAGGGACCTCGTTGGATACTCACCAACGAGGTCCCTGATTGTATTTAGTAACTGACATCTTTAAATAATGCTATCTACTCAAAAATGTTTTACATTACTGCAAAAATCCGGCACGTGCGGCAACTGGTTCGTGAATAAAATCATCCACCGAAAAAGCAAAAAGCACCCGATCATAATCGTCTGCTACTAAAGAGGCTAACATATCATCCGGACAGTTTTTAAGGTCGATCATCGTGATGTTGCCATAGTGTACAACGAGAAACGGCAAGTATGATAAAGCTGTGTCATCCGCAAAGATCAACAGGGATTCTTCAAAGGGTGACACCACCGAAATGTCCATCCGCTGGGCGAACCCCCCTAAGAGAACTGATTTTGCTTGGTCCAGGTAAGACAAGTGGGTGGGAAACAATGTGTAATAATTTTTTCGTTCACCATTATTGGTCAACGATAGTTGATATTGCCGGGAATAACGTGAAAAGCGGTAAAGCGTTAACAGGTCGGGGTCAGTGCCCTTATAGCTGGAACGTTGATAAAGCGCACCATAATAGTCGTTTGAAAGCTGCTCAACCTCAAATTGGTCAAGCGCGCGCGCCGTATAGCCCATGCGTGGTGCCAGTGCGGTATAAACATAATAGCCGCCAAGTCCCGTGAGATTCGACTCGGTGCGAAAATAGGTGTATTGATCCTTAGCCGCAAACAATTTTCCATAAGCGTCTGCGGTTCCAGCCTTGCCCGAAAGTCTTGCATAACAGTTGGCAATTAACGCTTTTTGATTATATAACTCAGCGCGCGAAGGGATTTCCTGCTGCTTTATGGCGCAGGCTGTTGGAATAAGAAGAAAAGTTGCAGGAATGTTGTGGGATGATAAAAAATTTTCAATTCCAGTTAAGTTTTGCTCCAACACGGCAGGATTCTCTGGTGCAATATTTTCAAGTAAATAGTTTTTGGTAATAAAGATGCCGTCCTGCTCCTTAGCGCCACCAGCCAGCAGCATAGCCGGTGCCAACTGTTCTAAGCGATCGAAATCTTTGAGTTGTAACTTAACCGCATGATCAGCCCAATCGCCGATATGCTGCATAGAGGGTGGCAAATAACCATGGCTGATTGCTTTTAGAGTCGTTAGAACACCAATTGCCAATACAAGTCCAACCATCAGACAAGAAATAATACGTTTTGTCAGCATGGATTCACCTCACATTCCAAAGTAAAAAGGATGTGGCGACCACGAGAAGCGCCAGATGCGCCAGCGAAGTGCCAACCCACCAGAATCGCGGGAACTGCTGCTCGGTAGCACGCCCCAGTAGGTCAAAAATATTTGAACAGGCCAATACGCCGATAACAATCAACACAAAGTTTGAAGAAAAAAGATAGATGACGGCATCATTGATAAGCGGTGCACCGCCAAACCCCATCATCATGGAGATTATAGAAAAATGGTTGCTAAGTTTGGTTGGTAACATTAGCACATAAGCGGGTAGCGTGATGAAAAAAGTGATAAGACGCGCGGCAAAACCCAGAAGCGTAGGGATATGTCGAAGAACCAGCCAATCAAGCAGAACCAGACAAGACAAATAGCAGCCCCATAGCAAAAAGCTGCCTGATGGCGAAAGCCACAACCCAAGAAAAAGCGGCATAAAAAATGAAACTAAATAGGCTCGCGCATCATTAGAATTGCGGTCGCTGCCAGGGAAAACAATTCGGTAAATGATATCCTCAAGCGGCATGTTTAAGCGATAAATATATTCACGGATGCTGCGAGCCTGAAAAGGATAATAGAGCATACGAGGTAGCTCAAATGAAAATATATTGCCAATGCCTCTGGCGATATCGCTGAAGGCCGACAGCCAAAAATAAAACCCAAGCGCACTGCACAGCGCGCACAGCCAGCTGAGCGAGACCGAAAACTGCTCCGGTGGTAGGCGCGATATGGTTTTTAACAGTGCAAAAAACTGTTCGGAAAGAACCACTCGCTTAGCGACACCGGTTATAAGCAGCATAATGCCCTTAGTAATGCGAGAAAGTGACGGCGAGGGCGATTCAAGCTGCATGATTAGATTCTGCGTAGCCCCTACAGGCCCATAAAAAAAACGAGCAAAAAACAGAGCACTGCTGGCCGTTTTAATAGGTGAAGCGAATTCGGCGGCACTTCGATTTTGAAGCACCAGCAGTTCAATCAGAGAAAAAGAAATTACCATGATACCAACCGGCACTGCCCGTTGTTGCAAAAAAAGGTTTATTAGGCCAAAAAACAGCATGACTATAACATTTTTAATCACGCATAGCCTAAAAAGTGTGCCGTCTAACGAACTTTTAGATGCGCTTTGGCTCATGTGCGATATAAGCAGACAGTCGGGTATGACGGTGAACAGTAGCCAGATATAATTCGGTTCCAGCAAATAGTAAAAACTGGCCGAAATCCCAAGTAAAACAACAGGCTTATATTTTTTGGGAACGCAGTAATATAACGCCGCTGACATTGGAAGCAACAAAAATAAAAAGCCGAGATCAATAAACTGCATGGCGTTCCCTCCTTTTCGCTATTGTGGCAAAGACCCTGCCAAAGCAAAAAATTCCTCACGGGTAAGCAACGTGTTGAGCATGGTAAGCATCGCGGAATTTGACAATCGCTCCGGTAGGTGTAGTTTTCGAAGAAGCGCTCGACGTCGAGTAGCGCTCTCAGGCTTTCCTGTCAGTCCAGCCTCAAACAAGTCTGCAGCGGTGAGGTCGCTTTTTTGCACCACTGTTTCACAGCCGACGCCCGCCCGTTCGAATGCGGCGCGCAGTGTCTCGGTATCCATGCCTTCAACCCCTAACAGGCCCTCCGCTGAAGGGGCCTGCTTTCGGCGTTCTATGCCCTTAATATTTGGAATGTATACCTGTGTTAGCTTCGCAGTTGGCCCCAGTGAATTTTTTAAAAAATTTCGGATGCGAAAACCCGCCTGATCTGAATCAGTAAGCAAAATTAGCCCGGTGGTACGGGAGATATGCCGCAGAGACTCAAGCAGCGCTTTATCCTTGAAGATGCGAAAGCCGCCGGTTTCGATGATGACACCATCGATGAGCGAGGCGAGGCGAATACGGTCGTAACGCCCTTCAACTATGATGGGCTGCCTTACTTTTATCAACATGCCACCCCGCCCTTTTGCAATGCGCGCATAGCGCGGATGATGGCCGTCTCTAGCACGATGCGTTCATCTGCGCTGCTGCTTTTAAGTGTAGCATCAGCTTCGCACAGCAACTCACAGACCGAATAAATTGCGGCGGCATTGAGCCTAGCACTGTCGCGGTAAGCGTTTTGGGCGCGCCAGGCAAAGCGATAAGCAAAGTCGCTGGTCATATCGGAAGCTGTGCGGCCGCTCGAACGGGCGGCGCAAGCGCGTGCCAAATCACAAAAGGCACCGCTGAGGTTCGCTAAAATCATGATGACCGGTTGGCGCAGTTGCATGAGGGTGTTCACTTGTGAGAGCACCGCTTGCAAATCCCCGCGCAGCATCAGGCGTGCAAGCGCAAACGGATCGGCAGAAAGAACCCCTGGGCAAACTCGGCGAATCATGCTATCATCAATATCTTTTTTCAGTTCGCTGGCATAGGCGCAAAGCTTATCACTCTCGTTCGAGAGGGTTCCCATGTCATCCCCGCAGTGTGCCAGCAAAAAAGTCGCTACTTCATTAGAGAGGGTCTTGCCCTTGCTTTTACAGCGCGCAATGACAAAACGGCGCAGGTCGGCTTCCCCACGGCGGTCAAGTCGGGCGGCTAAGCCAGACTTTTCGGCGGCAGCCAACAGCCTTTTGGCGAACTTACCTTTTTTCTCGTCAAAGCTTTCGGCTAATGCTGTAATAATTAACACTGTGCCCTCGGGGATTTCCTCAAATAAAGCGCAGAGCGCCTTGCAGTCAGCGTCAGTTAGTTGCTCGGCCTCAAAGCTATCGATAACTATGATTCGCCGTCCGCCAAACATAGAGAGCAGCTGGGCAGCGTCATACAGGGCGGATAGATCCAGCGCCTTGCCGTCCATATATTCCAGTTGATCACCAGCGCGTTCAAACATGTCTAATAGTTTTTGTCGCCAGGTGCGCAGCAGCATTGGCTCGTTACCGAACAGCAGGTAAAGCGGCGCAAAATTCCCAGTTGAAAGCTGTTCTTTAAGCTGTTTCTCGGTGGTGCAAAGCATCCGGGCGCTCCCTTCAGACTTATAGTTTGATTAATCTTTACACTTAATATTGCCATATAGGCGGTCAGGTGCCTATACTACGCTATAATTTTGTACGCGCACGTAATATATTTGCCGAAAAAGGCTTCAGCTCTGCGTACTTCCCTATTATAACACAATTGCCCCCGGTTTTTAACAGTTCAGCTTCTGAAAAGGTTAGCGCTATTTCACTGCCAGATTTTTGATACCGCACAGCACCATACAGTAGTGTGTCTTGTGGCAGGCTGCACAAGGGTAGCCCAGCCGCGTGCGAAAAGGTGACAGCGGCACGCGTGGGTGGACAACACAACACAGTTTCAGGATAATCCATCGCCAGCGCGGCAGTGTGATAGGTTGCTTGCTCTGCGGAATCGATCACGATGGCGTCGAGCGATTTGACGCCACTTCGCTCAAATGCGGTTTGCATCTCCTGTAGAGCGTAACTGTTCTGTGGTGTCCCAAAAAGGATGGCACGGCTTCCGCAAATAACGGCGGCACCGCTGTTTTTAAAAATGATAATCTCCGCCCGGCTGCAGTTTATGGCTGCAAACAGTACCGAAGCTGTCAGCCCGGCGGCTAGACACCCCATCACTGCAAAGCGTCCCACCGGCGCGCGCGGGCGCTTGGCAAGTATTAGAACAAAAAGAAACAAGCTACCAAACAACCACGCGGTCTGCCAGCGTTCGGTAAAACCGAGCTGTGCGCCTGGCAAGCGCGAAAATATCCGGGCAATCGAAAGAAGCAACCGCAACAGCGCGTTACAAGGCAGCGCGGCAATACTCCCTAACAGCGGAGATACAAAGCTAAGCCCCAACGCCGTGAGCCCCAACAGCATGATGGGTTCAATCAGCCAGACTGCCGCTAGGTTTGCGATAAGGCCCAACATCGGAATTAGGCCAAAAAACCAAATGAGTACCGGGGCAGCACCCGCTTGGGCCGCAAATCCGACCGATAAGCTTTCTAAAAGGTGCGCTGCTACACCACGGTGGGGCTTTTGCCCCTGCAATGCGTTGAATACCGGCTTTTCAAGCGCAGCGAGACCCGCAACTGCGCCGAACGACAGCAAAAAGGACACCGAAAGAAGAACATAAGGATTTTGCAGTCCCATGACCAGCGCCGCCACCATCAACGATGTCAGCGTATCGCTACGTCGGTTGAATAACTCTGCCACATGTACCAGCGTCAGCATAATCGCGGCGCGAATGATTGAGCTGCCAAGGCCACTGACCAACGCAAAAAGCCAGCAAAATGCCAGTGACAACAGCTTGGCCCGCCGGGGCGTACAGACATGTTGCATTAGTATTCCCACCAGACGGCTGACAAGAATCAGATGCAGACCTGAAACTACCAAAATGTGTGACAGCCCACTGCCACGAAAATCGGCGGTAACATCTTTTGAAAGCCTTGTACGGTCCCCAGTGAGGATGGCCGACAGAACACCGGAGATTCGCACATCTTTGGAGAGGGCACCCGCGCGTCTAGAAAGGGCTTGTTGCCAGCGTAACCGAAGATGAGTGAAGTGATGTGGTGAGCTTTCCGGTGGTGGCAACAGCTTAACCAGCTTGTAGCGAAGCGTTTCGCCTGAAAAAGGCTGTTCAAGCTTAGCCGTACAGCGGATAACATCTCCAATGTCAGATTCTTCTTCGGCATAGCCGCTTAAATTCACAGCAAAAGTTCGTCTGCTGCCGTTTGCGGCGATAGTTCCTTTGCCCTGCCACCGACAGTAACTGCCACGTGTTTGCCGTTCGGTGATGGTCAAAACGATTTCGACTGGCTGTTCACTCGTAGCCAGCACCGGGGTGAGATATTGGCGCACCCCCGCGGTATATAGTAGATTGAATAGCCCACCCAAAGCGGCGCAGGTTAAAAAAAGTGCCAGCCCTGTTCGCAGTTTTGCGTTTGAAAAAAGTAACCCCATCAACGCAATGCCAATGCATATAAATGCCCCGATACCCCATTCAAAACGCAAAAAGACCGCAGAAGAGGAAAGGAAGACAAATCCCATCCAAAACAGCGGTCTTCTCATTAGACGTTCTCCTAACTAAAAGTCAAACCATCTTTATACACATCATATGGGGTTAAAACCCATCAAAAATTAGCGGGGAAACAACGGGAGGGGCTCTAGGAAAATAATATCGTCACGTTTTGCAGCATCACCCTCCGCCAATACGGCGGCACAAGCGACAATGTTACCATTACCTTTTTGCACCAGTGTTTTAAGGGCGTTGAGCGATTCGCCGGTCGAAATGACATCATCCACAATCAACACCCGCTTGCCAGAAAGAGCATCGAGGTCGTTTTTATCCATATAGAGCGTCTGGATATTTGAAGTGGTGATAGACTTTACTTCCACCGCGACAGCATCAACCATGTAAAGCTTTTTGCTCTTGCGGGCCAAATAATAGTTCTTGCCTGACTGGCGGCTCATTTCATAGGCAAGCGGTATGCCCTTGGATTCCGCCGTGATGATAACATCGAAGCGTGGAGTCTTTTTGAGTAACTCGGCAGCACAGTTCACAGTCAGCTCAACGTCGGAAAACATGATAAAGCCCGCAATAGAAAGCTGATCGTTCAGCGGGCAAAGCGTCAGATCGCGTTCTAAACCGGCGACTTTCAGACGGTAGGTTTCAGCCATGTATAAAACTCCCTTTCAGTTATAGCACAAATAAATTGTAATCAGCCGGGAGGCCACCCGAGGTTGCGCCCAGCTAGGAGGTGAAAGTGCAGGTGTCCGACGGTCTGGCCGCCCTCTTCACCGCAGTTATTGACCACGCGAAAGCCCTTATCCAGCTTCTCGCGCCGCGCAATCTCAGCGACAACCTCAAATATATGTGCAACCACAGCACTGTTGTCGGCGGTAATTTCAGCGGCCGAGGCGAGATGCATCTTGGGGATAATCACTGCATGAAATGGCGCTTTGGGGTCAATGTCGCGAAATGCCAATACCAAATCATCTTCATAGACTTTTGTGCTGGGAATCTCTCCCGCGGCAATCTTGCAAAACAGACAGTCCATAAATCTTCCCTTCTTTCATAATACGCAGAACCCTGCGGCGGTTGAGGAGGTATATTCCTACCTCAAACCGCCGCGGGGGGTGACTTTAAACTACTTTGTAAGCATTTCTTTCAGCAGGCTTTCAACCTTGGAAACCGCCTCGTTAAGCTTGGTGATTTCAGGTGCGCCACCCATGGCGGAATCGGGCTTGCCGCCGCCGGAACCGCCAGCCATGGTGGTGAGCGATTTAATCAACTTGCCAGCGTGTGCGCCCTTCTGGGCCGCTGCTTTGCTGACAACCGCCAATACCGAAGCTTTTGCACCAGTAGCGGAGGTGAAGACTGCCATAACCGGCTCGGCGTACTCCTTGACCTTGTCACCAAGCGCACGTAGCGCATCAGGTGCCATGTCGTTGAAGGAGGCGGTCATCACGCGGATACCGTCGATATCCTTGGCGTTTTCAAACAGGCTTTTGATCTGAGAAGCCGCCAGTCGCTGGCTCATCGAATCAATTTCGCGATCCTTGGCCTTAAGCTCACTTTGTAATGCACCGATTTTTCCAGTAAGGTCTGCGCCAGAACCGATCTTCAGCAATTCAGCCGCTGAGGCAATCTGCGACTGAAGCTGGTTGATATAGCCCAGCACGCCGCTGCCCGTGACGGCCTCGATACGGCGAACGCCCGCTGCAACCGATGCTTCTTTTAGAATTTTAAACATGCCCAGCTTAGCGGTGTTGTCTACATGAGTACCGCCGCAAAGCTCTATAGAACGCGTGCCAATATCAACAACACGCACTGTGCTGCCATATTTTTCAGAGAACAGTGCCATCGCGCCCTTCTTCTTGGCCTCGTCCTGAGACATTTCCGTAACGGAAACCGGCAGGGCAGAGAAGATCATATCATTGACCAGCGTTTCAATCTGGGCGAGTTCCTCAGGGGTCACAGCCGCAAAATGGGTAAAATCAAAGCGGCAGAAGTCGCTATCCACCAACTGACCGGCTTGATGCACATGCGAACCCAGCACCTCACGCAGAGCAAATTGCAGCAGATGTGCGGCGGTGTGGTTGCGCATAATGGCGCTGCGGCGGGGCTTAGTGACGACAGCGGTTACATCGCTGCCAGACAGCAGGCTGCCTTCAACCATTTCGCCAATGTGCAAAAACTGACCGGTGGGGGATTTTTTACAGTCATGCACATGGAAAATCGCCTTGCCGTCCGAAATGATACCCGCGTCACCCACCTGACCACCGCTCTCAGCGTAGAAGGGGGTCGTATCCAGCACAATAGCGGCGCGGTCACCTGCGCCGATAGCATCGGCTAAAGCGCCGTCAGAAACAATAGCGACAACCTTGCACTTAATGTCGCTGGTGGTATAACCGACAAATTCGGTTTTATTCTCAATTGAGGCGAGCACGTCGTCTTCCCAACCTACATCGCCCATGTTCTCGCGAGCCTTACGGGCGCGGTCACGCTGCTCCGCCATTAATTTTTTGAAAGCGTCCTCGTCGAGGCCGATCTGCTTTTCTTCTAGTATTTCGCGGGTGAGATCAACTGGGAAGCCAAATGTGTCGTAGAGTTTAAACGCAAGGTCACCAGGCAACACGCGTTGATCCTTGCTCAGCGCTTCGCGCTCAATTCGGTCGATAATGCTAGCAAGCAGCTCCATGCCCGAATCAATCGTATGGGAGAAACGTTCCTCTTCCATCTTAACGACTTTGACAATGTAATCGCGTGTATCAACAAGGGCGGGATAAGCCACTTTGTTTTCTTCAATGACAGTATCGACTACCTGATAAAGGAACGGTTCTGTAATACCCAGCAATCTGCCATGGCGCGCAGCGCGGCGCAGTAGACGGCGCAACACATAGCCACGCCCTTCATTAGAGGGAACAACACCGTCGCCGATCATCATAGTGGTCGAACGCACATGGTCGGTGATGACGCGCAGCGAAATATCAGTTTTGGGGTCATCTTTATAGGTGACACCCGCGATATTGCTGATGTGTCCCATAATACGCTGAACAGTGTCAACCTCAAAAAGATTATCCA
This sequence comes from Candidatus Fimivivens sp., assembly GCA_034933525.1. GTDB lineage: Bacteria > Bacillota > Clostridia > Oscillospirales > Ruminococcaceae > Yanshouia. Next base: position 214,062 of record JAYFNI010000004.1, read on the forward strand.
CGCCCTGCATCACACAGGCCAGACGTTCCAACCCCATACCGGTGTCGATGTTGGGATGATCCAGCGGCGTGTAGTTACCGGTGCCATCGGAATTAAACTGAGTAAACACGAGATTCCAGATTTCGATATAGCGGTCGCAGTCGCAGCCCACGCCGCAGGTGGGGGAGCCACAACCATATTTTTCACCGCGATCAAAATGCAGCTCAGAGCAGGGGCCACAAGGACCGGAGCCGATTTCCCAGAAGTTGTCCTCTTTGCCCATGCGAATGATGCGTTCAGCGGGAACACCAACCTCGTTGACCCAAATGTCCTTGGCCTCGTCATCATCTTCATAAATAGTGACCCAAAGTAGTTCTTTAGGGATTTGCAGCTCCTTGGTCAAAAATTCCCATGCCCAAGCCGTCGCTTCATGTTTAAAATAATCACCAAACGAGAAGTTTCCCAACATCTCAAAATAAGTGCCATGACGGGCAGTTTTTCCGACATTTTCAATGTCAGGGGTGCGGATGCATTTTTGACAGGAGGTTGCGCGCTTTCTGGGCGGCGTTTCCATACCGGTAAAGTACTTTTTAAGCGGTGCCATGCCGGAGTTAATCAGCAAAAGGCTGTTGTCGTCGCGCGGTACGAGCGGAGCAGAAGGCAGTAAAATATGCCCCTTGCTTTCATAAAAATTTAAAAACTTACTACGCAGTTCGTTTAGTCCGGTCCATTCCATTTAATTTGTCACATCCTGTTTCTATAAATTGTTGATGAGTGATTTAAAATCTATATTCAATACAAATATTTGATTAATCTGATGTTAAACCGGCTTTACTAGAATGAAAAGCATTTGCCGATATGAACGCATTACACCAACCAAATATTAGTATAGCAGCTCTTTGATAGGGATACGCAGACGACCGAAAATAGATATAATCAAAAATAGGGTTGGAACGCAACAAAAAACACTTCCGCCGCCAAATGGGACGAAAGTGTAGCATTTCCGTGGTACCACCCAAATTGCATGCCATTTTTTATAGCACGCCGCTTTAGCCCGCTTAACGCGCGGGAACACGCCGCAATTCTTCATCGCGGTGCTCCAAAATGGCCCTTGCCTCACTTTTACAGACGGTTTTCAGCTCCGCCGCCCTCTCTGTAGAAAAAGTGGTATCGCAATTCTTTTCTTCAAGGCATCATCTTATTTTAATGTCTTCTTTATTATAAAAAGATGTTGTGGCATTGTCAATAATAAGGTCGAAACTGTGGGGTTATTCAAAAATTAGTTAATAATAAAGGTGAAATATTACATAATTTAAGTTATAATAAAGAAAAAATAACAGGTATAACCAGGTCTCACCTGATATTAATATGATTTTATGTTGACATACTAATAAAATATGTTATGATTAAAATGATAATAATTACTATATTTGTTTGTTACCTAAATTTATATAGAAGGAGAATACAACAATGAGCAATTTAAAAGGAACCAAGACCGAGGCTAATTTGATGACTGCGTTTGCGGGTGAGAGCCAGGCCAGAAACAAGTACACTTATTATGCCTCCATGGCCAAAAAGGAAGGCTACGTTCAGATTGCAAATCTTTTTGAAGAAACTGCGAATAACGAAAAAGAGCATGCAAAAATCTGGTTTAAGTTATTACATGATGGCGGTATTCCTGACACTGCAACTAACCTGCTTGATGCAGCTAACGGCGAGAATTATGAGTGGACTGACATGTATGCGACCTTTGCTAAAGAAGCCAAAGAAGAGGGCTTTACAAAGATCGCCTATCTGTTTGAGGCTGTCGGAAAGATAGAAAAAGAGCACGAGGAACGTTACCGCAAGCTGTTGGCCAATATTGAGGGCAATGCTGTGTTTATCAAGGGTGAGAAGGTCATTTGGCAGTGCGTAAACTGTGGCCATATTCATATCGGCGAAAAGGCCCCTGAAGTATGTCCGGTATGCGATCATCCTAAAGCATTTTTCCAAGTCCTTGCCAAGAACTATTAAGTTCAAAAAAAGAACCTCATGTATATCATGGGGTTCTATTTTTTTACCTTTTATCTTTTGCAGGTTTGGAACTTTGTTTATTAGTAATTGCCGGATCGCTAAAATATTGTGCCACCATACGTTCAGATAAATGTGAGAGCGCTTCGGACATGGCGCAGACGGCCATAAGCGATGCAAAGCGATCTGTCATCTCCATATCATCTAACAACTTTGAGGATGAGAGCAGCTCTTGGAGAGACATAAGGCTCTCTTCCTGCTTCGCGAGCGCATTCTCGTAACTTTCAAATAGGGCGCCACTTTCAAAGTCTGGCTGAATATAGAGCGCGTCAAGCACGCTTTTAATTTCGCCGATAGAAAGGGTGCCCTTTAATGCATAAATTATCAGCATCTGCACAATATGCTCTTTGGCATATTTTTTACCCTTAATTGGACGAACCAACCCAGCCTTGCTGTAATTGTTAATCATCATTTTTGTCAGTGGTTTTTCTTCCGGTGTTCGCTTGTTAGGGGCATAGCCCTGATCGATAAGTGTAATGACCTGGTCGATATACAACTCAAGCGAGGGCAAATCTGAGACGTGAATCATAGCTGCTTTATTCAACGAGATATCTACAGGCTGATTATGCTCCGAATTCATTAAACCACTCCTTTATGGCTATCATATCAAAAAATTGTTTGGGTTTCAAGAATAAGTATTGCAAACGCCAATAATAATAGTATAATAAAACGTGTAATATGGTTTTAAAAACTACATGACAAAATGATGGAGGGAAACACTGTGAGTTATTTTTATACCCATGCCAGAGATCCTATCAGCAGTTTCACGCATTATATCGGTATGTGTTGCGCTGCAATTGGCTGTCTGCTTTTGGTATTGCGTGCAAAAGCACTGCGAATCGGGGCAGGTACGTTGGCCAGCGCTGTTGTCTTTGGTGTTTCGCTTATAGCGCTTTATACCGCGAGCACACTTTATCATTTCTATAAAGGTAGTGACCGCGTTTTACTGCGCCTTAGAAAGCTGGACCACGCGATTATCTATGTGCTGATTGCCGGGACTTACACGCCGATTGCCGCCCACTGCATGGAACATAAAGCGGCTGTTCGCTTTTTATGGGTGATATGGACAGTTGCGGCTGTGGGCATTGTCGTCAAACTCTGCTGGCTGTTAGCACCACGCTGGCTTTATACGTCGCTATATCTACTAATGGGCTGGGCAATATTGTTTGACTGGTCGTCCTTTGCAGCGATGGAGTCCGGCTGTATGCGCTTAGTGGCGGCGGGGGGAATTTGTTATAGTGTAGGCGCGGTTATATATATACTTAAACGCCCGATTATTACCAAAAATTTTGGTTTTCACGAAATTTTCCACCTCTTTATTTTGTTAGGCTCACTGCTGCATTATCTAGCGGTCTTTTTCTACGTTTTACAATAATAATCGCGAAATTAGAAATTAATTGTAATAATCCGTCACAACACCCTTTGCTTTTCAATAATAATAAGCTATAATATAATTAATTATAGTATTAGAATTAGTTAACAGGGGGACGGCATTATGAAAAAGCTGTTGACCGCATTGCTCGCGGTGGTCATGATTTTAAGTGTTGCTTCGGTATCTGCGTTAGCACTCAATGAAGATGACTATGACAATCAGGATATATTCTCTATTAAAGAGAATACCAGCGTACTCTGGCCAGGCACCGATTATTATTTTGACTGTGAATGGCAGGGTGGCCCTATCACTGACGACTTCTTTGAGTTTTATAGTGTATCGGTCAGTGTAAGCCGCGCAGATGACGATAATGTTTCTTCCTCCACGGCAAAGAAGATTGTTGAAAAGGCAGAATTTGTTAAACTAAACAATAGTGATAAATATTCTTTTCATTTCAGAGCCAAAGCCAACTACTCCTATGCGGATGATGCAGAGATACACATCACCGTTTTAGCCAGAGACAATAGTCGCGACAAGAAGCGTGAGGATTCTCGTTCTTGGTATGAGATGGACCTTTCGATCGGCTACTATGATAAGGAAGCGACCGAGGAAGTCAGCAGTTCACAATATGATGTTGATCCCGATTCGCCCATTGTTGAGTTTGATGATGAGCTGAATGCATGCCGGCTCGACTTTGAGGATGGCAGCTACTATAATATCAAGTTAGCGAAGATCAAAAAGTTTAATCTCGGTTACAATATGACCGAAAACGCTGCAATTACCCAAGCTTATCCAAATGCAACTTTTAAATTTATTTCGTTTTATGGCCATCCAAGTTTCGCGTATGAAAGCGTGCTGAAGATTAAGGCCCCTGAGGCAACGAAATACTTATATGAAATTGGCGATAATAATAACCTTACGCTGGTCTCAGATGTGAACAATAACGGTTACTTCGGTTATACAACCAGCAGATTAGGTACCTACGTGGCTTCCAGTGTACCACTAGATGCCAGCAAGATTTCGGTGAATGGCGGTAATTTTGTTAATATCGGGCAAAGTGCCTCTAAGACGCCCTCTGGCAACACCGCAACTACCGCGCCGGCAGGCTCCAGTGGCGCCGCAACCACTGCGCCGGTTAGCCAGAGTCCGGCTTTACTCAACCCGCCGACAGGTACTGTGATATAAATGTACCACATATAATTAAGATAAAAAGATCGACCGGATATCTGTCCGGTCGATCTTTTTATGCTTTGACTCAATTGCTTATTGCTGGCGGCAAAAGTGCCAATCAAAGCAATAGTTACAATTTGTAACTATAGTAAAGCGATAAACTTTGGAATGCTGCGCTATTTTACTCAAATTTTAATCCAATTTGTAGAAAACTAAAATAAATATACGAGATAAATTACAAAATGGTAACAAAAACCGATTGTTTTTAACGAATAAGCACGTTATACTTTGTCATGTGCTCAGCAAGAGTAACACAACATACAGCGCCGATGTGCGCAAACCAAATTATCAGGAGGATTTCACATGAGAAAAACCCTTTCTATTCTGCTTGCGGCTATGTTGTCCCTTTCCGTTGCAGCTACCGCGTTTGCGGTAGATCCGAAAAACGACATCGTGCTTGGTACTGACGCTGACAGTGGTCTGGTACTCAAAGACAGCCTGCTCGAACCTGGCGAAACCTATCGTTTCCCTGTATCCATCTCAATTGCAGGCGCTGAGGCTACCCCCCTGACTGAGAAGATGCTTGAAGACTACAGCTTTAAGATCAGCAACACTGGCGAAGGCAACTCTATGTCCGAGTTTGTGCTTGACAAGATTGGCGGCGTGTATTACATCTCTGCGACTGTTAAGGCCGGCTGGCCCGCAGTTACCACTGAAGAAGAGTATTCCATGAAGCTGACCGAGAAGTCTAATAGCAAAAACGCTGTTGAAGTTGCTGTTGCGTTTGAGACTGGCTATAAGACCGTTTCCGACGATTACATCGCAGGTCTCGCTAAGGAAGATGAAATCAAGATCAACAATGATACCCCCGTGTTCACCAAGTCTCAGCTTGAGAAGATTTCGGATCTGAACAACAACAAGAAGGTCACTTTCACAAACGACAACTGGAACTATAGTGTTATTATCTCTGGCATGAAGGATATCAACATGCTGCACAATAATAAGGCAATTCCTGAAATTCTCAAAAAGTATGAGAACAACAACTTTGAGTTCCTGACCTTCCCCGCAGGCACAAAGTTCAGCACCAACGGCACAATGGAGATCGACGTCTCTAACTATACCGACGATTTTGGCGGCAAGTTCTTTGTCTACCGTTACCTCGATGGCAAGCTTACGCTCATCAATTCCAGCTACAATGCAGAAGATGAAGTTCTGAGCTTCACCACCAACACCCTCGGACGTTTTGTCATCACTGATAAGGCTGTTAACGATGCGGTTGTTATTCCTGATAACGGATCCAACAATGGCAACCCCAGCAACCCCAGCACTGGCGCTGCCATCTAATTAAATCAAATCAAAAAATATCGGAGTCGCCTTGTGCGGCTCCGATATTTTTTAATTCTCAATAAAAAAGGCTTGCAAAGAAAGAAATAACATGCTATATTAAATGTACTATGATAACTAGTACACATAAAACTTCACAAAATGCTTTATTACTCTAGGAGAAGGAGGCAAGCCATGTTTTCGATAGATGCTCGCAGTAGAGTACCGATATACGAACAAATTGTGCAAAATATTATTAGCCTAATCAGCAAAGGCGTATTGGCAGCAGATGACCAGCTGCCAAGCGTAAGAAGTATGGCACGTGATATTGGGATTAATCCTAATACTGTGCAAAAGGCTTATCAGGAGCTGGAGCTTCGAGGACTGATTTATCAAGCCGCAGGACGCGGAAGTTTTATCTCACCCGGTGATAACCTGACAAAAGCCGTACTGGATCAGCATTTAAAAGCGATTGAAGAGCCAATGCGTGCTGCCAAAAAAGCAGGAATTTCTAAAGACACGGTCATCAAGCTGACCGGCGAAATTTACAAGGAGGAAAACTGATGATTAAGATCGAGAATGTTACGAAACGATTTGAAACCAGCACCGCGCTCGATCAGGTTAGCTTTGAAATTCAAAAAAGCTGCATTTACGGTTTGGTAGGCACTAACGGCTCGGGCAAATCGACATTGCTTCGCCTGATAGCGGGCGTTTATTCGCCCGACGGCGGGAATGTGGATATTGATGGCGAACACGTGTATGAAAACCCTGAGAAAAAGCAGCAGGTGTTTTTTGTATCTGACGATCTATATTTTCATCCCCAGGCAACGCTACAAGACATGGCAGATTTTTACCGTGCCGCTTACCATCGCTGGGATGAAAAGCGCTACAATAAACTGTGTGAGCTTTTTCCGATTGGCACCCGACGCAAGTTATCTAACTTTTCAAAAGGCATGCGTCGTCAGGCAGCGCTGATTTTGGCACTTTCCTGCGCGCCTGATTATCTACTGCTTGACGAGGCATTTGACGGGCTTGACCCAGTTATTCGCCATGCGGTGCGCAGAATTATCTCCGACATGCTTTCGGAATATGATATGACTGTTGTTATCTCATCGCACAACTTACGTGAGCTGGAAGATTTTTGTGACCGCGTCGGCTTGCTGCATCACGGCACGCTCAAATTGGAGTGTGCAATCGACCACATCCAGCTGGGCTTTTGTAAGGTGCAGGCGGTGTTCAAGCCAATGCCAGAAAATTTGGAGCTGGAAGGCGTAGCAGTCATTTCTAAAGAGATTCGCGGCAGTGTGGCAACCCTTGTGTGCGCTGCAGGCGAAAAAGAGGCACTCGCCGCCGTCTCAAAGCTTCACCCCATTCTGTGTGAGGCAGTCAACCTGACACTTGAAGAGGTATTTATTTATGAAATGGAGGCGGTCGGATATGACTACAGCAAAATCATCTTTTAGTATGGCGCGTTTTTTGCCCGTCTATAAAAACCTTCTGCGCCGCAACCGTGGAAGTGCCCTTTTTTACGGCGTTTTGGGATTTTTGTTTTTCAGTTTGCAATATCTTTTGAGTTTTTTAGAGCATATCCGATATACAACTGATAATCCTCTGCAAGCCTTTAAACTAGTTGGCCCCGCTAACATATATAACGGCTTTGCTGTGGTGTTTTTCACGGGCATGTCGCTGGTTGTGCCGTTGGTACTGGCGACAAATATGTTCGGTTATATGCACAATAAGCGTTCGGTTGATGTATACCATGCGATACCGCTGACAAGAAGCGAATTATATCTTGCAACCTCAGCGGCGGGTATTACCCTGATCTGGATTCCGCTGATCTTAAATTTCCTGTTTGTTGCGGGCTGTGCGCTTATGGTGGGCGGACAGGATTTTGGCATGATATTTTTAGAGCTTATTTGCTGGATGGTTATTACCTTTGTTATATTTGCCTTGACTGCTTTTTCAGCGGTTAACGTAGGCACGACCTTTGATACTGCCATTTTTTCACTGGGCCTCAATGCGTCGCTGGCAGCGGTGTACATGACGGTTATCACAATCGGAAGCGCATTCCTTTATGGCTTTTATGATATTGATAATGGAATGCAGGTAGCTTACCGCCTTTCTCCGATTTCGCTCATGATCGGGCGACAGGCGCTTAACGGATTTAACTCGACCAAGTTGTTGATGGATAACAACATCGCTATTGCGCTGTGGTTGGTAGCAGGTGTTGTAGTGTTTGTTATTGGCATGCTTGTTTATAAAAAGCGCCGCTCTGAGCAAGCGGAATCGGTCGGCAACTTAGGCCCGCTGCAAATGTTCCTGCGTAGTGCCGGCACACTGGTGGGCGGTGCGATGTTGGGCGCGGTGTTCTGCGGCGTATTTGGCTTCGAGAACTCCAAGATGGTGTTTCTTACCTCGCTTGCCGTCGGTGCGCTGATTACCTATTTTATCGGCGATGTCATTCTGACCAGAACGGTTCGCTCAATTCCCAGAGCGTTGCCCGCGGCGCTTGCTACAACGCTGGGTGTATGCCTGCTGGTGGGCGGTGTCATGTATGGCGGCTTTGGCTATGAGAAGCGCGTACCGTCTTATGAGTCAGTCGCATCGATTACACTTGAAAACTATGGTTCGCGATATAATAGTGAGCCATCGCTGCATGAAGATTACAACAGTGATTATCAGATTACTGATCCTGAAGCAATCAAGTTGATTATTCAAGCGCACGAGGCGCAGGTTGAAAGCCATTTTGCTGACCCCAAAGCAGATGAAAATTATGACGGCTCGTTGCGTGTCAAATACACCCTGAAAAACGGTAAAACGCTTTCGCGCCGATATTATGGTCTTTATTCCGTAACACGGGAAGCGCTAATTGAACTGGAAGTTCACCCCGAGCTGATCCGTCAAACTCATGCCGCTTTCAAAAGCACGGCAGATATGCTCTCATCTGTAACGGTAACAAACGCTCTGGGCAACAACAGCAAAACGCTGACTCTCACCAATGAGCAGAAGCAGCAGCTTTTGGATGCTGTGCGCACCGACTTGTTGGCGCAGCCAGTCAGTGAGATTAAAACAGGCGTACAGGCGTTGGGTTGTCTGCATATGGAGTATCAGTATATTCCAAAGAATAATGGAGATATCGTCTCCATCAGGTATATGGGGGGAATGACGGTCGCTGAAGAGGTTCAGACGCTGTCGGCAGACGAACAGGAATATTCTGTCTCAACCAGTGAGGTGCTGATTACTGAAAGTTATAAAAACACGCGCGAACTGTTAGAAAAGTTGGGTGCAGGTGAGCAACTACAGAATGATTTTTCGAAAGTTACGAAAGCCTACATTGGTGTTATTGGTTACCGGTTACGCAACCAAGACGTGGTGGTTATGCAATCGTCTGAACAGCTAATGGAACTTAACGATGCCATTATGAATGGCAAATACTACGACAAAGAATACTACGATGACAACGGTGGAAAATCTGAGGCGTTTGTCCAAATTGATGCGCCTCAGCTCACGGCTATCCGCAAGGATCTGACCAGCATCTATGCGTTACAGACGGATAAACCTTATGTTATCGTCGGAATTTCTGGTGAGAAAAGCGGGGAGGAAGTGATCACCGGTTGCTACTATATGCCACTGGAATCACTTTCGGAACAGATGAAATATAAGGTGTGTGAGAGCGCCCGAAACGAGTATGGCGATGATTATCTGATTAATATGGGCTACCATTATTTCGGATAACGTGTCTTAAAAAATGGGGTTCTCCGCCGCAAAAGGAGGGAAAGCATGCTGCAATCGGTGAAGATCAGCAAATTGGAATATGCGCATCATTATGATGATCTTGCGGATGCGCTTTATCGGCTGGCGCTTTATTTACTCGGAGATGCGGCCGAAGCCCGTTATGCTATGGCAGAGGTCTTTGTAGAAGGGTATACTTCCTACGGGGGAGAAAGCTTTGAACAGCGCATGCTTGCCGTTTTGTGGCAGGTTGTCAAAGACTGTGAACCAGTATGCGGCGAGGCATATCGCTATAACTTATTAGAAGCGATAACACTGTCGCCCGAGGACACCGATAGTGCACGCTTGTTTGAAATATTGGGAGAAATGCCACTATTAGAGCGGGCAGTACTCTTGTTATCTGTGTTACAACGTCAGCCGATCGAAAAAATAGCCTGGTTGCTTGAGCGTCCACAGACAGAGGTAAGTCGGGTGCTAAAACAGCTTTGTGATAAGGTGCGCCATACCATGGCTGCATAACAAAAAACGCAGTCTCTCGCCCACAGTGGGCGCGGGACTGCGTTTTGCTGCGTGAGGCAGAAGAATTGTCTATTGATTTGCGAGAATAAAAATGCTAACAGTGATTACTATGGAACAGTGTGCTGTTTTGATATTTAGTGGAGAGATAGAATGAAAAAGAGGTTTATAGCTGCTTTTGTCGTGTGCGTGCTATGCTCCTTAACCTCATGCGGAGGCGGCACTCATTATAAAGTTCCAGATGGCTTTTATGCATCTAGCGAGCATTTCGATGAAAAAAGTTTTAGAGATTATACTGATTATTGTGAATACTATTTTGATGAGAATTCCGCTAAAAAATTTGAGGAAAACCACTATTTTACTCCTGTAACTAAGGAGAATATGGTGGAATTGAAAAGTTTTTTTCAGAACTTTTCAGGATGGATCGCTTGTAGAGAGGGATATGAGGAGTGGTTTAATTTTAAAGCGGATGAACAGATGAGCGAGACAGATTACTTTTTTCTGGATGTTATAAACCCTCAAGACGGTAAATTTCATAATTATGATATAGGTTATTATGATACTGAAACATATACCCTTTATTTGTTTCACAATAACACTTGATTTTGGTCGAAACGAGCATAATCGGATGGTGAGGCTCATAGCGATAATCTCTCTATGATTTTTTTGTTTATGTCATCACTTTCTGGGTTGCTTAAAAGTTGTACAGTGTTATTCAACCAACTAAAACAGCGGGGCAAAGGGGCGCAGCACGGCAGCAATGATACGCTGCCACAGCGGAAACCGCTGGGTGTCGTCAAAGGTAATTTCTTTGCAACATACTAAGGTGCTCTTGACGTCGTTTAAGATGCTTTTAATGGCTGAACAGCCATAAAGGCAAACTGCACACTCAAAATGCAGGTAGAAGCTGCGAAAATCAAGGTTGGTCGTGCCGACCATGGCAGTGATGTCGTCACTGACCAGCTGCTTTGCGTGAATAAAACCGGGCTGATACTCAAAGATACGCACGCCATATCTTAGGAGAGACGCATAATAGCTGCGCGAAATGGTATGGACATACCATTTGTCAGGAACAGCCGGTGTGATGATGCGAACATCTACGCCTGAAAGTGCCGCGCTGCCCAATGCTGAAATCATTTCGTGCCCCAGCACTAGATAGGGTGTCGTGATATAGATATATTTGGTCGCGCGTGCAATACTCTTCAGGCAAAAGGTCTCAGCAACATAAAGGTTATCTAAGGGGCTGTCGCCAAATGCCTGCACAAAGCCATCACTTCGGCAGGTGATAGTGGGGACAAATAATGAAAAATCATGCAACCGTTCGTTATTTGAAAAGCCCCAAAGCCCCAAAAACAGCAGTGTCAGATTCCAGACGCCGTGACCCTTTAACAGCACGCCAGAATCCTTCCAGTGCCCGCAGCGGGGTAATCGGTTAATATATTCGTCAGCGAGGTTAGCACCCCCGCAAAAGCCGACATTGCCGTCGATGATGCAAAGTTTGCGGTGATCCCGGTAGTTCATTGCGGCGTTTATGTGCACACGGCAAGGGTTAAACACCGTGACCTCGATCCCCTTTTCGCGCAGGATCCTTTCATAATGGCGTGGCAGTCGGTTGATGGTGCCGACGTCGTCAAACATTATTCTAACAAGTATCCCAGCCTTAACCTTCTTTTCGAGAATGGTAAGAATGCGGTTCCAAAGTACACCAGGCGAAATTATAAAATATTCGAGAAAAATAAATTTTTCAGCAGTTTCTAGCTCATGGCACATGCGCTCGAACAAGGCGCTTCCGGAAGGGAAAAACTCGCAGGTGGTGTTCTGCCAAGCGGCGAAACCGGTACAGTTCTTTAGATACATACTTTGCAGCGCCAAGTGTTCATCCAGAGAGGTGAGTGACGTTTCACTGCCGGAATCCATACAAACCGTCGATAAACTTTGTTGATAATAGCTGACTAGCTGTTGCTTCAATCGCCGTGGAAGGCGTTTGTTTCCTGCTATAAGGTATATGAATCCGCCTAAAATGGGCACCATGAGTATCAGAACTACCCAGGCTAGCTTATAATATGGGTTGTCGTGTTTTGAGACAATGTAAAGAACAGCAAGCATACTCATGGTGTGCAACAGTAGTGCCAAGAGCGGTGAGCGCCGAGCTAATAGCCAAACGCCACAGAAAAGCAGCGCTGATTCCAGCAGAACAAAAGCTGGTAGCAGCACGGCGCGGCAGCATAATAGACGCAATAATCGTGGCGGCTTCATAATTGCTCCTTACAAATGTGTGATTGCAATTTTAACATTAGAGCAGTATACTAAAAATTGTATAAAGAAGAATAAAGAAACAAAAGGGAGAGACTCCAATGGTGACCTATGGAGAAGTTTCTAATAGTGAGGAAATAAAGGCCTACATTCGTCAGGCGGATGCATCGCTTTTGAGCATGGGATTTACTGAGCATAGCTTTGCACATGTGGTACGTACCGCCACTGTAACGCAGAACATACTGTCCGACTTAGGATATGACGCCCGCACGATCGAGTTGGCTAAAATTGCAGGATTTATGCACGATATTGGCAACGTGGTAAACCGTATCGACCACGCGCAGTCTGGCGCGGTAATGGCTTTTCGTATTCTTGATAAGATGGGTATGGATCCTGTTGAGGTAGCTCAGGTGGTATCGGCTATCGGCAACCACGACGAACACACCGCTCACCCGGTTAATGCCCTTTCCGCAGCATTGATTCTCGCTGACAAAAGTGATGTGCGCCGCTCACGCGTGCGTAACCGCGAAATTGCCAGCTTTGATATCCATGACAGGGTAAACTACTCGGTGGAACAGTCAGCACTTAAAATTGACAAACAGGCACGCACCATTACACTGGTTCTCACTATTGACTCCAAGGTGAGCACCCTTGCGGACTATTTTGAAATTTTCTTGGAACGCATGCTGCTTTGTCGTAAGGCAGCTAAATTCTTCGACTTTCAGTTCCACCTGTGCATAAACGGTGTAACGATGATGTAGATTCATTGCCGTTACTATACCATTCAAAGGGCGAGACTATGCTCCTAAGAGGCGGTATTAGTACACCCGACGCCAACGAAACAGACAGCCGACATCTGACCCACAAGGGATAGCATGTCGGCTGTCTTATTATACACAAATAAACGTTAATTTAATTGCTGCGCACTTGTTTTTTAAAACTAAGGAGCAGGTAAAATTTAAATATATAGCAAAAAGAAACTGTCTTTTACACGTGCGAAACTCGAAATGACAAACTACTCCGATACCAAAATTCCTGCCGCCTTTAGTGCGGCGGCAACACGCTCAAAGCAGGCGTGGTCAGGGCATCGCAGCGTATGCAGATGTATGCCTCCGGTGAGCTGTGAAAGCGGTGATGCTTCGGACGTGGTAAGCGCTTTAACAAAACGGTCTGCCTCAAACCGCGAGCTAACTTGAAGTTGCCCCGTGAGCTGACCGTAGATTGGATGGTCCACAATCACGTCCCGCATCGTTGCACCATGATCCACCACGATGTACAATTCCTGCAAAAGCTGCTCAACATTCTCGTGGCGGCAGGCGATGGTGTAGTCCTGCGCCGCATACTCTGCGGCATGCTCCATCAAGTATCCGCGCGGGGTTGCTACCACCGGCGCACCCGAGGCGCGAAGTAATGCAATATCTCCGACAATAATCTGACGACTGACACGAAACTTGTCTGCCAGCACTGAGGCACTGATCGGTTCAGTCGTTTGCTCTAATAATTGCGCTACAGCGCTGCGTCGTGAAGCGGCACCCAAACGTGAGAGCCGATCAGAAACGGCTTTGCGTCTGTATGCGGTTTCCTGCGCATCCAACTCATAGCCAGATGGCGTCTGGCGAAGGATACCCCCCTCGTCAGCACCTTTGGGCAGTGCTGACAAAGGAATACGATGCAGTTGCTGCTGCTCGTCCACACAGATGGCAGTATTGTCTTCAATTCGGTCGATGGATAATACCATTTATGCCGCCTCCTTTGCGTTGATTGCCTCATTTATGTTGTTTGCGGAAATCCAGATAGTGTTGCCGTCGGTTGAAAAAGTGACTGTTCCATTTATGTCGGTACGGTAAACCGCCCCAAAGGCCGAAAGACGGGTAAGGGCTTTCTGATTTGGCAAATTGTAAGCATTATCACGCCCACAGGAGATGACGCTGGCTACAGGACTGACCATATTCAAAAACTCCTGTTTATTGGATGTATTGCTGCCGTGATGACCCGCTACAAAAATATCGGCCGAAACTGGCGCGTTATTCTCAAGTAGCAACTGTTCTACCGCCGTTTCGCCGTCGCCGGTTATCAGAAAAGAAGCGTCACCGGCATCTATGCGCAGACACAAAGAAGTGTCATTGAGATTATCAGGGTCAGGTACAAAGGCATCAAGTAGCTGCAGTGCGATACCATCGCCCAGTATCTCAGCACGTGGGGATACAGCCTGTACAACATCACAGCCGTTAGTTTCGAGCGCATCCAAAAGGCTATTATATGTGCTGTTAGTTGGATTCAGCGCTTCAGAAACGGCGGGCATCCAAAACGTATCAACCTTGTAATTTTCTAGTACCGAAATCAGACCACCAAAATGGTCAGTGTGCGGGTGGGTCATGATAAGGAGATCCAGCTGGGTGATACCTGCTGCATCCAGCGCGTCACACACTGCCTGAGATGCTGAGCGTTCACCTCCGTCAATCAGCACAGCATGAACGCCGTCTGCGTTCTCGGTGCGTAGCAGCAGGCTACTGCCTTGACCGACATCCAACACCTGCACCTGGGCAATAACATTTTCAGCCAGTGCGGGAACAGATACCTGTCTAGGTTTGTACTCGGTGGTGTACCACGAAACAGCACTAACAATGGCGATGATAAGAATTGTTAGCGGAGAGATACGCCGCTGACCGCGCTGTTTACGGGTCTTGGTTCGTTTCATCGTCTCCCTCCCACTTTTGTGCTGGCGGGTCGCTGCGGGGATTTGCCACCTCGGTTGCCTTGTTTCTGATTCCTAACCTGCAGCGCCAGCCGCTTTTCGGTTAGCTTTTGCTGGTATTGCCGGTCAGGAGCGACTAGGCAATCCGGTCCGGTGCCAATAAGGTCGGTCCGGTGGATTTCCTCAAGCGCCTCAATAACTGTCCTGCGGTTTTCCGGCTTAAAATATTGCAGCAGCGCACGCTGACGCTGTTTTTCGCGCTCAGTTTTAGGCACATAGATTTCCTTGCCGGTCAGCGGGTCAACACCGGTGTAAAACATGCAGGTGGAAATGGTGCCCGGTGTGGGGTAAAAATCTTGAACTTGTTCAGGGTGCATGTGATTTTTCTTTAAAAAGAGTGATAGCGCCACCGCGTCACGGATGGTACTGCCAGGATGGGAGCTCATAAGATAGGGGACAAGATATTGCTCCTTGCCCGCCTGCTTGGTACACTGATAGAACTTTTTGACAAAGCGTTCATAGACCTCAATATGGGGCTTGCCCATAGCGTCGAGAACTGCATCGCTACAATGTTCGGGTGCGACCTTCAGTTGACCGCTGACGTGGTTGGCAACCAGTTCCTTTAAAAACGTGTCGTCCTTGTCGAGCATGATATAGTCAAAACGAAGCCCTGAGCGTACAAACACCTTTTTAATGCCCTTAATAGCCCGCAAGCGGCGCAGTAACTCAAGATATTCGCTGTGGTCGACCTTTACCGCGGGGCAGGCAGGGTTGCCCAGACATTTTCTGTCTTTACAAAGCCCCTTTGTTTCCTGCTTTTTGCAGGAAGGATAGCGAAAATTCGCGGTGGGACCGCCAACATCATGGATATAACCCTTAAAACGCGGATTCCCAACAAAGCTCTCAGCCTCTTTAAGCACCGAATCAATACTGCGTGACACAATCTGCCGTCCCTGATGCACAGCGATGGAGCAGAAATTGCAGTGGCCGTAGCAGCCACGGTTGTGCATGATTGAAAATTCGACTTCTTCGATTGCTTTGACGCCACCGAGCGCCTCATAGCTGGGGTGATAGGTCCTGGCAAATGGCATCGTGAATACGGCGTCCAGCTCCTCACGGGTCAAGAGCGGCATCGGTGGATTTTGCAGGACATAGCGGTCGCCATGCTTTTGTAGAACTGGACGGCCGGTTACGGCATCCTGCTCATCTAACCAAAGCTTAAAGGCGCGTACATAGGCAGCTTTATCGCTTGTTACCTTTTCATACGAGGGACAGCTCACCGTACCGTTGGGAATGAGCTCCGGTGAAATGTAGCAAACAGTTCCGCGAATATCGGTCAGCGCCGAGATTGGCTCACCTGAGGCCAGTCTTGCGGCGATTATTTCGGTTTGGTGTTCGCCCATGCCGTAGGAGACCATATCTGCACCCGAATCAACAAGAATCGAGGGCATAACACGATCTGCCCAGTAGTCATAGTGAGCAAAACGGCGCAGAGAAGCCTCTATTCCGCCAAGAATCACTGGGCAGTCAGGGTAAGCAGCCTTGGCTGCGCGCGAATAGACCGTTGCGGCACGATCAGGCCGACGATTTTGTGCATTGGTTGGGGAATAGGCATCCTGTGTGCGGCGTCGTTTGGCGACTGTATAGTTCGAGACCATTGAATCAATGTTGCCCGCCGTAATCATAAAAGCATATTTCGGCCTTCCAAAACGCTTGAAGGCATCGGGATCGCTCAAATTGGGCTGGGATAAAATCACCACCCGATAACCCAGTCGCTCAAGCAGACGAGAGATTATTGCAATGCCAAAGCTGGGGTGGTCGACGTAAGCGTCGCCGGTGACGCAGACAAAATCCGCCTGTTGCCACCCACGCGCATGCATTTCTTCAACTGTAATAGGGAGAAAACGGTTCATGTAATCCTCTTTTACTCGCCGGTTTTAGCCATCCGGTTTAATTTCATTTCAATCCAACGTTCCTTCGAGATAAGTACTGCACGGGGTTTAGAGCCTTCGTATGGGCCGATAATACCTCGGCCCTCCATCTCGTCAACGATACGAGCCGCACGCGCATAGCCCAATTTTAGTTTGCGCTGTAAAAGCGAGGTGGAGGCCATGCCCGCTTCGATAACACACTCAATTGCTGGGGCTAGCATTTCATCTTCGTCACCGCCGTCGTCAGAAGATGTGCCAGATGCATTGCCTTTTCCGACGGGGGTATGCTTGTCTATTTCTTCGAGAACTTGATTATCATATTGTGGCGTGATTGCGCTGTTGATATAGGTTACAACACGCTCAATTTCCTCGTCAGAGACAAAGCAACCCTGAACACGGGTGGGTTTTGATGAACCGACCGGTGAAAACAGCATATCGCCCATGCCCAAAAGCTTTTCTGCACCGCCCATGTCGAGGATGGTACGTGAGTCAATCTGAGAGGATACTGCAAATGCGATTCGCGAGGGGATGTTTGCCTTAATGACGCCGGTGATGACGTCAACGGATGGGCGCTGAGTTGCAATGATTAGGTGCATGCCAGCGGCACGTGCCATCTGTGCCAAGCGGCAGATGGAATCCTCTACCTCGGATGGCGCGGCCATCATCAAGTCGGCAAGCTCGTCCACCACGATGATATAATGTGGAAGCTTCGAGAGTTTGGGTGGCGCGGGCTCGTTCTCCGCCGGTGGGGCCGGATTTGCCGCTGCATTTTCAACAAGGCGGTTAAACGACTCAATATCACGCACATTGTGGGCCGCAAACATCTTATAACGGTTCAGCATCTCGGCGACGGCCCAGCCAAGTGCGCCCGCAGCTTTTTTGGGGTCGGTGACGACCGGGATAACCAGATGTGGCAGACCGTTATAAACACCCAGCTCAACAACCTTAGGGTCAATTAGAAGCAGCTTGACCTCGTCGGGCTTAGCTTTGAACAGAATACTCATGATGATGGAGTTTATGCAGACCGACTTTCCGGAACCGGTTGCGCCTGCGATGAGCAGGTGTGGCATTTTGGCCACGTTCGTCATGACCAAGCTGCCGGAAATATCGCGACCAAGCGCGACTGTGACCTTGCTTTTGGCGTCTGTAAATTCGGGGGAATCAACCACCTCACGCAACGTCACCGGCGTGACCTTGCGGTTGGGAACCTCAATGCCCACCGCCGCCTTATTTGGGATGGGTGCTTCGATACGCACGCCTGCCGAAGCGAGGTTTAGTGCAATATCGTCTGCCAAATTTGTAATTTTAGAAATCTTAACACCAGCAGAAGGCTGAAGCTCATAGCGGGTGACAGCAGGCCCGCGCGAGATGTCTATGATGCGAGTCTGTACCCCGAAGGATTGTAATGTGTCCACAAGCCGCTGCGCATTCTGGCGGAGCTCGTCAGCGGTAACCTCACCGGCGGTAGCCAAAGCGGGTTCACGCAGTAACGTAAGTGGTGGCAGCAAATATACGGGCGGTTCAACCGGCACAGGCGGTGGCGGTGGCGGTTCAGGGGCAGCGGCATGTTCAACATTTTGCGCTTTGTGCGCCTGCACCTGTGCAACACGATTGATAATATCCTCAATAAAAAGTTGCTGACCTTCCTCGTCGGGAACCACGGGGGCAATACTGTCTCCATTCGGCGTGACAGGATGTTCCTCCGATATTGGCAGATCGGCGGTCGCCGTGTCTAAAAGCTTTTGTTTGGCAAGCAGAACTTCAGGAGAGACACCTTCCTCAACAACCGATTTCTTGCGTCGTCTTGGTACAGGGGCAGGGTCATCCAGTGAAATGTCGATGACAGGCTTTTCAGATGCCGCGCAGTTTCCGACGAGTTGTGGTGCCGGCATCGCGTTAACCAGTTCATGATAACCATTAGAGAGCTTTTCCATTGGCTTTTTGGCCGAACGCAAAATACCCGCTATTGTAGATTTTGTAATGATCATCGTCAGGAGGAACAGCAGCAGCGACACTGCTATGCGGTCGCCGGGTGCGCCGAGCTGCATAAGCGGTAAGCCAAACAGCGCTGCAATAATACCGCCGCCATGTAGCGCCTGACCGTTGGCATAAAGCTGGCGAACAACAGCTCCCACCGTTTGACCCTCCGGCTTCCCAGCAAGAAAAATTTGAAACGCGGCCGAAATCAGACAGAGAAGCACGCCGGTCAGCGTTGCGCGAATCGGCAGATCATGCGAAAGTTTATCAAAGGAGGACATGACCGATATGTAAATAAATATCGGGCCGATAAAGAAGGCCGACCAGCCAAACAGGCCAAGCAGCACGTTATGCGCTAACAACCAACCCTCGCTGCCGCGCACGAACGACAAGAACACAAACAGTAGGCCGAGGGTAAACAACACAACAGCGAGCAGCTGATTTTGAGCATGCAGCTGCGCTTTTGTTTTGCGTGGGGTTTTCTTTTTGCGTTTGGCAGCCAAGGCGGCAACCTCCTTGAATTTTATTTTAAAGTCATTTTAGCATGCCAATAATGGCGTTTTGCAGGGCATGGTTTGAGATCGCATCATAAATTCCGGCACCAAGTACAAAGATGCCGAGCACGAGCGTATAATACCCAAACCAACGTAGTTTGTGCGAGGCAACCAGCCAGCGTACCATGCCGATGGCTAATAGGCCGAAGACAACAGAAAAAAGCAGACCGACTATAATCACCGAAGCGGGGAGATTCAGCCCCCCGCCCATGATATCCTTTACATCGAGCAGCAGCGCCGCACAGACGGCCGGAATGCCCATAATAAATGAAAAATTAACAGCAAAGCCGCGCTCAAGCCCCAGCATCATTCCGGCGGAAAGGGTAGAGCCGGAGCGAGAGATACCTGGCAGCGGTGCAAAGGCCTGAACAAGGCCAATGGCGGTTGCCGCGCGGTAACTCATGCCACGAGCAGTTGTGCGACCGGAGCAATTATCAGCCATTAAAAGCAAAGCGGACGTTACCAGAAAGCAAACGCCCTCGACTAGAATATTATTATCCTCAGCCACACCGCGCAAAAGATCTTTAAGCAACAACGTGATAAATAACGGCAGCAGTGATACCACCAGAAGATAGATCATCTTTCGCTGCGGGTTGACCTTTTTAAAAGACAGCTTGCGGTGGAAAAGATCACCGACCATGCTAAAGAACTCCACAATCAGTTCTTTTATAGTCCCCCAAAAAGCGACAAAGACCGCAATGAGGGTACCAAAATGTAGCACGAGCGAAAAAAGCGCCCCGCTTTCTCCGCTCTGACCGGTGAAATACTGGTATAACGCAAGATGTCCCGAACTGGAAACAGGGAGAAACTCGGTCAAACCCTGAATAATCCCCTGGATAATCGCTTCTGTCATTGTCAAAATGAACGCCTCCGATAAATTTAATGTCACAAATAAAGTGTAAGAAAAAAGGAGGGTTGTTGCAGTCATAACCCGTCGAGCGGGGAATATTTACCGGCTATTTTCCGGTGGAGAATCCTGCTGCTCTTCAATGAGGGCATACAGGCATTCAATTGCATCGCTCAAACCGCCAAGCTCGTCAATCAGGCCCTCCGCTACGGCGGAATCGCCGTCCAATGCAGTGCCCATATCCATGACCAGTTCGCCGGTATTCATCAGGTATTTACGAAAGCTTTCCTCGGACATATGAGAATTCTTAATCACAAAATCAATGATTCGGTCCTGCATACGCTGAAAATAGAATAGCGTTTGCGGAACGCCTAGCACCATGCCGTTCATACGCACGGGATGGATGGTCATGGTGGCGCTGGGTACAATAAAAGAGCGCTTGGCACTGCAAGCCAATGGTACACCGATGGAATGACCACCGCCCAGCACCAGTGAAACAGTTGGTTTTTTCATACCGGAAATAAGCTCGGCAAGTGCCAAACCTGCTTCAACGTCGCCGCCGACGGTGTTTAGAATAATGAGCAAACCCTCGATGCGCGGGTCTTGCTCAACTGCGACAAGCTGTGGGATTACATGTTCATACTTGGTGGTTTTTGTTTGGGGTGCGGCATCATAGTGCCCCTCAATCTGCCCGATGATGGTCAGACAGTGGATGGCGTGCTTGCCACTCATGGGTGTTATAGAACCGGTTTGTTCAATATGCTCAGCTTGCTTATCCTGTGCTTCGTCCATCTGGCGCTGTTCGTTTTCATTTTCAGCGGGCGCATGATTTTTGGAATGTGCTTTATCTGGCATTTGGCATCCTCCCATCAAAATGTGGATGCCTTCATCTTTTCCGCAAATGTATAAGGATATTCAATAGCAGGTGATACAGGTTGAATCATACTGCAAAAAACAGAAATAATGTTTACTGTAAATAAACGCCATGGTTTAGCAAGCTGCTGAATATTACTCAGTATAATAGTTGCTTTGCGGTTATTATACCATAAAATAGAACCATTTTAACAACAACCATAAAAAATCCGCCCGTGACCACGATTAAAAATGCAGATGCCCTTTAGGCACCTGCATTTGAGAATCAATAGCCAAGCTTTAAGTCAAGCGTTTCATCATCGAGCACCCACTGATCATAGACTCGTTCTACTCGAAAATCCTCCTTGCTGTCCCGGATGACCACCGCCGCGATGCCGGCGTTAATAATCATACGCTTGCACATGGCGCAAGAATTAGCGTTCTCAACATATTTGTCCGTTCCAGCTTCCTTGCCGACAAGATAAAGCGTAGCGTCGAGCATATCCGAGCGAGCAGCGTGGATGATCGCGTTTGCCTCAGCATGTACCGAACGGCATAGCTCGTAACGCTCGCCGCGTGGAACGTTTAGCTTTTCGCGCGCGCAATAGCCTAAGTCGGAACAGTTCTGGCGTCCACGGGGCGCGCCAACATAACCGGTCGAGATAATCTGATCATTTTTAACAATAATCGCGCCGAAAAGCCGGCGCAGACAGGTACCGCGCTCTGCAACCGTTTCGGCAATGTCGAGGTAATAATTTATTTTGTCGCGTCTGGTCATGCGTTTAACCTCCCAAGGACGTTTTCTATATCATAAAATAAAAGTGATCAAGTTTCAAGCGTTTACATCACTTTTAGTCGACGTATGGCAATACACGTCGGATATATGTTATACTGATGGGGCATTAATCTTAAAACTTAAAGGAGGGCTTGGCTTGGCGCTTACCGATAGGGCTTATCTGCGCAGCCTGCTTGAACGTTACGGCTTTACATTTTCTAAAGCCATGGGACAAAACTTTTTAATAAACCCCTCTGTGTGCCCCCGCATGGCAGAGCAAGGTGGGGCGGCTCCGGGTTGCGGTGTGCTGGAAATAGGTCCGGGGGTGGGGGTGCTGACCGCCGAACTGGCACGGCGTGCTGACAAGGTGGTTTGCGTTGAGCTAGATGCCCGTTTAAAACCGATTTTAGCCGAGACACTGGACGAGTTTAACAATGTTGAAATAATCATGGGCGATGTGATGGAGGTGGATCTTGAAGGAATTCTTGCTGAACACTTTGGGAGCATGCCGGTCAGCGTGTGCGCCAATCTGCCCTATTATATTACCACGCCAATTCTTATGAGGCTCTTAGAGGCGCGGCTACCGGTGGAATCCATTACCGTCATGGTACAGAAGGAGGCGGCAGTACGCCTTTGTGCTGTACCTGGTACGCGCGAGTGTGGCGCTATTTCAGCTGCTATCGCCTATTACAGCGAGCCAAAGCAGCTTTTTTCAGTTTCGGCGGGCTCGTTTATGCCGGCACCAAACGTTGATTCGGCTGTGATACGATTAGATATCAGAAAGACACCACCGGTACAGCCAAAAGATGAGGCGTTTTTGTTTACCGTGGTGCGCGGTGCCTTTTCTCAACGGCGCAAGACGATTTGTAATGCGCTTAGTTCAGCGTTAAACTTGCCAAAAGCGACTGTGGCTGAATGTTTAGTGCAATGTGCGCTCGACGCCAATATTCGGGCCGAACGGCTGACGCTTCCTCAACTGGCAGCACTTTCAGACGCGCTGCTGTCACAAATAATACCATAAAAAACAGGGGAGCCAATTTGGCTTCCCTGTTGCATTTGCGCCCGAAAATATCAGTCACTTTTTTTCATGTCATTAATCATATAGCACAAAGCCATAAGACCGTCAACAAGATGGGCGTTTTCAACAATTGCTTCAGGGTGAGCAACCTTGATATCGAAATGCGTAAAATTCCAAAAGGAGGTGATGCCACAGGCGATTAAACGATCTGCCATGCTTTGAGCTGCATCACTCGGAACACAGAGTATTGCAATATCAACTGTGTTTTCATTGCAAAACTGCTCAAGCTCATCTACGCTGTGTACGGCTAAACCTCTGATCTTTCGGCCCGAGGCAATTAACTCGGGGTCTTTGTCAAACAGACCGCACAGATGGAAACCGGCGCCGTCAAAATCTATGTTTGTGGCAAAAGCACGTCCCAGATTTCCAACACCTATCAGAATGGCCTGAAAATTCTGGTCAAGTCCCAGAATCTTGCGTATCTCAGAGTGAAGCAGTGCAACGTTATACCCGTACCCCTGTTGTCCAAAACCACCAAAGCAGTTGAGGTCCTGACGGATCTGAGATGCGGTAAGGCTCATCAAGTCTGCAAGCTCTTTTGAAGAAATGCGAGAAACACCTTTATCAAGCAATTCCCCCAAAAAACGGTAATAACGAGGTAGCCGTCTTATAACGGCACTGGAAACATATTGACTTCGCGGCAAGGGCAAACACCTCCCGAAAAAGATTACCGCAATATATAGAATGATTGTATACCAACAAAGACGTCTAGTCAAGGATTTAACATCCATAAATGACAGAAGTTATGCCATAAGGAAAATTACGCTTCAAAAAATGAAACTGAGAAAATATTGTTATTAATAATTTAAGCTAAACTTTACAGAAAATAAAGAATTAATAAAAAAAGTATGCTATAGTATAATCATAGGAGGTGGGGCAGTGTCAATAATCGATGTGCAGGAGCGCATTTCAGGCCCTCGTGCAAAAACGGTGGTTTGCGTGACCGACCAGCGACAGTGTGACCGCATTATTCGCGCGGGTAGAACGCTGGCGAACCTGTCAGGCACTGAACTTTCAGTCATCAATGTTGTGCATTCCGAAGCAACCCAGGACCCCGAATCTATGGAGTACCTTTTTTCAGTTTCTAAAGAAAATGGCGCAGAAATGGCATTATTATATGCCAATGATGTTGCTAAAGCAATTATTCATTATGTTAAAGATAACAAAGTTTCTTATCTGCTGACCGGCATACCACAGGAGGGTGATTCGGTTACGACCCGAATTTGGAGCAAGTTTACCCATGTGACCTTTTTTGTTGTCGAAAAAGATGGAAGGCTCTGCGAAGTGGGACATCCGGTGCGCGCAGCGCGGGCTTTGTGTGAGGCGCGTGTATAAATAAAAAATGTATATAAAAAACAACGAGTTGTGTAAAGGATTGAAACTCCTTTCCACAACTCGTTGTTTTTTATGATTACAGTTCTTCGCTGGTGTTGACAATGCCTTTGAAAACTGTTAGCAGCAAAATTTTAATATCCAAAAGAAATGACCAGTTTTCTATATAAAACATGTCACATTTAATGCGCTCCAAAATCGAGGTATCGCCGCGCCAGCCGTTAATTTGTGCCCAGCCGGTGATTCCGGGGCGCACCAAGTGTTTAAGCATATAAAGAGGAACCTCGTCTCTAAACTGTTCAACAAAAAACGGCCGTTCGGGTCGCGGTCCGACCAAACTCATATCACCCTTAAGTACGTTATAGAGTTGCGGCAGTTCGTCAATTGAAAACTTGCGCAAAAATGTACCAATGCGTGTGCGTCGATCATCATTTTTGGTACCCCATGTCGTGGTATCGGCGTTGTTTTCGGTTCGCATTGAGCGGAACTTGTACATCGTAAATTCCTTTCGGTTTTTGCCGATGCGAACCTGCTTATAGATTACCGGGCCGGGCGAGCTTAATTTTATCCCAACAATTGTTGCCAAAAGCAACGGCGACAAAATAATAAGGCCCAAAAAAGAAGCAACCATGTCAAATGAACGCTTCAGTGTTGCAAGAAAGAGATTATCCAATGGAATGTGGCGCAAGTTGATGATGGGAATGCCCTCAAACACCTCAATTTTCGGTTGAGAAGGCAAATATTTGCTGTAGAACGGCAGAAGAGACGATTTGACGCCCTGCGATTCGCAGGTGGCGATTACCTGGCTGAGAATAGAAAACTGGTGGTATTCCAGCGAGATCAGCACTTCGTCGGGGTGGTGAGTTTTGAGCACTTCATCGAGCTGGGAAATAACGCCAAGATATTCGGCACGCCAACCGTAATCCGACGGGTGGTCATTGAGGTATCCATCGACGACATAACCATAATTCTTGTTAGTAGCAGCTTTGCGATAAAAATCGGCAGCGGTTTCGTTGCTGCCCACGATCAAAATATGCTTAGTATTATAGCCCTTCCTCCGCATCGAACGGAGAAAAAGCCGCCCGGCGGCACGAGTGGAGGCCGAAATAACCGCACTCAAAATACCAAAAATCAAAATGACTAGACGGGAGATATGAACTTCCTTAATCCAGAAAAATACCAGAAAAATGCTGACAAGTCCATAAAAGTTGGCGACAATGACCTTGCCAGTCTCCGAGAGAATGGATCTTCTACGGAAAGGGTCATATAACCCGTTGACGTGATAGATCAACATATAACCTATAATTAGCACAGGCATTGCGCCAAGGTAATAGCTGAGGTTAATGTTGTGATCAGCGGCGTGAGGCAATAGATAAAAGCGCAAGGCATATGCGCCGGCTATAGCAGACAGCCAAGTAAAAACATCGATCAGGCGCAGAAGAAGATTAAAAAGGCGCTGATTTTCTTTATTCATTTTGTTTCACATCCAAAAAGGAATATAGGGTACCAGCAGCAGACGGTTGGCATATAGCAAGAAAAGGTATTCTAAAACAACCAGCGTGATAAGAAGGCCCATGATAGAATAGTGCATTCTAATGGAATCCTTTTGTTCGCGTTTGAGCGCTGCAAGCTGCTGGCCGTTTAGTTTGTTACTTTTTGCATTATCAATCATATTTTGCAGATTTGAGGCAGGCAACAGGCACTGCACCATCTCTGGAATGAGCATAACCGAAAACGGCAAAAAGATTAGCGCGACACGCTGAAACACAAAATGCTTGACGGTCAGTGACATAATCAATGTACCATAAAGGAAAAGATTAAAAAGCACCAGGTTGGACTTATTCCGCTCCATTAGCTTTTTATATAAAAGCGAGGCGAGCAACAACATAACAACCCATATGATGACTGTATTGATATTACGGCCTTTCATATAGTAGGAATCGGGGGTATACTGCGCAAAGCGGGGTACAAATTTAATAACCCACTGTAAAATTATCTCAGAGAAAAATACGACGGAAAAAAAGAAGGCCGAATAAAGGCCGATCATCCACTTGTTTGGAGGGATTGTTACAAAAAAATAGACAGGTAATAAAATAAAAAGGCTGGTGTGGCACAACCCTGCCAACAAAATAATTAGAAAGTAGGGCAGTGGTTTTCGTTTTTGTAAAAAAGGCAATGCAAACATAGCGACGGAAATACCAAGTTCTTGCCGCAGCGTACAAAGTGCATAGGTAAAAAAGCCAAGGCCAATATAGCAAAAGATGCTCAGCCACGCCTTTGAGGAATACTTCCAGATAAAAAAGACCCGCAACAGAATAATGACAACTGACGCGGCCCACCACAGTACCAATGGATTGCCGGTAAAAAGTGCAACGACCTGATTAAGCAGGCCATAAAGTGGCTCCACAAAATATAAATTATCAGCAGAAAGCATATACGAAAAACCATGCTCTCGAACTGCCAAAAAGTAGTCTCGATAAACCCAATTATAATCGACACCTACACTGCCGCTGCGCAAAGCAGCCATCACACACATTAGCAGGGTCATAGTCCCTAAAACAATAAGTTCTTTTTTTGGCGAGGGCTTGTGTTCACAGAGCAAACCCCCAAAAACACCTGAAATTATAAGCAAAATAATATATGGCAACAACTTTATCTGACACCTGCTTTCAAAGAATTTTCTTGATATTCTGGTACTTCTTCGCCTAAATAGATATGCATCAGCTCCGGCATTACTTGCGGTAGCATAAAGTGTGAAAGTTCGGCGGGGTGCCGACGAAGGGGAGACTGTGCAGCTGCGATAAGCAAATTGGGCAATGCTGACGGTTCATCAAACAGTGTAAAATTGGGGCAACACTCAGCCAACTCGCGGTGGCCTTTGATGTCGCTGGCAATTACGTTAAGCCCACTGGCTATTGCTTCCATAATATTAAACGGTAAGCCTTCTATTAGGCTGGTAGAAACGCAGACGTCGCAACCGGCCAGTAGTGTGGGCGTATCATTGACATAACCCAGAAAATCAACCTGATTAGCTACGCCAAGCTGTGATACAAGCTGACGGCAGTCTTCAAGCAGTGCGCCGGTACCGGCCAGCAACAGTCGCGCGTTGGGAATTTGAGCTGCGGCTGCCGCAAAAGCAGTTAAAAGCACGTTATGATTTTTTCGCTTTGAAAATTCAGCAATGTAAACGAACAAAACCTGTTCGGGTAAAAAACCTAGTGCCCTTTTAGCGATAATATGCTCGTCAAAAGAAGGTGTGGTAAAACGGTCCGGTGAAAGTCCCATACCATTTATGTACTGAATGCTGCCACTCGACAGGCGGTAGCGATATGCGATGCGCTCATCTTCACGGTTCATCACCATCAGCACGTCGGTAACTCTGGCACAAAGTTTTTCAGGCAGCAGATATTTTAATCGCGCAAAGCCGTCATTTTCACCGAACAGATAACCGTGGCAGGTATAAAAGACTCGCGGTCGCCGGCACTTAGGAATGGTGAGCAGTGCTGCGCGCACCACAGCTGCTGCAAGCGTGGTGTGTAGGCTGACAATATCAAATTGCTCTTTAAGAATCAGCTTACGGGCCGCAAAAATAGCGCGTATATTCTTAAAGCTAAAAAAACTTTTATAAAACGGAAGGGTAAAGCTTTGTTGTGCGCCAGCTATTTCTCCTGTGTCACCCGTCGCGGTTGACACTTCATAACCGCATTGGGCAAATGCCGCCATATAGGGCGTGTGAAAATTTTTAATATGAGAGGCTGTCGATGCGCAAAATAATATTTTTTTTGCCAAAATAACACCTGCCTCGGTAAGTAATTCAGAAAATAAAACAAAAATAGTTCAAAACCAAATGTACTACTATTTTATCGCATTACGCATTGAAAAGCAATACAATGCGCGGTTGCTGCGCAAACCGGCGTTTGGTCAGAGCGAAATGCTCTATCCAAACGCCGGTCAGTTAGTAAAAAGCGCTTATTATACGCGTTGAGGGCTAAGTCAAGGAGTCTCTTTAGCACGCACCGCTGACCATCGTTCCAGACTCCAGCGGGAAATAGGTTACATTTGGCACCTCGGCAAAAATCAAGCCATAGGGTGCAACGTCGTTTAAAAAGAGCGCTAATCCCTTGGGATCAGATTCGGTCTCTATAGTCATCTCAACATCGGTTCTTCCAGAGATGAGTGCGCTGTGCCTGTCGCAAAGGCGGCAAGCCTCAGCATGGCTAAGGTGGTCGCAAGAGATGCGCACTTTCAAAGGGCTGACACCATATAGTGGGCTTTGTGATACCAGCTGTAACCCGGTTACCTGCTCAAGTCGTGCGGTTTGGCTTGTGATACGCGACGCCTGATAGGCGGTAGCGCTAAAAACGCAAGTTAGGCGGACAAAGCCGGGCTCACAGTCATCGGAAACCACCAGTGTTTCAAGCGTGCAACCCCAACGCCCCAAAACGCCAGTGAACCGCGCTAACGTTAAAGCGGCGTCGCCAGTAAGCATTGTGACAAGATAGCTTCCATTTTGATTTTTCATAATAAATTCTCCTGTCGTCTCCGCCTCAAATTCGGTTTCAGAGCTTTACAAAACAAAAAAAGCCTTTGTCTCCTGTGTTCAAGAGACAAAGGCATTGATATGCACTCTGCGGTACCACTCTGATTGCCGCCTTCATAATAGCGGCCACTCATTCAGGCATCGGGCAGAAATCCTGCCGAATACCGAACACTATAACGTGTGTTAATCGTTCGAGTCTACTTGCCGAAGGCGTTCGATCGACTGCTCGGGGAGGATATTCACTGCGCTTGCATTGCTGTCTCGCACCGACTGACAGCTCTCTGAAAATGCTTCGTTTCGCAGGTACTGTTCCCTTCACCGCATTTGGGCGAATATTTTATTTGTTTTATTATAAGTAGTTATTGTCAGATTGTCAAGCGCCAACGGGTGAAATTATTAGAATATGGGAATTAATTGAAAGGATGGAACACGATTGCTTTTTGATTTTAATATAATATAACGATTAATAAAGAGGAGGGGTGGCTGTGGATTTAACTTTGCCGCAGCAGCTTCAGGAACATATCGAATTTGAGATGAGTTGCGAAGCATATTGTCGCTCTATGTCAGAAATCGCACCTACTGAGAAAGAACAGCAGGTGTTTTTAAAAATTGCGGAAAATGGACGCACCCACGCGGAAGCGTTTCAAGCAGTCTACATAGCTATAACAGGAGAAAACTATGACCCCGTTGTTAACCCAGTAAAAATAGATCAACCATATAAGTATGCAATACGTCATTTGATTGTGAAAGAACATAAAAGTTTTCGAGAGTATCATAATCAGTTTATGAGCACAGATAATAACTTGCTAAAAAAGGTTTACTACCAGGCGG
Organism: Candidatus Fimivivens sp.; assembly: GCA_034933525.1. Taxonomy (GTDB): domain Bacteria; phylum Bacillota; class Clostridia; order Oscillospirales; family Ruminococcaceae; genus Yanshouia. The sequence continues at coordinate 243,889 of JAYFNI010000004.1, forward strand.
GGATTAATAAAACAGAACATATCAGCGAATTAATGGACCTAATGATTGATGAACCCTAAACAAGACCAAACGTTACAAACAAAATATAAAAATTTGAGGTCGTATTTCAATCAGTTTTGAAACAACGAAAAACACCGCCCTCTCGGGCGATGTTTTTCGGATGCAGACAAACTAGAAAAGGAGTAATCAAAAAGGAGAAAGAGGATATCGTAGTAATGGACTGGCCGCCTTACAGTGAAAATAGCAACTGGCCGTAAGTGGGGAAAGGCCATGCGTTTTCATCCACCATGGATTCAAGTTCATCGGCGACTGCACGCAGCTCCTGCATCATAGCAAAGAGACTGTTGTGATGGAATTGGGCGCACTCGTTGAGATCAGAGAATTCTTTCGTCTTAAGTAATAGTGAATCAAGTTCGTCGATTCTGCTGCTAAGCGAGGCGGCGCGAAGGGTTAGCTTGGAAACCAGCATTTCCTCAGTCTTGCAGGAAATCTCCGGCGAAAGGGCTTTTTTGGCGGCGGCGCCTTCGGCAACCTTTCTTGTGTATTTAAGTACGGCAGGCAAAATATTTTTGCGCGCCATGTCCAGCATTGTATAAGCCTCAATATCAAGAGTCTTGCAGTAATTTTCAAGCAGAATATCGCAGCGCGAATGCATCTCGGCGGCGGTGAATACACCGTGCTTCTCAAACATTTTAATGTTTTTCTCAGCCACGAAATGGGGAATGGACTCCGGAGTGCTCTTTAGATTCAAGAGTCCGCGGCGAGCCGCTTCCTTCTGCCAGTCTTCAGAATAACCGTCGCCGTTAAAGATAATGCGCTGATGCTGTTTTACAGTTTTCTTAATCAGTTTGTTAAGCGCAGCGGTAAAGTCCTCGGCGGCTTCAAGCTCGTCGGCAAACTGGCACAGCTCTTCAGCGACTATGGAGTTGAGCACAACGTTCGGGCCGGAGATTGAAAAGCTCGACCCGGGCATGCGAAACTCAAATTTATTGCCAGTGAAGGCAAAAGGCGAAGTGCGGTTGCGGTCGGTCAAATCCTTGGGGAAACGCGGTAAAACATTAACACCGATGGTCATATCCTCAGCGATGCTACCGTTATAAGCGGTGCCGTTTGCAATGGCGTTCAAAATGCCTGTCAGCTGATCACCTAGGAAAATTGATAGGATAGCTGGGGGCGCTTCATTCGCACCCAGACGGTGGTCGTTGCCCGCCGAGGCTACCGATACACGAAGTAGATCCTGATAATCGTCAACAGCCTTAATGACCGCAGCCAAAAAGAGCAAAAATTGTGCGTTTTCTTCGGGCGAATCACCGGGCTCAAGCAAGTTGACGCCTGTGTCGGTCGCGATGGACCAGTTGTTGTGCTTGCCTGAACCGTTTACGCCGGCAAAGGGCTTTTCGTGCAACAGGCAGACCATGTTGTGGCGCAATGCCACTTTTTTGAGCATCTCCATTGTGAGCTGGTTGTGATCAGTCGCAATATTGGTGGTGGAAAAAATCGGTGCAAGCTCATACTGCGCCGGAGCGACTTCCTTGTGTTCAGTCTTTGCCAGGATGCCAAGCTTCCAGAGCTCTTCATCAAGATCCTTCATAAAGGCGATGACGCTAGGATCAATAGCACCAAAGTAATGATCATCCATTTCCTGACCCTTGGGGGCCTTGGCACCGAATAATGTACGACCTGTGTAGACCAAGTCACGGCGCTTATGAAACAGATCCTTATTAACAAGGAAGTATTCCTGCTCGGCACCTACAGTGCCGGATACGCGGGAGGCAGGCGTGTTAAACAGCTTAAGTATGCGCAGCGCCTGAATGTTGAGCGCTTCCATCGAACGCATAAGCGGTGTTTTCTTATCCAGTGCCTCGCCACCGTAAGAGCAGAATGCCGTAGGGATGCACAGGGTTCCATCCTTGATAAACGCGGGGGAGGTGGGGTCCCAAGCGGTGTACCCGCGGGCTTCAAAAGTTGCGCGCAGGCCACCGGAGGGGAAGGAGGAGGCGTCCGGCTCGCCACGAATCAATTCCTTACCGGAAAAATCCATAATAACCTTGCCGTTTTTTAACGGGGTGATAAAGCTATCATGCTTCTCAGCAGTGATGCCGGTCATGGGTTGGAACCAATGGGTAAAGTGAGTTACGCCCTTTTCTACCGCCCAATCCATCATGGCATTAGCAATCACATTTGCCAGATCAAGCGTGAGGGGTTTGCCATCCTTAATAAGCTTGTGAAATTCCTTATAATAGGCCTTGGGCATTTTGTTTTGCATGACACTGTCATTAAAAACCATGCTGCCGAAAATCTCTGGTACGTTTGTCATCATGAGTTCCTCCTATCAATGGGGACTTACGTGTAAATAAACAAAACAAAAAAGACACCATGGGCCTTGTAGCCCACAGCGTCTTTGCTGGTATGTCATTATTATAGCGATCATTTTGTTGTTTGTCAACAGAAATTTTGAAACTTTCCAATGATAATCCTGCAAATAGTGGCTTGCGCAAAAAAAGGAATATATGTTACAATACCACACATTAGGGGGTGCTTTAGTTGAATTGTACGGAAAATGAAGTATTGGAGTATATTAAAGAAAATGACGTCAAATTCATTCGCCTGGCATTTTGCGATTTATTTGGCATTCAGAAAAGTATTTCCATTACAGCCGATGAACTCCCGCGTGCCTTCGCTGGGGGGATATCTTTTGATGCTTCGGTAGTAGAGGGTTTCTTAAATGCTGACAAATCTGATTTGTTTTTATTTCCAGACCCGTCCACATTGGCGGCTATGCCGTGGCGGCCGAGCCGTGGAGGTGCCGTGAGCCTGATTTGTGAGGTGCGTCGTCCTGACGGCAGCCTGTTTGAAGGTGATACCCGCGCATTGCTTAAAAAGGCATGTGCGCGTGCCGACGAGATGGGCTATAGCTGCCAGATTGGTCCGGAGTACGAGTTCTATCTGTTTGAGCTGGACGAGCGCTCCAATCCAACCCGTCAGCCAATAGACCGCGCCGGATATATGGATATCCCTCCGGCGGACCGCGGAGAAAATATCCGCCGAGACATCTGCCTGACCCTTGAGAAGATGGGTGTCAAACCTGAAAGCTTCCACCATGAGTCGGGCCCGGGTCAGAACGAGATTGATTTTCACTATTCTGATGCATTGATCGCCGCCGACCAGCTTATCACCTTTAAAGGGGTGGTAAAGGAGATGGCAGCACAAAATGGAATGTATGCTTCGTTTATGCCAAAACCCCTAGAGGGGATGGCGGGCAGCGGGCTGCATGTTAACATGTCGCTGGTTAAGGATGGACGTAATATTTTTATGGGGCGTCAGTATGGACATTGCCCTGAGGCCGAAAGCTTTATTGCGGGCATTTTGGCGCACGTTCGAGAGATAACGGCATTTTTAAACCCAACGACAAACTCTTATCGGCGTTTTGGCGCATTTGAAGCGCCGCAGTATGTGGCCTGGTCACACTCAAACCGATCCCACCTTATCCGAATTCCGGCTGTGGACGGTGAGCATACTCGAATGGAGCTGCGTTCTCCCGACCCGACTTGCAATCCATATCTTGCGTTCGCTTTGTTGATGCACGCCGGATTCGATGGCATTGACCGAAAGCTCGTGCTGCCGCAGGCCGCGGTGGCCAATGTGAGCGCAGCAGCGCCCGAAGAGCTTATGAAGTACGAAAAACTGCCCGCTAGCCTTGGTGAGGCACTGGATTCGGCCGAACAGAGCGCATTTGTTAAACGCGTGTTGCCAGCGGATACTCTGCAAGGATTTGTGGCGGCCAAGCGCCGTGAGCAGGCTGCGCTGGATAATGCGGAATATAAAAACAAATGCGAGCAGCAGATGTACTTCGAGCGGTATTAATGGTCATAGCATTCAAGGCAATGAAAGAAGGTGAGCGGCATGGAAAGAGTCCTGATTGTTTCTTCGTCAGAAAGTGGCCAGCACTTTATAGCTGAGCTGCTGTCCCCACAGGAGCAGTCTGCCGCAATCACCGCCGCTAGCGGATCAGAAGCCAGAAGGCTGTTGGCCGATTTCGACTATGATACGGTGATCATCAATGCGCCGTTGTCCGACGAATACGGGCATGAACTGGCCTGTTTTGCTTCTCGGCAGTCACTGGCCGGTGTGCTCATGCTGGTTAAAAACGAGCGAGCGGACGACGTCGCAGCCCGTGTGGAGGATTACGGCGTTTTTGTTATTCCAAAGCCGGTGTCACGTCCGTTCTTTTTTCAATCATTAAAACTGCTGCGCGCATCGCGCCGCCATATGATGGGATTGCAGAAAGAAAATCTTAAGCTTCAGACCACCATTGAAGAAATACGGCTGGTCGACCGTGCTAAGTGTGCATTGATTCAATGCCTTTTAATGACCGAACCACAGGCGCACCGCTACCTTGAAAAACAGGCGATGGATTTGCGGCTGACTAAGCGTGAGGTGGCCGAAAATATTTTAAAAACCTATGAGCTGTAAAGACGTGCTCTGCATGTTTTATACGCTCAAATCCACAGGACAAAATCAGATAAATTGGGCGGGAATTAGTTGCGTAAATATTTACTTTACCCCCTTTCTTATTGCATCTTTATTAAAAAAGTGCTATAATTCCCGTATTATTGTTCTTGACAATGACGTCGGGAGGGATTTTTTGGTGACCTCAAAAATCTCTGCCGGCGTTTTTCGTGTTTTAAATAAATAAATGTTTATATTTTTTTACGATATAAGAAAGGATGAGACAGGTATGCAGACAAAAAAGCTGAGTTTCACCAAGATGCACGGATGCGGCAACGATTATATCTATTTTAATTGTTTTGCCCAACAGGTGGAGAATCCTGAGGATTTGAGCATTCGCCTTTCAGACCGCCACTTTGGCGTGGGCGGGGATGGCGTAGTGTTAATCTGCCCAAGTGAGACGGCAGATGTGAGGATGCGCATGTTCAATGCTGACGGCAGTGAGGGAAAGATGTGCGGCAACGCAACCAGATGCATTGGCAAATATGCCTATGAACGCGGACTGGTTCAAAAACTGGTGATGACGCTTGAAACGCTGAGTGGCATTAAAACACTGAAGCTGACGGTGGAAAATGATGAGGTTACCGCTGTGCAGGTGGATATGGGCAAGCCGATTTTAGTTCCGGAAGAAATTCCGGTGAAGCTGCCCGGTGAGCGGGCAATAAATATCGAACATACGCTAGCGGGTCAGATGCGCCGCTTTAGCTGCGTTTCTATGGGTAATCCGCATTGTGTGCTGTTCATCGAGAACATCGATGCACTGGATCTTGAAAAAATTGGCCCGGCTTATGAAAACGACCCGCTTTTCCCTGAGCGGGTGAACACCGAGTTTGTTGAGGTCATTGATGACCATACGCTGAAAATGCGCGTCTGGGAGCGCGGCAGCGGCGAAACGCTGGCCTGTGGTACGGGCGCCTGCGCTACAACGGTTGCGGCAGTGCTATGTGGCTACTGCAAGATGGATACCGATATAACACTGAAGCTTCGTGGCGGCGATTTAACGATTCGTTATACCGGTGAGACAGTCTTAATGACTGGCCCTGCGACTGTGGCGTTTGAGGGGGAAGTATCTTTATGAGTAAATATGTGTTTGTAACCGGTGGCGTTGTCTCCGGGCTGGGTAAGGGAATTACGGCAGCTTCACTGGGGCGTTTGTTGCGTATGCGCGGCTTAAAAGTTGCAGCGCAGAAGCTTGATCCCTATATCAATGTTGACCCTGGAACGATGAGCCCCTATCAGCACGGCGAGGTGTTTGTCACCGAGGATGGTGCTGAGACCGACCTTGATTTGGGTCACTACGAGCGCTTTATTGATGAGAATTTAAACAAATACTCCAACCTGACCACTGGCAAAGTTTACTGGAACGTGCTTAATAAGGAGCGTAACGGTGACTATCTCGGCGAGACGGTGCAGGTTATTCCGCATATTACCGGAGAGATCAAAAACTTTATCTATTCGGTGGGAAAAAAGACTGATGCCGATGTGGTCATTACAGAAATTGGCGGCACGGTCGGCGATATTGAAAGCCAGCCGTTTCTAGAGGCGATCCGCCAAGTTTCGCTTGAGGTGGGGCAGCACAATTGCATGTTTATTCACGTAACGCTGGTGCCTTACATTAAGAGCTCTGGCGAGCATAAGAGCAAGCCAACTCAGCACTCAGTCAAGGAATTGCAGGCGATGGGTATTTCTCCTACTGTAATCGTTTGCCGTTGTGACGAGCCGATTGAAACTTCGGTTCTGCATAAGATTGCGTCTTTTTGTAACGTAAAAGAAGACTGCGTGATCGAAAATATCACCCTGCCGGTTCTGTATCAGGCACCGATGATGCTTGAGAAAAATGGCCTTGCGAAGATCGTTTGCCGTGAGCTACAGATTGCATGTGACGAACCAGACATGACCGAATGGAACCAAATGTTGACCCGCATCGAAAATCGTACAAAAGATGTCACAATTGCGATTGTAGGAAAATATGTACGACTGCATGACGCCTATCTATCGGTGGCGGAAGCCTTGCAGCACGCTGGCTTTGAAAACTCTGCCCGTGTGCATCTGACGTGGATAGAGGCTGAGGATGTCACTGATGATACTGCAGCCGAACTGCTTGGCGGTTGCGACGGCATTCTGGTGCCTGGCGGCTTTGGAGACCGCGGCATCGAAGGAAAAATTGCGGCGGCAAGATACGCCAGAACGCACAATGTGCCTTATTTTGGAATCTGCTTAGGCATGCAGATTGCTGTTATTGAGTTTGCACGCGATGTATTGGGGATGGAAAATGCAAACTCCACTGAGTTTGCGCCTGATGGGAAATACCCGGTTATCGATCTCATGCCCGACCAACATGGCGTTGTCATGGGTGGTACCATGCGTTTGGGTGCGTATCCCTGTAAAATTGCAGAAGGTAGCCACATGGCCCGTGCCTACGCACAGCCGCTGATTCATGAGCGTCACCGCCATAGATACGAGTTTAACAACAGTTATCGTGAGAAGATGACACAGGCGGGTCTGCGTATCACCGGTACTTCTCCGGATGACCGTTTGGTCGAAGCGGTGGAAATTCCGGCTAACCATTTCTTTGTGGGTGTGCAGTACCACCCCGAGTTTAAGAGCCGCCCCAACCACGCTCATCCGCTTTTCAGAGAGTTTGTTGCGGCGTCTCTCGCTGCCAAGATGCTCTAAAAACAGCGTGCTACTGTTTGCAGGAATAATATAAAAATATAGATAGCCGTGCTTTCGAAATTGAAAGCACGGCTTTTTTGTACTTTAGAACATTTCGATACAGAGTAGTTTTAACACGTCTGAATATTAAAAGCATATGATGTTATATAACATTGAAAGGGCGTGACATATGGATGAACAATAATAACATGAATTCCGGTAGCAACCCGTTGCTGACCGATTATGGCGCTATGCCGTTCGTTATCAATATTGACCGTGCAACAAAGCAAAACAGCATGTTTCGCACGGCGATTTGGACCGGCGAAAATCTTCAGCTAGTGCTCATGAGCATTAACCCCGGTGAATCGATTGGTTTGGAGGTACACCCCACCCATGACCAGTTTATTCGCGTTGAGCAGGGACAGGGCATGGTGCTGATGGGGGACGCTAAAGACAATCTGACGCTGCGCCGAAACGTTTCTGATGGCATTGCATTTATTGTTCCGGCTGGAACATGGCACAATCTGATTAACACTGGTACACGGCCGCTTCGGGTCTATACTATTTATGCGCCACCGGCGCATGCGCACGGAACCATTCACCCGACCAAAGCGGATGCGGCACAAGAAAAGCACGAGTAACAACTGCATTTTCTGCTGAATAAAACATAGTAAAATGGGTAGGTCAATGCAATTGCCGGTTGTTGATCGCCCATTTTTTTATGCGCCGACAATGAGTAAGATCTCAATATAATGCCGCAAATGTATTCGATAGCTTCATCGGGCAAGCTGCGCCGCATCATAGACAAAGTTCGGACAGACCATCTATATGCCCATCAGGATCTATACTAAACGTATTTGTTAATCTTCTTACTCCCAAATGTCGTTTCCAAGTTGATAAAGTTATTAAAGAGGTGGACATGACTTTTTTGCTGTGGAGTGATATAATCGCTATAACAATAGCAGCGACTGGTCTGGGTCGCCGTTAAATTCATCGCAAAGGAAGATTCACGCGTGATACAGGATATTGCACCAAAGAAATATAACAACGCATTTTATGTAAAGAATCCTCTAGATAATGACACAATCCTTGTTTTTAACAAGAATACGGTGCTGTGTCACAAAAGTGGGGAAGAGGTTTGCTACCCAACGCTGGCGGAGCTTGGCACCGAAAATTGCGATTGCACATATTTATTTTCGATTGATGACGTAGATTATTATCTCTTGCGTACAACCGATTATTGTGTACCCGCCAATTTTGGCTTTGAGAATATTACACTGTTTCGTACAGCGCTGCCGGGCGATTTGGCCTTTGCAGGCTTTGTAGCATGGCAATTATACAATTGGTACAATGATAATAAATATTGCGGTCGTTGTGGCCAAACATTGATCCCCAGTGAAAAAGAGCGTATGCTGGCCTGTGCGGGCTGTGGCAATACCATTTATCCTAAAATATCCCCCGGTGTCATTGTGGCCATTACTGCTGGCGACCGATTGTTGATGACTAAATACGCCGACCGTCCTTATTCCAACTATGCGCTGGTAGCGGGCTTTACAGAGATTGGAGAGACGCTAGAGCAAACGGTCGAACGTGAGGTCATGGAAGAGGTCGGCCTTAAGGTCAAGAATATTACTTATTACAAGAGTCAGCCTTGGGCCTTTTCAAGCTCATTACTGTGCGGTTTTTTTGCTGAGGTAGACGGCGATATTGCCGTTACGCTTCAAACTGATGAGCTTGCCTTGGCCGAGTGGTTTACCCGAGATGAGATTACGCTGCAGCCTGATAATTTGAGTCTCACGCGTGAAATGATGATGGTGTTTAAAAACAGCGGTAGGCAATAAGCCCTGGATACAGTATTATTGGCCGGGCGGTGCCCGCGATTATCTATGTTTACATAGCAAGTTGCGCTCCCCGTAAGATTATTGAACGATGAGCAATTAGGAACATTCGTGTTATTTATTTGTGGCATGCTATGAAAAAGGAGGTTTGATTTTGCCGGTTCATCTATTAATGGCCGCCATCGTATTGATCACCTGTGTGGGTTTTAATAAGCTTTCCAGCAAGCTGGGCATTCCGGTACTATTGGCGTTTATTCTGCTTGGCATGTTGTTTGGCGTTGAAGGCTTGGCGAAAATTCCGTTTGATAACTATGCATTCGCTGGGCAAATTTGTTCCATTGCACTGATATTCATAATGTTTTATGGAGGATTTGGCACCAAATGGAGTGAAGCAAAGCCCATTGTGCTGCAGGCGGTGCTGCTTTCTTCCGCGGGGATTGCACTCACCGCCGGTATTACCGGACTATTCTGTCATTTTGCCCTGCGGATCAACTGGCTTGAAAGTTTTCTCATCGGTGCGGTTATCAGCTCGACCGACGCCGCCTCGGTATTCTCAGTTTTGCGTTCCAAGCGGTTGAACCTCAAATACAACACCGCTTCGATGCTGGAGGTTGAAAGCGGCAGCAACGACCCCTGCGCTTATATGCTCACAGTTGCCATTCTCTCGGTTATGAGCGGCAGCGTTAAAGGCGAACAGGTTGCCTACATGATCTTCTCGCAGGTGGTTTATGGCGCATTGTTCGGCGTGGCCATTGCCATGGTGGCTCTGTGGGCTTTAAGAACGTTTCGGTTTGCCGCCGATGGATTTGACGCCATTTTTATCCTCGGCGTTGCGATTCTTTCCTATGCCGCGCCTGAAGCGCTGGGCGGAAACGGCTATTTAAGCGCTTATATCGTTGGTATCATCATGGGAAACCACGAAATTAAAAACAAAAAGGCCATCGGGCATTTTTTTAATACGACCACCGGACTGATGCAGGTGGTGCTATTCTTTTTACTAGGCCTCTTGGCTACGCCTTCGCTGCTATTGGATGTGGCATTTACCGCGCTTGCCATTGCACTGTTTTTGACCTTTGTCGCGCGTCCAGCCGCCGTATTTGCCATTTTGACGCCGCTTGGCGGCACTCTTAAACAGCAAATGCTGGTGTCGTGGGCTGGGCTGCGCGGTGCGGCATCAATTGTTTTTGCGGTTATGGCAACCGTCAGCTCAGCCTACACCAGTAACGACCTGTTTCACATTGTATTCTTTATCGTCTTGTTGTCCATTTTATTACAGGGCTCGTTGATTCCGGCGGTAGCTCGTAGGTTGGATATGATTGATGAGAACGCCGATGTTATGAAAACCTTTACCGACTATAGCGATGAGGTACCTATTCAATTTATTCAGTTCGCGGTGCCAGAGCATCATCCGTGGGTGGGCAGTATGATTCAGGACATTCTGTTGCCGGCAGAGACAATTCTTGTTCTTTTACTGCGCAACGGTGAAAAGATTGTTCCGAATGGAAAAACGGTGCTTCAGTCGAGCGATAAGCTTATTTTAAGTGCGAAAGCGCCCGGGAATATCGAGGGAATTTCGTTATTTGAAAAGCGTATTGCCAAAGGCGACAAGTGGGAGAGTAAGCGCGTTGCGGATGTCTTTAAAAGACCGGATATGCTGATTATTATGATACAGCGAAAGGGACGGGTGCTCATTCCTCAGGGCTCTACGGTGCTCAAGGAAAACGATGTGCTGGTCATTAATCATTCAAACTAACAACAAAAATGGGGCCGATGCGTTGAGCAACGGTCCCATTTTGGAATTTTAATCAAATTTTGCCTGCGCTGCCGAGCATGTCGATTTTATGGCAGTATAACTCCTTTAATTCTGGACGAACCTGTAAAGAATAGATACGTCCATCTATTGCAGTCGGATTTTCAGCCAGTACTTTTCTCGTGAGTGCAAGAGCTGCCAGCCAGCCGTCCGAGGCAATGTTCACCATGCACACCGCCAATTGTGCAGCATTGGCAATTTGGTATTCGGGAATGCCAGCGGTATGTCCAATTTTACCGCCATATCGATTAATCATTTCGATATATTTAAAAGGAAGACAGGAAGCACCGTGCAGCACAATGGGGAAGCCAGGCATCAGCGCTTCAATCTTATTCAAAATATCATAGCGTAATTCGGGATAACTGCCATCGGGATTAGGCAGATATTTGACCATGCCATGTGAGGTGCCAATGGCGATAGCCAGACTATCAACGCCGGTTTTTTCAACAAATTCGGCCGCTTGATCCGGGTCGGTATATAGCCGCTGAGGGAAGTAGCTCTGCGCATTGGCAGCGGTGTCAAGCACGCCTAATTCGCCTTCTACCGTCACGCCATAAGCGTGTGCGTATTCAACGATCTGACGGGTTAGTGCCACATTTTCAGCAAAGGGCAGCGCACTGCCGTCTATCATGACAGATGAAAAACCGTTTTGGATGGCGGTTACACAGTGTTCATAGCAAAGGCCGTGATCCAGGTGCAAAACCGTGGGAATATCTAATCCCTGCTCCAGCACGCGCTCACGTCCGGCCTGTGCCATGCGGGCGAGCATGCGCGGTTCAAACTGGCGGCACAGCTTGGGTGAACCCAGCAAAATAACGGGTGAGCGTTTTTGAACACAAGCATCAAAGATGCCATTGAGCTGCTCGATAGAAATGAAGTTAAAGGCCCCAACGGCATAATGCCCCTTGTAAGCTTTCTTAAGCAGGTTTTGAGAATTTTCCAACCCAAGGGCCTGATATGACAGCATAGGATATCTCCTCTTTTCTAAACAAGGCTTAACTAACGGCGTCATGCGCCGCGCGCCAAAATCGCTTATATGAAGTAAAGTATAGCATAACACACGGCTAAATCAATACCAGTGTTAAAAACAGTTCGGCTGAATCTGCCGGAGAAGATAGGCGAACGTTTGACTTTTGGGATGCTTTATAGTAAAATTTTAAAGATAATGGCATAAATGCGCATGCGCAAAATTGGCCTTGCTGGGTCTTGCGCGTGCTTTGTATTTGCAGTTGAAAGGGATGGTCTGAAGTTATGCATTGGTCAGAAGCAATTGCCAATGAAATTATTGCAAAAAAGCCTGATAAGGAAGAGTATGTCTGTGCCGCGGGTATCAGCCCCTCGGGTTCTGTCCACATTGGCAACTTCCGTGATATTGCCACGAGTTATTTTGTCTGTCGCGCGCTGCAAAAGGCCGGCAAAAAGGCAAAACTACTTTTCTCATGGGATGAGTTCGACCGCTTCCGCAAGGTGCCTAAGAACGTGCCCGAGGAGTGGAACTTGCATATCGGAAAGCCCTATGTGGATGTACCCGATCCCTTTGGATGCTGCGAAAGCTATGCTAAACACTTTGAAAAAGAGTTTGAACGTTCTTTGTCACGTTTTGGCATAGAGGTGGACTTCCGCTATCAAGCCGCTGAATATCGTTCGGGACGTTATAATGAGAGCATTATTCATTCGTTGCGCCACCGTGGTGAGATATTTGATATCTTGGATAGCTTCCGCACGCAGGATGCCGCTGAAGGTGAGCGCGAGGCCTATAGCCCCGCTATTGTATATTGCCCGGCTTGCGGCAAGGATACAACAACCTTCACCGCTTTTTCAGAGGATTGCACCAGCGGGCATTTTACCTGCAAGTGCGGTTATGAGGGCGATTATGACTTTGCCAATGGCACCCGCGCCAAGCTGGCTTGGAAGATTGACTGGCCGATGCGTTGGAAGGCCGAGGGCGTCGATTTTGAGCCCGGCGGTAAGGATCACGCTTCCCCCACTGGCAGCTATCAGACCAGCCGCATTATTTCCGATAAGATTTTTGACTATCAGGCACCGTACTTTACTGGCTATGAGTTTATCGGCATTAAGGGCATGACCGGTAAAATGTCCGGTTCGTCGGGGCTCAATCTGACGCCCGAAACGCTCCTGAAAATCTACCAGCCTGAGGTTATTTTATGGCTCTATTCCAAAACCGAACCGCTCAAGGCGTTTGATTTCTGTTTTGACGAGGAGATTTTGCGCCAGTACTTTGAGTTTGACAAGGCGCTCAACGATTATCGCGCAGGCAAGGGTGACGAGCGTCTCAACGCCATTATGTATAATGTTGATGTACCAGGGCATGAGATAAAAACAGTGCCAATGGGTCAGCTTGTCCAACTTGGCAGTACGGTGGACTTTAACCTTGATGCGCTCGAGACGGTGTTTGAGAAAATTGGCACGCCTTATAAGCGCGAGGAATTCGCAGAGCGTTTGGCGCTGGCGAAGTTCTGGCTGGAGCAGTGCTCCCCTGAAAACGCCTACAAGCTGCGCAGCATCCGCGATTTTGCGATTTATAATGTGCTTTCCGACGATGAAAAGAAGGAGATTCAGTTGCTGTTTGAACACCTCTCGACGGTGGATGATAGTCTGGACGACCTGAACACCTTCCTCTATTCTGTTTCGCGCACAGTGTTCCCGGGCGGAGAAGATAAAGAAATCAAGGCCAAGCAGGGGCGGTTCTTCAAGAACGTTTATCAGCTGCTGCTCAACAAGGAAAAGGGCCCGCGACTTTATCTGTTCCTGCACGCCATCGACAAGGCACGCTATCTGTCGCTGCTCGATTTTTCCACTCCCGCCACTGCGGAAGAACTGGCCGCAGCCCAGCCGCAAGAGGCTGAAACCGAAGCGGTACCCGAAGCTACAGCCGCGCCCTTGAAGGCGGAAATAGCTATTGATGACTTTGCGAAACTCGACTTCAGAGTGTGCAAGGTGCTAGAATGCGTAGAGGTACCCAAGGCGCGCAACCTCTTGAAGCTAACGCTTGACGACGGTTTGGGCGGACGGCAGATTGTATCAAGCATTAAGGGCGAATATAAGCCTGAGGAGCTGGTCGGCCGCAAGATTATTGTAGTGGCCAACCTAAAGCCCGCTAAGTTCGCTGGTGAAAAGAGCCAGGGTATGTTGCTGGCCGCCACCAGTGAGGCAAGTGGCTGCAAGGTCATTTTTGTAGATGATGCGGTTCCTTGTGGCACTGCCATCGGTTAATAACTAATAGAAAAATCCCGCTGTACCTGAAGGCGCAGCGGGATTTTTTTATTAAAACTAAGCATGCGGGTTACTATTCAATCCGATGCAGAGAGCAGACTGGCTGCCCCTGAACTATTTCTATAATGCCATAACCGCGATTACCGTCGCGAGGCTTGCCAAGGCTGCCGGGATTCATCAGCTGTACGCCAAATGCGTCACGGCAAAGCTGACGGTGAGTGTGCCCAAACAGCGCCACGGATGCGTTTTGTTGACGGGCTTCGGTGGCCAGCCGTTCAGGGGCATAATTGACGTTGAACAGGTGACCATGCGTCAAAAACAGCCGTATGCCGTCGACCTCGACCACTGTTGTATCTGGTGCGGTAGAAGTATAGTCACAGTTGCCGCGCACAAAACGCACCGGCAATAATGGCCACACAGCACGCAGATCGTCAATATCCTGTGCGCCGTCGCCCAGATGCAGCAACAGGTCGATGCGGTCTTTTTCGCGCAGTACAAGGTGGTAGAGTGTATCAAAATCGTGGTGGGTGTCCGAGACGATAAGAATTCTCATCAAGGGGTTCCTTCTGTCAGAATATTATTTTTGAGTATATTGTAAATTATCAAAACCGGTAGCCTCAATAATCGGCTGTGTGTTTTGACCGTCCCCCCAATACGTGATTTGAACGCGATCTCCTTCGCGAGTGAGCGCAAGTTCAGACGAGAGACTTGAATTAACAGTTAGAATTCTATTTTTGTAATCAGACAAAATCACAAAATAAATCGTATCCTCGCCATTATACTGGCTCGCAATGCGCTCTACAGTTCCAATAAGCTTTTGTTCAGAACCGGATGAGGGCAACAGCTGGCTGCTCTCGTTGTTTTGGCGCAGTACTGTCTGATAGTTTCGATATGCCTGAGATATTGTTTCGCCGACCCCTACAGTAGAATAGTTGGCGACTGAAACCAAGGCATACTGCTTGATCAACCCCTCTCGATCCTTAAGCGTCATAAAATAGGTGGGAACACTGTCCACATTTATAATAAGCGGAAATGAAGCATAATAGCCAAGATGTTGAACTTTGCCCTGTGCCGAACCCTGAGCGGCGTATTCAGTCGCACCATTCATCTGATAAAGCAGAGGTTCTTTTGTAACCATGTCCACCATCATAAACCCGATGGCACTTTCATCGTTGCCTACACTGGTCAGTCCAGTGAAAAGATAACAGCGCCCGTTGTTATAGACTATCGCATGGCCTTCAGACGGTTGAAACTTATCCTTGTCAGCAAAGTTAAATATGCCATGAACATATTCGCCCTGGTTGTCAATTTGCCTGGAGATGAAGTATTCCGGCTGTACGCGGTCTACCCATTCGGGAACATTGGAGATTTGGTATTTTTGACTTTGGCCTGTTGAGGCGTTGACAATAATAACACCAGTAGCTTCCGGAAGCGCAAAACCACGCAAATTTTTGTAGGTGGTTACAATCCAATACGGAACGCCGGAGTCATCAAGTTCGAAAGAATAATCAGTTATTCCTTCGAATAATGCGGAGGTGAAACGCGTATGACGGCCAATATCGTACATGAGATGCGATTGGGGTTGGTATTTGATTTTGTGACCCTCAACATAATCGACATCGTTTACATTTGTTGCGGATACGACAATGTAGCCGGGCGTACCCGAAAGATTAGTCAACCATTTAAAAACACCGGAATGGTAAAGCGGAACGGCCCAAATGAGTTTATCGTTATTCCTCTGTATGGTGGGCTCCCCGAGAACGACCTGACTGCCAAGCGAAGCGCGCTCGCCAAGTTTTTTATCTGCCAGCTTGCGAGCAAGCTCTTTATCAACAATCGGAACCTGAGATAGATCGACAGCCTGCATATCGTTGGAAAACACCTGTTGGCTGGCGGTGCCGAGTTGGTCACGATAAGCTTTATAATGGAATAACGGCATCGAAAATATATTAAAGCCTATAAACAGTGCCCAAGGCACTATTAAAAACAGCTTTGCCGTTTTGGGAAATAATTTAAAATTTATGGCTCCCGGATTAATTGACGGACGGCCAGACACGGTGTTGGATTCAAACAGTGAAAGGGCTCCACCTAGTTTAAAAAGGCACCATATCAGAGTGTAGGCGCTTATGACAATACACCAGAAAAATGCACCATCGCTGTACATTGGGTTGAAATTAACAGCACTGCTAAACGCATAGAGCGCAAGCAAAACGGTCACCGCCGTGTAAACAAAGGGTTTTGATCGTTTAGTTTTTTTCATCGTTTTGTTCCTTCCTGCTGAAGTCTATTGTTTATAATTTCTATTTGTACAAAAATACGCCAAATTATGCTGCGGCGTTTCATTTTTTCCAATATATCATTTCATGATATAAAAAGATTACCACTGGTTAGGTGACTTTGTCAATCGCGTTAATCATTAGGTAAATATTTTGACGTTTTACCGAATAGCTATTGATGTGGCGGTAAAAAGATTAGTCGCCATAAGGAGTGATGGCTATGCCGGATAATACAATAATGCCGTTGATTCTAAGCGCAGCGGCTGGAGGAGCCACTGTAATTGGCGCGCTGCTCGCGGTGGCGGTACGCCGCCCTAAATCGTCACTGCTGACGTTAGCCCTGGGCTTTTCAGCTGGCGTGATGTTGGCCGTGTCGTTGATTGAACTGTTGCCGCAAGCAGCTCAAGTTTTGTTGTTTGAGATGCCGGGGCTGGCCGGTACCGCTGTAGTGGCTTTTTCTTGCTCGGCAGGTATGCTTTGTTCGCAACTGCTAGATTCCGCACTGCCCTGCAGGCTTGAGGAGATTGGTGACCAGCGGGAGCAGCGGTTGCTGCGGCTAGGGTTGTTTTCAATGATGGCGCTGATGCTGCATAATCTGCCCGAAGGCATGGCGGTGTTTTTAAGTG
Organism: Candidatus Fimivivens sp.; assembly: GCA_034933525.1. GTDB lineage: Bacteria > Bacillota > Clostridia > Oscillospirales > Ruminococcaceae > Yanshouia. The sequence goes on from JAYFNI010000004.1 coordinate 260,837, forward strand.
CAAGCCAGAATGCCAAAATGGGGATAAAGCTCTGCGCGGCCATTGCGTTACACAACATTCCGGAGGGGATTTCGGTCGCCATGCCGGTATATGCGGCGCTCAATCGGCGTGCGCCTGCACTGTTGATGGCGACAATATCGGGTGCTGCGGAACCGTTGGGTGCGCTACTGGCGCTACGTTTTTTACACCCGGTGCTAACCGAGCGAGGGCTCGCCATGATGTTCTGTGGCATCGCAGGGCTGATGAGCGCAATTTCAGTATCTGAGCTGCTGCCAGAGGCGCTGTGCAGCAAGCAGCCGGGCTACGGTGTTACGGGGGCGCTGTTTGGCATTTTGCTAATGCTAGTCAATTTCTGTGTGTTTTAGTATGGACTAAATCAAAGTTCAGCACTATTTTGAGAAGTGCAGTTAGGTTCCTAGGCGATATTACCGCTCAGAGAAAGCTCTTGTTGAGGTTTCCCATTATACAGTATACACATTTTTAGATGTATAAAAAGGCTAATGCCTTGCTAATAGTCTGCGGTCTGCGGCCTAACTGACGCAGACCCTTTTTTATTAAAAGAATCTTTAATATCGTAACCGGCGAATTAAATGGGGCATCCTAAACGTTGTATCTTCAGCCTTTAATCCAAAATCAAGAACTGTGTGCTTAATACCTAAAGGTGATATGCTGTAAGGGGTTGCGTGTATTGCAAAATGTATGCGCGTTTCTTAGTACTAAAATTGCGGATGCAAAACCCTCATATCAAAAATGAATTTGTTGTAAACTTTGAAGAAAATCTCAAAAATCCCTTGATTTTTTTAAAAAATAAGCTAAAATATTCTTAGCACTCAAAAGATAAGAGTGCTAAAAAAGTAAAATTAAAATATATATAAATGGAGGAACAGCAATGAACATTAAACCGTTGGCAGACAGAGTCGTAATTAAAATGGTTGAAGCGGAAGAAACCACCAAGAGCGGAATCATCCTCGCAGGTTCTGCTAAGGAGAAGCCCCAGGTTGCTGAGGTTATTGCGGTGGGTCCCGGCGGCGTTGTGGATGGCAAAGAGGTGACAATGTATCTTAAAGCAGGAGATAAGGTTCTGATGAGCAAATATGCTGGAACCGAAGTCAAGGTTGATGGCGTGGAATACACCATCCTGCGTCAGTCCGACATTCTTGCAATTGTAGAATAATCATTACTGATAAAAAATAAGGGAGGAAATTTACTATGGCTAAGATTATTTGCTACGGCGAAGAAGCCAGAAAATCTTTACAGGCAGGCATTGATAAGCTTGCCGATACCGTTAAAATTACCCTCGGACCCAAGGGCCGCAACGTTGTGCTCGACAAGAAGTATGGCGCACCGCTGATCACCAATGACGGCGTGACCATCGCTAAGGAGATCGAGCTTGAGGATCCCTTTGAAAATATGGGTGCACAGCTTGTAAAAGAGGTTGCCACCAAGACCAACGATGCCGCTGGCGACGGTACCACCACTGCTACCCTGCTGGCTCAGGCATTGGTGCGTGAGGGCATGAAGAACGTTGCAGCGGGTGCAAACCCCATGGTCGTCAAGCGCGGTATTCAAAAGGCTGTTGATGCTGCTGTTGTTGCAATTAAGGAGAACTCCAAGAAGGTTTCCGGCTCGGCTGATATCGCCTCCGCTGCGACCGTCTCTGCGGGAGACGCCGTTATCGGCAAACTGATCGCCGAGGCTATGGACAAGGTTGGCGCCGACGGTGTTATTACCCTTGAAGAGTCTAAAACTGCCGAGACCTACACTGAGGTCGTCGAAGGCATGCAGTTTGACCGCGGCTATATCTCCCCCTACATGGTCACCGACACCGATAAGATGGAAGCTGTCGTAGATGATGCCTTCCTGCTGATCACCGATAAAAAGATTGCTTCCATTCAGGAAATTCTGCCCCTGCTTGAGCAGATTGTGCAGTCGGGCAAGAAACTGGTTATTGTCGCTGAGGATGTTGAGGGTGAAGCGCTTGCAACGCTGCTTGTCAACCGCCTGCGCGGTACCTTCACCTGCGTTGCGATCAAGGCCCCTGGCTTTGGCGATCGTCGCAAAGCTATGCTCGAGGACATTGCTACACTTACTGGCGGCACCGTCGTAAGCAGCGACCTGGGCTATGAGCTCAAGGACGCCACCGTCGATATGCTGGGTCGCGCTGGTCAGGTTAAGGTCACCAAGGAAAACACTGTTATCGTCAATGGTGCGGGCGATTCCGCTGCCATCAAAGCGCGCGTTGCACAGATCCGCTCTGAGATTGAAAATACCACTTCCGATTTCGACCGTGAGAAGCTTCAGGAGCGCCTTGCTAAGCTTGCAGGTGGCGTAGCCGTTATCAAGGTTGGCGCTGCAACTGAGGTTGAGATGAAGGAGAAGAAGCTTCGAATTGAAGATGCTCTTTCTGCTACCAAGGCCGCTGTTGAAGAAGGTCTTGTCGCAGGCGGCGGCGTCGCAATGCTCAACGCAATGCCCGCTGTCGAAAAGCTTCTTTCCAGCTTAGAGGGTGACGAAAAGACCGGCGCAAAGATCGTGCTGCGTGCCCTCGAAGAGCCAGTTCGCCAGATTGCCAAGAATGCTGGCCTCGAAGGCTCGGTTATCATCGATCAGATCAAGCGTACCGACAAGGTTGGCTACGGCTTTAATGCCGAGAGCGAGGAGTATGTCGATATGGTTGAGGCCGGCATTGTCGACCCGACTAAGGTTGCCAGAAGCGCTCTGCAAAATGCAGCTTCAGTCGCTGCAATGGTGCTCACCACCGAATCGCTTGTCAGCGAGCCGGTCAAGGATGAACCTGCAATGCCCGCCGGCGGCGGCATGGGCGGCATGGGTGGCATGTACTAAGCAGTTCTACCCTGCGGTTAGCAGCGAATCGCCGTTCTCTGGATGGCGTATAGATAGCAAGGCCCCCGGTTCCGATTTTGGAAGCGGGGGCCTTGCGCATCTGTCAAAGGAGTGTGTTTTTGTTAGATGAGCATCGGAGGAAAAGTGTGAAAGGGGGGAGCCCCACTTTCGCATTGAGGCATACAAGTGCGCCGGATTGCTCGCCTGAAGGCGACAAAACGGGCAAGTTTGAGCCTTGTATTGTTAATCTGATGCTATCAGCTTTAAGCGTTATACCTTTTTTAGTAGCACAAAACCCCCGCCTTCATTTCCTTAGAGGCGGGGGCAATTAAATTGAGCAACTATTTAACGCTATTTATTATAATATTCGATGATGCCCTGCGTTCCGTTATCGCCCTTTCCTTGAGCTTCAAGCTTTTGAAACATCCGGCAGGCCTGTTGCAAAATTTCGAGAGAAAGCCCTACAGTCTGGGCCTCCTGCTGCGCAATGGACATGTCTTTGATAAAGTGCTTGATATAAAAGCCAGGCGCAAAATCACCCGAAATCATTTTAGGCGCAACCTTTTGAAGCTGTGCGCTCGCTGCCGCACCACATCCGATTGTTTTAAGCATGGTGTCAAGGTCGACTCCTGCGGCACGGGCATAGGCTACCGCTTCGCATACACCGGTGACAGTGCCTGCAATGACAATTTGGTTGGCCATTTTTACGTGTTGACCATTTCCGGCCGTACCCTCATAAAAAATATTCTTACCCATCGCTTCAAACAGTGGGGTACAGGCTTCAAATGCCGGCTTGTCACCACCGACCATAATGGCTAGTGTACCATCGCGTGCACCGCCATCGCCGCCCGAAACAGGGGCATCCAGCGCATAAAGACCATGCGCATGGGCTTCTTTGTAGATGCGTTGAGAAAGCTGGGGGCTGGTGGTGGTCATATCGATGATATAAGTACCCGATTTGGCGTTTGCAATAATGCCGTCTTCGCCAAAATAGACCTCCTCGACGTCCTTGGGATAGCCGACGATGGTGATGACAGCATCGCGTCCGGCTGCACATTCGGCTACGCTATCACACCAAGTAAGCCCCTCAGCAATCAGTGCTTCAGCCTTTGATTTGGTTCGGTTATAGATGAATACGTTAAATCCGTGCTTGCTCAGGTTGCGTGCCATCGATTCGCCCATGACGCCTGTTCCGATAAATCCGATGTTTTTCATTGCTGTTACCTCCAATGATGTGATGAAAATAATGTAGGTTATTCTATAAATTCTTTTTCAATATTGTCTTTCATTCGGATGATTAACGACAGTGCCTGTGAACGTTCTTCAGGAGAAAAGCCCTGAAAAAGTAGTTCATGCAGCCTGCCAATGATGGCAAAAAGATCATCCTCTCGCGCTAGGGCAGCAGCTGACGGGAACACGTGATTGATGCGTCGATCATTTTCGTCTGGTGTGCGATAGGCCAGACCACATTCCTCCAACTGTGCCACACTGCGCGCAGTTGTACCCTTGTCCATGCCCAATGCGCAGGAAAGCTGTTCCTGTGTAGCGCCGGGGCAGCGATAGAGGTGTAGCAGAAATGGCAGTTGTCCGGCATCAAGCTTAGAGTCTTGAAGCTCACGGGCAAAATATCGACGGGTATACCGATAGATCATTGAAATGAATTTGTTTGCGGGGACTATAGAACGATTCATGCTTTTCCCTCCGCTCTCAATTGATTAGAAAGCTGCTGGTTTAAATCGCTCAAAAAACGGCGGCTTAAGTAAACAGCTAAGATAAAGCAACAAATATCAGATATAGGCTGCACAATCTGCACGCCCAAAAGACCAAACAACGCTGGCCAAAGCAGCGTGCCTGGTAGAAAGAAGATGCCCTGACGCGCACTAGCCAGCAGTGTGGCGGGTCCACTTTGTCCGGTACATTGCAGATACATGTTGCACATAATAAAGAAGCTTTGGAGTGGCAGTGCGAGACATTGCAATCTAAGCGCCATGGTGCCGATGGCAATGACCTCAAGATCGTCACGTCTGAAAGCGCTTATGGCCTGTGGTGCAAAGAGAAACATAATTGCGCCTGCTACAGTGAGAATAAGTAGCGATACCTTGACGCAATACCAAAATGACTCCTTAACGCGATCGAAGCGCTTCGCCCCATAATTAAAACCACACACCGGTTGAAAACCCTGCCCAAAACCAATCATGGCTGAAATGACGAACATCATAAGACGGGTGACGATGCTGATGGCCGCGATGGCCGGGTCGCCAAATGGCTTGCAGGAGCGGATCATGAAAACCATCGCGATGCTGGCCAGACCCTGACGGAACAACGAGGGGGTTCCGCCGCTGATAATATCAGCAAGCAGCCTGTAAGATAATTTTACGTTGCGAATTTTTAGCGGTAACGCGCCATGCTTGCCCAAGTTGAAATAAAGTAAAATGACAAAGCTGACAAACTGACTGATTATGGTGGCTAGTGCTGCACCGCTTATCCCCAGCCCCATGCCAAAAATCATGATGGGATCAAGCGCCATATTGAGAATGCCGCCCGACATGATTCCGATCATGCCATAAAAGGCGTTGCCCTGACCGCGCAGCGAAGTGTTCAGAACAAAGTTTGCCGCCATGTAAGGCGCACCGATAAGAATATAGCGGGCATAGTCGCGGGCATAAGGTGCAATACTTTCGGTTGCACCCAGCATCAGCACAAGCTCATCTAGAAAAAAAAGACCAACTGCTGACAATAGCGCACCAAAAACCAGCGACGTAAAAAAAGCAGTTGCAACCGATTCGCATGCCTCCTCTCGTCGCTTTTCGCCTAACAGGCGAGAGACTAAAACAGAGGAACCAATGCCAAAGGTAAAACCAACCGATTGGATAATTGCCATCAGTGAAAAAATTACCCCGACCGCTGCCGATGCACTCGTGCCAATTTGACTGACAAAATAAGTGTCGGCCATATTATAGATGGCGGTGATGAGCATGGCGCAGATCGTGGGCATTGCCAACTGACCAATCAGCTTGGGAATGGGTGTTTGAGTCATAACGGCATATTTTTGATCTTGCTGTGCTTGAAATGCTGCCTCGGTATCCATAAATATTTAAAATCCTTTCATGTAGAGGAGTGTAGTCTAAGAATAACATTGAAACATGTAGTTGTCAACGCAACTAATGCGACATTTTAGATATATCAAAATTCTAAATATGAAATATTATCAAGCAGTACCTAATGCGTTGATATGACGTAAAAATTAGTTCCAAAGAAATCAAAAATATAATCTTTAATATTATAAAAGCTATATTTTAACGCTGCAAATCAAAAATTATTCCCATTTTAAAAGATTAAATCCGCCTAAACACAGTTTACGTGAAAATCTTTTCCGTAAAATTTAATAAACTATTTTTGTGCATTTTAACAAATAATTATATTTAATATAGCCTTTAGTATAGTGTTAGTAATAAGTTAAAAGGCTTGGTTTAATCAGCATTTTTTGCTAATAACATTGACAGCGTTTTTTTAACTGCTCGCTTCGACGCCGCTCTAGCATGCATATTGCTTTTGCGATTTATTGCGGAGGTGGCTGGGCTGTGCTATAATTACCATGAAAATATTCGCTGCCAAACGGTAACGATAAGGAGGAATATCAATTGCAGTATTCGCACGAAGTTGAACAGATGCAGCAGGTGCGCTGCCTGCACTGTCATGGCCCTGCGCCAATTCCTGAAGAGGGCAAATGGATTAGAGCCAAGGAGATCACAGATATTTCAGGACTTTCGCACGGCGTGGGCTGGTGCGCACCCCAGCAGGGTACCTGTAAGCTGACCTTGAACGTCAAGGATGGTATCATTCAGGAGGCGCTGGTTGAGACAATTGGATGCTCTGGCATGACTCATTCCGCAGCGATGGCGGGCGAGATTTTGCCCGGTAAAACCATCCTTGAGGCCCTTAACACCGATCTGGTATGCGATGCCATCAATGTGGCGATGCGTGAAATATTTAAGCAGCTAGTTTACGGCCGCACCCAAACCGCATTCTCAGAGGGCGGACTGCCGATAGGCGCTTCGCTTGAGGACCTTGGCAAGGGACTGCGCAGTCAGACCGCGACTATTTTTTCAACAGGTGCCAAGGGCGTGCGTTACCTTGAAATGGTCGAGGGGTACATTCTTGAGATGGCGCTCGACGAAAATAGAGAAGTCATCGGCTATAAGTTTGTCCGAGTGGGCAAAATGCTTGAAGATATCCGCCACGGTGTAGAAGCAAAAACAGCCTATGAAAAAAACATAGGCACCTACGGTCGGTATGAAGGCGCAGCCTCCTATATTGACCCTAGAGAAATCTAAGGGGGTGCTGCAACATGGTTAAATTTGAGGGAATGGAGCGCAGGATAGACAAAATAAACGCCTGCCTGGCTGCAAACAACTTCCAAAGCTTGGAGCAAGCCAACGAACTGTGCCTTGAGAACGGAATTAATGTAGACCACATTGTCAAGGGTGTACAGCCCATTGCATTTGAAAACGCAGTGTGGGCGTATACGCTTGGCGTTGCCATTGCGCTAAAAAAAGGTGCCAAAAGCGCCGTTGATGCAGCTAGCCTCATTGGTAATGGGCTACAGGCGTTTACTGTGCCCGGCTCAGTCGCTGAAGAACGTGGGGTTGGACAAGGCCACGGCGATTTAGGTGCTATGCTGCTGCGTGAAGAGACCAAATGCTTCTGCTTTTTAGCTGGTCATGAATCGTTTGCTGCGGCCGAGGGGGCAATCGGCATTGCCAAGACTGCTAACAAGGCGCGCAAAACGCCGCTGAAGGTCATACTCAACGGCCTTGGCAAGGATGCCGCTTATATTATCGCACGAATCAACGGCTTTACCTATGTACAGACTGAATATGATTTTACTAAAAATGAGGTGTCGGTCGTTTCAGAGCGGGCGTTTTCGAGCGGCGAACGCGCCTCGGTGCGCTGTTATGGTGCTAATGAGGTTCTTGAGGGCGTCGCGATTATGAAACTTGAACAAGTTGATGTATCCATCACTGGCAACTCGACTAACCCGACCCGCTTTCAGCATCTTGTTGCTGGTACCTACAAGAAATGGGCCATCTCAAACGGTGTGCGTTACTTTTCGGTGGCATCGGGTGGCGGCACCGGCAGAACGCTTCACCCTGACAATGTGGCGGCGGGTCCGGCTTCTTACGGCCTGACTGATTCTATGGGCCGCATGCACGGTGATGCTCAGTTTGCCGGTTCTTCGTCAGTGCCTGCGCATGTCGACATGATGGGGTTAATCGGTATGGGCAATAACCCCATGGTGGGTGCGACGGTTGCCTGTGCCGTGGCGGTGAGTGAGGCACTCAGCAAAAAAACTATTTGAGCATAGCGCTGTTCAAATTATTAAGTAATACAAACAGGCAGCGGAAAAGGAGGAAACTTCTTTTCCGCCGCCTGTTTATAATTAAAAAAGATTTTGCGGACGAAGAGAGTAAAAAGAGGTCATTTGAAAATTACTGCAGGGTAGCTCTTTAACCAGCGAATTCTATATTGCTTTGATAAAACTGACTATGTAAACGCATGCATAATAGCTAATAATAGCTTTTATTACTTATGAACGTATACAAAAAAGAGGCAACATACTCAAAAGACACAAATTATTCTTGCAAAAATGAAATTATTCTATAGAATATAGTTATATGGCAAAAGGAGAGGGTTATCTTGCCTAATTTGGTGGAATATCCGGTTAAAAAGGTCAAGCGACAAACGCTGAACAACTATGTCTATGAAAATATAAAGCACTCAATTTTAAATGGTAGTATCCCCGCTGGCGTAAAGCTGAGTGAAGTGGGAATGGGTAAACAACTGGGGGTGAGTGCCACACCGGTACGCGAGGCGTTTCGCATGCTGGCGATGGAGGGGCTGGTGCGCATTGATCCTTGGAAAGGTGCTATGGTGCAGAACTATTCCGAACAGACTGCACTTGAGACAACACAGTGTCGGGAAGCGCTGGAAATTCTTTCAATGGAGCTGTTTATGGAAAAGTGCTTGCCCCAGGCCATTGAAGCCATGCGATATATGATTGAACAAGTGCGCAGTTGCGAAGATGTTTCAGAGTTTGTAGCTACAAGTAGCGCGATTCATGATATATGGATTCAGGGGTGTGGCAACACACGATTGGAGGGGCTGCTCAGTCAGCTAAATGAGGTACTGCTACGGGAACGTAATATATCGGCAAATGATGTAAAGCGGCGCGGCGAAATTGTACGCGAGCATGAAGATATTCTTGATGCATTGAAAAGAAAAGACCGTGATGCGGCCTGTGCTGCGCTACGTCGGCACATTCGCAACGGTTATGACTATGGCAGAGCGCGTGACATAAAAGCCTGATACTACAGCAATCCAAACGGTGTCTTTGGCCCTGTATTGCCTCCGTAGTCGGTAAGCGTCGCTTGCTTTCCATCTTGACCTTGCAGGTCTGTTTGCTAATATCTTTAATATGACAACAGTATGAATAATTCAAACGCACCTGTATCACTATGGAAGACTTGTGAGATGTAATTTTAGTGTCCACAAAGAAAACAATCTTTGTGGACAAATTTTTAAGTATATATTCTATAGAATATATACTATAGATATTTCCTGTGGATAAATGGTTCAACGACAGCGTGTTCCGGCTACTTTACTGCGGTGGCAAACCGGAAAAACGGTGGTCATAGAATAGTTCAATTCCAAGAAGAGGGGGGAACATTAAAGCCATATTCGAGGACCAATTAATGAAAGGCGGTACAAATATGAACCAAGTCATGATGGCGCGAGGCGCCGCAACAATTTCGGATGTATGTCTGGGCGTAAAACCCGGCGAAAAAGTCGTGGTAGTAACGGAGGCGTCGAAGCTGCCTATTGCTCAAAGTGTTATGGCCGCCGTATATGCTTCAAAAGGAGAGCCAGTTATGGCAATCATGCCGCCGCGGGATCAAGATGGACAGGAACCTCCGGAGACGGTGGCTGCAGCTATGAAGGCCAGCGATGCCTTTGTGTGCGTGGTAGGAAAATCCATCACGCATACACACGCAGTGAAGGATGCTTGTGCGGCGGGTAGCCGAGGGGTTATGCTGACTCAATTCAGTGAAGCTATGATGATTCATGGCGGACTAGAAGCGGATTTTCCAGCTGCGGCGCGGGATTGTAAAGCTATTGCTAAAAGGCTTGGAAATGCAAAAAAGATTCGATTGACCGCGCCCGGTGGCACAGATCTTACCTACAGTGCCGAGGGTCGCCGGTATAACGCAATGTATTGCATGGTAAAACCTGGCGAATTTTCACCCGTGCCGACTGTGGAGGCTAACACGTCTCCGCTGGAGGGAACCGCCAACGGCGTTATTGTAGCGGACGCCAGTATTCCCTATATCGGTATTGGGTTGCTGAGAGAACCAGTGCGCTGCGAAGTAAAGGACGGAAGGATCGTATCAATTGAAGGCGGTGAGCAGGCACAGATGCTTATACGCGATCTGGCAAACAAAAACGATCCCAATGTTTACAATGTTGCCGAGATGGGTGTGGGGCTCAACCCAAAATGCAGCTTTATAGGATTTATGCTGGAGGATGAAGGCGTTTATGGTTCGGTGCATATCGGTATCGGTACTAGTATCACTTTGGGCGGTGTTGTAAAGGCTGCCTGTCACTATGATCTGATTATGCACAAAGGGACGGTAGAAGCGGACGGGGAGATTATTTTAAAAGACGGCATCGTAATGGTATAGACCATACGGCGCCGTGAAAAGTATGCAGGATTGAACATATAAAAGGGCATGTATGGTTTTGTTTAATAAGATGGAGGAGATAACAATGTTGTTTGAACTGAATATGTATCATACTTGTGCAATTGCGGCCCTCATTTTGATGCTTGGAGAAGCGGTGAAACGCCAAATGAGCGTTTTGCGAAAATTCTGCATTCCGGTGCCGGTGGTGGGCGGATTGATTTTCACCCTGCTCATTACAGCGGGTTACTTGACGGGAAGTTTTGAAGTCAAATTTAATGCGACACTCAGTGACTTTTTTTCATTGGCATTTTATTCTGGGGTGGGCTTTACCGCCAGCCTTTCCACTTTGAAAAAAGGTGGAATTAAGGTATTTAAATATCTGATGCTGGCCGTTGCGCTAGTTGTTTTGCAAAACGCCATGGGAGTAGGCATTTCCATGGCAATGGGCATCAACCCACTAGTCGGTTTGGCTACGGGTTCCATTCCGATGACGGGCGGGCATGGCACCTCCGCAGCCTTTGCGCCGGAACTGGAGAAGCTAGGCTTGGCTAGCGCGACAACTATATCGCTGGCAGCCGCCACTTTTGGATTGGTAGCGGGCAGCCTGTGCGGCGGTCCTATCGGGCGCTGGCTGACCGAAAAACACTGTGGTATGCGGCCGCTGAGGCAAGAAGATCTTCAAAAGCAGCGTATAGTGACCGTTGCGCAGCGCAGCGAAGAGGCGCAAGGTATAGAAGAAAAATATATGATGAGCGCAACCTATCAGGTGTTGTTGGCCATGGCTTTTGGTAGCTTGATTTCGGCCGGGTTGAAGCAGGTTGGGTTTACGTTCCCCGCTTCGGTGGGTGCCATGACTGCTTCGGCAATTTTCGTCAACGTGGCTGAGTTGGTGCCGGCCATTCAGATTCGCCAGCGGGAGATTAATTGCATTGGAAACGTATCGTTAATGCTGTTTCTGGCAATGTCGATGATGACTCTAAAATTATGGCAGCTGGTTGATCTAGCGGTCCCCATGTTGGTACTGCTGGTCTGCCAAAGTACTTTAATGCTACTGTTCGCGGCTTACGTGACATTCCCGGTGATGGGCAAGAATTATGCAGCCGCCATGATGGCCTGCGGTCACTGCGGATTTGGTCTTGGCGCGGTTCCAACTGCTATGGCTAATATGAAAACAATGGCAGACACATACGGCGATTGCCATGAAGCGTTCTTTATTGTGCCGCTGGTTGGCAGCCTGTTTATCAATTTCTTTAACTCCATCATCATTACTGCTTTTATGAATTTCCTTGCGTAGGTGAAGCTGTTCAAACCGCCCATACCTAAGGGTAGCGTGGCTCGGTACATAAAGAGCGGCGGGAATGTGCTCAGTTTAAATGTCATTGCGCCACGACTGGGAAACGGGGCAAAAAACAGGCGGCGGAAAAGGAGAAAACTTCTTTTCCGCCGCCTGTTAATGACGCTTAAAAACGATGTACTAAAAGGGCGGCGGGCTGGGCCGCCCTTTTTATTCATTATCCGGCTGGAAAAACCAGGCGGAAGATAGAGGCTAAAGCCGCAAGCGCATCTGAGCAATTTCGTCCACAGCTTCGTCAAGCAGCTCGCGAATACGCCCAGCTTCATATTCGTTAGTAAAGTAAGGGTCAGCATTACTGAGATATTGAATACTGAGCATAATAACGCCGTAAGCCGCATAGGCCAGCGCTGCTGTCAAAATTAAATAAACCACAAAGCTTAAAACAATTTTGCAAGGATCAAAATATCCGCTGCAAAGCATCATGATAGTGCCGCTAATCACGCCGCCCGTTAACGCAGCCAGCACGTTGTATCCGACACAACGACCCTGATCAAGATAGTTTAGTCGTGCTACTAGCGCGTGAGGAGCCTTGTTGTTATCGTAATATAGTGCAATGTATTCCAGCATCAATTTCCGCTTGTTTTCAAAAGATTCTTGTGCAGGCAACTGTGTACGGTATTGAGTCATCAGTGCAGTGATGGCATCTTTTCTATACCTCATTATTGTCAACTCCATAACTTTTAGGTGCAGTATGAGTCTATGTACCTTACCATCATAATCCGCCAAATAGACCATGAGGATCGCTTCGTATTGTAATAATATTATCACGATTTATATTGATTTTCAACAAAATGTTACCAATTTTATCAAAAAACGGAATAATATCTAATTGTGTGTCGCTAATATGGTTAATGATGGGCGATATTAGTAATTCCTAACCGCCACAAATACATAAAAGAATGTATAACCTTTTGGGTGCGCTTGTGTATGCAAGGCGGTTATGCTAAAATACATCTAAGAAAATTATGGATTTAAAGAGGGATAAAATGGCGTTTATCGTAATGGAGTACCGGAAAGCTTTTGCATTTTTGAGGCGGCTGCTGGTTCCGCTTCTTTTGATGCTGATTGTGTTTGTTGCTGTAGCTGTTGTGGCGCATTTTGCTTTTTCAGCGCAGTATCATGCTGATCCTGCAAAGATGGAGCAGCAAATAACGCAGCTGGCTGAGTTGTTTGACGACAAAGACTTAATAAGCGAAGGCGGGCAATTAAGTGCTGCGGGCCTGTTTTTCAATAACTTTATCGCTTCAGGCATGTCGGTTGTGATAGGTGTAGTGCCCTTTATATTTGTTCCGCTGGCAGCGCTGGCTTTAAATGCAGTGCTAATTGGAATGATTTCGGCCATTATGTCCACAACGGGGGTCGGCGGGTTTTACGAGCTGATGGTTTCCGTCGCACCACATGGCGTGTTTGAGATTCCGGCGCTGATTATCAGTTCAGCCATGGGTATTGCGCTATGTTTGGATATTAGTGCACGGATTCTTTATAAAAAGCGTAACATGTCCTTTTTGACGCTACTGGCAGAACTGGCGCGGCTCTCGGTGCTTGTGGTTGTGCCGCTGCTGGCGGTGGCAGCAGTGCTGGAAGCTTATCTAACACCAGTGTTAATGGAAATATTATTGTAAGTTTTGGACATACTGGCAGTGGTATGTCCTGTAAGTATGGGGGCGATTTTTTGGATATTAGCGTTTTTCAGGCGGTTGGCCCGGTGATGATCGGACCTTCAAGCTCACATACGGCGGGTGCGGCTCGCTTGGCGCGTATTGCGCGTATTATTGTTGCGGGACCGTTTCGCCATGTAACGTTTGGGATGCACGGTTCGTTTGCACAAACCTATAAGGGGCACGGTACCGACCGTGCGTTGGTGGCGGGAGCACTGGGCTTTTCTGAAGATGATGAACGAATTTCAAATGCCTTTGCGCTTGGCAAGCAGGCCGGGCTCACCTGGGAATTTTATCCCATTGAGCTGCAAAACGTTCACGAAAACTCTGTAAAGATGACATTCTTTATGGAGGATGGCAGCCATCAGGAGATTATTGGATCTTCCATTGGCGGAGGTCAAATAGTCATTTATTCAATAAATGGTTTTTCAACCGATATTTCAGCGCAGTCTAGTACGTTGGTGATCAGTCAGAACGACCGGCGCGGCGTTATTAGTGATGTGTCACGGGTTCTGGCGGAAGTTGGTATCAACATCGGCACGATGAAGGTCAGCCGAAATGCTCGGGGCGAAACCGCCTTTTGTATTATTGAGACTGACGGGCCGATTGACGATGTTGTTGTCGGACACCTCAAGCAGGTGAACAACGTGCTCAGCGTGCGGGCGATTAACCTGAGCGAAGGGGAGGCGTTTTGATGTACGGCAATTTTGACGGGCTGCTAACGTTGGCGGAAAAGAATAATGCGCCGCTTTGGAAAATCGTTTTGGATAACGAAAAAAAGTTAATAGATAAAACTGAGGACGAAATATTTGAACTGCTTCAGAAGCGCTACGATGTGATGGAGTCGTCTGCTCACAAGGCTTTAAAGTCACCGATGCCAACAGTGTTGGGTCTGGTTTCGGGTATTAGTGCGCCTCAGAACCGCTATGCCGAGCAAAATGGCGGTTTATGCGGAACTTTGGTCAACAAGGCAATGGCGTACGCACTTTCTTGCAGCGAGGTAAACGCGGCCATGGGTAAGATTTGCGCTGCCCCTACAGCAGGTGCCTGCGGCATTGTGCCTGCAGTGCTGCTTACGCTCAAAGACGCACTTTCGCTAACGCAGCACCAAACGCTATGTGGACTACTAACCGCTGCAGGTGTTGGTGCCATTATCATGAAAAACGCTACTGTTTCAGGTGCAGAAGGTGGCTGTCAGGCTGAATGCGGTGTCGCCGCGGCGATGGCGGCATCGGCAGCTGTGGAACTGGTAGGTGGCAGCCCGCGCCAGGCATTGAATGCAGTTTCCTTTACGCTTATGAACTCGATGGGCCTGGTTTGCGACCCAGTGGCGGGTCTGGTGCAGGTGCCCTGCGCCCAACGTAACGCTTCCCAAACGGTTAACGCTCTTCTTTCGGCTGATTTGGCACTGGCGGGCATGAGCAGCATCATTCCGACTGACGAGGTGGTCGAAGCGATGTATCATGTCGGTCGGCAATTGCCGATGCAGCTGCGTGAAACGGCAATGGGTGGTATTGCCGCGACTGACGCAGCAAAAAAGTTCGCCCGGCAGCTTTCTGAACAGGAATAAAGTTGCAGGAAAGTTGATAATGATGATAAGTGAGGGCGACGGCTTTGGTTAGACAGGCTCTAAAACAGGCAATCTGGATAAGCCTTGGGGTGACAATTGGCGGCGTGATGTTACCACGACTACTTAATAAACAGTTGTATAATGATAGCTATCCGCCACTGGCCCTGCATATGCTGCTTTATTTTATTGCGGGCTATGTTGTTTGCTTTTTAACTTCTTGGTTTATACTGTATTTAAGATCAAAACGCTGAGAAGAGGGCATCGCGTATATTAACAAAGATTTAGGCAAATAAAATATAGTACATTGGCATAATACGGTTTAATAAGTATAGCTGTTAAGGGCGTCGTTGCTAATCACAACGGCGCCCTTAACAGCTATGGATAGGGAAGGGAAAGGTGTATCGAAAAAAGTTATCTCGGCGGGCAGCATTTGGAGCAAGGCCCATAGCTTTGTTTGGCTATTTCCAGCTCGATTGGGATGCAGCTTTTTGCGAGATAAGAGCAGCCGCTGCAATGATACTTATTACCGGTTTCGGTTACATAACAAATAACAGATTGCTCCTCGGTAGCCACGCTTTTTGGGACCACAGAGGAAGTGCCCAAACTGGGGCTGCTATGGGTTGGCGCAGCGGCGGTAACGGAAAAGTTAGCGTTCGAAAGCGATGTATGCGTTGGCTCGTTTTGCTTTGAACCGCAGCCAAGCAGTAGCAAAAATGCCATCGCCATCACTAAAAATTTTAGTAAAAGACGATTATTGATAAAAAGCACCCCCGATACAGATCTACTATATCGCGAGGTGCTTTAATCTTATGGGGAACTTTGTCGAATCAGAAAAAAATGACCAATAATATCCAAAGCTTAGTTGAGTGCCTGCTGTATGGTCTCAAGATTGTTTTTCATCAAACTTAGATAGCTAACACCCGATTTCATCTCTTCTTGTGAGACATTGTGGCAGGAATGGAGCAGCAGTGTTTTGGCGCCACTTGCTTCGGCGATGGAATCGGCAATCTTGTGGTTGGAAAACTCAATATACAGCACCGCTGGAATGCTCTCGGCCTTAATCTTATCGGTAAGGAAAGCCACGGTCGCCGCACTGGCCTCAGTCTCGCTGCTGCAGCCAGTAAAGGCAGCATAGTAATTAAGGCCAAATTCATCCGCCAAATAGCGGAAAGGAAAGCGGTCGCCTACGATAATGGTGCTGCGCTTTGCTGTCTTGACCACCTTGTCGAAGTCGTTATCCAACGCAGTAAGTTTATCAACATAAGCATCGGCGTTTTTACGATAGGTTTCAGCGTTCGGGCTGTCCAGCTTTGAAATGACGTCGGTCATACTTCGGACAATTTTTATTGCGTTTTTAGGTGAAGTCCAGACGTGCTCGTCATATTCAATTTCTTCATTAACATGGTTATCCGCATCTTCGTGAGCATGGTCGCTTTCCATACCCTCCACCGTCTCTTCTTCAACGGTCGTGACGCAATCCATCAGCTTAAGTGTGTCGGGAGCTTTATCGCCCATTGAATCGAGTATATCATCAATCCATACATCGCCTTCTCCACCAACATATACGAAAAGATCACAGTTCTGGATAGCTATAATATCCTGCGGCGCAGGTTCATAGGTGTGACTTTCGGCGCCGGGCGGCAGCAGCATGGTGACATTGGCATTAGCTCCAACAATTTCACGAGCAAAATCATATTGCGGAAAAATGGTGGTGACAATGCTTAAGCGGTTGTCGTTCTGTGCAGGTGCTGTAGATGATACAGCGCTGTTACGGCAGCCGGAAAGCGGAATAACTGCCACGATGGCAGCCATTATGATGGCTATTTGTTTTTTCATATCTTCCTCCAAGGTGTCATATGGAATTTTTACTATCATAAATCAGTTACTGTGAGCATGCCCGAGGTATTGAGTGGTTTAATCATCCATACGCGTGCGCAAAGCAACAAGTGAACGACCGGCCAGCCAGGTCACAGTCTCATCCGGATACACTAAACATGTAGCCCTATAACCAAATAAGACGTTTAAGCGTATAAAAATGCCCACTGATGTCAAGCTGCGAAGCAAAGCCGTAACGTGGCTGATTTGCAGACAGACAAGGCAGTGCGTACCTAAACAAGTGTGGTGGGCATGAGTGACCGTAAAAACCAGCGCCAGGCAAAGTAAAAGTGCTAAGCTGCAAAGCAACAAAGCAGCGGCAAGTTGAATTTTATTTCTTCTATGATGTAGCATAGTTGTAATACCTACAATTTGAAATCAATTCTCAAATTACTTTTGCTATTATAGTATACCACGAAACGGTTGTCAAGGAAAAAGGCAACAGATCGAGTCATGCATAGTAATACTCTGAGTTGTAAAGTCTTACGCAAAATATCTAGGCCCCACGGCTTCAGTTGCCGTGGGGCCTAGATATTTATAATCGAAAAATTCTAAAGCGTCTTAAACGGCGCACCATGTAGCAAATCTTCGAGCGTTACACCATCAACATAATTATCTATTACCCTTGCGAACTCCTGCCAAAAGGGCAGCGTTTTGCAATCGTTGCAACGGCAGCAGCGGTTTAGCTCATCCTCCAGACAGGCCACTGGGACCAGACTGCCCTCCACAGCGCGCAAGATTTCCCCTGCGGTATACTCTGCTGCGGGGCGGGTTAACCGGTAACCGCCACTGCTGCCGCGCATACTTTTAAGTAATCCGGCACGGGAGAGAAGAGGAATAATCTGTTCAAGATATTTTAACGTGATGCCCTGTCGCTGTGAAATATCACGCAGCGAAATTACCGCGCCAGCGTCGTGACTGGCAAGATCTATCATCACTCTGAGCGCATATCTACCTTTAGTGGAAATTTTCATGAACAAACCTCCGATAGAATCAATTACATCTAAATGATTTGATTAATGAATATAGGAATTGAACATTGCAGTCAGACTCCGATAGTTTGATGACCCGCATTTAGAAGAAACACATTTTTAATTGGAACCTTACAGGATAAAGGGCATATTATGTTTCACGAGGAGGCGATCAATATGACAATAGATGCTGCTATCGAACTGCTGAAATGGCTGGCACTGTTTACGTTGGGCGCGGCTTCAATTTATTATCAGACCAATACTAGAATTAGTTGTTACGTCGCCAAACTGATTGATGAAGCGGAGCACGTTTACGAAGATGTTTCTAAGTCTGGCGGTGAAAAATTTGAATGGGTGGTCACCACTCTTTATAGCATGGTGCCAGCGGTGCTAAAGCCCTTTATTACACGGCAAGTTCTTGAAAACCTTGTTCAAAGCACTTTTGATGCCATGGAGCAATACGCCTTGACTCAAATAGGCCGACTTACCGGTGGCAAGAAGAAATAAACGATTCTCATATTGCCACTATACTCGGCGTAGTATAGTGGCTGCTGCAGAAAGGAAGCCCCCCTTACCGGGGGCTTCCTGCTTAATGCTGAGTAATTTTAATTAGTACCTAGCTAATTTACATTATCTTGCTCAACATGCTTAGCCAGCATGACGAAGGTTTCCTCGCTAATACAGTGCTCAATCTTGCATGCATCCTCAGCTGCAGTTGCTTCATCAACGCCAAGACTTATTAAAAAACTTTTAAGCAACTTATGCCTGCGGTATATGCGCTGGGCAACCTCCATGCCGGGCGGTAAAAGGGTAATATACCCTTCATTATCCATTTCAATGTAGCCATTTTCGCGAAGCTTTTTCATCGCAACGCTGATGCTGGGTTTAGAATATCCTAGTTCGTTAACAATATCAATGGAGCGTACTAATCCAAGACGTTCAGTCAAAACCAGTATTACCTCAAGGTAATCTTCGGCAGAGGCGTGTATAACCATTTGATCAGCTCCATTTCATTTTTCTCTATTATATTAAAAAATTTTATTATTTTCAAGTTTGTATATGCTTTGTCATTGCTTTTTCAATTTATGTTTGAGAATTGTTTTCGCTTTTATCTATATTTTATAGTATAATAATAAATAGATCAACATTATTTTACAGAAATGGTATTCCGCTTGCAGCATCAGGGGGAATTTTATGCGATCACTTAGATATTATGGGCATTCCCATGCGGATTATATAGCTTGTAAAAAGTCAATCGCTTTATCAAATAGAGAAACAATTGAGTACGTCATTAAGATGGCGCTTATTTTTATGCCGTGTCTTGTGGCCGCATCATTTATGTTGCCGTTTCTCATATGGTATCGCAATATTTATTTGGTCACAGTACCGATACTAGCCGTGATAGCTTTGGCATTTAGGCACCTATACTATTTTAGAAAGAATAGTATTCTTAGCGCCTATCTCTTGATGACAGTATTATATGGATTTGCTATAGCGTTGGCAATTCCTTATCAAGATCAGACGTCCTCTGTATTTAATTTACTGTTGGTCATATTGCCCGTCTTTTTAATCGATAATTTTTTACGTATGTCGCTTTATACGCTGGTGGTTAGTTTTATTTTTTGTACAGTATCGTACCAGACTAAACTGGCGCTTATAGCGTCACAAGAAATTTTCAACTGCTTGTGTTTTTACTGTATTTCGATCATGACACATTTTTATGTCAATCATCGAATTGTGAGTGGAATGATTAGCGACCGGAAGCGTGATGACGCGTTGGTGTCTTATCAAAAGGCACAGCACGAACTGCGTGCCCAGGTGCAGAAAGATCCGTTGACAGGGCTTTTCAATCGTAGCGCTTTCATTGAACTTGCTGTTTTACAGTTGAAAAAGTGCCGAGAAATGAAAGGCCATCCTGCGCTGGGCATTCTAGATCTAGATCATTTTAAAGCAATAAATGACACTTTTGGGCATCAGGCAGGTGATCAGGTGATTGTTGGTGTTGCGTCGATTCTAAAAAAAACGCTGCGTGATACTGACATTGTTGGGCGTTTAGGTGGGGACGAATACATTTTTCTTTTGACTGAAATTGGTGATGAGGTGTCGGCTGCTGCTATCTTGACGCGACTGCTTGAAGGGGTAACCCAGTTGGGGGAAACATTAGAGATGCCGATTCATGCCTCGGTTGGATTGGTTATTGCGTTTGATGAGCGTGATTTGTTTGACAGCTTATATTATAAAGCGGATATTGCATTATATAATGCAAAGAACACAGGACGTAACCGCTATGTATTTTATAGCTAAAAGGTGAGGCGTACAACGCTTACGGAGAATATAATGTTGCAAATGCAAAGAGGCCCATTCATTTGAATGGGCCTCTTTGCATATTTTTTTGGATAAACACATAAGCGTTAAAGGCTTCAAAATTATCCGAGAATCTTTCTTAAATCCTCACCGGGCGTGGTAATGGGCGCAATTTTATAATTTTCAACAAGTACGTTGAGCACATTTGGAGATACAAAGGCGGGTAGAGTCGGCCCAAGCAAGATGTTCTTTATTCCTAAATGCAGCAGTGTTAACAGGATACACACCGCTTTTTGCTCATACCATGAAAGCACCAGTGAAAGAGGGAGATCATTGACGCCGCAATTAAATGCCTCAGCGAGGGCAATGGCAACCTTGATGGCGCTATAAGCATCGTTACACTGACCCATGTCCATCAATCTGGGCAGCCCCCCAATGGAACCAAGATCCAAATCGTTAAAGCGGTATTTTCCACATGCCAACGTTAAAATAACGGTGTCGGCGGGGGCCTTTTTGACAAAGTCGGTATAATAGTTTCTGCCAGGCTTTGCACCGTCACAACCGCCGACGAGGAAGAAGTGGCGGATTGCGCCGGACTTTACCGCATCAATAACCTTATCTGCAACAGATAGAACGGTGCCGTGACCAAAGCCTGTCATGAGCGTTTTGCCACCGTTGATGCCAGTAAATTCGGTATCTTGCTGGTAGCCACCAAGCTCAAGTGCCTTTTTGATTACTGGTGTGAAATCCTTGCCATCACCGATATGTACCAGTTCAGGATAGGAAACCACTTCAGTTGTGAATACCCGATCTTTATAGCTGGGCTTGGGGGGCATCAAACAGTTGGTGGTGAACAGAACCGGCGCGGGAATTCCTTCAAATTCTTTCTGCTGGTTCTGCCACGCTGTACCGAAGTTTCCTTTTAGATGCGCATATTTTTTCAGCTCGGGGTATCCGTGTGCGGGCAGCATTTCGCCATGGGTATAGATATTGATGCCCTTGCCCTCGGTCTGCTCTAAAAGCTTCTTAAGATCGTACAAGTCGTGACCCGAGATGACAATGAACGGACCTTTTTCAACCGTCATGGGGACTTCTGTAGGCACAGGTGTGCCATAAGTACCGGTGTTTGCGGCGTCAAGTAGCGCCATACACTTAAGGTTAATTTCGCCAACTTTTAATACCAAGGGCAGAAGCGTTGGGACATCCCAATCTTCGCCAAGAGCGGCCATACCCTCATAGAAAAATGCGTTGACTTCCGTATCCTCATACCCCAGGACAAGGGCGTGATAGGCATAAGCAGCCATACCGCGCAGTCCAAACAGAATCAGTGATTTTAGCGAGCGAACATCCTCGTCGTCATCCCAAAGAGTACGCATATCATAGTCCTGACTTTTGGCACAGGCCGAGGGGCAGCTTGCGCAGGCGGGCGCGTACAACGCCTTTTCGTTGTGAATTTTTTCGATCAACGCAGTGAGTGTTTCGTTGTTAAAGTTGACGTTGGTGATTGTGGTGAACAATCCTTCAAGCATTAGCAGGTCGGTGCTGTGCGTTGGTGTTATATTGCCCACCGAGCGGGCCAGTCCAATAAGTGCACCAGTTAGATCATCCTGAAGATTAGCAGTGTCGGCCTTTTTGCCGCACACACCTGCGTTGCCAGTGCAGCCGGTACACCCAGCTGTTTGTTCACACTGGAAGCAAAACATTTTAGTATTCATTCTTTTTCCTCCTCAAAAAATTTTTTACCCTTGTTTAATCCAATATTCTGCCATCGGTCGATATGGTGACAACCTGCCAGGGAATGAACTTACCGCTGGCTTGCAAAGCACGCTTAACCGCGTTTTCAATGCCGCCGCAGCAGGGAACCTCCATTCGGACGACGGTAACGCTTTTAATGTCATTAGAGCGAATAATTTCGGTGAGCTTTTCAGCATAGTCCCCCTCATCAAGCTTGGGGCAACCAATTAACGTGACGCGGTTCCGTACAAAGCGGTTATGAAAATCACCATACGCATAGGCGGTGCAATCGGCGGCAATCAATAAGTTTGCTCCGTCAAAGAAGGGCGCGTTAATCGCAACCAATTTGATCTGTACCGGCCACTGCCGCAGTTGAGAAGCTACTTCTCCCGTAGGCAATGTGGGAAGGGGCTCACGGGTAATGGCGTGCGCTCTAGAGCCGGGGCATCCGCCAGTAGAACATGCACCCGCTGCTATTTTAGCGGCTTGATTTGCCTTGACAGCTGCTTCGTCGTAAGCAGCGGCTTCGCGTTCCACAAAGGTAATGGCACCGGTGGGGCAAGCGGGTAAACAATCGCCGAGTCCGTCGCAGTAGTGGTCGTGCATCAGCTTAGCTTTTCCGTTAACCATGCCGATGGCACCTTCGTGGCAGGCTGCAGCACAGGCGGCGCAACCGTTGCATTTATCCTCGTCAATGTGAATGATTTTTCTAATCATATTAAAAGCTCCTTTCGAAGAACTGGTGTTTGTGATTGACTTTGTGAGATCATCATAATATAATAAATCAAACAAGTATGTTGTAAAAACAACATGTGCGAGGAAATATGAAAAATTATTTGATGCAAATTAAGAAGTCGAGACTATTTGCGGGGATTGATGCACAGGAGCTTGAAGCGATGCTTGGCTGTCTTTCTGCAACGGTGCGTCATTTTAAAAAAGGCGATTATATTATTCGCAGCGGTGATAGTGTTTCTTCTGTTGGCCTGGTTATATCAGGCGGTGTGCATATTCAGCGTGAAGATTTCTGGGGTAATCGTACCATACTTTCTGAAGTGTCGGAGAGCGGATTGTTTGGAGAGAGCTATGCCTGCGCGCCTGGTAAACCTGCACCAATTAACGCCGTGGCGGCGCAAAACAGCACCATTATGTTTTTGGATGTGCGACGGATTATTACCACATGTCCCTCGGCTTGCGCTTTTCACGCTCGGCTGATTCAGAATCTTATTACGGTTCTTGCCTTTAAAAATATTATGTTAACTGAAAAAATTGAGCATATTTCCCAACGCAGCACTCGTGAAAAACTGCTATCTTACCTTTCCGAACAGGCGCAGGTGGTAGGTAGCTCGTCGTTTGATATTCCATTTAATCGCCAACAGCTTGCGGACTATTTGTGCGTGGATCGAAGTGCCATGTCCAATGCGCTTGGTCAGTTGCGTGACGAAGGGGTACTCAACTTTAACAAGGCACATTTTGAGCTGCTGTAATATGTGGCATAAGCGTTTTTACAAAAGGTGTGGTTGCGAGTTGCTAGGATATCAGCCCTTCTCTGCGAGAGGTGTATATGGCAGATATAAGCCTTGTGGATGCTAATTGCGTGCGCAACGATGAGCTACTTGAAGCATTTTATTTATTGTGATACTTTATATGTTATTAAATGAGGACTACGCTTCTTGAATCGTTATACTTTTAGACAATATAAAAAGTGAAGAGCAGCCCTTGGAAAGGTTTAGTTAAAATGATGCAACAATCAATAATACCACTGCCGCTAACCGGCGCTAAAAACGTTCGAGAACTTGGTGGATTTCGCACAGAATCTGGAACGGTGACAAAAACACATTCGCTGCTGCGTGCTGACGCTTTGCACAACCTGACGGATGTGGACTGCACGCTGCTTTATGATTATGGTGTGCGCTGCATAATTGACCTGCGTACTGAAGATGAGCGTTCAAGAGCGGTTGACCGCCTGCCGATTGTGCACAGCGACGTCAGCTATATCATATCGTCTTTACAGGACCCTGTACGTGCGCGCCGTTATCAGGAGGCGTTTCCACCAAGCATGTGGGAACTATATTGCTGGATGCTCGATGACAGCGCGGCTGAATTTAGAACAGTCTTTGAGACCATTATCGGCTATCAAGATAATGCAGTATTGTTTCATTGCTCAGGTGGCAAGGACCGGACCGGCATGGTGGCTATGCTGCTGCATCAACTTGCAGGCGTTAGTGAAGAAACCATTATTGCCGAGTATGCGCGCACAGAAGCGCTAATGACGGAAGTTTTTGCAATACAGACCGCCGAGTTGGAGGCGAGAGGACTGGTTGTGCCTCGGTATGTCATGCAGTCTCCACCCGAAAACATGCAAAAAGCACTTGACTATTTGAGAAAGAATTATGGAACGGCCAAAGATTATCTGTTATCTATTGGTTTAACTGAAAATCAGATTAAACAGTTGTTACATAAGCTGGTTTAACCCTCTTGGGTATTAAAACAAAAAGGGTCGGATTATAAACCCGGCCCTTTACGCTGTATCTTATATCTGGCATAATAAATTAGACTTAAAAATAAAACGGGGTATCACAATGGAGAGTTTTGCTGATTTGGCGCAAAGGCGCTATTCTGTGCGGAAATTTCTAAAAAGACCAATAGAGCCCGAGCTGCTGGAAAAGGTGTTACAAGCCGCTATGCTGGCGCCTACAGCCAAGAACTATCAGTCCCAGCGTCTTATTGTTGCCACAAGCGAGGAGGCTGTCGACCAGATTAAAGCATGTACGCAGTGTCATTTTGGTGCACCGGTGATCATAATTCTGGCCTTTGACGCTGGTAAAGCCTCCATCCGTATGACGGATGGAAAAAACTGTGGCGAACAGGATATTATGATTGCGGCGGATCACATGATGCTGCAGGCAGCAGATCTCGGCCTTGGGACGACGTTTGTTGGGCTTTATGATGAAAAAGCGCTGCGTCAGGCTTTTCCGCAGCTGCAAGGCCTGACGGTGGAGGGGCTGATGGTGTTAGGATACCCTGCAGAAGATGCAAAGCCCTCAAAGCTTCACTATGAAAGCCTACCGATGGATCAAATGATTACACGCGTATGATGTGGTGCAGAAGTTTTGCAATTTTAATCGTTGAAGTCTCTGGTTAAAATATCACTGTTTTTCAAGAATTCATCAACGGTTTTAAAATTAAGGCGATTCATAATTTCGATTACATAAGGGTTGTCTAACGGCGTGATATAGGGCGATGCTAGCGTATATTGGTCGACGAATTCGGTTCCAGTGTCAATGTCGACGACTCTCTTTGGCCCGCCCACGCATCCGCCAATGCAACCCATTCCTTCATAAAAATTGCCCTTGATATCGTCATTTAAAATGCTTGTCAGAAGCTCTTTACAGTTTTTGACACCGTTGGCATAAACGGGCCTTAGTGGCCGTTCGATCTGCAATCTTTGAGCAGTAAGTGAAACGGCTTCACTTACGCCACCAGTTCTGGCGTAAAGCCTGCCCAATGCCGAAGAATGTTCCTTGACTGTTTCATCCAGTTTGGAAAAGTCGACCTGAAATGCTTCAAAAATATCTTTAAGTTCCTGAAAGGTCAAAACACAATCGACAGCGCCGGCAACCCCCTTTTCCTTTGATTCTGCTTTCTTGGCAAGGCAGGGGCCGATGAAAATGGTTTTGCATTCAGGATTGAGCTGTTTGACGATTCTTCCAGCTGCAATCATAGGTGAAACAGCGGGCGGAAGATGATCCACAATATCTGTGTAGTTTCTTTTTATCATTGAAATCCAGATTGGGCAGCAGCAGCTGGTTAACTGGAATGTCTTGTTCTCGCTGTTCTTTTTAAATTCCAACGCTTCTTTTAAGGTTAAAATGTCGGCGAAGGTTGCAACTTCAACCATGCCTGCAAAGCCGATTTGCTTTAATGCAGTTCTGATTTTTGATGGGGTGGCCTCTTTTCCGAACTGTCCAACAAAGGCTGGCGCCATCAGCGCATATACATCTGTTTCAGATTCCTTAAGAATCTCTATCGCCTTGATGATATCTCGGCTTTGTTCAAGATTGTGGGCTTCACACGCGTCAATACACTCATGGCATCCCGTGCATTTATTGGGATCAAAGGCGATGGTTCCATTTCTAATTTCTACTGCGTCAAAAAGGCAGGCTGCGACGCAGCTTTTATCAGTGCAGGCGCATTCGCCAATTTTCCATACCAATGGATGACTATCAGGATGCAGCAAACAATCCATTTGTTCCTTGTCATACTTTAGTCCCGATAAGTTAACGGGCTTATTTTGTGCCTTATCATGCGTTAGTTTTTGATATAGATCTTCAAATGTCATAATAGCTCCTCGCGTTCTAGACATGATTATTAATAGTGTCATAACAATCTATAGTCTTTCCCGCTTTTCCTGTAATAATTACTATATTTGGCATATAAAACACGCCAATTGTTATTCCGAGTTTTACGGTATAGCAATTGGCGTGTTTTTAGTTTTATGAAGCTTTTTATTCAGAAAATAGCGGTGTAGATAAATAACGCTCGCCAGTATCGGGTAGAATGGCAACAATGACTTTACCTGCATTTTCGGGACGCTTTGCCAGCTCAGTCGCCGCCCAAACAGCTGCACCCGAAGAAATTCCGACTAAAAGACCTTCAGCTTTAGAAATTGCTTTTCCTGTCGCAAATGCATCCTCATTTTTGACACGGATAATTTCGTCATAAATTGATGTGTTCAATACAGCGGGGACAAATCCGGCGCCGATGCCTTGAATTTTATGGGGACCCGCTTTTCCTTCAGATAGTACTGGCGAATCATCCGGTTCAACTGCTACCACCTTAATGTCAGGGTTCTGTGCCTTTAAAAACTCGCCGATTCCGGTCAAAGTGCCACCTGTGCCCACGCCCGCCACCAGAAAATCAACCTTGCCATCGGTATCGGCCCAAATTTCAGGGCCGGTAGTGGCCTTGTGAACAGCGGGATTCGCAGGGTTTTCAAACTGCCCGGGAATGAAGGCATTGGGCGTTTCTTTAGCCAGTTCTTCAGCCTTGGCAATTGCACCGGACATACCCTTTGCACCTTCTGTTAACACCAATTCTGCGCCATAGGCCTTTAGCAGATTTCTGCGTTCAACGCTCATTGTTTCGGGCATAGTAAGGATAATTCGATAGCCGCGTGCTGCAGCAACCGAAGCCAGCCCAATTCCGGTGTTGCCGCTGGTCGGCTCGATAATAACTGAACCAGCCTTTAAAAGGCCTTTAGCTTCGGCATCATCAATCATAGCCTTGGCAATTCTGTCTTTAACGCTGCCAGCTGGATTAAAATATTCTAGCTTGCCAATTACGGTTGCATTTAGGTTATGTTGTTTTTCATAATTTGAAAGTTCCAACAGTGGGGTTCGCCCGATCAGGTCGGTTAAATTTTTATATACATTAGCCATATTATGACCTCCTAAAATAAAATACGAATAATTCATATATGTTTTATATGTATTATAATATAGCAACTGTGCTTAGAAATGTCAATACCATTTTTAGCATTAAATCTATATCTTTGCCTTTGATCTTGCGAGCTCATAAGAACAAAGCAAAACTTGAACCATGTTGACAAAGCAAATTTTTTTGCTTATTATTTAAAACATACTTATTATATATGAAAAGAGTGTCTAGATGAGAATATCCGCAAAAGGCCGATATGCGCTAGCGGCAGTTATTAATATGGCTCAGCAATATCATAACGGTGAATATATTACCCTTCTCAGAATTTCGGAAAAATTAGGCATATCCAAAATATATTTGGAACAGGTGTTTTTGCTGCTTCGGCGGGCAGAACTGGTGCAGTCGGTTAAAGGGGCACAGGGTGGTTATCAATTGACTCGGGCACCAGAGCAGATGACAGTTAAGGATGTTCTGATGGCTATTGAGCAAGCGCTGTTTGAACCGACGCATGAAACGGTGCAGGAAAAAGCGCCAAATATCGAAGCGGCACTGCGGCTTTCGACGTTTGATGTGTTGGATAAAGCGGTTAGAGAAACGTTAGGCAATATCACGATTGCTAACCTTGTAAACGAAGCAGAGAAACATAAGCCGGATGGAGCAATGATGTTTTATATCTAATGCAACTTTGTAAAATAAATCCAGAGTTTTAGTTGACAAATAGTTCACGGCTGGTTATAATCAGTGAAAATAAATATTAAACCTATGATTAAGAAGAGTAGGCATTATAAACGCCTTACAGAGAGCCGCAGGTGGTGTGATTGCGGCAGGAATGCATAATGCTGAATGGACTTATGAGGGCAGGACGAAACGCTGTTGCCGAGTAGTGCCTGATGGGATTTCCGCCCATTATCAAGGGAACGCATATGTTTGTATGCGCATAAAGCTGGATGCATCATCTTAATGCTGCATCAATTCGGGTGGCACCGCAGGAGATTTTATTAAATCCCTTGTCCCGGTTTTTTATAAACCGTGGCAGGGGATTTTTTCTTTGCCCACGCAATTTAATATTTATTTAAATTAGTTTAAGGAGCGAAGAAAAATGACATTTGCAACACCTATTATTGCGTTCGCAGCCATCGCACTCACATTTTCGCTGGGCGACTTTATCGCGCTAAAAACCAAGGGAATCGTCTCATCCTTTATTGTCGCAATTCTGGTTTTTATCACCTTTGGCGGCGTTTTGAAAGCCTTTCCGCCTGATATGATGGACACCTCTGGCTTGATTGGCATTATCCCAACCTTTGGTATGGCGCTTATTTTGTCAAACTTAGGTTCTTCACTGGATTTAAACGAGCTCAAAAGTGAGTGGAAAACCATCTTGATTGCGCTGGCAGGCATTATCGGTATTGTGATTGTCTGCTTTTCCGCTGGGCAGATGATTTTTGGCCGGGTATATGCACTTAGCGCCATTGCGCCAATCGCGGGCGGCATTGTTGCCGCAATGATTTCCACCGAGGCAGCTACCGCCGCAGGCAAGGTTGAAATCGCAGCCTTTATTGCCTCCATCCTTTCAATACAAAAGCTGGTTGGCTTGCCGATGGCTTCTTACTGTCTGAAGAAATCCGCCGATAATTACATTGCCGCCGGCAAATTAAAGGGTGCCGCGCATTTGAGCGGTAAGAAGCTGTCTATTCGCTTTATCCCTGAATTCCCCAAGGCACTGGACACGCCCACAATGCACTTTGCCAGACTGGCACTGGTGGCTGTAGTGGCGCAGTTTTTGGCAAAAACAACGCATCTTGATGGGACACTTTCATATCTGCTGTGTGGTGTGTTGGGCTCCGCCACCGGATTCTTAGAGAAAAACTGCCTTAAAAAAGCGGGCGGTGATGGCATTGTATTGCTTGCAACCTATGCGTATGTCAGCAAAGCGTTTTTAACTATGACTTTCTCGCAGTTTTCTCACATTTTGGTGATCGTGCTCGGTCTGTTGTTTATGTCAGCCGTGGGCATTGCAGTTATCTCAACCGTTATGGGCAAGGCGCTTGGCCACGATATGTATCTCTCAATTGCTACTGGCCTGTGCTGCATGTTTGGCTATCCAGTGACCTACACCACCGCAATTGAAGTGGTCAATGCAGCGCAGATGACACACAATCTTTCTGACGAGGATACTGCCCGCCTGACGAACTATTATTTGCCTAAGATGATAATCTCGGGCGTGACGTCCGTTAGTATTGTGTCGGTCATTGTTGCTAACATAATCGCACCGTTAATATTTTAAGTGAAAGAAGGAATTCAAGCATGAATGCTTTTTTAGCTCAGGCACAGAATATCGGCGACGAGTTGGTGGCAAACCGCCGCACGCTGCACCGCTTCGCTGAAACAGGCTTTGACCTGCCACAGACCACAGCCTTTGTTAAAGAGAAACTGGCAGAAATGGGCCTCGCGCCAAAAGATGTTGGGAAAGCGGGTGTTTCCTGCCTAATTGGCGATGCATCAAAAGGCAAAACCATTCTGCTTCGCTGCGACATGGACGCCTTGCCAATGCAGGAGCAGTCTGGGCTGCCTTTTGCTGCGGAAAATGGACATTGCCATTCCTGTGGGCACGATTTTCACACCGCAATGTTGCTGGGCGCAGCACGGCTATTAAAGGCGCATGAGGCTGAATTTGGCGGAGCTGTCAAGCTGGCGTTCCAGCCCGCGGAGGAAATTCTGGCGGGTGCCACCGACCTTATCGAAAATAGTATTTTAGAAAATCCAAAAGTGGATGCCGCATTGGCCCTTCATATGGCCATTGGTACCGAGCATTCAGAATTAGGAAAGGTCTATTACGCGAAAGGGCCTGCCGCTTTTTCGGGTGATGCCGTCAAGATCGAAATTATTGGCAAGGATGCACACGGAAGCAAGGCGGAGGCAGGTGTTGACGCCATCAATGTTGCGGCACATGTCGTTATCGCTTTGCAGGAAATAATCTCGCGCGAAATATCCTGCCGCGACAACTCGGTTATTCTGGTGGGCAAAATCAGCGGAGGCACCACATGCAACACCGTGGCGGGTAGGGCTGAGTTGGAGGTCTCGATGCGCACTACAACAGCCGAAAAGCGCGCGTTTTTAAAGCAGCGTATAAAGGAAGTTGCGCAGGGTGTAGCCGCTACCTTTAGGGCGACTGCCGAGATAACTTTTGTTTATGGTATCGCTCCCATGGTTACCGATGTGGAACTTTCGGAGCAGCTCGCAACATATGCGGGCGCAGTGGTTGGCACTGAAAACACCATTTTCGCACCACCGAACACTGGTACCGAAGATTTTTCGGCCTTTTCCGAGCGGGTACCCTCGGCCTATTTTACGATAGGCTCCGGAAGCATTGCACAGGGGCACACGCTAACGCTGCATAACTCCAAAATTAAGTTAGATGAAAGTTGTCTAATAGCAGGGGCGGCGGTCTATGCTGGCTGTGCGTTTGGCTTTTTGCAGAGCGGATTAGCTTTTAAATAAACGACTTTTAGTCCTTGAGCGTGACAAAAATACAATAACAAGGTCGCGATAAAATAAAGACGGGGGTCGAACTCTAAAGCAGTCGGCCTCCGTCTTTATTTTATGTACCCTTTATATGGCGATTGTATCTCTGTTCTACACATTGCTGCGCCATGGAAATGACACATTATTGATAGGGATTTCAAGTTGCATTATCATGATCGTAATGGCAGCGGGAGGGAATGTGGTATTCTCTGATTTTATATTGCAGCTGTCGTCGGGAAATTCCAAGATATTCTGCCGTCTTGCCGCGGTGATTACCGCAGGCCATCAAAGCGGACATGACTTTATCTTTACTTAGCCTACCGGAACCGAGATTTGGCAAGGTACGCTCAATAGGCAGCTCATGCATGGTGGTTTGTTCGCCCAGCATACCCACGGGGATGCTATTGATTTCAGTCGTAGAAGAAGGGGTCATAACCACCATACGCTCGACAAAATTGCGGATTTCTCGTACATTGCCCGGCCACTGGTAACGACGGATTTCTGCCAGAACTTCTTCGGAAAAACTCTTTTTAAGATTATATTTCTGGCAGAAATAGTGCAGGAAATGCAGGCAAAGCGGTATAATATCCTCTTTGCGGTTGCGCAAGGGCGGAATGGTGAGAGGGATTACGTGGAGCCGATAATAAAGATCTTCGCGAAAGACTCCTTGATGCACCAGGTCGGTCAAAGACTGATTCGTCGCGGTGATAAGCCGGAAATCCACCTTTTTGGGCCGTATAGCGCCAATGCGCTGTACGCTCTTATCTTCGATCATGCGTAGCACCTTGCCCTGTACGCTAAGAGGCAGGGAATTGACTTCGTCAAGAAAAAGCGTGCCACCGTCAGCGGCCTCGGCCAGACCAATTTTACCTTCTCTATTTGCGCCGGTGAAGCTACCCTTTTCATAACCAAACAGTTCAGCTTCAATTAAATTTTCTGGAAAAGCGGCACAGTTAACAGTAATAAGCGGTTTGTCGCTTCGATTGCTGTGCTCATGAATATAATGTGCGATGACTTCTTTTCCGCTGCCGGATTCGCCATAAAGCAGCACAGTAGAATCAAGCGGGGCAATGCTGTTAGCAACTGAAAGCAGCTGCCTAATTTCTTCGCTTTTGGCGACGATGCTAACCTCTTCGGCTTTTGGAGAGATTTTTGAATCTCGATTTAAAATTTTATTTTGTTTGAGTAAAGAATGATAAAGATTTTCAAAATCTTCAATATCTTGAAGCATGGTGACAACATATTTAATGTTGCCAAAACCGTCGAAAATTGGGGTACCGGTCACGATTCTCATTCGAGTTGGACTGTCGATTTTCTGAAAATCCTGATAATACTGTAGCCGGCTAATCCGCCGCTTTTTCTGGCAAACAAGATCAAAAACGCAGACGTCGATAAAATTTGTAAAATCATGTACGTTCATTAACAGGTAATCTTTTCGTGGAATATTTCTCCAGTTAATCATGACGGTGTTGACAAAAATGAAGTTTCCTTTGGCGTCATATACAGCGATACCGGCGTCAATATTGTCTAGCACCACCGTGGAGGGCAGTAGCTCGGATAAATCATCAAAAGGCATCAACTCCTGCATTCGATTGCTCCTTTCGCCAATTGCTATTGCTAACATATTATCACATAAAAACACCTATTTAAAGCGGAATATTCGAAATGTAAGACAAACCCACGACCGAAACTAACTCGTTAAAAGCGCGGATTGATTGCGGCAGCGTTTTTGGGGCTGCCACAACCAATCCGGATAAAATTACATTGCTAATTGAGAAAAAGAGCGAAAACAATCTAAAAAAATTAAATCATTTCACAGAAGGTCTGAATACGTGTTCTAATCTGCTCATAGCTGGTATTTTGTTGGTCGATCTCAATAGTCAGACAAGGAAGGGTAGCGCCACGCAGGTCGGCCACGATATAGGGCAGGTCATATTCTTCGGGATCGCAGAACTTCATTAGGCAGGCAACGACGCCGGTGGCGCCGGTTTCCGTGCACATGTCCGCCAGCATTTTGCCGCGCGGTTTGCCCAACTCGTGCGCGAGGCTGCATCCATAACGTGCGTTCCACTGCAGTGCCAAACGCTTGAGACCACCGCCGCCCTTTAAAGGCGTATCAGTGCGGTACTGCCGCATTTCCTGCGCCAGATCATCCCCGACAATGGCGATGTTATTCTCGGTGAAGATATCTAAGAGCGCGTCCGGCTCACAGGTGATACCGGTGAGTACAACCTTTTTGCCAGTAAATTTGTAAACGGGCTGCGCTTTGAGTGATTCAATAATCTCGCGCACAATGATGGTATGTTCACTTTTTTCATAGAAAAGTGCGCTTTTCATGACGGTGTGGCGCACCTGTGGCGTCACCACATCGAGGTGATCGTTTGCAACCTTGGCAAACTCACGCATGATGGCGTTGTGCTCGTTATAAATCGCGATGCTTTCGCTCAGTGCCTTTTCGTTCATCATCATTCCGGTGATGGTGCTGAGCATCGAAAGCACGTTTTCATACTCGCTGATGAGGTAATCAACGCTGGCGGGAGATGTACGGTTTTGTGGGTAGACAATTGGGATCATCGGTATAGTCGGCACGCCAAAGCGCCAGTTCTGGGTCATGCAGCGAAAGGTATCACACAAAGCGGGAATGATGACGGCTGAAAGCCCCTGATAAGTACCGCGCAGGCCAAATTCCAGCGTTGACTGCATGATGGGACATGCGAACGCGGGCAGATAACTTTTGACCAGTTTTAGCTCCGTCTTGCCACCCCAGAGACCGAACGGAATCATGCCGGAAGCGTGAACCAGTTCTTCGGGTGTGTAGACAGGAAAGCATCCGATCACCTTTTTCCCCTGAGAAAGATAGTGATCTAACTGGGCGCGGGGATTCTCACACGCACTTTTTAGCAGCGCGATATTGCTATTTAAGTCAGCCATTGGCTCTAGCCTCCTTGTTCTGCTTCATGACTTCCACCAAGCCCTGAATGCGTGTTTCAAACTGTGCTTCACTATAGTTGCGGTAGTCGGCCTGATCACCGTCAAAGGAGGTGAACGGGATGCCGGTTCTGGCTGAAATCTGTCGCTGAACCTCCATCATCTGACAATCCATAACTTTGCAGCTACGGTTGACGTGATAAATGGTACCCTCGCAACTGAATTTCTCCAGTGCCTCTATGCGGCGAGAAATCATGGTTGTTGCATTATCACCATTGGTTGAAGCGAAGCAGTAGGCGCGCGCCATGCCATCAAGGTCTTCATATTCAATGGCCCACGCCTTGCCATAGCTGGAAGCCACCATGTTGATGCCGTATTTTTTTAGTGTTCGCAGGTTGTGGCTCAAATAGGGCCAGCAGGCGATGCCGTCCCATGAAACGCGGAATTGCTCTTCCACCGGGAAGGTGGAGGTGCCGTTTTTGATATTCTCTTCAATTTCATCGTTGAGTTGCTGCAAAATGGCGGTGGAAGATTCCTTGCCACGATTGCACACCATGGCGGACATATAGTTGAAAAGTTCAAAGCCGCTTAAGGGTGAGGGCTTTCTATCCATCAGGTTGTTCGCACGCTCCCACAAATAGCTGTTGCGCTGGGAAATCTCCATAATCTTTTTAAAGCGATCTTCATCCCAGGTCTTGCCGGTGAAGGTGCAGAGATCCTCGATCAACTTGTCAATCTGTGCGCGGACATAGCGTACGCGGGTCTCCGTGACATAGTCAGAAGGATTATAGCAGGTATCGATGAAAAACACAGGAATATCCATCTGCTTGGCGAGGTTTTCGTACCACTTGGTTAGCTGATTGCAGATGTTGTTGGTCAACAGTAGAAAATCGGGTTTAACCATCTTTCCGCCATCGGGCAACTCAACGCTGCTTTCATCGTTTAGAACTGAGGCATAGGCCAAATTGACCTTGGCGTAGGCGCACAGGTCATTTGAGTAGCCCAGCGGGCCCTCACATTCCTGTAAAAATGGGTCGGCCTGATGGCGGGCAGCGATGCCAGCCGCATGGTTTTCAGGGTAGAGGATGTTAAGCCCCAGTGTTTCTGCAATCTCCTGCGGAAAGATAGAGGCGGACCAGCCAACCTTTTCACCGTTTTCCTTGGCGATACGGGCATTTTGGAACAGAGCGTCTGTCTGCTCTCCCAGCATAATCATTGACTTGGGCTTGGGGCGTTTAGGTTTTGGTGCGGATGCTGCGGCAGTATCTGCGGCAGCGGTATTTACATTAAGTGTAGCGTTTTCGCTCATGATACTTTACCTTCTCCCTTTAAGAATTTTTCCCACGCCAGCACAGCGGCACCAATGGCACCCGCCGACTGGCATAGCGGATGCACGAGCACTGGGCAGCCCAGTTCTTGTGACATTGCACGTACAACACCGACGTTGAGCGCAACGCCGCCGCTCATAGCGACGTTTTGACTGCGGCCTAACCGCAACGCCATTCCTGCGACACGCTTGGCGACAGAATGATGAATTCCCGCGGCGATATCCTCGATGGGAATATTTGAGGAAAGTTGTGAGATGACCTCAGATTCGGCAAAGACAGTGCAGGTGTTGCTAATGGCAACCGGACGTGTTGATTTTTCGGAGACCGGGCCGAGATCATTAATATCGACATTTAAAACGCGAGCCATGACGTCTAGAAAGCGCCCGGTGCCCGCCGCACATTTGTCGTTCATTTGAAAAGCAAGCATCTGTCCCCTCGGGCTGACTTTAATAGCCTTGGCGTCCTGCCCGCCGATATCGATAATAGTATCGGCGGTGGGCAGCAGAGAGTGAATGCCCTTGGCATGACAGCTTAATTCGCTGATCTGTTCGTTGGCGTAGTCGCAGTTCATGCGCCCATAGCCGGTGACAATGGTATAGCTTATATCCTGCGGGTTCAGGCCGGAAATTTGGAACACTTTGTCGCGCGCCTGTTTTGGCCCCACGGTACCGGTTCCAAGCGGTACAACCACATGCGCGATAATGTCTTTTCCGTCCCGCATAATCACCGCCTTGCTCGAGGTGGAACCGATATCAATTCCAAAGGTATACATGGTCCGGCGTCCTCCTTATGCTATTTAATGTCTCCGGATTCACGCATGGCCCTAATTTCGTCATCGGTATAACCGAGCTCTTTTAACACTTCATCGTTGTCACAGCCAACTGAGCCAGAGGTTTTGCAGGGGATGGCTGCGGGATCAATGGAACCAAAATGAACAGGACCGTTGGCAAATACGGTTTTGGTTCCGTCGGAGTATTCGTGAAAATAAGTATAGTGGTTTGCCTGCACTTGCGGATCATAAGGAACATCTTTAAAATGACGCAAAATCTCGTGAGGGAGATCATGCTTATCCAGCAGCTCATGCCAGTAAGAAACCGGATGTTCCATAAATTTCTTATCGAAAATTCTGGTTAGCTCTTCTCTGTTTTTATAGTAGGCCGCAGATGTAGAAAACCGTGGGTCGGTTGCAATCTCGGGCATTCCGATAACCTCGCAGAATTCAGGGAAGCGACGGTAATCAATCACGGCGAGGTAGAACCATTCACCATCGGAGCCCTGATATGTATTACTGCCGGCGTGTCCGCAGTCATAACGATCACGCGGGAGCTTTCGCCCATTAAAGCCATTTAAGAGACCGGTGCAGAGAATAAAGGTGCCCGCCTGAAGCAGGGAAACATCGACCTTATCGCCTTGGCCGGTGACGCTTCTTTTATATAGCGCTGCGGCGATGCCGCCCGACAACGCAACGGCCACACTGTGATCGCCGATACCACCGACCGGTACGAGCGGGGGGCCACCAGCCGGTGCAAGGTCGGCCATCAGTCCAGTTCTGGAAAAGAAGACGGTATAGTCATAGCCGGGGCGGTCCTTCTCCGGGCCTTTTTCGCCGTAGCCGAGAACTGAGGCGTGAATCAAGCGAGGGAATTTGTCCTTGAGTTGCTCGTAGGTCAACCCCATCGGCTCCAGTGCCTGCACGCGGTAGTTGGTGACGAGTACATCCGCCGTAGCTAGCAGCTTCATCATGGCTGCACTGCCTTCTTCGGTTCGCATGTTTAGCGAGACGAAGCGCTTATTCATATTCTGCATATCAAAGTTGGGGTTTGCATCCTTTGTACAAGGCGAAAGCGTGGTACCGGCTTGTTTGCGCCATGCGTCACCATTCATAGATTCGACCTTTATAACATCGGCGCCCCACTCGGCAAGAATTCTTGCCGTCATCGGGCCTGCCAGCATAGTGGATAGCTCCACAACCTTGATACCTTCC
Source organism: Candidatus Fimivivens sp. (assembly GCA_034933525.1). GTDB lineage: Bacteria > Bacillota > Clostridia > Oscillospirales > Ruminococcaceae > Yanshouia. The sequence continues at coordinate 298,084 of JAYFNI010000004.1, forward strand.
ATGGGCTTCATAAGAATAATCCTCCTCTAAAAAATGTTTTATGATTCCTGGATAGGGATGTTTATTGACCCTTAAAATTTGCCGGGCGTTTTTCCAGAAACGCCGCTGTACCCTCTTTGCGATCCGCCGTGCTGAAAGCGACGGTTTGTGCGAGTCTTTCAATCATCAGCCCGGTGTTTATGTCGGTCTCACTACCCGTGTTAATGGCAATCTTACTCATCATAATTGCCAGTGGACCCTTCGCCATAATTTGTTTGGCCATTGTCTCAGCTTCGACCATCAGTGCGTCACGGTTGTCTTCAGTGACCTTATTGACAAGACCGATTAAGCAGGCTTCCTCTGCATCGATGATTCGACCGGTGAAGATTAATTCTTTCGCTTTGCCGATACCGACCAGTCGCGGCAGGCGCTGTGTTCCGCCCGCGCCTGGAATAATTCCTAAATTGGTTTCGGGCTGGCCAAACTTTGACCTTCTGGTTGCAATGCGGATATCACAGGCCATGGCAAGCTCACACCCACCGCCGAGCGCATACCCGTTAATAGCGCAGATGACTGGCTTATACAGATCTTCCAGCGCCTTTAGGGAGAGTGACGCGGTGGCTTGCAGCATCTTTAAGTACGCTCGATCGTGTATTTCCCGAATATCTGCCCCACTAGCAAGAGCCTTGTCGCCGGCACCGCTGATAATGACAACCTTAACTGAGTCGTCGTCACGTACCAACTGAGTCGCGGTTCGGATATCGTTCCACATTTCGGGGCTCAGGGCGTTGCGAACGTCGGGGCGGTTCAAAGTCAGATACAGAATTCCGTCACGATTTTCGTACAGAATGTTATCGAATTTCATTTAGTACACCTCTCTTTATAGGTTTGAGCTGTCTTTATACCCTCATAAAATAACTAAAAATGCGTTGCTTATTTCGGATGCGCAACTATGGGGCGCTATTGCAGCATCACGTTCTATTTGTTTAGCATGCAAGTATTATGCCAATATAGCAAAGAGACAGTAATTTTTTGATATATAAAATTAATGGACAGTTGAGCTTGCGTTTTAAGCCCAATTGCCCATTATTGTTTTTTAGCTCTAAAATAGCCTTGATTAAGCGTGATTTACTGGGATAACGACGTTGTAATCTGCAACCAAACGGAAAAAGGCAACGTATAACTTGTGAAAAGTGGGCGTTAACAAATCCAATTTGGAAAATGCGTCTGACTGATTAACACTGTAACTATGGCAGAAATGCTTCCAAATATTGTGCAAAACTATGTGCATATATTGCACAATTGCACTTCACATTGCACATAAAAGTGATTCACATTTCACTTTTTTATTAAATAATATCATCGAATAAAGGCGAATTCGCGGTGAGAATATGTGTGATGAGCGCACAGTATGTGAATTGACAACAGGTATTTTGCATTTATATTGATATATCGCAAAGCCCATATCCGTAATCTTGCTTGTGCTAAAAAAGCTGGCATCAATATTGCATGGTAATAATTGTGACGCAATTGCCAAAAAGACAGGGCATACCAGCAAGTTTGTGGAAGGGAGAAAACGAATGGAAAACATCTATATCATGGGTGCTGTTCGTACAGCAGTTGGCAAATACGGAGGGTCGCTCAAAGGTGTTCCGGCGCATACACTAGGCGCGCTGGTCATCAAAGAAGCGCTGAGGCGTGCCAATGTTGATGGCACCATGGTTGACGAAGTCATTTTAGGTGAAGTGCGGCAAAGCACGGAAGCTTCTAATATTGCAAGGTGCGCCTTGCTTGAGGCGGGGCTACCTGAATCGGTTGCCGGTTTTACAGTCAATCGACTCTGTGCTTCTGCTATGCAAGCCATCCGCAACGGTTGTCAGGAGATTTTGTGCGGTGAGGCGGATGTTATTGTTGCGGGCGGTGCCGAAAATATGAGTCGTGCGCCACAGTATCTGCGTAACGGGCGTTGGGGCGATGGAACACTGACGCTGATTGACTCCAACATTGAGGCAGGTTCGACTGCGCAGCCATATTCAGTTTACGGCAAGGAACTGAGCATGCCCAAGACAGCCGAAAATGTTGCAGAGCGCTTTAATATCACGCGCGAGGCGCAGGATAGTTTTGCGGTTGAAAGTCAGCGGCGCGCGCAGGAAGCGATTGCCGCCGGGCATTTTAAAGCCGAGATAGTACCTGTTGAGATTAAATCAAAGAAAGGTACAATGGTGTTTGACACCGACGAATTCCCCCGCGCAGGCACCACGATGGAGGCGCTGGCGAAGCTAAAACCGATTGTAAAACCAGACGGCACCGTTACAGCTGGAAACTCCTGTGGGCGCAATGATGGCGCAGCAGCACTGGTGTTGATGTCGGAGAAAAAGGTTAAAGAAACTGGCCTAAAGCCGCTGGCCAGAATTGTGGATACCACCCGCGTAGCACTTGAACCTGCCATTATGGGCTATGGGCCGGTGCCTGCCACCCGCAAAATTCTTGAGCGTACCGGCCTATCGTTAGAGCAGATTGATTTGGTGGAGTTAAACGAAGCATTTGCCTCACAATCGGTCGCCTGCATACGTGACCTGGGGCTGAATCCTGCTAAGGTGAATATTAACGGCGGCGCTATTGCGCTGGGGCATCCACTGGGTGGCACCGGTGCCCGCCTCATTGTAACGCTGCTCCATAACCTTCAGCGTACCGGTGGCCGCTTTGGTCTTGCCACATTGTGCATTGGCGGCGGGCAAGCGATGGCAACAATTATTGAGCGGTTAGACTAGCTTTGTAGCTGACATTATTATAAGGGGGTATTACTTATGACTATTAACGAGGTTAAAACCATTGTCGTTATTGGCGCAGGCGCTATGGGCCAACAAATCGCCATGAATACCGTTTTAAACGGTCGTGCGCACAATTATAGAGTTATTCTTTGCGATTCTTTCCCCGCCGCAGTGGAGAAAGCGCAGGCATGGGCCGCCAGTTATCTTACGGGGCGGGTGGCTAAGGGGCGCGTCACGCAGGAAGAAGCCGATAAAGTAGCAGCTAATTTCTTGTTTTCTCAGGATGTAGACGCGTCAGCCGCACAGGCGGATCTTGTGATTGAAGCGATTATAGAAAATCTAGACATCAAGCGCGAACTGTTTGAGCGTATCAGCAGGATATGTAAGCCGGATACTATTCTGGCTACCAACAGCTCCAATATGGTCAGTTCCAAGTTTGCCGATGTAACACTTAACCCCGAGCGCCTGTTGAACATACACTACTTTAATCCTGCGCTGGTCATGGAGCTTGCAGAAATTGTACGTGGACCGCATACATCTGATAATTCAATTCAAACTGCCTGTGATTTTGCGCGTAACACAGGAAAAAAGCCTATAATTATTAACAAGGAAATCCCTGGGTTTGTTGCTAACCGCATCAACGCGGCCGTGACGAGAGAAGCTTGTCTACTGCTTGAAAAGGGAATTGCCTCGGTTGAGGATATTGATACTGCATGCGAAAAGGGACTTGGCTATCCGATGGGCCCGTTCCGTTTAATGGATCTGACGGGGATCGACGTCAATTATTATGTTCGTCGTGACCGGTATGCAGAGAGTGGCGACGAGTACGATAAACCCAGTCCGCTTGTCATCGAAAAGTATAAAAAGGGCGAGTTCGGAAAGAAAACGGGCAAGGGATGGTATGATTACCCCAATAAAAAAGAGTAAAACTTTACTTATAGAAATGTTTTTAAATCATACTCATCTAAAAGCGGGAGCGTAAAAGCTCCCGCTTTTTAATTTATCCATATGGTTTTACAACAATAGACAGAAGTTCCATAAGTACAGTTGCAAAATTCTGTAACGAAAAAATTATCATTTGTGACAAAAAGATCACTCGGAATTAATGATTCATTGTATAGTAGTGGCGAATATGCTAAAATTCTATCATAAGAATAGGATATAAAGGTAGTATATATCCTTAATCTGGATTTCTGCGGTAAAAAGCCCGAAAAATTGAGCGGCACCGGGGGTTGCGCAAAATCATGGGGGGATGGTTAAATGTCTAGTAAAGCCTTTGGGGGATGGCGTTTCTAGACAGGCCAAGCATACAACCGGTCATCGTCCGCTTAAAGAAAAGGACGGAATGAAGAATGAAAAGCATTAAATCAAAAATTATGACCGCGATTATTTCTTTGGTGTGCATTTCGCTAGTAGTGGTAGGGGGGACGGCTATTGCATTAAATTACAGTAGTACACAGAACCTTATCCATAAAACAATGCAGGAAACAGCCGTCCTTGCTGCTGAACGGGTTTCCTACGAGCTGCAAAAGTATCAGAGCATTGCACTTGAGGTTGGCTGTGCACCTCGACTTGCAAATCCTGCCACGCTGGTGGATGACAAGCGTAGTATTATGATACAGCGGGCTAATTTGCATGGCTTTTCGAAGGGTAACATTATTGATGCGTCCGGTCAGGGCGTGTTTGACGGAAAAGATTACAGTGAGGAAACGTACTTTAAAACGGTTATGAAGGGTGAAACCTTTGTGTCAGAGCCTTTTCTTGACGAAACAACCAATCAAAAAACAATTGTCGTTGCTGCTCCACTCCGAAAGGAGGGTGTCCCCGGTACAAATGTTATCGGGGTGGTATGCTTTATTCCGCCGGAAAGTTTCTTAAATGATATCATGGCCTCTATTCATGTTAGCGATAACAGCCGCGCGTATATGATTGACGCCGCCGGTAATACGGTAGCACATGTTGATGGCGATGCGATGGAAGTCGGAGAAAACGTGGGGATCTCTGCGCAAAGTGATTCTTCGTTGGCGAAGCTGGCGCAGGTACATGCCGTGATGCAAAGCGGTGAAACTGGTTTTGGTTCTTGCACATGGGGTGGTGGTATGCGTTATATTGCTTATGCGCCGGTAGCTGGTACCAATGGATGGAGTATAGCAATACATGCCCCTGCAATGGACTTTATCAAAGATGGATTGACAGCTGCGGTAGTAACACTGGCGCTATTAGCTATTGCACTGGTGGCATCAGTGATCATTGCGAGCAAGGTTTCTAAAAGAATTGCCGACCCTGTTATGCTGTGCACCAACCGGTTGGCTGCTTTGTCTGAAGGAGATTTGTATTCCGATGTGCCAGCTATTTCTACCCGGGACGAAACCAGCAAGCTTGCAGCAGCAACTGAGCGCATTACCCTGACACAACAGGCTATAATTAATGATATCAATAGGGTGCTGGGCGCAATGGCGGACGGAAACCTGACGTTGAAGGCCGAGGCGGATTTTCCTGGCGATCTTGCACAGATAAAAACAGCCATGTCCAGAATTATGATATCGCTTAACCAGACGCTTTTGCAGATCAATATTGCTTCGAGCGAAGTGGCAAGTGGCTCCGATCAAGTTTCTGCCGGAGCACAGGCACTCAGTCAAGGAGCGACCGAACAAGCTGCGGCAATTGAGCAGCTTTCAGCGACAGTGGAATCAATTTCTGCGCAGATTAAAGATAGCGCTCAAAATGCGCGTGAAGCGGGCCACCTTTCCGAACAGTCTGGCCGTGGCGTCTATGAGAGCAACGCACAGATGACACACATGATTTCAGCCATGAATGAAATTGCGGGAGCTTCAAGTGAGATTAGCAAAATTATTAAAACGATAGACGATATCGCCTTTCAGACCAATATTTTGGCACTTAATGCAGCGGTTGAAGCCGCCCGTGCAGGCGAAGCCGGCAAGGGATTTGCTGTTGTGGCTGACGAAGTGCGTAATCTAGCAGGTAAGAGTGCCGAGGCGGCTAAGAGCACGACGGTACTTATTGAAAGCGCTATAAACGCTGTCCAAAAGGGAACCAAAATTGCGGGCGCAACAGCAAAATCACTCAACCAAGTGGTAGAGCAGGCTGCCAGCGCCAGCAAAAAGGTACAGGCAATCGCGACTGTGTCTGAAAACCAAGCAGTTCAGGTTGTTCAGATTACGCAGGGAATCGAGCAAATTTCGGTGGTAATTCAGACAAACTCGGCAACTGCGCAGCAAAGTGCAGCCGCTTCGGAAGAGCTTTCAGCACAAGCGCAGACACTGAAAAGTTTGGTTGGCAGGTTTAAACTGCAGGACGAAACTGCTATCATTACTGAAGCGGCTGTTTCGGAACAAGAGGAGCATACAGCTTTTATCGAAAGTCCTCAGCAGGATGTACCAGAGATTAAAGACGACTCGAAATATTAAATATGTATTTTTAAAATGGGTGCTTTTCTTTGTGGGGAAAGCCCCCATTTTTTATGATTTTACAAACTCAAATTGTATTGTAATGCTTGCGGTGATATACTAAGCATTAAAGCAATTTTATGGATATAATAGCAGGGCAGTCATATTCCAGTGGCAGCTTTTTGAAACAGTGGGATACTTTTTATAATAGATACAACTACCAAAATTCTTATATGGCATGAATAGAAGCACTTGTGATTATAATTAAGATTACGGCAAAAGGCCGATAACGGAGGAGATATGTAAATGAATTCGGAAATAATTTGCGTGGGAACCGAGCTTCTGCTCGGTGATGTGGTAAATACCAACGCCGCCGATATCGCGCGTGGGTTGGCACACTTAGGGATTAACGTGTATCATCACGAAGTAGTGGGAGATAACCCTAGTCGTCTGAGGGAGTGCTTAAAAGATGCTTTTTCACGCAGCGACATTGTGTTGCTTACCGGTGGGTTGGGCCCAACTTATGACGATCTGACAAAAGAAACGGTGGCTGAACATTTTAACCGTAAGCTTGTGATGGATGAGGCAAGTTTAAAAACCATTGAGGGCCTTTTTAAACGGATGGGTCGCGAGATGACCGAAAATAATCGCAAACAGGCAATGATGCCCGAAGGGTGCATCATTCTTCAAAATCCCAACGGAACCGCCCCAGGCTGCATTATTGAGGGAGAAGACGGTAAAGTCGCAGTGATGATGCCCGGGCCACCTCGCGAGATGCGCCCAATGTTTGATGGGCCGATAACCGATTATTTTCAACGCCGCTTTGGCGGAGATGGTGTGTTGGTATCGCGTACCATTAACTTTTTCGGCGTGGGTGAGTCGGCTCTGGAAGCGCGACTCAAAGATTTGCTGGTTAACTCCACCAACCCGACTATTGCGCCCTATGCAAAAACTGCCGAGTGCCAGCTGCGTGTAACAGCGAGGGCCGCCACAGAATCAGAGGCACGCAAGCTAATAGAGCCTGTTGTAGAGCAGATTGTGGCAATTTACCCCGATGAGATTTACGGCTTTGATTACCACACGATCAACGAGGCTGTTGTCGACGTTTTAGCAGAGCAAAAGCTGACCTTTGCCTGCGCCGAAAGCTGCACGGGTGGGTTGGTGGCACAGCGTATCGTGGATGTTCCAGGGGCTTCGAACATGTTTTTGGGTGGCGTAGTAGCTTATTCTAACGCATTAAAGCAGGCGGCATTGGGAGTTAGCGAAAATACTCTGCGAGACAATGGCGCTGTTTCACGCGAGTGTGCGCTTGAAATGGCACGCGGCGTCAAAAAGCTGACCGGCGCAGACATTGCAGTTTCCACCACTGGTGTGGCGGGCCCAGCGGGCGGAACCGACAGGGCACCTGTTGGCCGAGTGTATGTAGCAGTGGTCAGTGACAGCAAAGAAGAAGTGCGCGAATTAAACTTAGCGCGCGGACGAGCTGACGACCGTGAGAATATCCGCTATATGTCTTCGTCCCATGCCTTTGAAATGGCGCTGCGCGCCGCAAAAAACCACAACTAAATAAACTTTGCAAATAGTGGGTAATTTCCTTGAGGAAAGTGCCCACTATTTGCAATAATTTGGTAAAAAATGCTCACTATATAAACAGTGGAATCATATTAAATAGCGAATGCCGCATCAAACTACACCGACAGAAGTTTTTTTACTACAGAGGTTTACTTTGTCGGTTTGTGTTTGCGGTGTAAAGGGAGGGCACAATGAAAAAGAGGACGATCTTTATAGTGGCAATGCTGATGGTTTTTTGCGCATGTTCTGTGGAGCAGTCCGTGTTGCCACCTGATAGCAGTACTGATGAATCATCCTCGCAGCCGACCTTGGGCAATCAATTTGAGCGGCTAGATTATAATAGCGTTGAGCTGCATTTCCTCCGACCGGATGAAGCGTATGATGTATTAGGTATTACAGCCTTTGGGGAGGGCTATGCTGTTATCTACCAGCAGGCTATGCCCGACGCGTTTAACAAAATATACAGCCCTGATGATGTATTTTATAATATATCCACCCAGCTTTTTACGGCTCAGGGTGATTATCTGAAGACGGTGGATTCACAGTGGCACAATGCCGTTAGAGTTACCGAACCGATGCGGCGACTGACACCGCACACGGACACAATCACTTTCGAAATCTGGCGTGAAAATGAAACGGGACAAACTGAAGCAAGTTGTTTTACTTTGGCACTTACAGAAGCAGGCTTGCGTTCCCTGGGTGAAAATCCGAATCACTATTATTATAGCTATCACCTATTTAACGAACTGACAGCTGACGGTGAAGCGCAGCTGCAATATACCGTTGATTACGATTCATCACAGTCAAAAGACGTGCTGCGGTTCCGGATTGCGGCACCGGAGGGCGAAGTGGTTGAACAGACCGTGCCAATTACCGATGCTTCTTTTTCAAATGCGCTTTACAACACCGCACATGGCATTGATGAAGAAGCTTGGCTCAACGACCAGCAAAACCCACTGTATGTTCTTAATGCTGCACTTAATATGCATGAAAAAACAGCGCTAATTTCAAACGGAAAAATTACCTGTGGACTTAATTTTGGTGACAAAACGCCGGGATACAGTGTTACCCGAAACTATACTGAGTCGATGCTTGGCAAGCTGATTGCCAATTCTCCCGATGGGTCGCGCCAGCTCTACACCGCCGATGACCGAAACTATTTTGAGTCACCTGGCGGCTGCGATTATGTTTTGCGCGGGCCGGAAGGCATTAAGTTTTTATTTGCAGGCTCTGAACTGGATCAGCTTTACTTTTTAGAGAACGACTACATTTGGGCTAATACCTTTGGTGCACTTCGGTTTTACGACGCCACCACAGGTACCCCCTTATCACCTGGACAGAAATTTGATTTTGGTACGCAGAAAAACCCTTATAATAAATCGTCTAGTGGAATCGCCCGTATTGTGGTTGGTACAGCGGTAGATTCGACAAACCGCGTTCTGCTTGTCGCGCACCGTCCATACACCTTTGGTTCTGGCGTCCTTTGGCAGGGTACTCCGCAACAGACCGAGGCACTGCCGGTGACATTAGCCGTATTAGATTGGGAAGGTCAGCCGCTACGCGAATATAAAACTGACATGACAATGCGAGCTTTTGCAAAGTTTTCTATTAACATTCTTTCAGTTGAGATAAATGGTGACGGCACAGCCGATCTGTTTTGGGGTGACAAACCACCGATTCAGATACGCTATATGACAACTTGATCTGGGGTAATAGTGCAGCATTAAAGGTTAGACAGAAAGCAGAGGGTTGTTTCATGCGGTTAAAAAGTATGGGGTGGGTTATTCTTGTCATCACGTTGATGATTTGCAGTGCCTGTATGCAGTCTAGTGCTTCGGTGGCGATGACCGACGCAGTGGCGCTATCTAATAGCAACAGTGCGGGAACGGACTCTCCGCCGCTTTATTGCGAAAAGACACAGCTGCATTGGGAAGTACCACAATGCGAATACCGCATTGTAGATACCGTGGCGGGTAAAAACAGCTACGCGGTTTTATATGTGGAAAAACGCCCCGACGATGACAAGCCGAAGGAATACAGACAGTTGGTGATGGCGCAAATTTTTGATGAGCAAGGCAACCACGAGCGGACGGCCTATGCCGAGGTCTGGACCGGTAAAGGCGACGAATTGTCACTCAAAGTGCTTCACCTTACGAACGGAAAACTCTATTATGCATCGGAAGAGGAAGATGATTATCACTACAGCATGGAAACAACCACAGGTTACGTTAACAAATGGCGTTATGAAACGCTGGTAAAGGATGGCGGTGCGGTCTTGGCTTATTCCAGCGATTTCAGAGAAACACCCTACACGCTGGGGATGCGTTTTTGCCTGACCGACACCGAAGGCAAGGTTTCTGAAATCGTGATTCCCGAATACGATCATAACTTTGGCATGGCACTGGATTTTTTAATCAATCCCGAATATGTTGACCGCGAAGGCATTACCTACGAGGCTACCGTCACACTGGACGCTGTCGCCAAAACAGCGGAGGTGACCAACACCAAGCTGACCTATACGCTGGATTTCAATGACTTGAGTTATACTTGTACCCGCCGCTATACTGACGAGATGATCGAGGAGCTTTTGGCAACTAGCCCAGACGGTAAACGTGCGTTATATTATGCTGACGGCGGCGGCGCAGGTGATGCGTTCTGGCGCGATATTGTATTAAAGAGATATGATGGTAGCATTAGCCTTTTAAACGCATGTTCACTTCTCTATGGCGTTGATTTTTTTAACAACGACGTCGTCGTGCTTAATGAGGTGGATTCGCTTACAGCATATGATATTACTGGTGAACAGCCTGTGGGCCAATTGCTTATGGATCTCGGCAGTATAACCGAAGCTGACGGCGACACACACACCGAACGGCTGATCGTCGGAATGGCAGTTGACCACAAAAACCAACTGCTATTGGCCGCCACGCGCAATTACACTGAGGATTGGGATAGTTTGATGCCGGTGACGCTGGTAGTTTTTGATGCGTCTTTGAAGCAAATTAAGGAACTTAAAACCGATTGTCAAATTAGGCCCTACCGCAACAATTGGACGATGCCATGTGATATTGCAATAAACGGCGATGGTACGGCTAACTTGTCGTGGCGCGAAGAACCGCCGGTACAGGTGCAATATTTAGTCTGACAGGTGTATTTACGCAGAAAATCAATAAGCTAATTGAGAATGCGGAATTAGTTTCCACAACTAGAGGCGCTTTATTGCCTAATTTCTCTAAAGCCCCTCTGTTGTAGATGGGCTTTTTTGTGCTGTAATTTCTGCTTCACGACAAAATAAATATGTTATAATAATTACGCAATATTTTTAAGTAGGCGGGTACTCAAGGCGCATTTTCAGGTGTACACTTTTGGCGTTTGAAATTTGACACTGGACGCATAGCGCTTCTGATATCATAATCATACTGAATGCATGCCCAAGGCCAAGCATAAGTTTAAGTTTAAGTTTAAACCCACTTACGGGAGGAATGACGATGCAGCAGGAAAAGAACGACCTAATTAACGACCAAATGGCGTTTTTACGCTTACTATCCAAACAGTTCCCCAATATTCAATCGGTTTGCACAGAAATTATTAACCTAAAAGCTATTTTGGATCTTCCTAAAGGTACCGAGCATTTTATCAGCGATCTTCACGGCGAATATGAGGCGGTTGCGCATATTCTCAACAACGCGTCTGGCGTTATCCGAGACAAAATTGACGAGCTTTACAACGAGAGTAGCTCAGAAGAGGAGCGCTCCAAGCTTGCAACACTTATTTATTATCCGCAGCACAAGCTCGATTTGCTTAAAGTAGAACATCAGGACGACCTCGATGAATGGTATCACGACACGCTGGTCAAGCTAATAGATATCTGCCGAGTGGTGGCGTCTAAGTATACCCGGTCCAAAGTGCGTAAAGCACTTCCTGTTGATTTTGCATACATCATTGACGAGTTGCTTCATGCTGATCACTATGAGAAGAATAAAGAAAACTATTATGGGCGCATTTTCTCCACAATTGTGGATGTTGGAAGAGCAGATGCGTTTATTGTGGCTCTTTCTAGTTTGATAAAACGTTTGGCCGTTGATCAGCTGCATATCATTGGTGATATTTACGACCGTGGGCCAGGTGCTGAGGATATCATGCAGCTGTTAATATGCCATCATGCGGTGGATATAGTCTGGGGCAACCATGATATGCTCTGGATGGCTGCTGCCGCTGGGAATGAGGCCTGCATCGCCAATGTGCTCAATGTTTCGCTCTCTTATGCCAATGTTGACACGCTAGAAAACGGCTATGGCATCAGTTTGCGCGCCTTGACGACATTTGCTGAAAAAACTTATGGTGATTCAATGGCGTTTAAACCCAAGGTTCTTGAACAGGACAAAATTGGATTAAATGACGTGGAATTGGTGGCAAAGCTGCGCAAAGCAGCTGCTGTCATGCAGATGAAGCTAGAGGGTCAGATCATTGCGCGCCACCCCGAATATGACATGGATGAGCGCATGATGCTAGACAAGATTAACTTCGCCGAGGGCACAGTGACCATCGGAGGGGTAACCTATCCGCTACGCGATACCGATTTCCCCACCATCAATCCTGAATCTCCTTATGAGCTGACAGAGGAGGAGCGCCAACTGATGGCCTCGCTGAAGGATTCCTTCATCCGCAGCGATAAGCTTCAGGCGCATATGCGATTCTTGTTTGAGCATGGCAGCTTTTATCGTTGCTTTAATTCCAACTTGCTGTTCCATGGGTGCGTGCCGCTGAATCGCGACGGCTCATTTGAACGATTTGAGTTTGACGGTACACGCCTGTGGGGTAAAAGGTTATTTGATTTTTGTGAACATAAAGTGCGCGAGGGCTATTTTGGTGTCCGTGGCTCAAAAGAGAAGCGCGACGGAGAAGACTTTATGTGGTGGTTGTGGTGTGGTAAAAATTCACCAATTTTCGGCAGAACCCGCATGACTACTTTTGAGCGCATGTTGGTGGAGGACAAAGCCTCGCATGAGGAACCCAAGAACTATTATTATCGTTATATGAACGACCTCAAAGTGATTTCGAATATTTTTGAGGAATTCGGACTAAACCCCGAGGAGTCGCATATTGTCAACGGGCATATTCCGGTGAAATCTAAGGACGGTGAAAGCCCAATTAAATGCGACGGCAAGTTGCTGACAATCGATGGTGGCTTTTGCAAGGCTTATCAGAAAACTACCGGCATTGCGGGCTATACACTAATCTATAACTCTTATGGATTACGGCTTGTGTCACACGGACCTTTTAAGGGTATTGGTGAAGCTGTTCAACAAAATACCGACATTTTATCCAAGACTGACATCCTAGAGGTGGCAACCCGCCGTAAGCTGGTGGCTGATACCGATATCGGCAAGGAGTTGCGTGGCCAGATTGATACGCTCTCATTATTGCTGGATGCGTACCACTCAGGCACAATGCCCCAGCTTTCGCGCTGATGCGGTCGGGAAGGGGACTTTCCGGTACAGTGCTGCAGGTAGTGGCAGTGCTGAGTATGACGGCGGACCATATTGGCGCCGTCATACTGCGTGATAGACAGATTGCATGGGCTATGGTATTGCGTGAAATTCCAGCCCTCTTCGCGTTGCGTGCGATTGGGCGTGCGGCTTTTCCCATCTTTGCTTTTTTATTAGCACAAGGCATGCTGCACACCCGTAACCGAAAGCGCTTCATTTTTAGGCTGGCTTTATTTGCGTTTTTGTCAGAGCTGCCATTTGATTTGGCTTTTTATGGCGCCGTTTTTTATCCCTACCATCAAAACATCTTTTTTACGCTTTGTTTAGGTGCCATTTGCATTGCTCTTGTAGATTATGGCAGCAAAAGATTTAGCGTTGTTGCTGTTGTTATTATGGGTTTGATTGCGGAGTTGTTGCGTACTGATTACGCTGCGCTGGGCGTGCTGACCATCTTAATGTTTTGGTTGTTAGGTCAAAGAGGGCGTTGGGGTAATGCCGTTGTACTGTTTATTTTTACTGGTAGCTGCCTGATGTACGGTCAGTGGATCTATTTGTTTAGCATGCTCAGTCTGCCGTTATTGTTTTGTTATAATGGTATGCGCGGTGGCCCGACCGGGCATGTGGGGGCAATGATCAGAAAATGGGGTTTTTATTTTTACTATCCGGCCCATCTGCTGGTGCTGGCAACATTAGCAGGGCACTAATGGTATGAATTAGAAAAAAAGAACCATTGATTACCTTTTTAAATGTGAAAATTGTTTTTTACAATATTTATTTGTCAAAAACATAATAAAAAACGCATCAAATATGAATATTATGTTGACAATCGCAGCGATACGCAATAAAATTAACTGGTGTTTTAATATAATATTCCTAAATGCGTTATAGAAGACGCGGAAAATGAGCAGGAAGAAAATGACAAGGAGTGTAGTTTAAAATGGACCTTATCATCCTAATGCCTATTGGAGCAGCAGCGGCGCTGATATTTGCGTACCTGCGCTCTAAGAAGGTACTTGCCGAGAGTGAAGGCACCGAGTTGATGAAAAAGATCTCAGCTTCCATCCGCCAGGGCGCGAATGCATATCTCAAACGCCAGTACAGCGGCGTGGCAAAGTTTTTTGCCGTTGTTTTTGCTGTTATGTTGGTGCTAGTGTTCATGGGCCAGATGGAAATCTGGGTTCCCATCGCGTTTGTGACAGGCGGTTTCTTTTCAGCATTGTCTGGTTTTATCGGCATGAAAATTGCGACATCCGCCAATGCTAGAACAGCTAATGCAGCTAATGAAAGCTTGAACCATGGCCTTAGAGTTGCTTTTTCGGCCGGTTCGGTCATGGGCTTTACCGTTGTTGGCTTAGGTCTTCTGGACATGAGCCTCTGGTTCTACTTTTTAAAGTATGTTGTTTACGCTGGGATGCCCGTTGCAGAGCAGGCAACCCACATTTCTGCGTTGATGCTCACGTTTGGAATGGGCGCTTCGATGATGGCGCTGTTTGCCCGTGTTGGCGGCGGTATCTTCACGAAGGCAGCCGATGTCGGCGCTGACCTTGTCGGCAAGGTTGAGGCCGGAATCCCTGAGGATGACCCCAGAAACCCCGCTGTTATTGCAGATAACGTTGGCGATAACGTAGGCGACGTGGCCGGCATGGGTGCTGACCTTTACGAATCTTATGCAGGTGCTAGACTTTCGGCCTGCGCGCTTGCTGTGGCCGCTGGATTTGGCATGGACGGTATGGCGGTTCCAATGGTTCTTTCGGCAATTGGTATCTTTGCTTCTATCATTGGCACATTCTTTGTCAAGACGGGTGAAAACGCCGACCAGAGAAGCCTACTGGGTTCTCTGCGCAAAGGCACCTATATTGCCAGCGCATTGGTAGCCATTGGCGCTTATTTCCTTATCGACTATGTCTTTAAGGGCCAGCAGTTCGGCCTGTTCGTTGCTATTATGGTTGGCTTAATTGCGGGCAATGCTATCGGCTATTTTACCGAGTATTATACCTCTGACACTTATAGACCCACTCAAAAACTTGCGGAATCTTCGGAGACCGGCTCTGCAACTATTATCATTAGCGGTTTGTCTCTGGGTATGATGTCCACTGCCATCCCGGTAATTATTGTCGGTATTGCCGTTATTATCAGCTTTATTGTTTCGGGCGGCAACACCAGCTTTGAAGCAGGCCTGTTTGGTATCGGCCTTTCGGCTGTCGGCATGCTCTCTACACTTGGCATTACGCTTGCAACTGATGCTTATGGCCCTGTGGCTGACAATGCCGGCGGTATTGCGGAGATGGCTGGCCTTGATGAGTCGGTTCGTAAACGCACCGATGCGCTTGACTCCCTCGGTAACACCACTGCTGCTACCGGTAAGGGATTTGCTATTGGTTCGGCGGCGCTCACCGCGCTTGCACTTGTTGCTGCTTATGTTGACCAGTGCAAGGCCATCGACCCCAACATTGTGCTGAACCTCAGCGTTACTAACCCGGCTGTGCTGGTCGGCCTGTTCATCGGCGGAGTGCTTCCCTTTGTGTTTGCGGCAATGACCATGGAATCGGTCGGCAAGGCTGCCATGAGCATTGTTACCGAGGTTAGACGCCAGTTTAAAACCATCCCCGGCCTGATGGAAGGCACCGCTGAACCGGATTATCACACCTGTGTTGACCTGTGCACCAAGAGTGCTCAGCAGGAGATTATGGCTCCGTCGATTATGGCGATTGTTGTGCCAATCGTTGTCGGCCTGCTGCTTGGCGTTGACGGTGTTACCGGCATGCTGATGGGCGCTACTGTTACCGGCTTTATCCTTGCTATCATGATGTCTAATGCGGGTGGCGCTTGGGATAACGCCAAGAAATACATCGAGGCGGGCCATCTGGGCGGCAAGGGTTCTTCTAACCACAAGGCAGCTGTTGTCGGCGATACCGTTGGCGATCCCTTCAAGGATACCTCGGGCCCCTCGATCAACATTTTGATTAAGCTGCTTTCCACTGTTTCTATCTCATTTGCGGCGCTCATCGTGCGTTTTGCATTGCACCTGTTTTAAGGGCTAAAAGTTAAACTTTTGCTATTATCAGGGCGGCTACCGTTGGATTAAACGGGGCCGCCCTTTGGCGTTTAAATATTTGTATTTATTTTAAGTCAAGAAAAAGGATAAGCGCGGTAAAAGACTCAGGCTTAATAGGTTGTATTTAATTGTTGCCTGTTGATATAATATTTTCATATGAAAACAAATTAAAATTTAAGTTGGAGAAACTTTTCATGGAAGAAACTAAAAAACTATTGCCATATTTATTTATTATTCTACTGGACTTTTATTTTTTGCCGCTTCTTATAAAAGATACGGGAACCGCTATGTTGTTATTGCTTGTGGTCATGCCCTTAATCTGTTTTGTTTGCTCGTTTATATATGGGCTGAAGCATTCATATCGTTTATTTTATGCTTTAATTGTAACTGCTTTATTTGTGCCATCTATATATGTTTTTTATAATTCAAGTGCATGGGTCTATGCGTTAGGATATGGCATTATAGCATTGGTGGGTAATTTAAGCGGCGCAATGTTGTTTCCAAAAAAAAATAAACATATTAAAGGCTGATATCAGTTTAATCTGATATCAGCCTTTAATATGTTTACAAAGGTTATGACTTGTTATCTGCGAGTTGAAATCACTTATCTGGTATGCACCTTGTGCTGCGAGTTTTTGTTGCAGTTCGGTCAATTGGGTGGAGGTGGCAATTATCTCGCATCGGAATGTAGTCACCCATAATCGGCTATGGTAATCCTGTGATGAGGCACTGTTAAAGAAGCGGGTAGTTTCAGCTTTAAAATAACTGACCGCACGATTTAATAACCTCAAAGCGGCTGTTTCTTCGCCAGAAAGGGCATCCAGAGTCAAAATTGCACTTATACCGTCAGGCATGAGGTAAAAAATATCAGTGACTATGCTGGGAAAACGCTGAGGAAGTGTTTGCCATATCGCTACTATAGCGTTGCCTATCGGGGTAAGAGTCAGTTGCTTTTTTCCGGGCAGCGAAACGCTTTCTTTCGCTAAAAGCGCCCGATTCCCGTGGATAGAAAGTTCAAAATAATAACTGTTGTGTAGGGCATTGCTGTCAGACGGGTCTCTGCCTGTTAATGCGGGTGTGTCCACGGCGCCCCTCCCTTAAAATGCCCTGTTTGAAAAACGACTTTGAAGATTCCCGAAATGGTGCACGCTGCAGCCCAGAGACATGGTTGTGTCGGCGTTGTGCCATATGACGGATGAATCGCAAAGCGGCAACTAATTATGCCCCTTAAAAGGAGAGCAGCAGACCTTGATCTCCCGCGTAAAATGAGGTCAGGCATGCGCACTCCAGCACGGTGATATCTGAATCCTTCGTGCCATATGTGGACTTAATAAGGTCGCACATTATTTTGACTGCGCTGGGGTTGTTACAGTGGGTGATAACAACCGGCTTTCCAGTCATATCTTTATAGCGCCCCATCAGGGCGACCATACGCTCGACAGCGCGTTTTTCACCGCGAGGCTTTTCAATAACTTCTATAACGCCCTCTGCTGTATTTGTGGCGACAGCGCGAATGTTTAGTGCAGAGGCAAGAACGCCGGCGGCGCGGCTCATTCGTCCGTTCTTTACCAAATTATCAAATGTAGCGAGTGAAAAAATAATTTTCATCGTATCACGATAACTTTCAATCTGACGCACAATTTCATCGAAAGGAATGCCCAGCTCGATGAGTTGTTTAAGTTGGCGTAGGATAAGTACCATTGAGCCCGCAGTAGAGCGACTGTCCACCACGTGAATTTTCTTCTCAGGATGTTCGTCGAGCACCATGTTCATCGCTTGAACGGCGCTGTTGTAGCTGCCGCTCAAACCGCTTGTGATGGTCACGGCGATAGTATGCGCCGCCTTGACGAACTGTTCAGCGAAGGCGTAGGGTGAAGGACATGCTGAAGAAGAAGCCCCAGAAAAATTTTTCATTGCGGCGAGCATTTCACGTGGATCGGATTGAGGTGAATCAATAAACTCTTGAGTGCCCACTAATATTTTTAAGGGTATAGTCGTAAAAGGAATATCCCCTGTATCAAAACTATCAGGATTTAAATCGCATGTACTGTCCGATACCAGTTGCCAGTCATTCATCAAAAAAACCTCCGAAACCTGCTGTTTATAACAGCAATAATGTTATTATCATACTGCGGACCACACTAAAAATCAAGTGACGTTGTCACTGTGCAAGCTGGCGGTATATGTCGCTTTTTTTAAATCCCGTTTGCTGTGCAGCCTGTTTAGAGGCAGCAGATACACTTTGCCCTTCAGCAACAAACGCACGAGCCAGTGCGATAGCTTGCTCTAGTGTCACTGTCGGCGCGGTGATTTCGGACGCGCCTTCTACAACGAGAACGAACTCTCCCCGGGGGGCAGTGGAATCGGCATCAGCGTAGCGCGCAACAGCCAGCCCAAGTGTGGTTCGAATAACCTCTTCGTGCAGCTTGGTCAGCTCTCGGCAAAGCGCAATACGTCGCTCTTGGCCGAAGGCGGCAGTCAGATCGCTAAGTGTGGTGCGCAATTTGTGCGGGGCTTCATAAAAAATCATGGTACGGCGCTCAGCAGAAAGAGATTCAAGATGCTCGCGCCTGCTTTGCCGGTTGGTTGAAAGAAAGCCCTCAAACGTAAAGCGGCTGGTATTAAGCCCTGACATAGCCAGTGCGGTAACAGCAGCGCTCGGTCCCGGAACCGAAACGATCTCAAGACCGGCTTCGGCGCAGAGGCGGACTAAGTCCTCACCGGGGTCGCTAATAGCGGGCATTCCGGCGTCTGTGACCAACGCGCAGCTTTCGCCTGACAAAATACGCGCAACAATCTGCTCTCCGCGTTCGCGCAGGTTGTGCTGGTAGTAGCTTACCATCGGCTTGCTTATTTCAAATCGATTTAAGAGCTTGAGCGTGACGCGGGTATCCTCCGCGGCGATAAAATCAACGATGCGCAGCGTTTCTATTGCCCTTGGCGAAAAGTCGCTCAGGTTCCCGATCGGCGTGCCCACCAGATAAAGCTTTGACATGGTTATTACCTCATTCGATATATTTCACGATATTCCGCGCTGGGCGTTCCATCGCTATTTTGCAAGCAGAGTTCTGGAAGCCAATCAAGCTGGCGATTGCCCCCTCGGCGTGCCTCCGCCAAAAACAGGTGTGGTATGGAACCAGGCTGTGTCAACACAGGGCGGATGCGCTTGGGCTCAAGCCCGGCGGCACGCATCGCCTCAAACAGATCAGGTAGCCGCTGCGGCTTAAAGCAGACGCAAAACCGCCCCCCATAGCGAAGTGCACGCCCGGCCGCACGACAGACATCAGCAATATCTAGATCGGTTTCCTGTCGGGCGGTTTGCCGCGCGCCTCCGCCGTGACCTGGTCTAAAGTAGGGCGGGTTACATACCACAAGATCAAAGGCGTTGGCGGCAAGCGCAGAAATATTCTTATAATTCTTTAGGTCGTCGCAAACTACACGAATGCGATTAGATAAGTTGTTTTTTTCAACCGAGAGCGAAAAAAGAGCCGCAGCCTCTGGCAACAAGTCAACCCCTACCACATGGCGCGGAGGGATCTCACCTTCGCCAAACCACAGTAGCGTGATGGCGCCGCAACCGCAACAAAGCTCCGCGACCATATCATCAGCGCGCGGGGCAGCGAAGCGCGAAAGCAGCACAGAATCGGTCGTAAAACGATGCGCATCGCTGATGGCTGCTGCAATGCCGTGTGTCAACGGTATAATAGAGTACGCCATAGATATAGGCCTCCGTGGAAGTTGCTTTATGTTTATCATATCACAAAAACGGGGTAAATTACCATTTGAGTAATAAAATATTGCAGTCATTGTAAAAGATTTTGTTTTAAAAAGCGTGACTTTAAATTCTCCATGCGATATAATTCTGAAAAACTAGACGCAAAGGTCATATGCCGACGGGAGGAAAGAAAGACATGAAAACTCTACTATTTTGTGCAAAAGGTTTTGAAACAATGGAATTTGGCGTTTTTGTTGATGTTTTGGGCTGGGCCAGAAACGACTATGGATACGATGTGGCGGTGGATACCTGCGGTTTTACAAAACAAGTATATAGTACATTTGGCGTTCCGATTCAAGTAGATAAAACAATTGCAGAAGTTTGCGCAAAAGACTATGACGCATTGGCAATCCCAGGTGGCTTTGAGGAATTCGGATTTTATGAAGAAGCGTATGACGAAAGATTTTTGAATTTGATTAAAGATTTTGACGCACAGGGCAAACCGATCGCTACAATCTGTGTTGGTGCGCTGCCGTTAGGCAAGAGCGGCATTTTAAAGAACAAGCGGGCAACCACCTATCATTTGAAGGATGGATACCGCCAGCGCCAGCTCGCTGAATTCGGTGTTGAAGTTGTTAATGAGCCGGTGGTAGTCGACGAACATATTATCACATCCTATTGCCCGCAGACGGCACCCTTTGTTGCATTCGAGCTGCTAAAAAAACTGACAAGTGACGAACAGACCGCTGTGGTCATGCAGGCCATGGGCTTTTAACGTTCTCTTGAATAAGGCTAGGGCAGCTCTGTTGCCGGTTTTCCGTTTGTTGTTATACAAGGCAAAAGCGCGCGGCCTTAGAGCCACGCGCTTTTTAATGTAACTTGTCTTTAAATTACTCCTGGGTAGGAGCGCTAACGGGACATACACCCGCGCAAGCGCCGCACTCGATGCAGGTATTAGCATCGATAACATACTTGCTGTCGCCAGCCGAAATCGCATTTACAGGACATTCGGGCTCGCAAGCGCCGCAGCTGATGCATGCGTCAGTAATAACATATGCCATGTGAATACACCTCCTTTTATATTTCGTGTCTATAATAACATAGATTTTGTGAAATTAATAGCGCTTTGCAAAAAAATAGTTGGACACGCCTATAAATTATTTTTGACACTGGAAATCTTTTAATATTAATAATAAAAAACTGAGGAATGAATGCAATCTAGTTTCGACGCTATAAAAGGATCTATATAAAAAAGGTGGAAGATTTGATGCCTTCCACCTTTAATTTATCTAACACAGGGAATTAGTGATTGTCATTTTCAGGCGACGGTGCGGTGGGCTGCTTATTCTGTGAGCTGGGTTTCCCACCCTGACGTCTGACGGGGCGGCTGTTGCGAGTGGGCTTTTTGCCGCCTTCCCGCCGGGGTGCGTCTTCTCTGCGAGGGGATGTAGCCTTATCTTCACGCTGAGCGGTCTCGTCATCTTCACGTTGTTCCGACTGAGAAGGTTGAGACTGCTGCTGTCGCGGTTCACGTGCGGGACGGCTATCCTCACGAAGTGGAGTTAGCTCATGCTTCATAAAGTTTTTAAAAGTAAACGTATCCCCTGATTCAATTTTAACCTTAATATTACCAGTAAGCAGGTTGATAATTTCCGAAACTGTACCCGGTCCTTCAGGCGTATTAACGGCGGCACCCACGCGTGGGGTAGTGCGCAGCAAATCTTCGTACGCATTTTGCTCATACTTTAAGCAGCACATCAGTCTGCCACAAGTACCGGAAATTTTAGTAGGGTTGAGTGATAAACCCTGTTCTTTAGCCATTTTGATAGACACCGGTTGAAAATCGCTTAGAAAACTAGAACAGCAAAAAACACGCCCACAGATGCCTAACCCGCCGAGCATCTTAGCTTCATCGCGTACACCGATCTGTCGCAGCTCGATGCGAGTGCGAAATACACTGGCTAAGTCTTTAACGAGATCGCGGAAGTCCACGCGACCATCAGCAGTGAAATAAAATAAAATTTTGCTGTTATCGAAGGTGTATTCCACGTCTACCAGCTTCATGTCCATTTTATGGTCCAAAATCTTCTGCTGGCACACTTCAAAAGCATGCGCTTCGCGCTTGCGGTTTTCTTCCATCTGGGCCACGTCTTTTGCGGTGGCGAGACGAACGACCTGCTTTAGGGGCTTAACAATTTCTTCCTCGGCAACTTCACGGTTAGCCACAGCGACTACGCCGCATTCCAGACCGCGAGCCGTTTCAACAATGACTGCCTCGTCAGCCTTGGCAGTAATGCCATTGGGGTCAAAGTAATAAACCTTGCCGCCCTCTTTAAATTTAACGCCGATAACCTCAGACATATAGTAATCCTCTTATTCTATATTAATCCGGCGGCTTTCACCAACCGGTTGATAGCAGCAGTACAAATGAGCGAAATGCTGACATTTTGGGTACTACGCAACGCCATTTCGTCTATTATAGCAATAATTTGCAGACTCTGCAACGGTGAGAAGAGTCGCGCACTGCCGGTGAGCCGGGTTATCACCGCGCTGCGCAACGCGGCCAGCAGGAGAGCAAACTGTTCACGGTCTTTTTCATAATCAGAAAAAAGTTTTAAAATCATGTAACGATCTCTTTTTGCAAGAGCGGAGATTATGGCGGCAGAATCGTTGGCATAACGGCGTGCAGCGGGGTCATTCAGGCTATCAAGCGCCTGCCCAACCGTGGAAAACTGCGCGGCCTGCGTGCGCATCAACTCGGAATCAGCCTCTGGTAAGTGGTGTAGAAGTGCCTCAAAACGCTGTTCTTCGTTTAATTCCCCCATGGGGCAGATGGTCAGGCGTGAACAGACTGTCTCAAGTAGGCTACCGGGCCCCGGTGCGGTAAAGATGAAATAGGCTGCCTCAGGTGGTTCCTCGATTATTTTAAGCAACGCGTTTTGCGCCTCCACCCGCAGACGCTGTGCCTCTGGAATAAAAAACACCTTTCGGGGCGCCTCATGTGGGGATATGTAGGCCGCGGCTTTTATTTCACGCACCCGGTCTACACCGATGGTCTTGCTTTTGCCTTCGGGCAGCAGCACGGAAAAATCGGGGTGATTGCCACTGACAAGCTTGTGGCAGGAGGGACAGTCGCCACACGGGGGCAGCCCCTCTTTGCGGCAGAGCAGCATGGCGGCGGCGTATTGCGCCGCGGTGCGCTTCCCAATGCCGGTGGGGCCAGTCAACAGCAGCGCATGGGGAAAGCGCCCGCCCTGCCAAAGGGCATTGAGGCGGGCGAGCAGCGCATCTTGATAGAGCAGTGGAAAAGTCATAGGCTACACCTTTTCAAAACGGTCTATGTCGGTGACAAAAATGGTAGCGCCGCCTACTGGAACTTTCACCGGATAGGTGGTATACATGCCCACACCATAAGACGCAGCAGAAGGGATGGTATGGGTGCGCGATTTTGAATGCTCAGAGACGATGGCGATGACTTCATCCACCTTTTCATTTTCGGTTCCGCACAAAAAGGTGGTGTTGCCCGCCATTAAAAAGCCGCCAGTCGTGGCAAGGCGTGTCACTTGAAAATTTGCCGTAGTAAGAGCCGTTTGCACGCGCGAGGCATCCTCGTTTGATACGATAGCAAAAATAAGCTTCATAAAACTGCCTCCATTTCTTGGTCGTAATTCAGTATTGGCAATCTGCAATTGCGCTAGTTATCTGCGTTCAATTTTATCTTTAATTTTGCAACTCAGTTTGGTCTGGCATTAACATGGTTACTATTTTATCACAAAAAAAGATGTGATACCAGCGGACTTTAACGCGTTGGCAGTTTCAAGATTTAAAACTTCACCCGGCATAAGCAGCGCTACCCCGGGCGGACAGGGCGACACCGGTGCGGCAGCAATGCGCCCCAATGCATCGGACAAAGGTAGGCGCTCCGCGGGGGAGAGTACCGCACGGCGTAACGACCGAACGCGCTGCGGCTGGCAGACCGGCTGAGAAAGTGACGGCACTTCGTGCAGAGCGGGCAGACGGTTTATAAGTTTTTCTACAGGTGTGAGACTGTTCTGCGGTCCTGGAATCAGCACAATGTGTCGTGCCGAAAGATATTCAGCCTCAATGCCGCATTCTTGTAGCAAAGACAAGGTAGCGTCGCGCTGGCCCGCGGCGAATAACAGCGAAATGCGCACGGGGTCGGCAAGGGCTTGCAAATTTGCGCAGGTCGCCCAGACACCTTTTTTAAGTGCGTGTCTGCGCAATTGAGAGACTTTCTGTGCCAGCGTGGAATAACTGCGCTTTAGCGCTTCCCACTGCGGCAGCAGCATATCAGCCGAAAGCATAATGAGATAAGAAGGCGAAGTAGAACCGAAGGTGGCCATCCGGCGTCGAGCTTCATCGGCTAGGGTGGCATCTTTGAGGTGCAGCAGTGCAGCACCAGTTAAAGTGGGCAGCGTTTTATGCAGAGAATCACAACAGGCATCGGCTCCCAGAGCCATTGGGTGAATGTTTTGGAAAAAAACAAGGTGGGCGCCATGCGCGTTATCAACTAGAAGCGGCTTGCCATGGCTGTGGGCAACATCCGCAATCGTTTTGATATCGCAAATCGTGCCGAAATAATCTGGACTGGTCAAATATACGGCAGAAACATCCGGATTTTGTGAGAGTGCAGTCTCTACTGCCTGTGGCGAGATGCGAAAAGGCGTTTGAATGCCAGTGCTTTCATCGGGAAACAGCCATACTGGCTCAAGATTTAACAGCGCCGCCGCGTTGACGGCCGCATGATGCGCCGCGCGAGCCATAAGTACCTTTGACCCTTCCGGGCAGTGCAGTGCCAGCATGGCCTGTATGCACAGGGTGCTTCCACCGGTTGATAGTAATGTGGCTCCGCTGCCATAAAGCTTGCTAAAGAGGGCTTCGGTTTCCACTGGTGCACCTTCACCGTCATAAAGGCAGCCTGTGTCGGGCAACTCGGTGACATCAAAAGGCGCACAGCCATCGAGCGGGGAAGGCAGCAGACCTTTATGCCCCGGCATGTGCAGCCGTTCACGATTCTTATCTAGATAGCGGCCAAGTGCCGCAAAAAGCGGGGAACTCATCGGGAGAGACCGCGCTTTAGCTTGCGCAGCCGGTCGTTGAGGGCGATGGCGTGGGTGACCATTTTAGCCGCGACGGGGCGGTAGGTGTAATCAAATTCACCCAGTAGAGCGTCAATCTGCCCGTTGAAGCCGCGCTTAAAGCGGTACAAGCCATACATGTGGTTGCCCTCTTCCTCGAGGTTTCCCGATATGCCCTGAAAATCGTAGACTGTGCATCCGGTTTCTATAGCCCAGCGGATCATTTCCCATTGCATGAGGTAGTTGGGCATGACCTCTCGGTGTTCATTATCAGAAGCGCCGTAAACATAACAGGTTTTACCGCCGAAATTGGTAGTGATTGCACCGGCGATGGCCTGACCCTCATAAAACGCCATATAAAGACGGGCATGCTCGCCCAAAGCCTCTAAAAACCGAATAAAGTAGGCGCGAGGGCGCACGGCGAAACCGTCGCGTTCGCCAGTGACAGCCATTAGACGGACAAAATCATCAAGATGCTCTTCTCCGACAACCTTTACCGTCACGCCGAATTTAATCGCCTTGCGCAGGTTGCGGCGGGTCTGTTGCGTGAGATTTGCTAAAAGCGCTTCTTCGTCACGACCATTGAGATATAGGCGATAGTTAAAACGTGCCTGAATGCCTTCAAAGCCATCAGGGCCAAAAGAACGAACAAAGCCCAATGCCTTGGCGATGCGGCAGAATTCTGAATCATCCTCAAATGCATCGGGATCCATTTTGAAAACATGGGCACGATACTTTTTTGCCAGCGCATCCACACCGGCCTTAAGCTGGCGCAGTGTTGCCTCATCGTGCAGGTCGCAGACGGGGCCGCGCGGCGCATATAAGAAGCAACTGCCAATTAGAGGAATCTTTTGTATTAATACCGAAACTGAGCCAATAATCTCCCCCTTGTCATCACGGCAAACCACTGCCTCAAATCCCCAGTTGTTTTTGACCTTGCGCCAGCTACTGCACTGGGTAAAACTTCCCTGGGGGTGATTTTCTATAAAGCGGTCGAGCGAATCATATTGCCCGGGCTGAAGAATTTCAAAAATAAGAAACACATCCTTGTTGTTTATTAAAACGGCAGGGTGAACGGTTAAAGCGCTTACCCCAACCGAAGCTTTTATATTCTCATTATGGCACAAAATACTGCCAAATAAAAGGGCATTGTGCTGTAAAACGACACGGTTTATGTTATAATCATCCTAATATTGACAGGGAGTGAGTGACATGAAGCAGTTAGAAGAAAAAACCGGGTATGGATTTGGCACGATACTCAAACTAACGGCCGTGTTGAGTGCGGTTTTGGCATTGATATGTTTTGCAGCGCCCTCAGTACGCAAAGGCAGTGCATTGCGCACCGCCGGTGAAACAACAATGAATGAGATGCGTGCTGCTGTCACCGTCGTTTCATATTACTCCGCGCAGCAGATTGACACGCTTGCCGGCGAACCAACCGTCAACGCAAATTACAAGTCCTTGGCTGGGTTGCTTAGTCAGCTGAACACACAGCAGAATTATCAGAAAAGTTACTTGCTCTACCGCTCGGCAGATAAAGTGCTGCATTGTCTGGTAGATGGCAGCTATCGCGATAACGCCGAATCAGGAACCGACTATTTTGCACCGGGTGCGGATTATCCAATTAGCGGCGCTTATAAACCGGTTAAAACGGTCGTGGAAAAAATCTACAGCGGCAAGACGACCGGTGGTTACACAACCGAACTGGTCACCCGGCAGGATTTTAAAAAGGTTGCTGTGACGTGTCTGCCGGTTTATGGTACAAGCCATGCTGTGGTAGCGGTACTTTGCATTGAGACCGATCCTGGCGACACGGCCTATCATATGGCGGGTTCGGTGAATCTTTATTACGCAGGATTGACACTTGCAGGTGTTTTTGCAATTTGTCTCCTGTTGCTGACACTTCGCAAAAAATATCTGCTTCATAAAAAGCAGAAGCTAGAGAATCAGGACGAACGTCGAGAAGAAAACGTTAACCAGCTTGGGGCTGCTGCACCTGTCATTGAGGACGATGTCCCTGCTGATTCCGAAACCCAGTTGCCTTCTGAAAATGAAAAACAGGAGGAGCCGGGTAGTAATATTGATACTTTACAGTAACCGGAGAAAATAATGCAGGAAAAGAGTTTTTTTGACAAGGTTTATGATGTGGTTTGCCGTATCCCACGCGGCAAGGTTACTTCTTACGGGCAGATTGCGCTGCTTTGTGGTACTCCACGCGCCGCCCGTGCGGTGGGGTGGGCACTGCATCAGAATCCACGCCCCGGTGAGATACCCTGTCATCGGGTGGTTAACCGTGAGGGTCGACTGGCTCCTGAGTTCGCTTTTGGTGGTGAGAAGGAACAGCGTCGCCTGTTGGAGGATGAGCAGGTTCCATTTTTGCCAGACGGATGCGTTAATCTCGCTGAAACGTTTTGGTACGGAGAGTAGATTTCTAGGAGTAGGGCAGGTTTCAGTTTTTATAGCGTAGGGATACCCTGCCTGAACTAAACGTCTTAGCTACGCTGCTTTATTGAAAGGATTGATTTAAAATGATGCGAGATTCGCAACAAACAATAGGCAATTTGATTGATAAACAGAGTGTTGCTTTTATTAGTTCGGTGGATGGTGACGGTTTTCCAAATACAAAAGCGATGCTTCCACCGAGAATGCGCGAGGGAATCAAAATATTTTATTTTACAACTAACACATCGTCCATGCGTGTGGCGCAATACCGCCAAAACCCAAAGGCATGTATTTATTTTTACGATAAAAGATTTTTTAGGGGGGTTATGCTAAAGGGCTTTATGACGGTTTTGGAGGATGCGGCTAGTAAGGAAATGATTTGGCGGGAGGGGGATACCCTGTATTATCCGCAGGGTGTTGCTGATCCAGATTATTGTGTACTAAAATTTACGGCAAAAAGCGGTCGGTATTATACCAATTTTCATTCAGAGGATTTTGATATTGTATAGGCTTTGCCCAACTAGCAAATCGGTGATATTTACATTGATTTCTTACTTCAATAATAACACAAACCGTATAAACAGAAATGTTTATACGGTTTGTGTTATTTATAAGGGCTATATAGTGCCTTTTATTCCTATTAACAAAGCCACACATTTGCTTACTTTGGAATATGATGCTGTGAGGAGGTTTTGCCCATGGATAATTCGATTAAAGCGCCCGAACCTGTGGTACAGGTAGAGCGCCTTTCTTTAACATATCAGTCGGATGAAGGAGAAATAGAAGCAATACGCGAAATATCCTTCTCCGTTTATGAGGGGGAGATTGTCAGCGTCATAGGCCCTTCTGGCTGCGGAAAATCGACCTTGCTCTCTATAGCGTCAGGTCTGCTTGCCCCCACGTCGGGGCATGTTATTATTAGCGGTGGCGGAAATATTGGTTATATGCTCCAAAAAGATAGTCTTTTTCCATGGCGCACCATTCGTCAGAATGTGCTGCTTGGCGTGGAAATTTGCTGTCAAGATAAAAAGGATCTCTTTGCCTATGTCGATGAGCTGCTGCATACATACGGCCTTTGGGAATTTAAAGATAGTTTTCCTGCCCAGCTTTCGGGCGGGATGCGTCAGCGCGCTGCATTGATTCGCACCCTTGCTGTGCGTCCCAAGCTGTTACTGCTAGATGAAGCTTTTTCAGCATTGGACTATCAGACGCGTCTGGCAGTTTCGGACGATATTTCGTCCATCATTCGGCGTGAAAAAAAGACAGCTCTGATGGTGACACACGATATTTCAGAAGCGGTGGCCATGTCCGATCGCGTCATTGTACTGTCACGGCGCCCATCCGTGATTAAATCGGTGTATGATATCGTATTTGCCGAGGGGCGTGGCACACCAATGCAATGCCGCGAGCGAGCGGAGTTCCGCAGCTATTTTAACAGCATCTGGAGGGATATTGATGTTCATATCTGAAAACGTCGTTTCGCCTACACGCGAGGCATGGCTTAAAAAGCGGCGGCGTGACCGGTTGCTGGTGGGGGTTGCAAAGGTGGGCCTTCTGGTCTCACTACTTTTATTTTGGGAAATTGCTGCCCGAACTGGTGTTATTGATCCGTTTATCACGAGCTGTCCATCGCGGTTCATGCTCAGCATTGCTCGTTTGGCTGCCAGAGGTGAATTGTGGAAACATATTGGAGTGACCACGCTTGAGGCCATCGCGGGTTTTTGCTGTGGGACTATTCTTGGCACCATTATCGCAATTGTGCTGTGGGGTTCGAGTTTTCTTTGCCGCGTGTTAGAGCCTTATCTCGTTGTGCTAAATGCTCTGCCTAAAATTGCGCTGGGACCCATTTTTATCGTCTGGATCGGCGCGCGCCCTATGGCGATAGTGGTTATCGCGCTTTCCATTTCGTTGGTGGTCACAGTACTAGAGGTGCTCGGAGGCTTTATTTCAACGGACCCCGATATGATTCGCTTGGTTCAGACCTTTGGGGCGGGCAAATTACAGGTGCTTAGAAAAGTGGTGTTACCTGCTAACTTGCCAACTATTATTGGTTCGCTCAAAGTTAACGTTGGTATGTCGTGGGTCGGTGTTATCGTCGGTGAGTTTTTGATTTCCAAGGCAGGACTGGGTTATCTTATCGTCTATGGAAGTCAGGTTTTCCAGTTGGATCTCGTAATGGCAAGCGTAGTAATTTTATCTTTTATTGCCACTTTGATGTATTTTTGCATACAGTATATAGAAAAGCTGCTTTCAAAGCGTAGGGGGGCCGTGCGCTGAGTATCGGCAGCACAAGAATAATTGGAGGTAGGGCAATGAAAACCAGAGCAATTTCGGTGATGCTGGCGATAGGTGTTACCGCCGCGTTGTTTGCAGGCTGTCAGGCAAAGTCTGCAAAAAGCCAAAAGGAATTGACAAAAATTACCGTGAGCGAAGTGACCCACTCGGTGTTCTATGCGCCGCAGTATGTGGCAATCTCTCAAGGGTTCTTTAAAGAAGAGGGACTGGATGTTGAATTGATCAACGGACAGGGTGCTGACAAGGTCATGACCGCGGTTGTTGCTGGTCAGGTAGATATCGGCTTTTCAGGGCCTGAGGCCGCAATCTATGTCATGAAAGAGGGCAAGACTGATTATCCCATGGTGTTTGCTCAACTAACCAAGCGCGATGGTTCATTCCTGATCGGACGCAAACCGGACGACAAATTCAATTTTGAAAAGCTCAAAGGTTCGCACCTAATTGGTGGGCGAAAAGGCGGCGTACCGCTTATGACGTTGCAATACGTCCTGAGAAAACAGGGCATTGATCCGACCACAGACTTAAATGTCGACTCCAGCGTACAGTTTGCGCTGATGGCTGGCGCTTTCACCGGTGGACAGGGTGATTATGTCACGTTGTTTGAGCCGACCGCATCCTCTGTTGTGCGGGAAGGCAAGGGTTATATCCTGGCTTCTATCGGTGAGCTTTCGGGTGAAATTCCCTATACATGCTATTACGCTACAAAGAGCTACATAGAGAAGAACCCCGATGTGATTCAGCGCTTTACCAACGCAATCTATAAGGGACAGCTTTGGGTGAAAAACCACTCCGCCGCTGAAGTGGCCAAGGCGATTTCGGAATTCTTCCCTGATACCGACTTGACGCTGCTTGAAACGGTTTGCCAGCGCCATGCCGACATTGACGCCTTTATGAGCGACCCGTTGTTGTTACCTGATGCGCTCGACAGGCTTCAGACAGTTATGGAACAGGCCGGTGAATTAAACGGCCGCGTAGAATATGATAAGCTTGTAAATACCACATTTGCCAAAAAGGCAATGGAAACGATTAAATAGAAACGTGACAATAAATGAAAGCAGGCGCGAGCAATTTAAGTTTGCTGCGCCTGCTTTTCTTTGTATTTTGGGCTCTCATAAAATATCACTGGAATGATACTTAACCTTATAGCGTGACTATCTTGTGACTTTGATGTTTGACAGGTGATGGTATGTAATTAAAATAAGATTACCCTTGTGCTTGTGAGGCCATTATAGTAAGCGGCTTTACCGCACGTTGAAAATGCGCTTCAACATACTTTTGCACTGTTCCTACATTCCCATCAATGTAAGCAGATAATATTTTTCGATGATCTTCGATTGCTCTTTCGCGGATATTATCCTTATTTTTATAGTAATATAACACAAGTATTTCCCATAAAACACTGTGCTGGGAATATATTTTTTTAAGGTACTCGTTATCACAATAATCAAAAAATGATTGATGAAACATTCGGTCATACGTAAAGTAATCATTTGTGTCAATAGACTCAACTTGCATCTTGATGCAATGATCAAGAGTAGTAATTAATTGATCGCCATGCCCATTTTTAATTGAAAGGGCTACTGCCTCTCGGTGTAATGCCGCTATGATCTCATTCACTTTTAGTGCCCTGTACGCATCGAATTCAATTACACGCGCACCCACATTGGTAATACCATCTAAAAGACCATCAAGTTGTAGCCGATTGGTAGCGTCGCGAACTGGTGTGGAACTTACCCCGAAGCGTTCCTGCAGTTCACGATTGATTAGTTTTTGGCCAAAGTCAATTCTTTGTTCTAAGATATCTGATTTCAGCGCTTGATAAATTTGCTCACTAAGATTAATTCGTTTAATCATCAAAACACTCCAATGGCTATATAACCAAATTTTATAAAACATATTATAACACTTTTTCGACAACGTTTATAGATCTTCCGTATTTATAAGACGTTATAAAAAAATATTATAAAATTTGGATACTAATGCCATTGAAGATAGCCGGAATAATATGGTAATATTCTTACATGATGCATGATGCGTAATGCATCACGCATGACAAAACATATGCGCAGAAAAAGGAGGATTATTATGAGCAGCACAAACTATCCAGCAGAACCATTCCGGATTAAGTCGGTGGAGTTTGTAAAAATGAATTCCCGTGAAGAAAGAGAGCGTATTGCTAAGGAAGCAGGATACAATACTTTCCTTATCAACTCAGAAGATGTGTACATAGACCTGCTTACAGACTCCGGAACCAATGCGATGAGCGACCAGCAATGGGCTGGCATTATGATGGGCGATGAAGCTTATGCGGGTAGCCGTAACTGGTTCCATCTAGAGTCTACAGTACAAGAGCTTTTTGGGTTTAAGCATGTAGTACCTACCCATCAAGGGCGTGGTGCCGAAAATATTCTCTCTAAAATCGCGATTAAACCTGGGCAGTACGTTCCAGGCAACATGTACTTTACCACCACTCGTTACCATCAAGAAGCAAACGGCGGTATCTTCGCTGATATTATTCGCGACGAAGCACATGACCCAACTATTAATCTGCCGTTTAAAGGCAATATTGATATCAATAAACTGCAAAGGCTAATTGATGAAAAAGGCGCAGAGAATATTGCGTATGTTTGCTGTGCAATTACTGTCAATTTGGCCGGCGGCCAGCCAGTATCTATTCAGAATATCCGTGAGACCTCTGAACTATGCCATAAGCATGGCATAAAGTTATTTATGGACGCTACTAGATGCGTTGAAAATGCTTACTTCATTAAAGAAAGAGAAGAGGGCTATGCTAATAAATCCGTTAAGGAAATTGTTTTAGAAGAGTTCTCCTATGCTGATGGCTGCACTATGTCTGGTAAGAAGGATTGCCTAACCAATATTGGTGGTTTCTTATGCATGAACGATGATGATTTGTTCCTAGCTGCAAAAGAAATAGTAGTTGTGTACGAGGGAATGCCTTCTTATGGTGGCATGGCAGGACGAGATATGGAAGCAATGGCTCGTGGCCTAAAAGAGTCTGTTCAAGACGAGTACATTGAATACCGTATTAAACAAGTACGCTATTTAGGAGATCGTCTATTAGAAGCTGGCGTTCCTATTATTGAACCAGTGGGTGGTCACGCGGTATTCTTAGATGCACGTCGTTTCTGCGCGCACCTCACCCAAGACGAGTTCCCAGCACAGGCATTAGCGGCACAGCTATTTATTGATTCTGGTGTGCGTTCAATGGAAAGAGGAATTATTTCGGCTGGGCGTGATAAGGCTACGGGAAAAAACCACTATCCTAAACTGGAAACGGTTCGTTTAACTATCCCACGCCGCGTGTACACCTATAAGCACATGGATATTGTTGCGGAAGCAGTAATCAATCTTTATAAAAACCGTGAATCTATCCGTGGCTTAAAATGGGTTTACGAGCCAAAACAACTGCGTTTCTTTACAGGCCGCTTTGAGCATATTTAATGGGGTAAAATATTAGCATATTATAAGTTTCTGGGGAGGAAAGATATTCATACCTTTTCCTCCCCAATTTGTCTATAAGGGTTCGATTCCTGGGTAAATTTTACAAGCATATTATATATATAAATGCCGTACTACTATGTTTGTCAAAAGAAGCAACATCATCAAAGTAAGATCAATTAACAAAACAAACAAATAATATCTAAATTCACTGTGGATTTTACTTTATTTATAAGCAAAATTACATCAATTTTTAAATTAGTGCTTTAAAGCGATTGCAAATTTTGTGATATCAGTTAAAATTGGAGTCAAGAGTTCTAATTTTACGGAGATGGTTTAGGGCACTATTGATATCCTCTATCAGACACACTTGGTATCTTGCGGGTATAAATAATAACATGGCCCAGCATATGTAAACAATTTAGATACTCTACGGTTATAATTTGCTGCAAAGGCATCGTTCTTACAGTGAAGTTATACCACTGTTTTAGGTTTCGATGCCTGAATGATTGGCACAAAACAATTGACGCTCTTGAAAAGGAGAGAACAGTATGAGTACACAAAAAGAAACCGCAGAAACCAGTAAATTACAAAAAGACTCGTTGCAATTTAAGTCAAAATGGGGGTTTATTCTTGCGTCAGTAGGTTCTGCCGTCGGAATGGCCAATGTTTGGGGGTTTCCCTATAAAGTTGGCAAATATGGTGGTGCAGCGTTCATAGTTGCCTATCTTATTTTCATCGTTATATTTGGATATGTGGGTCTTTCAGCAGAATTTGCAGTGGGCCGTCGAGCAAAAACTGGTACATTGGGTGCTTACCATAAGGCGTGGATTTCAGGAGGAAAGGAAGCGCCGGGCAAAATAGTAGGCTGGATTCCACTGGCAGGTTCCATGTGTATTGCCATTGGTTATGCTGTTATCATCTCATATGTGCTTAAGGCTTTTGTAGAATCTATGACAGGCACGCTTATGACAGTAGATACAGGTGCGTGGTTTGAAAGCTTTGCATTAACCAACTACTCGGTCATCCCTTACCATATTGCTACCGTGGTAGGAACGCTGCTCACCCTTTTGCTAGGCGCAGATAGCATTGAAAAGACCAATAAAATTATGATGCCCACATTCTTTATAATTTTCATTATTCTTGGTATTCGCGTGGCACTTCTGCCCGGAAGCATTGAGGGATATAAGTTTATTTTTAGTCCTGATTGGTCAGTTTTGAAGGATCCCATGCCTTGGGTTTGGGCAATGGGACAAGCGTTCTTTTCGCTGTCTATAACAGGAAGTGGAATGATCGTATATGGCGCTTACTTGAAGGATAACGAGGATGTGGTAAGTGCTGCAAAACATACAGCGCTTTTTGACACCATTGCAGCTTTTGTTGCTACGCTTGTTATTATCCCGGCTTGTTTTTCTTATAAGATGGATGTAGGTGCTGGTCCTGGTTTGCTATTTGTAACTTTGCCTAAAATTCTTCAGGACATTCCTTACGGCCGCGTATTTGCAATTATTTTATATACCGCAATGGTATTTGCCGGTGTAAGTTCGCTACAAAACATGTTTGAAGCTGTAGGCGAATCTTTGCTGCATAAATTTAATAAGCTACACCGTAAACTGGTTCTTACAATTCTTTGTATCGTTTGCCTTGGCATTGGACTAAACATGGAAGCAATCTTCCGCTGGGGCCCATGGATGGACTTGGTATCTATTTATATTATTCCAATAGGTGCAACTTTGGGCGCAGTCTCTTGGTTCTGGGTGATGAAGAAGGAAGATTTGCTAGATGAAATCAATAAAGGAACGCCAAAAAAGCAAGGAGCGTTATGGTATAATATCGGTAAATATGTATATGTACCACTTGCAATAACCCTTTGCTTAATCGCATTATTTAAAAAGATTGCATTCTAATTCGTACTTGCTTATTGTATTTTTATAGCACTAAAGATGCGGCTCAAGTGAAAACTTCTGCCGCATTTTTTATGTCTCCGATTTAGTTTAATTTTTGCATTAAAAAATTTAAGCGGGACTTGAAAACTATTCCAAGTCCCGCTTTTATATATGGCTGGTTAAGAAGTTATTGATTTAAAAAGTCATAGGCAAACTGTGCCGCAATTGCCGAGCCATGGTGTAGTGCATCCTCATCCACCGTAAAGCATTCGTGGTGGTTAGAAAGCTCCGACCCGGGCACCTTGTCGCTGCGCGCGCCAAGGAAACCATAAATTCCGGGGGCTTCATCCATAAGGAAGGAAAAATCCTCTGAACCGGTTAGCTTTTCAAAGTCAACGAGGATATCGTCGCCGAAAAGTTTAATAGCAGCGTTGCGCCCTATCTCTACCAGCTCTTCGCTGTCATTAATGACGGCGTTGCAAAGGTAGTTATACTCAAGCTCTGCCGTGCAACCGTAGCAGGCTGCAGTCTGTTCGGCGATGCTGCGTATACGTTCCTCGACGGTATCGCGAAATGTTCGGCTGAAAGTACGCACCGTGCCGTCCATGCTGACTTTATCCGCAACGATGTTAAAGCGCTGCCCACCGTCAAAGGTGCCAATAGTGACCACTAACGCATTGAGCGGGTCATTGGCGCGGCTCGAAACTGACTGCAGGTTCATAATAATAGCGGCAGCAGCCACGATAGCATCATTTCCCAAGTGCGGTGCTGAACCGTGGGCGGCCTTGCCTTTAACCGTTAGAGTAAAGGCATCGGCTGAGGCCATCCGCTCGCCGTGTTGTAAACTAAAACGGGGAGCGTCCACCTGTGACCAAATGTGCATGCCAAAAACAGCATCTGCGCCCTTCATCAAGCCCTTTGCTATGTATTGCTTGGCGCCCTGTGCCACTTCCTCAGCGGGCTGGAAAAAAAACTTGACTGTTCCCGCCAGTTCGTTGCGCAGCTCCGAAAGAATTTTGGCTGCACCGAGCTGCATCGAGATATGGCAGTCGTGACCGCAGGCGTGCATTTTTCCAGGATTTTTAGAAGCGAAAGGAAGGCCAGTCTGCTCATTGACGGGCAATCCGTCGATATCGGCGCGCAAAACGACGGTTTTGCCTGGCTTTGCACCCTTTAGTATGCCGATGCAGCCGGTCAGGCCATCGTAGGTTACAATCTCAATGCCGTCAATCGCCTTCAAACGTTCAATAATATCAGCGGT
Organism: Candidatus Fimivivens sp.; assembly: GCA_034933525.1. Taxonomy (GTDB): domain Bacteria; phylum Bacillota; class Clostridia; order Oscillospirales; family Ruminococcaceae; genus Yanshouia. Next base: position 334,517 of record JAYFNI010000004.1, read on the forward strand.
AGTATTAACCTCTTGCAGGGGAAGCTCGGGGTGAGCATGAAAATGGCGACGCTGTTCAATGATATAGCCATCATATTTTTCTGAAAGATCCTTGATGTTAACCATGGAGAAACCTCACTTTTCATTTGCTTTTTCAGCAAGAAAATCGACTGCGAACTGCGCATAAAGCGCTGCACCGTTGTGCAGGGCATCCTCATCCACTGTAAACTTATCGTTGTGGTTAGAGTAGATGATACCTTTTTCAGGATTTAATGCGCCGATAAAGCCGTAGAAACCGGGAACTTTCTCCATAAGAACAGAAAAATCTTCTGAGCCGGTTAGTTTAGGCATGGTGGTAAGAATTTCTTCGCCATAAAGCTTAATAGCGGCATGGCGCGCTATGCGGTTAAGATCGTCATGATCGTTGATGACAGGGCCAAGATATGCCCGGTAGTCCAGCGTTGCCTTGCAGCCGAGCGCTTCAGCGGTGCAGGTGATAATCTTTTCCAGTCTTTCTTTGATCGTGGTGCGGAATTCGCGCGAATAGGTGCGAATGGTGCCTTCCATCTCGACGTGATTGCCGATGATGTTAAAGCGTTGACCACCCTTAACAGTGCCGATTGAAACAACCAACGTGTTTAGCGGGTCGTTGACGCGGCTGACAAAAGTTTGCAGGTTCATGATCACCGAAGCAGCCGCAACGATAGCATCGTTGCCCAGATGCGGAGCCGAACCATGCGCACTGGTGCCCTCAACAGTGATTTTAAAATTGTCGCAGGAGGCCATGCGTCCACCTGACTCCAGGCTCATGAGCGGCGCATTGAGAGTACCCCAGATGTGCATACCGAAGATGGCGTCAACGTTATCCAGTACACCATTTTCCACATAATATGTTGCACCGTAGCAGGATTCCTCAGCAGCCTGAAAAAAGATCTCGACGTTGCCGCAAAGCTCTTCCTTAACATCATTGAGTATTTTTGCCGCGCCCAGCAGCATTGAAATGTGTGCATCATGTCCACAGGCGTGCATCTTACCTTCGTTCTGAGAAGCAAAGGGAAGTCCGGTAGTTTCGATGCTTGGCAGCGCATCAATATCGGCACGCAGCATAACGGTTTTGCCCGGCTTTCCGCCCTTGATGTGTCCTACAAGGCCGTTATAATCTGGGAAGGTGGTCACAGGAATGCCCATTTCACCAAGCCGCTCACACAGAGCCTTGGTGGTCTCAACCTCCTCAAAAGAAAGTTCAGGATGCGCGTGAAAATATCGGCGCTGCTCGACGATATAACTTTCATACTTTTCGGCCAGTTGTTTAATATCCATCTGCATAATTTCCTTTCTGTCAGTATTAAGTAAAAGCGCGGCGAAACGCGCCGTTATGGCACCACCGCCGCGCTCAATGCAATTATAACAGATTTACAAAGATTCCAGCGATGACGACGGAGGTTATTGTAACGGTAACAAATCCACCAACAATCATCTGCGGGAGCATCAGGTCCATAAGATACTTGTGCTCGTCAGCATTCTCAGCCAACGCCTTGACCGATTCCTCGGTGAGAATGTAGTTGGGGGGGAAGCCGTACAGCGCGGTCAAAGAAGTTGCAAATGCCATCTCCCAGCTGACGCCTAGGAACTTGCCCACAGCGATGGACAGAACACCCATGCCGATTACACCGATTACGATAATAATAGCCATAGGACCGATGCAGGAGGCCAGCATTTCGGGTGTGGCATTCTTCAGACCATCAAAAACATAAATCATCAAAACAAACATCAAAAAGCCGTAGGCGCCCGCCTTTTGCAGCGAGTTTTTATCCAAAAAGCCTATTTCAGTAAACAAGATACCGAGAATGAGGGTGATAACCGCCTGATTGACTTTGCCGCCAGTTAACCCAGCGAGACGGTTTGCCAAAAAGGCGACAGCCATCAGCTTTAACAAGATAAATGCCGTTGAGGAATATTTTTCAGGCATGGGGGGGATCAGGCGCTTCTTTGGCGCTTCTGCTACCTTCATGTTACCAGCGTCTGAATCGACACCGCCTGCAGCAACAGTAACCTTGACCTCACCCTTGCGGAAGGAAGCCAACAGTCTGCGGCCTTCTTTTTTGAGCAGAATGGCAGTGAGAGGATAGCCGACAAAACCCTGAACGCAGTACATTGCAATAGCCAACACCGATGCGGTCATCAAACCCTTTTCAGCCGCGGCTGCCTGCATCATGGTTGCGGCAACAATACCACCGGTGAGGGGCGGAAGTCCTGCAATGACATATTCTCGGCCGGCAATTGGCATTGCAACAAACCAACAGAGCACAACCATGCCAACCAGACCGGCGAGGGTAATGCAGATAATCTTCCACTGCTCAAGCAATTGCTTGATGCTGATAATAGTACCCATATGGGTAATGCACAGCATGATGACCAGCAAACCACCAAGAGGCGGTCCCATTCCGGCCAGAGCGACGATGTCCTTCGGGAAGAAGGTCCAGAAACCCAAAAGGAATAGGCAGGCGATGACAAATACCGATGGTATCCAGGCCTTGGTTTTGGTTCCGATAAATTCGCCTATGTAATAAATGGCGGCCAGAACCAAAAATGCTAACAAACTGTTCATGTGCGTTCCTCCTCAAATATCAAAATTGTCTATTGCGTATGCCGCCATTAGCGCAGCATTACGTCCCACTAAAGACTGTCGACACCGTGTTTGAGTCAATGCAAACAGTTAAGCTCGTGCAAGTGCAAAGATATCTCTACTTTATTGCCCATACACTATTGTCCGTGGGCGATTATCGCCCGATGGTTGATCAATCTACAAACGTGCTAAACGCACTTATGAAGCATAACATCTAGAATGATATTGTCAGTGTTGTTCATGCCAATATTTGAAACCTGTGCGAGGTTTTTTATTGTTTCCTCAGCAGTGGTGCCTAAAATACCATTGTTGGCAGGAATAGAAATTCCTTGCAAAGCCATTCCCGCTGCGTCAACCGCAGCATCGGAGGCAATGGAAAGCTTATAAGAACAACCCAGTTTTGCGCCGTCGCAAATCATGCCTGAGATACCAGCAACCATATTGTTAATAGCAGCGCAAATTTGCTGCGTACCCCCATCACGGAGATAGACAAGACCAGCGGCACAACCCACGCCAGCCGCCACACCGCAGCCGCAGACAGGGGAAAGTGAACCGAGAAAGGACTTGACATAGATTGTCACCAGATGGCTCAAGGCAATAGCGCGTAGAATTTTTTCTTTTTGGCAACCAATGCTTTCGCCAATGATGGCGATGGGCAAAATGGCTACCAATCCGTGGTTTCCGCTGCCTGCGCTGCTCATAACCGGTAGCGGACAACCTGCCATGCGAGCCTCAGAAGCGGCAGCAGTCAATGCTTTAGCACGTTCGGCAGGCGAGGCGGCGCTGCCAGCAAAGTAGCGGCCTAAGCCTATTCCAAAATTTTGGGCAACGCCAGCTTCTGCAATGCGGCGATTCATGACAATGCCGTCTTCAAGAAAAGCAATTCTCTCCGCAGGAATGGTGTCGCAAAATGTGATGAGTTGTGAAATGGTGAATTCCTGAACTCGGCTGCGCAAATCAGCTACTGGGGCAGATTTCTGCTCAATATCTTGCGGAGCCGTACCGCGAGTGTCCAAAAGAACAATGCCGTTCTTTTCTTCATAGACAATGTTGGTGTGCAGCTTTTGAATGATGACCTTGACCTGAGAAGCGGGGCTACACATATCCACCTTGATGCTCAATCCCTGCGCTGTTTCGTCCAGCGACAATGTAATAATCTTTTTGGCGGCTAATTCTGTCGCGGCGGGAATGTCGTCATCGCGTACATCGCGTAAAACTTCAAGACCGTATTCCGATTTGCCAACAACCAGCGCCAACGCCGCTGCAAAAACAATACCATGCTCATTTGTGCCAGGAATTCCGACATCCATGCCATTCTTTAGAACATTTTTGTCAACCTGAATTGCTACCTGAGTAGGCGATTCACCTAAAAGCTCTTTTGCTTTGGCAACAGCTAATGCCACAGCACCCGGTTCAGTGCAACCGAGGGCCGGTGTTACCTGATTTTTAAGGATTTGTATAGCAAGGTCGAAGTCTTGCATGATATCCCCTCCCGATTAAATGATTTTAATGCAGATATATAGACTAATAATGCAAAAATCGTGCCAATCGGGTAGAAACGTCAGGAAACAATGTAGAAACCGTACCAAATATCGTTTTTTAATAAATATTTCGGCAATAAAAGTTTTATACATTGGTAAAAGGACTTTCTTATTGTACATCAAAATTTAATTAATAGCAAAGAAAGTATGAAATAATTTTCAATTATGTAAAGCAATTATCACGAATGATAATAATTGTATCGACAAAGAGATGGTCTACTGATAAAATAAAATATTATATGGAATTATGATATTTCAACAGGAGGTTATTGTGGTGAGTATATTAAAAAGCATTCAGCCAGAGTTGCAGCATATTGTGAATGCCATGTGCGCAGTGGCCAATGTTGATATTACTATTGTGGATCATAATCTCTGTCGTATGGCCGGAACGGGCCCGTTTTCGCTTGAGAATGATAGTCCGGTTCCCGAAAATTCTGCTTTTTCACACTGCCTTGCCACTGGCGAACAATACTTTATCAGCGATCCGGGTGATAATGTTGTCTGCCGAAGCTGCAGCAAATTCGGTCGCTGTGGCGAGCTGGCTGAGCTATGCATACCCATAAAGTTAGGCGGAAAAATGCTCGGTGTATTAGGAATGTGCGCTTTTTCAGAGAACGCACGTGATAATTTCGTACGAAATTTTAAGCACTACATGCAATTTGAGAATCAGCTTTCGCTTATCATATCTTCGATGCTTAACGAGCATCGGTACGGAATACTCACAGAACATCAGTCTTCTGAATTAGACACATTAATTAATGCTATTGATCGCGGTATCGTTATATTGTCGGATAATGGCAGCCCAGTGAAGATAAATCGCTATCTGGTGGAAAAACTGGGATGCTCGGCTCACGCCATACCAGAATTTGAAACGATGGTGGGGAAAAAGAACGCTTATTTGATGCGCAGTAAGGGGTTTAAAGGCGAATTTGGACCGGTGCGTTTGGGCGGAGATGATTATATTATTAGCGCTAACCCAATATTATTGCGGAAACGACAAACCGGTGTGGTGCTGGTTTTTTCCGATTTTGGGAAAATGCAAGCTTCGGTATTGCAGGCCGAACGCAAAAGCGACGTGGTTACCTTTTCTGAAATTATTGGTGAGAGTGAAACGTTAATCCGAGCACGCAGTCAGGCTCAAGAGGTCGCCGGTACTGACGCCTCTGTATTCCTTTACGGTGAAACAGGCGTCGGTAAAGAGGTTTTCGCGCGCGCTATCCACTTTGCCAGCCGCCGCAAAAGTGATGTGTTTATGCCTATAAACTGCGGCGCAATTCCAGATACGTTAATTGAGAGTGAGCTTTTTGGCTACGAAAAGGGGGCGTTTACTGGCGCTGGTGCCTCAGGCAAGCTAGGGTTACTTGAGATATGCAAAAGCGGTACATTGTTTTTGGACGAGGTAGGAGACATTCCTCTTTCGTTACAAATAAAGCTATTGCGCACTATCGAAGAAAAAGAAATCATGCGAGTGGGAGGCGCGCGCCCGCTAAAAGTGAATCCACGTGTAATTTCGGCAGCACAGTCCGACCTACATCATTTGTTAGAGGAAAAAAACTTTCGAAAGGATTTGTTTTACCGCTTAAACGTGGTGCCAATTCACATTCCACCATTGCGAGAACGCGGTGGAGATGTCATGCTGTTGGCAAGTGTATTTTTAAAGCGATATTGCGGCGTTTATCAAAAAAATATTGTGGGGTTTACCGACTCATGTACACATCTTTTACAGCAGTATGATTTTCCTGGCAATATTCGCGAGCTTAGAAACATCGTGGAATATGCTGTGCTGTTTGAGCGTGGACGCTATATTACGGCTGAATGTATCTCTGAAAAAATCTCGCTATCAAAAAAGAGCAGTTTGACGCTGGCTGAGCAGCTGCGGGCATTTGAACGTGCTGTTATTGAGCGCGAGCTATTGCAGGCGGGGGATTCGCTACGCGCCAAAAAAGAGGTCGCCCAGCGGCTGGGTATCAGCTTGACTACGCTTTACCGTAAAATGGGTATTGCTGAAGAATTATGAATAAAAGACAGTCAAGATAGCTATAAAAAGCCGGGCAACGGAATAAATCCATTGCCCGGCTTCGACAATCCAATTTTAAAAAACGTTTTATTCTACTTGCAAAATTTAATGAGCGTGACAATTGATAACCAAACCAAAATAATGACTAGAAAAACACCGCTGATGCCCTTGGCAGCGAGTGGAAGTACGTCAATTAAAGCCTGCATATTTATCATTCCTTTGCCCTCCTTATCGCGCGACGAGGCTTAAGATCATGCCGCCTGCAATAACCGACGCAATCTGCCCCGAGACGTTTGCACCGATGGCATGCATAAGCAAAAAGTTCTGATTATCCTCCTGCTGGCCCATCTTGTGGATAACACGCGCCGACATAGGGAAAGCGCTGATACCAGCCGCACCGATCATAGGGTTGATTTTGTCCTTTAAAAATAGGTTTAAAACCTTGGCAAACAATACGCCGCCAACCGTATCAAAGATAAAGGCAACCAGGCCAAGACCCAAAATCATTAACGTCTGAGGGGTGACAAATAGGTCGGCACGCATTTTGGAGGCAACAGTTAGGCCCAAAAACAGCGTAATAAGGTTTGCTAGAACATCCTGAGCTGTCTGCGATAAACTGCCAAGCACACCGCATTCACGCACGAGGTTACCAAACATCAAAAATCCAATGAGAGCAACTGAGCGTGGTGCAGCAATACCCGCAATGATAGTGACAATAATCGGGAATAAAATTTTTACCCGCTGCGAGACACTGTCAGGCGCATACTTCATGCGGATTCGGCGCTCAGCTTTTGTGGTGATAATGCGAATAATCGGCGGTTGGACAATAGGCACCAGCGCCATATAGGAGTATGCGGCCACCATTATGGCACCGATGTAGTTGCTCTTAAAAAAGTTTGCCACCACAATCGCGGTAGGGCCATCAGCCGCGCCGATTATGCCGATAGATGCGGCATCCTTCAGGTCAAAGCCCAACAGAACCGCAAGGCCGAGGGTAAAGAAAATGCCAAACTGTGCCGCGGCACCGAACAACAACATTTTGGGGTTTGAAAGAAGCGGACCAAAGTCAATCATCGCGCCGATGCCGATAAACAGCAGTAACGGAAACAACTCATTGGAAATACCCGCCCGAAATAGTACGTCAATTGCACCCTCCTCCAGCTCACCATTATAAAACTGGTCGATGACCCCTGAGAAGGGCAGGTTGACTAAAATAGCGCCAAAACCCATTGGCAGCAATAGCGTGGGCTCCATCCCTTTTTTGATAGCGAGGTAGATCAACAGGCCGCCGATAATCCACATTATGACCTGTTGTGGGGTAACCGCAAGTAAATTTTCCAGGATTATCATTGCAATTCCTCTTTCCACATATTTGTTAATTGTGGTCAACAAAAAAGACTTTTGCCACCACATGCGACAAAAGTCTTGCTTTTTAATTCGTGCGCGGAAGGTTCACCCCTCGTATTGACGCGCCACGCTACACCAAAAAATGATGCAAGCTACTCCCTTTTATTTGCTATAGTATAGCTTTATATGATGGAAATGTCAATTATATCTTTGCCCAAATATTAAAAAAAATGCAGCTGTGAACGTTTTCAAAAGACCAACAACTTAAAGTCGTTTAAAAAACATAAGCCGCCGAAAAAATTCGGCGGCTTTAAAATAAACTAATTAGACTTTAAAAATAACAGCCTGACTTCCCTCTGAAGGCGCATTAAACTCATAAGTGTTTCCGGGCAAAATAGCATTCAAAACAATACCGGCAATTGCGGCCAGCGCCAGACCCGAGAGCGTAATGGAAGCACCTGCAACCGTAAAAGTAATACCGCCAATCGCATTAAAGCCCAGAGCTGATACAAGAATGACAGCGGCAATAATAAGATTACGTGAGACGGTGAAATCGACCTGATTTTCAACGACATTGCGTACGCCAATAGCAGAGATCATACCGTAAAGAATCAGCGAAACGCCACCGATGATCGCAGCGGGAATGGTATTAACTAAATCGGCAAACTTCGGGAAGAAAGATAGCAGCACAGCGGAAATGGCTGCAATTCGCACAACGCGGGGGTCATATACTTTGGTTAGCGCCAAAACGCCGGTGTTTTCGCCATAAGTGGTATTGGCCGGTCCGCCGAACAAAGCTGAGAGAGAAGTGGCAAGACCGTCGCCAAGCAGCGTGCGGTGCAGGCCAGGCTCGTGAATGTAGTTTTTGCCGGTGGTAGCAGAAATGGCCGAGATGTCACCAATGTGTTCCATCATGGTGGCGAGTGCAATTGGCATTATGGTGATTATGGATGACGCATCAAATTTCGCCATCATCAGAGGTGCCATTGCGATAATGCGGTGCTCAGCGGCAACAGCAGAAAAATCTATCGCATTGGTGAGCAGCGCGACGATATAAGAAACCACGATGCCTAAAATTATCGGAACAATTTTAACCATACCCTTGCCCCAGATGTTGCAGACAATGATTGTGCCTAACGCAATAGCTGCCAGCAGCCAGTTGGACGAACAGTTTTGGACTGCGGAAGGCGCAAGGATTAAACCGATGGAGATAATGATTGGGCCGGTAACAACCGGCGGAAAGTAACGCATGACCTTTTTAGCGCCGAACGCGCGGATAAACGCTGAGCACACAACATAGACCAGACCCGCACAGAACACACCGCCACAAGCGTAAGGCAGCATTTCAACGTTGGGTTGACCATTAATCTTCGGCGCAACCGCAAAGTAGCCGCCTAAAAAAGCGAAAGAGGAACCCAAAAAAACCGGCACCTTGCCCTTCGTTAGAAAGTGGAACAGCAATGTACCTAGACCTGCCATCAAAAGCGTGGTGGAAACGTCAAGGCCAGTCAGCAACGGAACCAAAACGGTGGCGCCAAACATGGCGAAAGTGTGTTGAATTCCGAGAAGCAGCATTTTAGGCCAACCAAGCTGGCGGGCGTCAAAAAGACCTTCTTCACCAATCACTTTTATTTGTTCACTCATCAAAAATTCTCCTTTTCTATCTCAAGTTACAACATTTTTGATTTGGGGAACCTAGGAAAAGAAACCTGCCCACCGCTCTTAGTAGCTTAGGCATATTTCCTAGTTTTGTCCTTAGCAAAAATGCGCTGAGTTTTAACGTCCTGAACCGAAAGAAAAGCTCTATTTGCTCCAGCCCATAAAAAAAGCATCTATAGCTTCAAAAATGAAAGCCAAGATGCTGACAGAAAAACTAAGAAAAATAACACAGACAACGGAAACCTTGTTTGTATAAAGCGCGTCATGTGATACCCTCCCCTTAAAACAGCGAGTATCATACTTGATCTCGTGTTTATTGCTGCACAACATCATACCAAATCAAAACTCATTTCGCAACTGTTTTGACCAAAATGTAGAAAAAAACTGCAAATTTTCGCAAATGCACAAAGAAAAGAGGTGAAATTAATAGAAAATTGTAAGATTTAAAATATAAAAGCTGCAAACTATAATTTTTTTGTAACGCACAACTACTATTAAGTTTAGCCTAAAAATGTTTGGTCATGCTGAAATAAAGCATGTAATGTGCGTCGAAATATTTACAAAATAAGCGCGTAATAAAATACCACAAAAATACGCCGCTGCAACAATCGTGCAGCGGCGCGCTGTAAGTTTTTTAAAAAAATTATTGCTTATCAGCGTTTTGAAACCCAATAAAAGCCAAAAACATTAAATCGCTATTACCGGTATTGACCAAAGCATGCTTTTCGCCACTGCAACAAAGAGCGACATCCCCCGGGAAGACCTTAGCGACCTTACCATTGTCGTAATATTCACCTTCTCCGGCTAGGATAAGATAAATTTCATACTCGTCATTGTGGGCATGCTCGGCAATTACTGCGCCGGGTGGCAACGTGATCTGAGAAAGTAGTCGCCCAGCACCAAGCAAGTCTTTTTCTGGGACAATTTCCAATTTGTTAAAATCGGGAGCACCTGCTTTCTGCGCAGGAACAATAGTCTCTTTGCGTTCAGACTGACGATATATCATATTATGTCACCTCTCAAAGTTTCGGGAGAACAGGGTTGGGGTTGGTGGTAACGTTGAATTCCTTAACTGTTTCGCCGCTGCGTAGCAGACGAGCCATGACAACAAATCGTTGTTTGTCGCTTGAACCATATGCTCTGGTGCAAGTAGACATGGTCAAAATTTTATCGCTGCTGGAGACTTCAACACCAAAATTGTGGCGGCTGCGCGCTTTGGCGCCGCTGATAATAGAAGCCAAGCCAGCGTCGGTCGGGTTGGGTTCAATGTAGTTAAACGAAACATCGGTGTAAAAAGCTGCAAATACCACCCAGGTCATCTCCTGTGAATCGGTAGAGAACCAGAGGTAGGGGTAGGCTTTGGCAAAGTTAAGATAATGATAGGAAGTCAGCTGTGCAAACATTACGTCGCTGGCGTTGCCGATGCGCGGCGCCGCTGAGTAGTTTGTCCAGTTATGACCAAACAGAACGGTGTTTTTAGAGAGACCTGCCGATCCTGTACCGAACTTACAGGTAGAGCCGGCGTAAATGACACCATCTCGGCTAGTCTGTTTGTAAATATTTTTATCCAAATAGTAATGAGGAGCATAACCGCTGGCACTTTGCAAAACTGGATAATTGATGTTGGTACCAGGAACCTTAAGCCATGCCTTAACGTCGGCGTTAATTTGTTTGTAGCTTGGGATATTAGCCTTGCCACTGGCGCCCATAACCGCAGGGTCAAATTTTGCAGGTAGGCTGCTGGAAACAGGTGCAGCGGAGGAAGCCGCCTTGGATGAAGATGTCGCATTGCTAGAAGTTGCTGCCAAAGAGGAGGAAGATGATGCCTTAGAAGAGGAGGAAGAGGATTCGCTCTCAGATGCCTCGGATGACGAGGATGCAGGCTCACTCTCAGACACTTCAGAGGAAGAAGATTCAGTCTCACTGATTGATTCCGATGTACTGGAGGAGGGAATCTCAGTAACATCGCTTTTCTTCAAAAGCGATACCCCGATGCTGACGGCTACAATAAATATCAGCAGTGCAAGAGCGACGATGACGATGGAGGACATAGGCGATTTTTTGACCATTCGGTTATTTGCCATAGTTTTGCTTCACCTCATAATGAAAATTTCTTTCAGCCGTTAGGCGTTTAACGCAAACAAGTATAGCACAATTTAACTATATTGAAAAGTAAAAAAGGGATAAATTACAAACAAAATGCCATGTTTCGTCAGATAAATCTGTTTATTCAAAGTTTTGGCTGCATTTACAATTATTAAAATCCATAAAATGGCACAAAATAATTATCATCAGAATGCAAAGATGCACACATAAATAATACCGCCTATCAAGCGGTTGCAAATTTCTGAACGCAAAGTCTTAAAGGATTGTTTACAGGAAAGTATTGGCAAATAAATCATTCTTTATACTATATTTCTCGCCTTGAGGTGTTGCTGCCGTTTTTTCTTTTTAAATACGATAGCGCCGCTCATCTATTGAGCGGCGCTATTTTTAAAGCAGACGAAGAGGGTGCCTAGAGTACTACAAGGTTAGCCACCCGCCAACCATTGTTCCCCAACACAAAGTACATCGTGTACTTCGAGGGATATGTGTACTCGTGACGACTCATTTTAATCCAGTAATCAAATGAAATATCGCATGAAACATGCCGTTCGTCATAGGCATTCCAGTTGGAGAATTCGGCATTTTTAAAAGCATATTGATCATGTGCATTATACCAGCCATTATAAAACTGCTTCAGATGGGTGTAATAGCCTGATTCAGGCAGAAAAAACGGCAGAACCTCATCCAATGTGGCGTCGTTGGTAATGTATTTAGCATAGGCACAAGCTGCTTGTTCACCGAATTCAGACAGCTGTGCAATGACTGGCTTGCTAGGTGATAGACAGAGAGAAATGCTTTTTGCATATTGCGTGACTGTACAGTCGATACCATCATCAGTGGACGGCGTAACCTCAGGAGGTAAAAAAAGGCCGTCAAATCGGTAAACCTTTGCAGCGACCGGGGCAAGAGCATCAGGCAGCGATCCGAAAGGACTATTGATTTGTGCGCCTGTGACAAGGAAACTGTTATCTGGTTCAATGCCGTTGACAGTAAAATTAACCGATGACGGCGCCTGTAGTGTATAACTTTGCGGCACCGGTGAAACTACGGTTAATTGTTCGATGGTCCAGACATCCATGCCATGGCGGTCACCGCCTTTTTGGCAGTTCAGAATAAACGTTGCGACCGGTTTGCCATCGCAGTCGATCTGCCAATTATAATCGCCGCTCCGAGACATTTTAAATTCGCCTTTATTGTAGCTTTTTTCGGCTGCTCGAGCAAAGCTTTCAGTTGTTTCCAATTTAGAAAGAGGCACCTGCCCCAAATTTATAATTTGCTCATAACGCTTTTCAGTAAAAAGCGTCAGCACATTCTGCGCTACATATTCCGGGCGGGAATACTCATAGGCCAGAGAAATATTATAAACCCGTATCAGTCCGCCGACCGCCAGCGCAGCGCAAAAAGCATGCAGCATCAAGGCGAAAACCACGAAAATGTAATTGGTTTGAGAAGTGGTCTTTGTACTCATGATGCCACCTGCCTTACAAGAATGGCGGTAGGTAGCTTACGTGACCCATAAAGCGAAGCACACACATTAAGAATTTCGTTATTATAGACCATTAAAGTGGAAGAGCCGCCATCGAGATTGGCTGCGTTCACAGCGCCATATTGCAGCATAACGTCGATTAAATCTTTGTAGTTGGCGCCGATGCTGTGCGCCTGCCTACCGTCGATAACCAACAACAGTATCGCACCGTCGGCGCGCTGGCCAATGGCGGTGCGGGGGTTAAGTCCGCCGCCGGTGCCAAGAATATTTGCCGCTTTTCCGTTGACAATCAGTGCGGGGGTGATGAAGCTGACGGCATCGCGAATTCCGCGAGCCAGCGCCTGAGTTCCAGTCATAGATCCTACCACAAGTTTATTTTCACGGTCAAAACCAATAACGATGGTGTAAGCCGATGGATTGCCAAAGGTAATTTTGCCGTTTTGGATGACAATGCCCAGCGGTGTGCCGCCGTTACCTACGCCATTTTCGTCTTCAAAGCCACCTGCATTTATGCCGGCAGCAGCGCCATCGCGCCTGACCATTTCCTCCACGCGCAGGCCACCACTTTCTTGCCCAAATGTTGCGGGCGTAGCGACATAAAGCCGGCCGGGGTCGTTGACGATCATCATTTTTCCCTTAAAGGTCGAACCTGAAACATCTTCGATAGTGATAGCATCCAAATTAAAGTGATCCTTTTCAGCTGGAATATGAACCAGCTGGGAGTCGGTTACTACGTCGGATACCACCACGGCGTTTTTGGCTAAAATTGTGTTGATTTCCGCTTCTGAAAAGAAAAGACGAACAACAAACTTGGCCGCACTTGTTTCCATTAGAGTTGACACCGCAAGATCGCGTGCGGCGGGCGAGGGTCCACGAAAGACAACGGTGGTAGCGCCAAATAGAAAAAACAGTCCCCAGAACAGTATAATTCCAAGGCAAATTATGCTTTTTTTTAATAAGCCTTTTGCCATATTCGGCATAGCCTCCTTATATGGAATTAATCGTTTTGTTCTGAGAACACCCAACGGCGCTGAATGTTAAAACTCGCAAAAAACAACAGCACATCTATAATAATTTTGGACAGCATCGAACTGCCGCCGATAATAAGCGTTAAACCCCAGACGCCCACCCATGAGCAGATAAACTGAAAAAAACAAAGCAGGTAATAACGCGGCAAAGCACGCGAGAGTGTACTATTGCTGCCGAATACAGCCTTGCGATTAAAGGAAAAGTTGACAGCAGAGGATATCGCGCGGGAAATGACAGTGCCTACCAGCACACGCTCCCGCAGCGGCAATGCCGTTAACATGGAGACAGTCAGCCAGTAGCAACCTAAATCCAGCGCAGCGCAAGCTGATGACGAGAACGCAAATGCAAATATCAGCCGTAAGATGCTTAAAGAATCAAAAATAGCGCGGAAATGTGAAGTAGCATTTTCCTCAAAATATATGGTTCTAATACTAATTTCATGTATCGGAATTCGATTTTTATTTAGAAAAAGCAACATGTTGGTCTCAAAATCGAATCGCTCGCCTGTGACTGTGAGAAGGTCGGCCATAATTTTGCGTGGTAGGGCACGCAGACCTGTTTGTGTGTCTGAAATTTTCTGTCGGCAGAGCAGCCCAAACATCATCGCGGTGATGCGGTTGCCCAAACGACTGCGTACAGGCACATCAGGCTGCGAGAAGTCGCGCGCGCCCAATATGAAGGCAGAATTATTTTTAATGAGCGCTGTAGCTAACGCTGATACATCATCAGGGTGGTGCTGATTATCGCCATCAACTGTCACTGCTCCAATACAGTTCGGGCGCTGTTCCAAAATGTAGGCGAAGGCAGTTTTGAGCGCCCGGCCCTTACCGCGATTTACCTCGTGTGTCAGCACAGTGCATTCAGGGAAAGCGGTAATCGTTTCGAAATAAGAGGTCTTGTTGGGGGCGCTGCCGTCGTTGACTACGATAAGGTCGCAAAACCCGCGCGAAATTAACCCATTGACTACGCAAAGGAGTTTGTCATCGGGATTTAAGGAGGGGATTACAACAGCAATCTTATCAAAAGCAGGCATTGTCGTCAAATTCTCCTGTTTCTAAATATAATATAGAGCAAAACTGTGACCAGCAGCCCTGTTATCACAAGGGAAAAAGCCAGCGGTGAGCCAATAAAGGCAAACAGCCAGTCGTTTTGTGCCTCGGGCAAAAACTGTGCTTGGACAGGGCTTGTGCTCGACGTAGGAGCGGTGATGGTTGTGTCTGTCATAACAGGCTGTGGCTCGGGTTCCGGTTGCGACTCGGGCTGATTGGCGCGCAAGGTGATATGTTCAAAAATATCGTTTTGTGTGTCGGCACCCACTGTGGAACGGTATAGCCCAAGTTTTCGGCAGTCATAGGGACCCGACTGCTCCACCGAAAAATAAGTTTGCTGCGATTTGTGCGCAGCAAAGCCAAGCTGCGCCATCTCAAAGGGGGTTAACCCATTAAGTTGCTCACGCCGGACATCGTCATTTGTTTTTGGTGTATCCAAATTTAAAACGATGGGGTTTTCTTTGTATAAATGTAAATACAACTTAGGGGTATCCCAGCCATCAGGAATTTTCGCTGCCTGCTCCACAGCCTGAATAAGCATATGTGCATTTAGCATATGCGCACCATGACCATATTCGCCGTTTAAGTCGTGCCCGATGATAATCTGCGGATGAAAGCGGTTGATGAGTGAAATTTGATAATCCAAAACTTCCTGTTCATCATAGATCGTCTTAGCGTGGTCCAATGAAGCGCTGTAGATATCAGGAAATTGCGGAATGATAGGGTAGCGGTCTACGCCGATTGCCCAGAGGCCGTTGAGCAGCTCGTGCGGGCGGTAGTACTCACCGTTGTGGTTGACCATATAAGCCACCTGAACTTCAGAACCGGGAGTGGTCAAGGCCGTGGTCAGTGCACCGCCTAAAAATAGATGCTCGTCATCCGCATGGGTGGGTAGTACAAGAATATCGCAGTCTCCTTCAGAAGGACGCCAAAGCTGGACCCAGTCGGGGATATCGAAGCCGCCCAGCGCCACAGTATCACATAGCGTGGCAGAGCCCTCCCAAGCCAGGGTTACCGTATCGCCAGTTGAGCCGGCAAGATTGATCCACTCGTGCAAAAAGCCCTGCGCTTCTATCGGCGCTATTCCTTTGGCTATTACCGTACAGCGTCTCGGTACGGGTGCGTCCCACACCAGATACAGCCCAGTGATGCGGTTATCGCTGTTTTTGAGTGTTACGCTACCACCGCCATTAAAAACACGCTTGGTCGTACGGTTGTTGTCGCCAAGCATCCAGCTTTCACCGCCGTCTGAGACGGTAATCTCCGGCGAAAGCACCACTGCAGAGGTAGCCTTTGCAGTGCAGCTTAAGGTCAGCAGCACTGTTGTGCAAAGTGCTGCAAAATAAGTTATCATTCTGCGCATTTAGTGCACATCCTTTTCGCTTTGATTGTCCTACATTGTACCACCGCTTATATATAAAGTATAGCAATTGTGGTAATTTAATTGCATATGCATGTGAAAAATTTATAAAGCTTATAAATAATTATTGAGTTTTTGAAGGCTTTAGGAAATTGCAACTTAAATTTAAAGACATTTTGAGACAAAACTAAAAATGTAAGCAAAAAATTTAACTTTGTCAATAGTTTTTTTCTTATTTTAAAGTGAAGGTTTTTAAGAGAAACAGTAATGACAAAATATAAAAAAGCACAATTTGCGATTATTAAGCCAAATTTTGGCGAAGTTGGTCACATAAAAAAAGAAATTTTGCATCTAAATTAGCTATTGATTTTTTTAGGCCTGCCACTTATAATGGAATAAAAGTGGTGAAGAGTGGCAAATAGAGGTGTACAATCCCTTTAAGTGGTGAAAGGAGGGAACGAAATGCTCATCGGCGAATATCGGCATAGTATTGACGCCAAGGGCAGAGTAAGCTTTCCTTCAAAATTACGCGAGGATCTAGGCGACTCTTTCATCATTACCAAGGGGCTGGATAACTGCCTGTTTGTTTATCGCATGAGCGAATGGGACAAGCTAGTGGAACAGACAGCCTCACTTCCCATCAGTAAGGCGCGTGCTATACAGCGATTTATCTTCGCGGGTGCAGTGTGCGTCGAGCCGGACAAGCAGGGCCGTGTGCTCATTCCGCAGGCGTTGCGCGATTATGCGCAGCTCACTGGCGAAGTGGCGGTTGTGGGTGTCTCAAATCGTGCCGAAATCTGGGATGCCGCCAGATGGGATAAGTCCAATGCCGAACTTACCAGTGAACTGGTAGCCGAGGCGATGGATGAACTCGGCTTTTAAAGGAGCGTTACAATATGGCGTTTTCACATAAGCCGGTTCTGCTAAACGAAACGATAGACAGCCTGGCTATCAAGCCTGACGGCATCTATATAGACGGCACGGCTGGCGGTGCTGGCCACTCAAAAGAAATTGCGCGCCGTCTTATCGGCGGCAGGCTCATTGCGGTGGACAAGGATCCGGATGCGATTGCCGTTGCTACCGAGCGGTTGTTGTCATATCCCTGCGCCACAGTGGTGCAAAACGATTTCCGCAATATCGCCCAAGTGGCGCAAATGCTAAATATCGAAAAAGTCGACGGCATCTTATTAGATTTGGGCGTATCATCTCATCAGCTGGATGTCGCAGAGCGCGGGTTTTCTTATCAGAACGATGCACCGCTGGACATGCGTATGTCGCAGTCCGGAATGAGTGCAAAGGATGTTGTGAATACCTACGCCGAGCGCGATCTTGCGCGAATTCTCAGCGAGTATGGTGAAGAGCGTTTTGCCTTTCGCATTGCCCGGGCTATTGTGACCCGGCGCGAAAAAGCCGAAATTCAGACAACATTAGAATTAGCTGACATAATAAAATTTGCGATTCCCGCAGCGACGCGGCGCGAGGGCGGTCATCCGGCCAAACGCAGCTTTCAGGCAATTCGTATTGAGGTCAATGGAGAGCTGGCCTCCTTGGATTGCGCGCTTGACAACGCTTTTGAGCTGCTTGCATTGGGCGGAAGGCTCTCGGTGATTACTTTTCACTCGCTTGAGGACCGCATTTGCAAGCGTCGGTTCGCTGCTTTTGCAGAGGGATGTACCTGCCCTGTGGATTTTCCCGTTTGTGTGTGCGGCAAAACACCGCGGGGCAGGCTTGTCTCAAAAAAACCGATAACGGCAAGCGAGGAAGAGCTTACGCAAAATAACCGTAGCCATAGCGCAAAGTTGCGTGTAATTGAAAAAATTAAGGAATGAAACCGATATTCGGAGATCATTATAAACGCCTCTGACTAACAAAATATCTAAAATAGGCCCCGGTGAGGAGGACGAATGGCGTGGCAAAAACAAATCTGGCTTACGATTTTGAAAAGCTGGAGCAGCATTACGCCGCTCCGGGTACCCCAAAGGTCAAGCAGCCGCCTGAACTTCGGGTGGTCGAAAACCGCAATGCTGGTTTTAATGCCACCATGTTTCGCGGAGCTGCAATTTTTATATTGGTGCTTGGCATTGTATGCGCTATTCTTTATAACAACATGATTCTCACCGAACTGACCAGTAAGATCGAAGATACCGAGTCGCAGTTTGAAATGCTCAAAAATGAGAACCGTCTAATGCAGGTGCAGCTTGAGGGTAAAACATCATTACGCACCGTGCAGGAAATTGCGGAAAACAAGCTGGGCATGGCCAAGGTTGAAAGCTATCAGGTACAGTATATCGATCTGGGTGAGGGCGACCGCGTTGTACTGGCGCGTGCGCCAAAATTGGGCTTAACAGATCATATTCATATGGCATATCGCTCCGTTTTGGAATACCTTGGATTTTAAAAAAATAGACTATTTAATGCCCGAAGCTATTTTCAGTGATTCGGCGACGGAGCAGTAGCGTATAAAAACGCAATAGAGTGAAAAACGACGGAGAGTTAAGTCAGCAGATGCCTTAGCTCTTTGTTTCTTTTCACAGCATATTTCGACGGTAATCGTCAGGAGGCAGCATGGCAAAACCGGTGAGCAGTAATTCAATGAAAATAAAAATGAATATTGTTCTGGCGGTAATGATTACGCTTGGATTTTGCGGCTTGATAGGCAGACTTTATTATCTTCAGCTTGTGGATTTTGAAGAAAACCGAACAAGGGCTTTGCGACAGCAGCTGCGTCCCACGACAATCGCAGCCCAGCGTGGCGCAATTTATGACCGCAATATGAAAACGCTGGCGGCTTCGGCCACCGTCTGGGCTGTAATTATTTCACCAGCCGAAATCAAGTCGGATGACGAATTGAACAAAATTGCGGATTTTCTTGCGCCGCTTCTCGAAATCGATCGCGACAAGGTAATGCAGCGCGGTCAGAAAAAATCTAGCTATTACGAAATTATCAAACAGCGAGTTGAAAAGGAAGAAGCCGATAAAATAACGGCGTTCTCGCTGGATAATAAGCTCAGCTGCATTCATCTGATCGAAAACAGCAAACGTTATTATCCCTATGGCAGTTTGGCTTCCACGGTACTTGGCTTTACGACGAATGATAACACAGGTGCCTATGGACTTGAATCCAAGTATGAAAAGATACTTTCAGGCACGCCGGGCATGGTTGTCTCGGCTAAGAATGCGAAGAGCGGTAACATGCCATCTTCCTACGAACGGCAGTACGAACCCGTTGATGGAAATTCTCTGGTTCTGACAATTGACGAAGTCGTGCAGCATAGTTTGGAGCGACACCTTGAAACGGCTGTCATTGAGCATAACGTACATAACCGCGCGACAGGCATTGTCATGGACGTCAATACCGGTGCAATTCTGGCTATGGCCACAAAACCGGATTTTGACCCGAACCAGCCGAACGAAATCTATGATGAAAGAACACGTGCGGCGGTTGAGAATTTTGCTAACGATCCTGCGTTGATAGAAAAGCTGTCAACCATCACCGATAGTGCCGAGCGTGCCAAGGTGCTGGAGGACGCACGCAAGGAAGCACTTGGTAAGGCACAGTTTCAACAGTGGCGCAACAAAGCGATCTCAGATCCCTACGAACCGGGATCGGTATTCAAGGTTATCACATCAGCTATGGCGCTGGATTTAAACGTTGTCAAACCGACGGGGCAGTATTTTACCTGCCCGGGTTACCATATCGTTGCGGGGCGGCGCAAGGCTTGCTGGAAATCTGCCGGACACGGCACTATCAACTTTACCGAAGCAGTAAAATTCTCCTGTAACCCAGCTTTTATGATGGTGGGCGCACTGATTGGCCCTCAAAATTTTTATGATTATTTCGATCGCTTTGGCCTCAGGGAGACCACTCGCATCGATCTGCCGGGCGAAGCGGATGGCATCTTTTACGACTTTGCCACGCTTGCCAAAGAATCAGG
Organism: Candidatus Fimivivens sp.; assembly: GCA_034933525.1. Lineage (GTDB taxonomy): Bacteria > Bacillota > Clostridia > Oscillospirales > Ruminococcaceae > Yanshouia. The sequence continues at coordinate 354,651 of JAYFNI010000004.1, forward strand.
CGAGGAGCTGGCATCTTCTTCCTTCGGTCAAACCTTTAAGGTGACACCGATACAGATCGTTACTGCGGTTTCGGCTGCGGTTAATGGTGGCAAGCTGATGCAGCCCTATGTGGTGAGTCAGGTGCTCGACCCTGAAGGGAATGTCATCTCCACCACTGAGCCTGTCGTAAAGCGGCAGGTTATCAGTGAAGAGACATCAAAAGTACTCGACGGCATTTTGGAGCACGTGGTCGGCGATCCCGACGGCTCGGGCCGATATGCTTATGTACCTGGTTACCGCGTCGGCGGCAAGACGGGTACTAGCGAAAAACTCGACGCTAAAGAGGATGGCGAGGTCACGAAGCGAATTTCTTCCTTTTTGGGTGTCGCACCCTCCAATGACCCACAAATCTGTGTGCTGGTCATCTTGGATGAACCACATATGCAAAACATCTATGGTTCCATCATTGCGGCGCCAATTGTCGGAGCCGTTATGGCCGATGTAATGCCCTATTTGGGTGTTGAGCCACAGTATAACGAAAAAGAGATTGCTGAGCTTGAGGTGGAAGTGCCTGCGCTCTCAGGCCAGAAAGTTCACGATGCCATTGCCATGCTAACCGCAAAAAGTCTCAAGTATAAGATGGTAGGTGAGGGAATAACAGTGACACGCCAGCTTCCCGCCGCTGGCGAGGTTTGCCCCAAGGGAAGTACGGTCATACTCTATACGGATAAAGACACTCAAAGTGGCAGCATTGCCGTGCCAAACGTCTTAGGGCTTTCAGCACAACAGGCAAACCGTACGCTGCTCAACGCTGGGCTAAATATCCGACTCGCGGGAGATGATATTGAAAATGCACAGAGCATGGCTATTAGTCAGGAACCAGCCCCCGAAACAATGGTGGATGAGGGCGCAGTGGTAACCGTAACTTTTGCAATTCCGGGCTGACTAAACCCCGCAGGCAGCTTTTGAAAGGAGAGACGCATGATGAAGCTTTCTAAATTATTTGATGATGTAAAAATTGAGGCATCATTGCCTGAAATAGATGTTGGGCACGTCTGTGCCGATACACGGCAAGTATCTCCGGGTGCAGTGTTTTTCTGCTTAAATGGTTTTACGCACGATGGACACGACTACGCAAAAAAAGCGCTGGAACTGGGTGCTGCCATGGTTGTGGTTGAGCGCGATTTGGGTCTGGGCGACCAGCAGATTTTAACGCCCGATACCCATGCGGCTTATTCCATCTGCTGCGCAAACCTGTTTGGCAACCCGCAACGAAAAATTAAGTTGGTGGGCGTCACCGGTACAAACGGAAAAACGACGGTAACTCATCTCATACGCGACGTACTAGAAGAGATTGGACACAAAACGGGATTAATTGGCACCATTGAAACCGATGTTGGTGGCATGCATTTTCCTGCCAAATACACGACGCCCGAACCACTGACTTTTTATTCACTCCTTGAACAGATGGTTCAAGCTGGTTGCGAATATGCCGTAATGGAGGTTTCTTCACACGGTTTAGATCAAAAGCGTGTCGCTGCCTGCCGGTTCGCAGTAGGAATTTTTACGAACCTAACTCAAGACCATCTGGACTATCATAAAACGATGGAAGCTTATTATCAGGCGAAAAAGAGTCTGTTTATGCTCTGCGACAAGGCAGCAATCAACATTGATGATCCTTATGGCAAACGGCTTTTGGATGAAATTGACTGTGAGGCCAAAAGCTTTTCGACAAAACTTGATCTGGCGGATTACACCGCCAAAAGCATTTCGATGCGTGCCGATGGTACATCATTCGCCTTTGTGGGTAGTGGACTGATTGCCCGGGTAAAATTTCCGGTGCCGGGAGAGTTTTCAGTTTCAAACGCAATGGCAGCTATTGCAGCCTGTCTAGCATTAGGATTGGATCTGCAAAAAACGGTGACGCTGCTGGGTCAAAGTCGTGGTGTTCCGGGGCGGTTTGAGGTGTTGGATACTAAAACGCCCTATACCGTAATACGCGACTACGCGCACTCGCCCGACGCCATTGAAAAAATATTGCAGGCCATACGGGCGGTGACGGACAAAAAAATAATGATTTTGTTCGGTTGCGCAGGAAACCGCGACCGAAAAAAACGCAGACTTATGACTGAAGCTGCGGCACGACTTGCTGATTTTGTGGTGTTGACGTCAGATAACCCGAGAAACGAAGACCCGCTTCAGATTATTGAGGACGCAAAGCCCGGTTTGCTAGAGCATGATGTGCCACATATCATCATACCCGACCGTTATCAGGCGATTAAATGGGCACTTAAAAATTGTGGAGCAGGAGATACGCTGCTGCTGGCAGGCAAAGGACACGAAGACTATCAGGTGCTGGCGCACGGGACAATTCATTTTGATGAACGTGAAATTGTTGCGGAGCTGCTGGAAAAACAAATGGAGGAAGAATAGCGGTGCAAAAGCTAAAGCTGTCGCAGATTGCCCTAGCGCTGGGCACTCAAATTTCTAATGATGCAGATATTTGCGAGATTGTGACTGACTCACGCAAGGCAAAAGCGGGCACACTATTTGTCGCCATTTGTGGCGAAAACTTAGATGGTAATCGGTTTGCGGATTCAGCGCTGAAAAACGGCGCAGAAGCTGCAGTGGTTAGCACGCTTTACGAGGGAGTTGACCCCAATAAGGCCATTATTGTTCCTGACACCAAGCGAGCGCTTATCAAATTGGGTGGACTGCACCGCCGGATGTTTGACATCCCCTTTGTCGGCGTGACAGGCAGCGTGGGTAAAACCACTACAAAGGAATTTATTCATGCAGTGCTAAGCACAAAATATCGCACCCACAAAAATGCAGGAAACCAAAATAATGAAATAGGCGTTCCAAACACATTGTTTGCGCTGGAAGCGACACATGAGGCCGCCGTCATCGAAATGGGAATGTGCGGTTTTGGTGAGATTCATGATTTGACCACTGAGATAAAGCCCTCAGTCGGCGTCATCACTACCATTGGTGTCTCACATATTGAGCAGCTTGGCAGTCGGGAGAATATTCTTAAAGCAAAGCTGGAACTGCTTGAGGGCATGCCGGATGGCGCGCCGCTGTTTTTGTGCGGCGACAACGAATATCTCAACACGGTGCAAGCGCCTCGGCTTAAGGTTTACCGCTACGGCATCACAAATCCGGCGTGCGATATTCGCGCCTCGGAGATCACTCAGAAAGGTGAATCAACCTGTTTCATTATTAATTCCCCTTGGGGCGAATACAGTGCTATTATTCCAGTGGTGGGGCAGCACAATGTGCTTAATGCGCTGGCTGCTTTCAGTGTTGGTTGTGTGATGGGTATTACGCCAGAACAGGCGGCCGCTGGGTTAGCGAATTATCTACCAGTGGGTATGCGTCAGAATGTTGTGCCGTTTAAAGGCATGATTGTGGTTGAGGATTGCTACAATTGTTCACCAGATTCACTCAAAGCGGCGGCACTGGCGCTTTCATCCTACCCCTGCAGCGGCAGGCGGATCATGGTACTTTCAGATATGTTGGAACTGGGAGCCCAATCTACCGCCATGCACACTGAATGTGGTGCTTTTATTGCCCGACAGGATATTAACCTGCTGTTGGCCTGTGGCCCACTTTCTGAGCATACAGTCATCGGAGCAGATAAGGCCGGTATGGAGCGCTGCTGCCACTACGATAGCAAGGATCGATTGGCTCAAGAGCTGATAAAGGCAGTGCGACCCGGAGATGTTATTTGGTTTAAGGCCAGCCGAGGAATGCGCCTTGAGGACGTCATCCAACAGCTTTACGGCAAAGGAGAAAACGCGTGAACAGCTACTTGTTTTTATCGGCGGCGCTCTCTTTAGGTATCACCGCCATTTTAGGAATTTGGATCATCCCTTTTTTGAGAAGGCTAAAATACGGCCAGACTATTCTGGAAATTGGCCCAAACTGGCACAAGAATAAACAGGGAACCCCCACGATGGGCGGGCTGATGTTTATCGCTGGCGTGCTGTGTGCTGTTTCGGCGGCTTTTTCCGCGGCGATCATTAGCCACCCAGAATTGGGGCAGGGATATCACCGAATACTTAATACTAGACTTGTCTCGGGGCTGCTTATGGCACTCGGCTTTTCACTCATTGGCTTTGCCGACGATTATGTCAAGGTTGCCAAAAAGCAGAATCTCGGGCTGACCGCGCGACAGAAGTTGGTTGTTCAGTTTTTGGTGGCGGGACTGTACCTTTGGAGTCTTGTCGCAGCAGGAGATAGCTCGACGACGCTCATCATTCCCTTTGTGGGGCAGTGGAATCTTGGCATGGCTTATTACCCGCTTTGCGCCGTGGGCATCGTTTACATTGTAAACTCTGTCAATCTCACCGATGGCCTCGACGGTCTTGCCGCATCGGTAACCTTTATGGCGGCAATTGGCTTTTTGATGGTGGCGTCGTTGCTGGGATTTTTCCAAATCAGCCTGTTAGCTGCTGCGGTGGGAGGCGGTTGTATCGGTTTTTTAATCTATAACTTCTATCCTGCCAAGGTGTTTATGGGCGACACTGGTTCTATGTTCTTGGGCGGCTGCGTCGTAGCTATGGCTTTCGGGGTTGGGCTGCCGCTGATTTTGGCTTTTATCGGTTTTATCTACATCTGCGAGTCGATGTCGGTCGTGCTGCAGGTGATTAGCTTTAAGACAACTGGCAAACGCATCTTTAAGATGAGCCCAATTCATCATCATTTTGAAATGTCGGGCTACAGTGAGGTGCAAATTGTCTTTGCATTTTCGTTTATTACACTCTGCGGCGCATTATTTGCCTTCTTTGCGGCAAAGAATATTTAGTCTTGGATTAAACACTTAATCAGGGGGTGGACCGATGGCAGAAAATTCTTCGCCAACGCCAAAACAACGAACGAAAGTAATTTATGGGCCGATGGATACCACATTTCTTGTCATCGTGCTTGTGCTGGTCTCGCTTGGCCTGATAATGATGTTTTCGGCCAGTTATGCCAATGCCTTCTATCTAAAAAACAATTCACTTTTTTATATATCACGCCAGCTGCCCTTTGCGCTGATGGGTATCACCGTCATGATTATGGCGTCACATGTTGATTACCGCATCTTTAAGCCGCTGTCACTGCCATTATACGGTATAAGCCTTGTTTTGCTGGTGATTGCGTTATTTATGCCCCCGCTTAACAATGCGCGGCGCTGGATTTTTATTGGTCCGTTTAACTTTCAGCCTTCGGAGATTGCCAAGTTTGCAATCGTCATTTTGTTTGCATCGCTCATTTGTGCCAATTTTCAGCAAATGAAAACGGTCCGTTACGGCATTGCGCCATTTGCGGCAGCGTTGGCACCGGTTGCATTTTTAATGCTTAAGGAGCCTCATCTGTCAGGAACGGTGTTAATTTTATCCCTAGGCATTGTCATGATGTTCATCGGTGGCACCGATGCACGCTGGTTTGTTGCGGGTGCTATTGTGGCGACAATCGGCATTGCTGCTGTCATTTTTAACCCCAGCTTGCTCACCTCGCTGGCGCATTACGCGGGCGATCGTATCACGGTCTGGCTCGATCCGTTTTCTGACCCAAAGGATAAGGGCTTTCAAACAGTTCAATCGCTTTACGCCATTGCTTCCGGTGGGCTGATGGGTACCGGCATCGGTGCATCACGTCAAAAATACCTTTATTTGCCTGAACCCTATAACGATTTTATTTTTGCTATTGTTTGTGAAGAGCTTGGCTTTGTTGGTGCAGCCCTGATCATCTGCCTGTTTGCATTGCTGGTATGGCGCGGTTTTGTTATTGCCTCTCGCTGTCCTGATCGTTTTGGTGCGCTGGTTGCGGCGGGTTTGACCGCTCAGGTGGGCATTCAAACGCTGCTTAATATTGCGGTGGTTACCAACTCAGTGCCCAATACCGGTATCAGCCTTCCGTTTTTCTCCTATGGTGGCACGAGCCTTTTAATGCTGTTGGGCGAGATGGGTATTATTTTATCAATTTCTCGAACGGCAGCCATCCAAAAGGTTTGACCTCAAGAAACGGAAACATCTCTGACATCATTGGCCGTCCGGCAGTAGCAAGGCGGCGGAAACGGAGCATACCATGAGAATATTATTTGCCTGCGGCGGCACCGCAGGCCATATTAACCCCGCGCTTTCGGTTGCCGACTCTTTGTGCAGTCGCTACCCTGAAACCGAGGTGCTTTTCGCTGGAAACCCAGGCGGAATGGAGGCAAAGCTCATTCCAAAGGCGGGATACCCTTTTGCACCTATAGAAATTGCTGGCATCCAGCGTAAGATATCGGGAGAAAACATAAAGCGAAATATTCGTGCGCTCTATCTTCTGGCGAGAAGTGGCCCACGTGCTGGTAAAATTATTCGAGATTTTGCCCCCGATGTTGTAATGGGAACCGGCGGCTATGTCAGTGGACCTGTCGTGCGCAAAGCGCATCAGATGGGAATTAAGACTATAACCCATGAGCAAAACGCATTCCCCGGTGTGACTACTAAGCTGTTATCACCGGATGTGGACAGGCTGCTTTTGGCTATGGAAGGTGCTGAAAAACACCTGCATATAAAAGACAGCAGCAAGCTGAAGGTTACGGGTAACCCAGTGCGCGAAGCCATCTTTTCTGCTGACCGCGAGCTTTCAAGAATGCGGTTGGGAGTGGAAGACAGGATCTGCATTCTGTCGTTTGGCGGGAGCTTAGGCGCTCGCAAAATCAACGAGGCAATTGCAGAAGTCATGCATTGGCATCAAAATAGTGGCAAGATCCATCATATCCACGCCACAGGTAGTTATGATTATAAAGATTTTCTCGAGATGCTTCAAAAAAAGCAGGTTTCGCTCAAAGATCATCCGCACTTGGATGTGCGGGAGTACATCGAAAACATGCCCACCTGTCTGGCTGCAGCCGATCTTGTTATTTGCCGTGCGGGCGCGATCACGCTCTCTGAACTGCAGTGTGCGGGCAGAGCCTCTATTTTGATTCCCTCGCCTAATGTCGCTGAAAACCATCAGTATCACAATGCTATGGAACTGGTTGAACACCAAGCCGCTGAAATCTTGGAAGAGAAGAATTTAACCGGCCAAAGTTTAATTAACATGCTCAAAAAGCTAACCGAGAATAAAAGCCGGCTGGCTTCATTAGGGACGGCCGCTTATAGCATGGCGATAAAGGATGCCAATACTCGAATTATCAAGGAAATAATGAGCCTGGTCAACGAATAGGTTTTGATGCCTCTATAACACCATAATCCCCTCACTTCACCACCGCGCGTTGTTCTGCATAGGATGGTTGTGAACAGCAATTCGCCATTTATAACAGGCGGAATTGAAAGGGAGTAGGGGCATGGAGAGGCTTTTAATTGAGGGCGGACGCCGCTTGAACGGGGAAATCGATATTCATGGAGCCAAAAACGCTGTTTTACCCATTTTGGCGGGAACGCTGCTTTGCAAAGAGACGGTGCTGCATAATTGCCCGTGCCTCTCTGACGTTGCCGCTGCGGAGTCTATTCTAGAAACGCTTGGCTGTACAGTCCTTCGCGAGAAAGAAACGCTTGTCATAAACGCAACTAACGTGACCTACAATGATCCACCGGAGTTTTTAATGCGTGAGATGCGTTCCTCTATTTTATTTTTGGGGGCTATTCTTGCGCGTTGCGGCTGTGCCAGAGTTAGCTTCCCGGGTGGATGTGAATTAGGTGCGCGCCCAGTTGATATGCACATCGAAGGCTTGAGAAAGCTTGGTGCCATCATTGAGGAAGATCACGGTTTTTTTGATTGCCGAGTCGATGGTAGGCTTAAGGGTGCCAAAATCACATTACCGTTCCCAAGCGTTGGGGCTACCGAAAATATCATTCTTGCCGCAGCCACCGCCGAAGGGATAACGATTATCCAAAATGCTGCACGCGAACCAGAAATACAAGATCTTGCCGACTTTTTAAATGGGTGTGGCGCAAAAATTTTAGTGCAGGGTGATTATATCACAATTAATGGTGTCGCTTCATTGGGTGACGGCGAACACACCGTTATCCCTGACCGAATTGAGACCACAACGTATCTTTGTGCGGGCGCTATAACTGGAGGCAATGTTAGTTTAAAACGCTGTCATCCGCAGCAGCTTTCTGCTGTACTTCCGGTACTGGAGGAAATGGGATGTTGTTTAAAGCTTTTTGAGGACGTCATTACACTCACGGCACCCGAGCGGCTGATGGCGGTTCGACCCATTAAAACTATGCCGTTTCCAGGTTTTCCGACAGATGCACAGGCACCTGTGATGGCGGCTTTGTGTGTTGCTAAAGGTACCAGCATGATTGTGGAAAACATCTTTGAAGCGCGTTATAAACATGCAGGAGAACTGCTTCGTATGGGTGCGCGGATTGAAACCGAGGGCCGAGTTGCTGTTGTGGAAGGTGTGCAGACACTGCACAGTGCAGCAGTAAAATGTACTGATTTGCGCGGTGGGGCAGCTTTGGTTGTGGCGGCACTTGCAGCTAATGGTGTAAGCACATTAACTGAATTGCGGCATCTAGACCGTGGCTATGCCGACCTTGAAGCTGGTTTGAGAACCCTTGGCGCAAAGATTATACGAGAAAGGAACTAAACTCAGTGGGGAGAAAAAAGCAGGACGAAAAGCACGCTGCTTACGGTCGCGCAGCCCGCAGACGAAAACGCAGCAAGAAAAAATATACGCTCTACTATCTGCTTGCGCTGGTCCTAATGCTCTGCATAGGGGTAGCGCTTTCACTCACTGTGTTTTTTAAAATTGAAAGCATCCAAGTCGTTGGCGATACGCGCTACGCCAAAGAACAGTTAATTGATGCTGCCGGCATCAGACGAGGGGAAAACCTTTTTCGCGTCAGCCAAAAAGATGCCTCGGAAAAGCTGATTGCCGGCTATCCCTACATAGCGCAAATACGCCTGCAACGGGTGCTGCCTAATTCGTTGCTGCTTCATGTAACCGAAGCTCAGCCCAAAGCCGCCATAGAAACGGGACAGGCTTATATACTTCTTGATGAACGCGCACGGGTTCTTGAGTCTGGCTTAACTGCCTGTCCAGAAGGATATTTCCGTGTGGTGGGGTTCTCGGCCGAGGGCTTGTCTCCAGGAGCATTTCTTGCAGAGCAAGACCAGGAGCGCCTTCGCGTGCTGCTGGAAATTCAAGAGAGTATTACGGCAAATGCACTTTCAAAAATAAAACTGGCCGATTTATCCAATATGGCAGATATCTGGTTGCTTTTCGATGGGAGAGTGGCTATCGAGATAGGCGGCCAATTGGATATCGATTATAAAATTCGCGCGGCAAAAAGTGTTATAGATGTTTCTGTGACTGATACTACAGTGGGAACACTTGATGTTTCGACCCGCCCGGCTATGCGTTTAAGGGAACGAAACATCTATGATCAGCGTGTATGGCCTTTCCCGGAATCTCTGATTCAAGATTATGAACGCGTAGTGCCCAAAACCAACCTAACTGGCGGTAACACTCTAAGTGATGCCGCCCCTGAAAACAGCGCGGATAGCGCATCAAGCGCGGCTGTATCACAAACAGCCGATGGTTACTGAAATGGTTATTACAGGTGATAAAAATGGCAAAATTAATTTGCCGATTCTTACAAAATTACCTTGTGTTAGCTATATCATCATGGTAAAATGAGCTTATATCGACAACGCTTTTTAAGTGATTTCATATAAGCTCCTGCGAGGATGAAATATGAGGAGGACAATTAAATGCAGATGAATTTTGGAATGGTGCCCGAGCATGAACAGAGCACTGTTATAAAAGTAATCGGCGTGGGCGGCGGTGGCGGTAACGCTGTCAACAGGATGGTGCTTTCCGGCATGAAGGGCGTCGAATTCATCTCGATGAACACCGACTATCAGGCACTTGCGACCTCGCACGCAACCTACAAGCTGAATATTGGCGCACGCCTTACCAAAGGCAAGGGCGCGGGCGGACAAGCCGACGTGGGACAGCGTTCTGCCGAGGAAAGCCGCGACGAAATAACTGCGCTGCTAAAAGGTGCTGACATGGTGTTTGTCACCGCTGGTATGGGTGGCGGCACTGGAACAGGCGCAGCACCTGTAGTGGCTGAAATCGCCCGCGGTATGGATATTTTGACCGTTGGCGTAGTCACCAAGCCGTTTAAATTTGAGGGTAAGCGCCGCATGGAGCATGCTGAAATGGGCATCACCGCCTTGCGTGAGCATGTTGACGCACTGCTGATTATTCCCAACGAACGGCTTCAGCAGATTTCCACAGAAAAAATCACTCTGGCTAACGCTTTTGCAGCGGCGGACGAGGTGCTGCGTCAAGGCGTGCAGAGCATATCCGATCTGATCTGTACTACCGGTATTATTAACCTTGACTTTGCCGACGTTACCAGCGTCATGAAGGGCGCAGGCAATGCGCATATGGGCGTGGGCCGTGCTTCCGGTAAGGACAAGGCGCGCGTTGCAGCCGAAATGGCTATTAATTCGCCGTTGCTTGAGACCAGCATCAATGGTGCGATGGGCGTTATCGCCAACATTGTGGCCTCGCCTGATATTGCGCTTGATGAAGTTTACACCGCTTCTGAGCTGATTAGTGACGCCGCACATCCCGACGTTAACCTCATTTGGGGTGTTGCTTACGATGAGAATCTCGACGACGAAATTCTTATCACTGTTATCGCAACCGGTTTTGAGCGTGCCGACGAGTTTGGCGTTTCCAACTATATCAAGGACATCGCTGGCTATAAACCCAAGGATAATGCTGCTGTCAAGGCGTCGGCCGTTCAGGTTGCGCCTGCTCCCGCTCCCGCAGTTAGGCCCGCCGCAGCACCTGCACCCGAACCGGTGGTTCAGCCGCAGCAACCGAATATATTTGCTGAGGAAGAGACCCCTGAGGAAGATCCTTATGAAGTCATCATGAGAATGTTCGGCAGAGGAAAAAAATAGTCCTATTTGCATTTCGCAATACAGCATAGTTATTAAAAGCATCTGTCAGCCAAAGGGCTAAAGGTGTTTTTAATGGCTATGCTGTTATTCAATACGGTTTAGGAAGGGGCTCGGCATGATACGTTTTTCGGTGGATAAAAAAATCTCACCCCGTAGCGCGGCTATTTGCATGATGGGGTGTGCTTTTTTATGGAGCACATCCGGCGCGCTGATCAAGCTTATAGAGTGGAATGGCATGGTGATCACCTGCCTGCGAAGCGCGATAGCTGCCGCTGCACTTTATATCTATCTGCGGCTGTTGGGCAAAAAGCTGGTGCTCAATCGCCTGACGATGACAACTGCCATCGCGGTATGCATCAAATATGTTTGTTTTATTGTTGGCAACAAACTGACTTCCAGCGCTAATATGGTCGCATTACAATATACCAATCCAGTGTTTGTGTTGGTAATTTCCATATTTATATTTCATAAAAAAGTTAAAAATAAAGATATTCTGGTTGCCATTGCTACTGCGGCAGGTATTGCTATGCTTACACTCGATCGCACGGGCCCATCGAGTACGGCAGGCAACCTGATGGGTTTGGCTGTCGGTTTCACAACTGCGATTATGTACCTTATGACTGCGCGCAGCGCCAGCTATGAGGAATCGCTGAGCATCATTACGCTTGGTCATATTTATACTGCGGTTATCATGTCGCCATTTTTACTATCATCAAAGATAGTATTTACACCTCAAAATGTTAGCAGCATATTGTTGCTCGGGTTAGTGCAGCAGGCGGTCGCATACGCGCTTTTCAGTTTTGCCACACGATCTGCGCCGCCTTTGACCTGCTGCCTGATCGCTTGCATCAACCCGTTGTTGAATCCTGTGTGGACGGCGGTGTTGGTGCATGAGATTCCGGGTCCGATAACCATTACCGGATTCATCATCGTTTTAGGATCTATTACGCTCTGGTCAGTTTCAAATGCAAAAGACAAGACTAAAGCGCTTACCGAGAAAGATGCTAATTCAGACTGTTGACCAATGATTGCATTTCAGATTTTGATTGAACAGCTTTTGCGCGGTTCAGAATTTCGCTTTGCTGTCCGGCTGAAAGCGTTGCATAATGCTGCATTGCGTTGGGTTGCATAGCAAGCGCCATAGCAAATCCCATCGGTAATTCAGGCGTTGTATTACTTTGCTGATTCATAATTTATCACCTCGGCAACAGTATTTCCGACAATCAGAATGAATACACAAAGGTTTATATGGTACCTGAACAGATAAAATCCTGCGAATTTTTCAAAAAAACTACAAGAAAGGGAATGCGACATGATGCCAATGGTAGAATCGCTTATCGCACTCGGCACCGGAAACGCGATGGTAACACGCTGTTTTAATACGTGCTTTGCGCTGCGCATTGGACAGGAATTCTTTTTGGTGGATAGCGGTGGCGGAAACGGAATTTTACGGGCATTGGCAGATGCCGGCATATCCCCTTGTGCTATTCATCATATTTTTATTACTCATGCCCACACCGACCATATTTTAGGCATACCATGGCTGGTGCGCAGTATTGGGACGCAAATATTAAGTGGCTGCTATGATGGCACACTGACCATTTATTGTCATGACATTTCGGAGCATGCAATTCGTACGATTTGTGAATTGACAATACAGAAAAAATTCACCAAACTTTTCGATGACCGAATTTGCTTTGTAACGCTAAAAGATGGCGATACGGCACAGGTTTTTGGTAGTGAAGTGCGTTTTTTTGATATTCGTTCGACAAAAGCCAAGCAATTCGGGATGGAGGTAGTGCTATCAAACGGACGCAGGCTGGTGTGTCTGGGAGACGAGCCCTGTGATGTAGGATGCGAACAGATTGCCGTTAATGCCGATTGGCTCTTATGTGAGGCGTTTTGTCTCTATGAAGATCGCGACCGATTTAGGCCCTACGAAAAGCACCACAGTACGGCAAAGGATGCTGCTCAACTGGCTGAGCGACTGGGCGTTAAAAACTTGGTGTTGTGGCACACAGAGGATAAAACGCTTGCCACACGCAAGACTGCCTATACAGCAGAGGCAAAAGCATCTTTTGGCGGCAATGTGTTTGTGCCTAACGACCTAGATAAAATAATATTGTAACGTCTTTTAAACTTATTATGCTGTATCCAAAAATTGTTCTGTCTTTTGAATCATCCTAAGCCTAATTGAAATGGTGCTTCCAAGTGTGATGCTTTCACTTGTTTTTTCTAAATGAAAAAGCTTTTTGATCTTTGACTGTTGTACTTTTTTGTGCGATATGCTATAATGGCATCCGGCAGTTATTTTTGTCAGCAATTGCATAAATGCAGTTGTGGGTAAAAAATGCGGCCAACGCAGTCAAGACGGGCGTGTGGCCTGTCATGCGGGTATGTGGATCCTGTGCGACGAGGTTCTGTGAACCATGTCAGGCGGGGAACCGAGCAGCATTAAGCGGAGTGCCTTGTGTGCCGCAGGTAATCTGCATTCCCGCATGAGAGCCCACAGGCGGTTTTGACTGCTTTTGTTTTTTTGTGTATTGGTGCGAATCACTTAGAGTTATGCCATACCGTACTAGCGCTTAAGATGGTGTATTATGGACAAATTACATTAGCCGAAGGCATTTTATTCTGGTTTTGCGAGGTGATATGAAGGATGCGGCAGGCGCTTTATCGCTTATATCGTCCGCGCCACTTCGACGAGGTGGTCGGGCAAGAACACATCACCACCGTGCTGAAAAACGAAATGCGTCAGGGGATGCCGTCGCATGCTTATCTGTTTATCGGTTCGCGTGGCACCGGAAAAACCACTTGCGCCAAACTGGTAGCGAAAGCGGTTAACTGCCTTTCACTGCGGGATGGGAATCCCTGCGGTGAATGCGATATCTGCCGCGGCGTAGACGATGGTTCACTTTTAGATGTCGTAGAAATTGACGCCGCCTCTAATAACGGTGTGGATAACATCCGTGATCTGCGCGACGAAGCGGTGTTCACACCCGCGGTAGCAAAGTACCGCGTTTATATCATTGACGAAGTTCATATGCTCTCAACCAGCGCTTTTAATGCGCTGCTAAAAATACTCGAAGAGCCGCCTGAACATGTCATTTTTATTCTGGCGACTACCGAGATCCACAAGGTGCTGCCCACCATTATTTCACGTTGTCAGCGGTTCGATTTTCAGCGCATTGAGAGCGCCATCATTTCCGAACGGCTGCAGGAAGTTGCGCGGCGTGAGGGCTTGGTACTTGCCGATGAGGCCGCCGGGCTGATCGCACGACTCTCAGATGGTGGTATGCGTGACGCACTTTCCCTTTTAGATGTCTGTGCTGCGGATACTGATAATGTCACACTTGATACGGTGGTCAAAGCCGCGGGTCTGACAGGCAGCGCGCATTTGTTGGCGCTGACCGACAGCATCCTGTCGGGAGATACGGCCGGAATGCTGGGGAAACTGGCTGAGTTGCGACAGAAAAGCATGGAGCCACAGCGGCTCTGTGAACAGCTTTGTGGTCACTATCGCAATCTGATGCTGGTCAAAACCCTTGAAAAGCCCGAGACCATGCTTGACTGCCTGCCATCTGAAATTCCGAACCTGCGCGAGCAGGTGAAAAAAGTTTCGCTTACTGATTTGTTACACAGTCTCTCGGTGTTGCAGGAGACGGCAACGCGCATAGCCAAAAGCCCGATGAAGCACGCTGAACTCGAGCTGGCGCTGGTCACTTTATGCGAACCGACTACCCGTACGGGCTATCAGTCGCTGTTAAAGCGAATTGAAGAGTTGGAGTCGGCAATGCGCAGCGGCAGGAGTTTTTTAGCCCCCGTGGCCCAGCCTGTCCCGACGACCAAAATGCAGTCTGAACCCGTGGCGGTGGCACCTTCGACTGAAACGGTGACAGAATCGCCGGCTGCAGTGGCAAAGCCGATTCCACAACAGTTTTTGCCTGCGCCTACGCTGCAACCTAACGAAACTTCTCCTGCTGCTAACAGCTTATCTTTAGGTGGGGTTCCGGAGTTTACCGCTTGGTCGCAGACATTGGAGCGACTGGCAAAAATTAATCTTTCGATATATGCTATGATGCGCGGTACAAAAGCTTATTTTAATGGGAAACAGGTTCTTATAGACGTCTCAAACCCGGTTGTGCTTGAAATGCTGCGCGACAATGAATATACTAAGAACAGTATCAAACAGGCGATTTTTGAAGTGACGGGAGAACGGCATGGGCTTGGCCCTTACCGCCCGCCAAAAGAGGATACTCCGGAAGAGGATCCACTGCAAAAGCTGATTGAATCGCTTGGTGATGCGCAAAATATAACGATTGAATAGAGGAGAACCAATATATGAAAGCAAGACTTCCCGCAGGAATGGGCGGCGGCCCGCAGAACCAGAAGGACTTAATGCGCAGAGCGCAGAAAATGCAGGAGCAGCTCGCCGAAACACAGGCCGAGATTGAGAGTCGTGAATTTACCACAACATCCGGCGGCGGTATGGTGGAGGTTGTCATGAACGGTAAAAAGGAGCTTAAGGCGCTCAACATCAAGCCCGAAATTGTCGACCCCGACGATATTGAGATGTTGCAGGACGTCATTATGGCCGCTGTGAATGAAGCGATCAGAATCGTCGAAGATATAACCAACGAAGAAATGGGCAAGATCACCGGTAGCCTGAACCTTCCCGGGATGCCCGGCATGTTTTAAGTTATGGCATATCAGGTTGCGTCTCTTTCAAAGCTTGTCGAGCAGTTTGCGCGTCTGCCCGGAATCGGTAGAAAATCGGCGCAGCGCCTCGCATTTTACGTGCTCAGCCAGCCCGAGCAGTACGCCCGAGATTTTTCGGCGGCGCTGCTCGAGGCCAGCCGCAGCATTAAACGTTGCTCCGTTTGTCAGAATCTCTCAGACAACGAAAAATGCACCATCTGTTCGAACGAAGTGCGCGACCGTTCGATTATTTGCGTCGTAGCTGACCCGCGAGATGTGATGGCATTCGAGCGCATGCGTGAGTATAATGGGTTGTACCATGTGCTGCATGGGCTGATTTCACCGATGGATGGCATTGGCCCTGATCAACTCACGATAAAAGAATTACTCGTCCGTTTAAACGACGAAGTGCGCGAGGTCGTTATGGCAACGAACCCCACGGTGGAGGGCGAGGCTACTGCGATGTATCTTTCTCGCCTGATTAAGCCGATGGGTATTAAGGTTTCGCGTTTGGCCTACGGTATTCCAGTGGGCGGAAACTTGGAATTTGCCGACGACGTTACCCTCTGCCGCGCTTTAGAGGGTAGAAACGAGATGTGAATCGGCACAGCCAATGAGGCTGGTTTGCATCTGGGGAGGTAGTACGTCACGAAAAGGCTTTTTTCAGGCGAAGTCTGGCGGTTTATAAAATTTGGATTAACAGGTGTCATGAATACACTGGTTGACTATATGGTCTTTTTAGTGTTATCATATTTAAGCGTTAATGTTTATTTATCACAGGTGATTTCCTATTCCTGTGGCATGCTTAACAGCTATATTGTTAACCGAAGCTGGACCTTTGGCAGCAAAAAGAACTTTTTCAGCGCGCAGATGCTGCGTTTTGTTGTGGTGAATCTCAGCTTGCTGCTGATCAGTCTTGGTGTGCTATGGTTAGGTTCTCAACTGGGGTATGGCAAACTGGTGTCTAAACTTTGTGCCACCGCCGTGACATTGACAGTCGGCTTTGTGGTCAATCGACTCTGGGTATTTAACAGCAAATGACGTTATGACAAGGGAGGTGCCAAAATGGCGGAAAAAAAGGAGACCAAAACCATTGCATCCAACCGTCAAGTACGGCACGAGTACTTTGTGGATGAAACGTTTGAAACTGGTATTTCGCTGAGCGGAACTGAGGTTAAGAGCCTTCGGGCTGGCACGGTTAACCTCAAGGATAGCTGGGTGGATATTGGCACCGGTGAGCTTGTCATCAAACAGATGCATATAAGCCCCTATGAAAAGGGCAATATATTTAACAAGGATCCTATGCGCGAGCGCAAGTTATTAATGCACCGCAGAGAGATTAACCGGCTTTATGGCATGGTACGGCAGCAGGGCTATACGTTAATTCCGTTGTCGCTGTATTTTAAAGGTTCACTCGTTAAGCTACAGCTAGGGCTTTGCCGCGGCAAGAAACTTTATGACAAGCGCGAGGATATGGCTAAGCGTGACGCTAAGCGCGATATTGATCGCGCAATGAAGGAACGCCAGAGATAAGGAGTGACAGTCGATGACAGGTAACTGGAGATGCCCTAAATGTGGTAATGAAAGTTATGAGACAGACCAGTTTCAGGCCACTGGGGGTACATTTGCAAAGATGTTTGACGTCCAGAATAAGCGTTTTTCTACGGTGAGCTGCACAAAATGCCGCTACACTGAGATTTACAAAGCTGATGTCAGTCAATTAGAAAATATCCTTGATTTCTTTACAGGGGACTAAGTTCCCCATATATGGGGGCGTAAAGGTTTCGACGGGGATTGTGAAGCAGAAAAAGCGAGCAGAGGGCGGGCCCTCTATAATACCCGAACTTTAAATTTAAACGCAGACGAAAATCTCGTTTACGCAGCCTAATTAGGCTGCCGTCCTACCGCGGAGCACCGCGGCTGCGGATAGGGCGTCGATTAGCGGTCCATTCTAAAGGGAAGCTCCCCGCACCTTTAGAACATTAGGGGATACCGAAGCAGGCAGCCTGTTTGTCGGCGGCTTGCTGGGGGAATCTTAAAAGACAGACTGCGCTCGGAGAAGTTTCTGTGAATCGGTTTTCGGACAGGGGTTCAATTCCCCTCGCCTCCACCATATTATTTAGAAAACGAACTTCACCCGTTTGGGTGGGGTTCGTTTTCTAAATGCCATGTTCCACTAAAAGACCTAATATCCCTCAAAGGGGAATTAGGTCTTTTTCTATGTTTTAATTATGATATACTGCATATAGAGTTTCTTACATAATGAAAGGTTCAGCAAAATGAGGATTTAAGGAGATCCATGCTATGAAAAAGACAAGTGGAATATCCGTGATACTTTTTGCTTTTTGTGCGGTTATCTGGACGATTAGGGCCATACTTGAAGTCTTATATAAAACATACAATGATTCCATTTGGGGATTTGGGCTGAATATATTGTGTGCTGTATTGTGGATTGCGGCATTTATCTTGAATCTAAAAAACTATCGTTCAAATAAAGATGAGTGACAAATAACCATTTATCGGATAGCTTATGAGCGTGACCTTTGTTGATCTTACATATACAATTACCTGACCACTTATTAATAAAAGGCTTAGAATGAGAATTCTAGAGCCTTTTATCTGTTCTATAACCGCACTATTTATTTTCGAGTATCCTATCGAACAAAAATGGTTTCTTTGACTTTTTTGTTCGGTAAATGCTACAGAATGCCGTACTTCAGAGGGAGTTATTAAAGGGAATCGCATTAACGTTTCCTGATTATGTATATTTAGTTTGTTAAAATTTGCTTATTTTTTTATTTGTGATATAATTATTTTTATCAATAAAAAACAATTAATTAAACCTTTGGTTTGACGAAATTGTAAATTTTGGGAGGGATTACCATCTATAACTTAATAGTTGAACGTCGAGACAACATCAAAGCAAAAAAATTAAGAAGTAAGGGGGTTGTTCCAGCGTCGATTTATGGGCGTAATTTGAAAGAGTCTATTTTGATCCAAATTCCAAAGACTGATGTCAATGGCTTTCTTGGCAAGGTATCAAAGGGGCAAAAACTTACCATTGAGCTTGATGGCCAAAAATACAATGCTATCTATAAAAATATTACGCGTGACCCGATTAAGCAACAAATTCAGCAGATAGAATTTCAGCACATTGTTGCTGATGAAGCGGTCAACAGCGTAGTAAAAGTGGTTTTAATAAACAGGGACAAGAACCAGAACATAATTCAGCAACTTATTGAAGAAATTCCCTATAATGCACTCCCCAAGAACTTTGTAGATGAAGTCGTTATTGACTTAGATGGAATAAAGGCCGGAAGTGTTGTTAAAATAGAAGATTTAGATATCGCTAAAAACGAAAACATTCGGCTTGCCATACCAGAAGATACAGTTATTATAACTGTTGCTGAGAGAAAAAGAGCATCTATAGAAGAAACAGTGAATGAAGCACAGTGATACTTGAAAATCAGCAATTCTTTATATAAGTGTAATTCACACTGCTTTAATTGTACACAAATTAAAAAATGCGTTAGAATTAATATTCTGACGCATTTTTTGATGTATAGTTTACTAGTTGCCACGGGAATTTTGTTGACACCTGATTAATTAGCCAAGTAGCTTTAATTCGACCAATAGGAATAGGAAAAGCCCTTGTGAACAATATCGCGCGTCGCCTTAGAAAACCACTGTGGAGGAATTGATGTGGCCCCCAATCAGAGAAGGTTGGCAGCTCATCATTTTTATAATCGGGAAGGTTTTATCAACAGCCACTACAACCGGACTAAAAAGCTGTTGCAGCAGTGGGACTGATGGCCGTACTTGCAATTTATTCGTGGGGTCAGGTTATTGAAGAAAAATTTAACGCTATTTTAACAAGAAGCGGAGTGATAATTTAACAGGGGACACTTATAATACAGGTAGAAGAATAAGACGGATATGGCATTGAAAAAGCTAGCGCTTGATTGAGTATTTTTCAGCTGGTTTTACTAAAGGGTGCAAAAACCGGTTTGGCCATAATTTTAATTGATTTCTACTTTTACCTTTTTCATCTTTCCTTTCTCTGGTCCAACGGGTAAAGAGGTTGCGAACCCTATTTCTAAGGGGACGTTCACCCCTTTGCCCGTTGGACTTTTGGTTCATAGAGGAAGCGGGATATTAGTCTTAGTGAGGCCAAAAGGAGGGGTTTGTCATGGCATTACCTTGTGCGAAAAGCTGCAATCGATATTATACCGGTTGCCACAAAACTTGCTGG
Organism: Candidatus Fimivivens sp.; assembly: GCA_034933525.1. GTDB lineage: Bacteria > Bacillota > Clostridia > Oscillospirales > Ruminococcaceae > Yanshouia. The sequence goes on from JAYFNI010000004.1 coordinate 374,495, forward strand.
CAATGGAAGATACAAACAGTAAGACAACGTGAAAGAACCAAAAAAATAAAGGCCTTTTTAAAGGAACAAAATGAAACCAGTAACACCGTTATTCGTCAGTGTATAGCGCTTTCTCCACGCAAAAATGTCATCTATTACTAAGGCGAGTCAGGCTGATTCTTATAGAGCCATATACGATTGGTTTACTCACTCTTGCAACGGTATTCAATATAGTCAAGATGCCAGCTGACACCAAATTTGTTGTCTTTTTGATGCCATTACCATGACGAACACCAATCGATAAGCTTGCATATGATAAAGAAGTGAAACGAGAGTGAGGTAACGGTGATGGATATAAGCAATAGTCTTCTTAACTGCAATGATATTATAGGGCATGTCACCATCGGTATGAAAGCACCAGAATTCAGCGCAGATAGTACCTTTGGACCTGTGAGCTTAGCCGATTACAAGGGTAAGTGGTTAATCTTATTCTCCCACCCGGGTGATTTTACACCGGTTTGTACATCAGAGTTTATCTCCTTTGCGCAGCTTTTTCAGGAGTTTCAAAAGCGCAATGCTGAATTGTTGGGCCTAAGCATAGACAGCAACCCGTCCCATTTGGCTTGGGTTTATACTATTTATCAAGCCAACGGTATAGATATTCCCTTCCCAATTCTTGCTGATCGAGTGGGCGACATTGCGCGCCTTTATGGTATGCTTGCACCAGAAATTAGCCGGCAAGCGACAGTCAGAAATGTCTATGTAATTGACCCAATGCAGATTATTCGCGCTATTATCGTTTATCCCATGACAACGGGAAGAAATACCTACGAAATCTTACGACTGCTTGATGCGCTGCAAACCACTGACAGAGATTTAGTCTTGACACCGGCAAATTGGATTCCCGGCGCACCCACGCTGGTGCCGGCTCCTCAGACTTATGAGGAACTTTATCGACGGCTTTACGATCCAGCCAGTTTAAATCTGACCTGTAAAGATTGGTACTTGTGTTATAATAAAACCAGTCCATACGAGATAAGCGAAGCACAACCGAGTTTTTAAAGCTGAAGTTGTAAGCTTGCAAGGGGCTTAATCCTCCAAAAATATAGAGATGCACAGCATTTTGTCTTGTAACATTTTGTTATGAAGCAATTGATTCTCCTCGTTTTGAGAGGTTAAGTCAATATAAAATATTGTTATTTACCAATTAATTGCAAGCGAAATAGTCGCTACTTATCAATTAATAGTGAAAATTTAGGACTTGATATTTTTTTACATAAAAACACCCTAATACGACGAAAATTAGGGTGTTTTGCTATTACGAGGATAATCTGTCATTATTTTATGCCATATGTTAGTGATATATCTTGAAAAAATACCAAAAATCTGATTTAATAAGTATGTTGCTTTTTTAGCAGTTTAAAATTCGTACAACGGTTTTACCATCTTGTGAGGTCTGATATGATCTATGTTCCAACGCATTTTCTAAAACCGGGAATGGTGCTGGCCAAGGACATCTCTGCCTATGGCTCAATGTTTGCTTTGCTTGTGAGGGGACAGACACTGAATGAGACACTTATCCGTCGACTGTTGGATGCCGGGATAGGCGGTGCTTATATTGAAAGTGCCATAGCCAACGATATCGAACCGACTGAAATTCTAGAACCAACCTACAAGAAAAAAGTTATTACTGAGTTAAAAGGCATCTTTGATGACTGTGAGCGAACCAATACACTTTCCAAACACGCACTTAATCATAGTATGCACGTTGCAGAAGATTTGGTGATGTCCATTTTAAATCAGGATGTCTTTCTGGTTGATGTGGTGACAATTAAAGATTATGACAACTATACTTATTCCCATTGTGTTTATGTCGCAATGCTTAGCGTTTTAATTGGCGTGCAGTTAAAATATAATCAGAAACAACTTAATGAGTTGGCGCTTGCCGGCCTGATGCATGATATTGGCAAGGTTGACATTCCTCTGGAAATTATTAATAAAGCCAGTCGCCTGACTGACGCCGAATTTGAAGAAATTAAGACTCATCCACTGCGTTCAATCGAGCGACTGAGGCATAATCAAAATTTAACTCAGCGTGTCTTTAACGGCATTTCGTGCCATCATGAAAAGTTTGACGGGACGGGGTATCCTTATGGCCTTAAAGGGGACAAGATTCACGTTTATGCGCGCATTTTAGCGTTGGCGGATGTATACGACGCGCTAACTTCCGACCGATCGTATCGGCGCGCTTGGATGCCAGCTGAAGCGCTTGAATATATGATGGCGCAAAGCAATGTGCATTTTGACCACGACTTGTTGCAGTGCTTTTTGCGCACAGTGGCAGCTTACCCGTTGGGCTCGGTTGTGTCTTTAAGCAATGGTGCCCTTGGAATTGTGATTCAGAATAACCCTGAAAATACGCTGCGCCCCAAAGTGCGCATTATTCGAGATGGTGCGGATCTTAAGAAGGGCGATGAAATCGACCTAATGACCAATTTAAGGTACCTAAGCGTCGTTGTCTCTGGTACACTTGGCAGTCATGAGATATCTCAGATGCCCAAAGAACTACTCTTGATTAAATGATTATCCGCAGGGCGATATAAGAATTATTTTGCGCAGTTGGTGGCTTGACCGGCTGCGCATTTTAAATGTAGCAAGTTCGATAGACTTCGCGGCATTGACGGTTTAGTTGGGAAAATGGGTGAAGACTTTTGGGTCATGTGAACGGCATCGTGTACAAACGGTGCCGTTTATGGTATTATAAAAGGAAAAACACAGTAGCCGGGGGGAGCAATTTGGCGTTAGAGCACTATGTATTCAGCGGGACTAAACGCCTGCGCTGTGGGTATACCACCGGCAGCTGCGCCGCTCTTGCGGCTGGCGCAGCAACTGAGATGTTACTTTCGGGTAAACTGCTGAAAAACGCAGTGCTGATTACCCCCAAGGGCATTCGAGTAGAGGCTGAACTAGAAGCAATTACACTTCTGCCTGATGAAGCAATCTGCGCTGTTCGCAAAGACGCCGGTGACGACTGCGATGCGACCGACGGCATGTTGATATTTACTTCTGTACAAAAATATTGTGGAAGAGATATTTTAATTGATGGCGGTATGGGTATTGGGCGGGTAACGAAACGGGGGCTTGACCAGCCAGTAGGTGCGGCGGCCATCAACTCTACCCCACGCCAAATGATCGCCGCGCAGGTGCATGCTGCATGTGTGGCTGCGGGCTTTACAGGAGGCATAAAGGTAACCGTTTTTGCACCGGAGGGACTCGAAATTGCTAAGAAAACTTTTAACCCTAATTTGGGGATTGCTGGAGGCATCTCGATTCTGGGAACGAGCGGCATCGTTGAGCCGCAAAGCCTTTCGGCTTTGCTTGACAGCATCGAGATCGAAATAAAAATGTTGGCGGCTAATGGTGAAAAGCGGTTGTTGCTTACGCCTGGAAATTATGCAGAACACTTTGCGCGGGAACATTCGGCGTTAAACACAATTCCGCAGATAAAGTGTGCAAATTTCATTGGTGATTGCCTAGATTTTACGGCTGCTTATGGCTTTTCTGAGGTGCTGCTGGTTAGCCATATTGGCAAGGCGGTCAAGTTGGCGGGCGGTATCATGAACACGCACTCACGCATTGCGGATTGCCGAACCGAGCTGTTTGCGGCTCATGCCGCATGCTGTGGGGCTTCGCGTGAGATCTGCATTGAACTGATGCAGGCAGCAACTGCCGATGCCTGTCTTGAAATCTTGGACAACGTGGGGTTAAAAGATGTTGTGACGGAAAGTCTGCTCAAGGCGATACAAACGCATTTATCTCATCGCGCGGCAGGCGCCTTTCAGATAGGAGCCGCCGTGTTCTATAACGGATATACGTTGCTGGGCGTGACGACGCAAGGCAAAGAATTATTGAACAAATGGAGGGCCAACGCTTGAAGGGAACATTATATGGGGTGAGCGTGGGGCCGGGAGACCCCGAGCTGATGACGCTACAAGCCGTGCGCATTTTAAATCATTGCCCGGTAATAGCGGTTCCACAGACCGGAAGTGGTGGCACGGTTGCGCTCGATATTGCGTCTCAGGCAGTGAATTTAAGCGGTAAAGAAGTAATTATGCTACCCTTTCTCATGGTCAGAGACAGACAAAAGCTTGATGACAGCCATCGGCAACTGGCCGGTCTGCTTAGAAGTGCGCTGGATCAAGGCCAGGATGTTGCAATGTTAAGCCTTGGCGATGCGTCGGTGTACTCATCCTTTTCTTATATGGCTGAATTACTGGAGCCAGAGGGTTATCCCATTGTGGTCTCGGCTGGAGTGACCAGCTTTTGTGCATCGGCTGCTGCACTAGGTGTGAGTCTTACAAAAATGAACCAGCCTGTGCATATCATACCGGCGGGAGCAAACGACGGACAGGCATTGACGTTATCCGGTACCAAAGTGCTAATGAAGGCGGGCAAATCACTGCCGCAGCTTTTATTGCGGTTAAAAGAAAGTAATCAGCTCGATAATGCCATGCTGGTACAAAATTGCGGCCTTCCCAATCAAAAAATTCTAAAAACTATTCCCGTGGATTTTGATACCCCGGGTTATTTTACAACCGTTATTGTTAAGGAGTGAGGGCTTTTGGTCAGCTTTGTGGGAGCGGGGAGCGGTGCTGCAGACCTGATTACCCTGCGTGGGGCACGCTTATTAGAGTGCGCTGATGTGATTATATATGCGGGCAGTCTGGTGAACCCCGAGCTGTTGCAGATGTCTAAGGCGGGTTGCGCTATTTATAACAGTGCACAAATGACGCTAGAGGAGGTCGTGTCGGTGATTCTCTCTGCCGTTGCCCAGCAAAAAAGTGTCGTGCGGCTGCACACCGGCGATCCGTGTCTTTACGGTGCAATTCGTGAGCAGATGGATGCGCTTGACGCAGCGGGTGTCTCTTACGATTATGTGCCCGGCGTCTCGAGCTTTTGCGGGGCGGCCGCAGCCTTAAAGACCGAATATACCCTGCCGGAGGTCAGCCAAAGCGTTATTATCACCCGCATGGCTGGCAGAACACCGGTACCACCCAAGGAGAGCATCGCGTCCTTTGCGGCGCACGGGGCCACGATGGTCATCTTTTTAAGCGCGGGATTGACAGAATCGCTCCAGCGCGAGCTGATCTCAGGCGGCTACAGCCCCGATACCCCGGCGGCAATAGTCTTTAAAGCGACTTGGCCGGAAGAGAAGGTGCTGCGCTGTACGGTGGGTACGTTGCACGAAACAGCGCAAAAAAACGGGATTACGCATACCGCTCTGATTACAGTAGGTGATTTTCTTGGTGATGATTACGCGCGTTCAAAGCTTTATGACCCCACCTTTACAACCGCCTTTCGTAAAGGGGAGGTGCCGTGAGTATGAGACTCGCAATGCTGGCGTTCTCCGAAAAGGGACTGCTGCTGGCGAAACGGCTCCAGACGCTGCTGAGTGATAATCATGAAATCAGTGCACAGCGCTGCCCCAAAGACGGACTGCACAGCTGGACAGAACAGCATTTTAACACTTCGGATGCGCTGGTTTTTATCGGTGCTTCTGGCATTGCTGTGCGTGCTATTGGGCCGCTTGTCGATAGTAAAACCCGTGACCCTGCCGTCTTGGTGATTGATGAGTGCGCCGAATTCGTTATTCCGCTCTTGTCAGGCCATATAGGAGGGGCAAACACGCTGGCAAAAAAAATGGCTGACCTGCTCGATGCGCAGGCGGTTATCACCACTGCTACCGACTGCAACGGCTTGTTTGCGATCGACAGCTGGGCCACCCAACAGGGTTATGTAATAGCGAATCCTGAGTATATCAAAAAAGTGTCGGCTTGCTTGCTTTCAGGTGAGATAATACGCATGAAAAGTAGCTTTACAACGGTGCTTGCCCCCGAGCTTTCAAATGAAATTATATTGACCGATCGACCACCCTTTGATGTGAAAATTGGTATAAAAGTCAGTAATGAATTGGCGTTGCACCTTGTTCCACGTGTACTCACTTTAGGCGTGGGTTGTAAAAAAGCGACGCCTGCGGCAGAGATACGCGCGGCGTTTGACGGCCTGTGCGCGGAGTTGCGCCTTGAGCCACGCGCCTTTAGCCAAGTGTGCAGCATCGACCTCAAAGCGAAAGAGCCCGGCCTTCTGGTGTTCTGCCGCGAGGTTGGATTGCCGCTTATCACTTACTCGGCACAATCACTTGCAGCCCTGCACGGAGATTTTACCGCCTCGGATTTTGTGCGACAGACTACGGGAGTCGACAATGTCTGCGAACGAAGCGCTGTGATGGGCAGTGCCGGAACCCTACTGACAAGAAAAAGGACTTTTAATGGCGTCACGATGGCGATCGCCCGCGCCTCACATATTGTGCGGATTTCAAAGACGTTGCCAGAGGACGGGGCACTATAAAGGAGAGCATTTATGAAGCTATCTGTTGTGGGCATCGGCCCCGGGCATTCCGAGGGTATGACGGGCGCGGCGCGCGCTGCGTTGACAGCCTGCGATTTAATCTGTGGCTACACAGCCTATGTCGAGCTGGTGCGTCCGCTTTTTCCAGATAAAAATTATATCTCAACGCCCATGAAAAGCGAGACAGAGCGCTGTCGCGCGGCGCTTAAAGCGGCGGAAGCTCAGAACGTCGCGATGGTTTGCAGCGGTGATGCAGGCGTTTATGGTATGGCGGGTCTGCTCTATGAGCTTTGGAATCAGACTGGTTCGGTCGAACTAGAGGTTATTCCGGGCGTGACAGCAGCACAGAGTGGCGCAGCGCTTTTGGGTGCACCGTTAATGCAGGATTATGCTGTCATTTCGCTTTCGGATTTACTGGTGGATTGGGCTGTAATCGAGAAGCGTTTGCATGGTGCAGGCGTGGGCGATTTTGCGGTGGTATTATATAATCCGGGCAGTAAAAAGCGTACTGACCATCTGCGGCACGCCTGTGATATTTTGCTGCAATACCGCGGTGGCGATACCCTGTGCGGCGTCGCTGAAAACATCGGGCGAGAAGGTGAATGTACCAAACTGATGTCACTTTCGGCGCTGCGTGATTTTTCCGCAGGAATGTTTTGCACCATTTTTATTGGAAATGACAGAACGGTTGAGATCGCCGGTAAAATGGTGATGTTGCGCGGCTATGAGGCGAAGCGATGAAGCGAATTCTTATTTTTGGCGGTACGGCGGATAGCCATCCGCTGTTAGAATGGCTGCTGCAATTTGAAATAGAGGCGACGCTATGCGTGGCTAGCGATTATGCTAAAGCACTTTTGCCGAGCGAAAACAAATTGAAGATTTGTGTTGGGCGACTGAACACAACACAGATGGCAACGCTGATGAAAGACGGACGCTATGACTGCGTTATAGACGCCACCCACCCCTATGCCAAAGAGGCTACAATAAATATTAGGGCGGCGGCGCAGTTGAACCAATTAGATTATTTCAGACTACTGCGTCCCTCCAGCGGTGAGCAAGGCTGTGTTGTCGTTTCGTCGGTGGCGCAGGCGGCAGCGCTGCTTAGTCAAAGCACCGGTCGGGTGCTTATTGCGACTGGCTCAAAGGAGCTAGCGGAATTTACGCAGGTTACAGACTTTGCAAAACGTTGCTATCCCCGCGTGCTACCGACAGCGGAAGCGATTGCACAGTGTGTTTCATTGGGCTTTTTACAGAGCCATATAATCGCAATGCAGGGTCCGTTCTCTCAGGCGCTGAATATGGCCTTATTTGAACAGTTTGATATTGCGACGCTCGTCACGAAAGACGGCGGCGCGGCTGGGGGATTCCCTGAAAAACTGGCGGCGGCCAGCGCATGCAATATCGAAACGATTCTGGTCAAGCGACCCGAGGACTCGGGCGATACACTTGAGCAACTTAAAATAAGGCTATGGAATTTTTTGATGGAAAGTTAATTTATAAAGGGTGAAAAGGGCATGAAGGTGACAATCGCGGGCTATGGCACAGGCAACAAACAGGGCTGCCTGCCCGAAGTGCAGCGGATTCTGGATGCCGCCGGGTTAGTGCTCGGCGCGCCAAGGCTGCTTCAAAGTGCGCATATAATCGCGCCGCGCGGTGTTGCTGCTATCAATGCCGAGGAAATTGCCGCCGCTATCAACGCTTCGCATGTCGATTCGGCCTGTGTGCTGATGAGCGGCGACAGCGGCTTTTACAGCGGCACTAAGCGGTTGCTGCCACTGTTGACCGAACATGATGTGACGGTTCTGCCCGGTGTCTCGAGTGTTCAGGCGTTTTCGGCGGCACTACAAATACCATGGCAGGCCTGGCGGCTTTGCTCGGCGCATGGTGTGGACTGCAACGCGGCGCATGAAATTTCGCGCCATGCCGAGTGCTTCTTTCTCACTGGGGGAACCCAGACACCCGACACGCTATGCTACAAACTTGCTGAAGATGACTTTGGTATGCTGAATGCCTTTGTCGGCAGCGACTTAGGTGGGGAAGAACAGCAGATTATAAGCGGGACGGTGGAAGAACTGGCGAAGCGACAGTTTTCGCCGCTGTCGGTGCTTCTGGTTCAAAACCCTGCGCCCAGAATACGGGTAGGTTTTGGCCTCCCGGATACGGCATTTATACGCGGCAATATTCCGATGACAAAAAGCGAGGTGCGTGCCGTGGCGCTTTCAAAGCTGCGGCTGTGTGGTCAAGATATCGTCTATGATATCGGTTCGGGCACCGGCTCGGTCGCGGTTGAGGCGGCCTTGGCGCTTGACACGGGTCGGGTTTATGCTATTGAGCAGAAGCCCGAGGGCTGTAGGTTGACACAAGAAAACGCCAGAAGACTGGGCGTGTTTAATCTTACCTGTATTGAGGGTACGGCTCCCGATGCGTTGCAAACACTGCCCGCCCCCGACGCGGCATTTATCGGTGGCAGCGCGGGAAGACTGCGAGAAATCATCGCGTTGCTTCGTGATAAAAATCCAAATGTGCGGCTGGTGGTCACTGCAGTCACACTTGAGACCATCGCCGAAGCAACCGGGCTTTTTAGCGAACTGAATTTACCAAATTCCGAGGTGGTACAGATCGCAGTCAGCCGCTCGGAACCGCTGGGGCGTTATCATATTCTGGCGGCGCAAAACCCGGTTTACATTATCAGCGGAGGTGGTCAGAGTGATTAAAACGCTGCCGCGTTTGTTGCTGGCGGCCCCTTCGAGCGGGCAGGGCAAAACCACATTGACGCTTGCATTGCTACGGGCTTTTCAACTGGCGGGGAAACACCCCGTTTCCTTTAAAAGTGGACCGGACTACATTGACCCGATGTTTCACCGCCGTGTACTGGGTCTTCCTAGTTATAATCTTGATCTTTTTCTCTCCGATACCCCGACAGCAGTTCGATTGTTGACTGAGTGCGGCAGCAACGGCGACGTGGCACTGATTGAGGGTGCTATGGGCTATTATGATGGCGTTGGTGTCACAGAAGATGCCAGCGCATACGCGTTGGCAAAAGCGACCCATACGCCGGTGGTTTTGTTGCTTCCGGCTAAAGGAGCGGCACTTTCACTAGCAGCCACTGTGCAAGGCTTTAACAGCCTGCGCAGCCCTTCGCAGCTGGCGGGCGTTATTTTAAATCGCTGTACACAAACGCTCTATGAACGTGTGGCACCTATTATTACGAAAGAAACCGGCCTACCGGTTCTGGGCTTTTTGCCCGAACTGCCGGAATGTACGTTACAAAGCCGCCATTTGGGTCTGGTTACGGCGGAAGAAATTGCCGACTTGTCACTAAAGCTTGACCGGCTGGGCGAGTCTGCAATGCAAAACATCGACATGCAGGCGCTTTTAAATCTGGCACAAACCGCCCCGGCGTTGGAATTGGAGCCGCAAGCCATTGTGCCGTTACCAAATCGTGTTCGTCTTGCTGTTGCGCGTGACGAAGCCTTTTGCTTTTATTATGATGAGACACTGGCGCTGTTCCAAGCATTAGGGGCTGAGCTTATGTTTTTTTCACCCCTTCAAGATGCTGGGTTACCGCCAAAAACGCAGGCGCTTTATCTGGGCGGGGGTTACCCGGAGTTATATGCCAAACAGCTTTCCGAGAACCGCGCCATGCTGCAAAGTATTCGGGATGCGGTTGCTGGCGGCATGCCCTGTCTTGCTGAATGCGGCGGATTTTTATATCTGCATGCGCAGTTGCAGGATGACAGGGGCATTTTTTATCCGATGGCAGGCGTTATTCAGGGGGTGGCATCCGCCGGCACGCGATTGGGACGCTTTGGCTATATCACCCTTACGGCCAGACGCGATAACCTGCTATGCCGGTCGGGAGAAACGCTTAACGCGCATGAATTTCACTATTGGCAGAGCGACAGCTGTGGTGAGGATTTTAAAGCGACGAAGCCCGATGGTCGCGCATGGGACGCCATTCATGCCACATCAAGTCTTTTTGCGGGCTTTCCGCATCTTTATTTACAGGGGAACATCATGGCGGCCCAAAATTTTTTAGCCGCCGCAGCCGCTTATGGAGATGAATATGGACTTTCAAGAAATGAACCGGCAGATTAAAAATTCTGATCTTGCCGCAGCGCAGCTTTGCCGCGCGCGCTGGAATGCGATTGCTAAGCCAATCGGCAGCCTTGGCCTGCTTGAAGAGGCCGTTATTAAAATGGCGGCGCTAACAGGAAGCGACCTGCCGATCATCCAGCATCGGGCTGTGTTGGTGCTCTGCGCCGACAATGGCGTGGTCGCGGAGGGCGTAACCCAGACCAGCAGCGAAATTACCGCGTTGGTAGCCAAGAATATTGCGCAGGGGCATGCCTGCATCCGCTATATGGCCAAGCGGGCGGGTATGGATGTTTTTGCGGTAGATATGGGAATGAATGAACCGCCGAATTTCAAAGGTATTCTAGACTATGCCGTATCGCGCGGCACCAAAAACTTTGCCAAAGAAGCCGCCATGACGGCGGATGAGGCCGAGCAAGCCATTCGGCGCGGCATGGAGTTGGTGCGCCGCTGTAAGCAGCAGGGGTATCAGCTATTAGCTACCGGAGAAATGGGTATCGGCAATACCACGACGGCCAGTGCTGTTTCAGCCGTGCTTCTTGGCAAGACGGTTACAAAGGTCACGGGGCGCGGGGCAGGGCTTAGTGATCAGGCCATGCGTAAAAAGATTCGGGTCATTCAGGCGGCAGTTCGACTGCATGCATTGGATTCCGAAGACCCATTTAGCGTGCTTCAAACGCTGGGCGGGCTGGATATTGCGGGACTGACTGGCGTTTTCTTAGGTGGTGCGCTTTACCGTGTACCCATTCTAATTGATGGTTTTATTAGCTCAGTGGCGGCGCTTTTGGCTACGCGACTTTGCCCCAATTCGGTGCAAGCGATGCTGGCAACGCATGTTTCTTCTGAACCTGCTGCCGCCATGGTGCTGGGGGCTATTGGATTAAAACCGATGATAACAGCCGAAATGCGCCTCGGCGAGGGTACGGGGGCGGTCTGCGCTGTCCCAATGCTGGATATGGCGTTGGAGGTTTATAAGAATATGGCGACCTTTGAACAGATCGGCATGGAGGCCTATCAAGCACCCGACGAATGCAAAGAAAGTGTCGTGGCTCAATGACAACACTGGTGATTGGCGGTGCGGCCAGCGGTAAAAGTGAATATGCCGAATCGTTGCTTAAAAGTGTGGACAAAAAGCTTTATATTGCGACAATGCAGCCCTTTGGTGAAGAGGCGCAACAGCGTATCGCACGTCACCGCATGCTGCGTGCAAACAAAGGCTTTGCAACACTGGAGCGGTTTACCGCGTTTAATGCTTTTTCTGATACGCTGCTGCCGTTTGGCTCTTCAGTTCTATTGGAATGCTTGGGCAATCTGGTGGCAAATGAGCTGTTTTCACCTGATGGCGCAAAAGAAAGCGCCGAAAGTGCGATTATCAACGGTATGAAGTTGCTCTCAGGCCGCTGCCGCCATCTGGTGGTGGTGACTAACGACGTTTTTGCCGATGGCATTACCTATGACGCCGATACCGAACGCTATCTCACTTTGCTTGGCCGCTGCAATGCGGTGTTGGCCGACCAGTTTGATGTGGTTGTTGAAGTGGTGTGTGGCATCCCAATTGTATTGAAAGGGGCGGCAACATGACGATACTGCGATCGATTGCGATGGCTTTTGCAATGTTTTCGCGTCTGCCCGTCCCCAGCGTGGATTGGAATCAACGAAATATGCGCTATATGATGGCGGGGTTTCCACTGGTGGGCATGGTGATCGGGTTGCTGCTTTTTGGATGGGCTAACATTTGCCGCTGGCTTAACTTAGATGGGGTGCTCACCGCCTGCGGGTTGACGCTGCTGCCCATCGGTGTGACAGGGGGTATTCATCTCGATGGATTCTGTGACACGGTGGACGCACTTTCCAGCCACGCCGACGCGAAGCGCAAATGCGAAATTCTTAAAGATCCCCACATGGGTGCGTTTGCTGCCATTGGATTGGCATCTTATCTGCTTTTATATTTTTCACTTTGTTATACGTTGGTACTATCCCGAAGTGCGATGACGCTGTTGTTTTTTATACCGATTATAAGCCGTGTGCTCAGCGCATTTTCGGTGATCAGCCTTCCGTGTGAGAACGGAGCAGGCACACTGCACAGCTTTGCCGATGCCGCCGATAAGAGGGTGGTATTTGGGGCGCTTTTCGTTTTACTGGCAACCTGTGCAGCGGTGATGTTGACGGTTTCGCCTGTGGTAGGTGCGATGGTGCTGATAACGGCGACGGGCTGTTTTGGGTGGCTGGCACGTGTGGCTCAAAAGGAATTCGGCGGCATGCGAGGCGATATAGCGGGTTGGTTTTTGCAGCTTTGCGAGCTGCTTAGTCTGGGCATATTGGTGATTAGCCAAAAGGGGGGCTGGATGTGATCTTGATAATTGGCGGGGCACACTGCGGCAAGCGTGATTATGCCGCCGAACATTTTGGCTATGACTTAAAACAAATGTCTAATCAGCTAGATAATGTTCCGGTACTTTACGATCTTCACGCGCTCTTGAAAGAATACGCTGATCATGAGGTGCCTTGGCCCGCGCTGCGCCAAAAGCAGGTGATCATCTGCAACGAGGTGGGCTGTGGTGTAGTACCGGTAGATGACCGTGAACGGAAGTGGCGCGAAACAGTGGGCAGGGTTTGCTGTGTGCTGGCGCGAGAGGCTGAAAAGGTTATTCGGGTACAGTGTGGCATAGGAATTGTCATCAAGGAGAGATGAGAGCGTATGGCGGTTTTGGCGGCAATTATGTTGGGTTTTGTGCTGGATTGGCTTTTTGGTGACCCGGTTTTAATACCGCACCTTGTGGTTGGAATCGGTAAAATAATTACCCGCTTTGAGCACGGGCTTAGAAAAGCGTTTTTAAAAACACCCAACGGAGAGCTTTCAGCGGGGGTGGTTCTGGCTTTCAGCGTTCCGCTCATCTCCTTCGGGCTGTGTCATTTGCTGCTGTGGTTAGGCGGGTTTATTCATCCGGGCGTGCGCCTGACGTTAGCGAGCTTTATTTGTTGGCAATGCCTTGCTGCACGGTCACTGTCGCAGGCAGGGGAGAAGGTTGAAAAAGCACTGGCTTCCCCCGATATCAACGACGCGCGTCAGGCGGTCGCACAGGTGGTGGGACGTGATACAACAGCGCTGGATCGAGCCGGTATTATACGGGCGGCGGTGGAAACGGTGGCCGAAAATACCTGTGACGGCGTTATTGCCCCGTTGTTTTGGCTGGCTGTCGGCGGTGCGCCGCTCGGCGTGCTATATAAAGCGGTCAATACGCTTGATAGCATGGTTGGCTATAAAAATGAGAAATATCTTTATTTTGGTCGCGCTTCTGCACGGCTGGATGATGTGTTAAATTACATCCCTGCGCGTATATCTGCGCTGTTGATGATTATATCGGCACGGTTGTGTGGATTTAACGCCAAAAATGCCTGGTACATTTTTAAGCGGGATCGTTATAACCATAAAAGTCCCAATTCGGCGCAGAGCGAATCGGCCTGTGCAGGAGCGCTGGGTATTAGACTTGGCGGCAATGCGGTTTATTTTGGCAGACTGGTAGAAAAACCGACCATTGGCGACGCACTGCGCGAATGTAGGCCTCAGGATATTGGATGTGCCAACCGACTGATGCTTTGCACGTCCGCGCTGGGACTGTTGGTGGTACTACTGATAAGGGGGATTCCTGTTTTATGGACGATTGTTGCGGCGCACTGATACACGGCGGCGATATCCAGAGTTTTATTAAGCAGTATGGGTCGGCTCCGCTGGATTTTTCCGCGAATATCAACCCGCTTGGGGTGCCGGATGGCGTGCGCCGGGCAATCTGCGAAGCGGCAGTCAGTGCTGACCGTTACCCCGACCCTCTTTGTCGGGATTTGCGGTTGGCTATCGCAAATTGTGAGCGCGTAAAGCCTGAGCAAATTTTCTGTGCTGCTGGCGCGGCCGAGATCATCTACCGGTTGGCATCAGCACTAAAACCCAAATATGCACTGATACCGGCTCCTACTTTTTCAGAATATGAGCTGGCGCTGACCCGTCAGGGTTGCATGGTTGAGCGCCATCTGCTAAAAGCTGAGGATGAATTTACTCTTACCGAAGCGATTCTACCAAAACTTCACGCCGGTGTTGATGTGATATTTTTATGCAACCCCAACAATCCGACGGGCAAGTTAATTGATGCCGCGCTGCTCAGAAAAATTTGGGGGCGCTGTGCGGAGCATAATATTCGGCTGGTAGTGGATGAGTGCTTTCTTGGTTTTACACCGCAGCCTGAAACCCAAACTTTAGTGCCAATGTTATCACAATATAAAAAATTGGTTTTACTCAAGGCGTTCACGAAGCTTTACGGTATGGCAGGGGTTAGGCTGGGTTATTGTCTTTGTCATGATGCGACACTGATACAACGACTGTACGAGGTAGGACCGCCATGGAATGTATCGACACTGGCACAACAGGCGGGTATCGCTGCATTGGGTGAGCGGGATTATCTTGAAAAAAGCCGTACCATCATTGCTTCTGAGCGGCCGCGCATGCAGGCTGCGCTGACTGCACTTGGTATGAATGTTATAGATAGCAAATCAAACTATATTATGTTTTTTAGTTCACTACCCTTCCTTGGAGATAAGCTTTGCCAAGCGGGTGTGCTAATTCGCAGTTGCGCCAATTTTGAAGGCCTCAATGAGGGGTGGTACCGTGTGGCGGTGAGAACGCCGCCAGAAAATGACCGGTTGCTTCTGGCGCTTAAACAAGTTGTGGAGGGGATGTAATGAAGAGAGCACGCTCGATCATGATACAAGGAACAATGTCCAATGCGGGCAAGAGTCTTGTCGCGGCAGGACTGTGCCGTGTTTTTATGCAGGACGGCTATCGTGTTGCCCCTTTTAAGAGCCAGAATATGGCGCTGAATAGTTTTGTTACGCTTGATGGGCTTGAAATGGGGCGTGCACAAGTGACACAGGCACAGGCTGCGGGTCTTGAACCGGATGTGCGCATGAATCCGGTGCTACTCAAACCCACCACGGACGTGGGAAGCCAGGTGATCTTAAACGGTGAAGTGGTCGGCAACATGTCGGCTGCAGACTACTTTAAGTATAAACGTACCCTGCGCCCAGAGGTGCAAAAGGCGTATGAATCACTGGCAATCGAAAATGACATTGTTGTCATTGAGGGCGCGGGCAGCCCCGCGGAGATTAATCTAAAGGCTGAGGATATTGTAAATATGGGCATGGCGCAAATGGCTGACGCCCCGGTATTGTTGGTGGCGGATATTGACCGCGGCGGCGTCTTTGCCAGCATTTATGGCACCATTGCGCTGTTGGAGCCTGAGGAGCGCAGCCGTATCAAAGGAATCATTATCAATAAATTCCGCGGTGACAAAGCGATTTTGCAGCCCGGCATCGATATGATTGTCGAGATGACACAAATTCCAGTACTGGGCGTGCTGCCTTATTTAAATATTGACCTTGACGATGAGGATAGTTTGACCGAGCGTTTCTCACGCCAGCCTAACCAACACTGCCCATTGGATATTGCGGTCATTCGGTTACCGCGTATTTCTAATTTTACCGATTTTGACGCGCTGGCGCGCCATCCTTCGGTAGGGCTGCGCTATGTCAGCACCACATCCGAGCTGGGTAGTCCCGATCTGGTTATTTTGCCCGGAAGCAAGAGCACAATGGCAGATTTGCTCTGGATGCGCCAGAATGGATTGGAAGCAGCAGTTAAAAAGCTGGCGGCATCCGGAACACTTGTGGCGGGAGTGTGTGGCGGTTATCAGATGCTAGGTGGGCTTTTAAAAGACCCATACAATGTTGAGGGGGGCGGTGAATTGCGCGGCATGGAACTGCTCGATACCGAAACGGTGTTCTCACCCGAAAAGATACGCACCCGCATCAGTGGAAAGGTCAGTATACTGACCGGTGTTTTCGAGGCTCTTTCCGGCGCAGAGCTTTTTGGATATGAAATCCATATGGGCAATACCGAGCTACACGGTAAAACCCACCCATTTGCCGTGTTGGATGGTGGCATTGGCGACGGCGGAGTTATGGGAAATGTTTTTGGGAGCTATGTACATGGGCTATTTGACGGCGGACTTGGCAATGCGCTGGTAAATTTGCTGTTGGCTCGCAAGGGATTATGTGCGGAGGCTGGTGAACAGATCAGTGCCTCCCAGCACCGCGAGCAACAGTTTGATCTTTTAGCCGCAGCCATTCGCGAAAGCTTAGACATGGCGGCAATTTATAAAATAGTGAAGGAGGATGCTTGAATGGAGAGAGGGTTGGTGCATCTTTATTACGGTGACGGCAAAGGGAAGACCACAGCGGCACTGGGATTGGCGCTGCGTTCACTGGGTTGCGGCAGGCGAGTTGTGCTGGTGCAGTTTTTAAAGAACACGCCTTGCGGAGAGTTAACTGCGCTGGCGTGTCACGACGGTATGACGGTGCTGCGCGGAAAGTCCGGAACGCATTTTACCTTTGCTATGACTGAGGAAGAACGCACGCAAACCAAGGTGATTCATGAGCGCAATCTCGCACAGGCGATGGCGCTGGCTCAATCGGGGAAATGTAACCTTTTGATACTTGATGAAGTCGTCGATGCATTACAGACCGGCCTGTTGGATGAAAATTTATTGCGCCAAACCGTGCTGAAAAAACCTGACGGTTTGGAGCTGGTGATGACGGGGCACTACGCAGTTGACTGGCTAGTACAGGCGGCCGATTATGTCACCGAAATGAAAAAGTGCAAGCATCCTTTTGATAAAGGAATACCCGCAAGAGAAGGGGTGGAATTTTGACCGACTGGAAATCTATCCCCCCAGCCGAGATTGAGCGGCGAAGTTTTGAGATCATCACCGAGGAACTGGGCGAAACCAATCTTTCGCCTGTTGAGCTTTTGGTGCTGAAAAGAGTCATACACACTACCGCCGACTTTGAATATGCCAAAATGCTCTATTTTTCAGACAACGCCGTTGAACGGGCGATTGCTTTGATGATGCAGGGCGCGCATATTCTCACCGATACCAACATGGCTAAAGCGGGGGTAAACAAAACCGCACTAGCCAAACTGGGCGGCGATGTGCACTGCTTTATGGCAGATGAACAGGTGGCGCAGCAGGCTAAGGCACGGGGCATTACCCGTGCGGCAGTCAGCATGGAAAAAATAGCCGAGCTTCCCCGCCCGTTGATTGTCGCGGTGGGCAATGCACCGACGGCATTGCTTCGCCTGCATGAACTGATAGCGGAGGGTATTTCTGAACCCGATTTGATCATTGCTGTGCCGGTTGGATTTGTCAACGTTGTTGAGAGCAAACAGGTTATTGAAGCGGGGGATACGCCTTGTATCGTCGCCCGTGGTCGTCGAGGGGGCAGCACTGTGGCGGCTGCCATATGCAACGCGTTGTTGTATGAAGCGGCTAGACGTGTTGAGAATTCAATATAAAAAAACAGCGCTGCAGGCATTTATTGCCTTGCGAGCGCTGTTTTGGAATTCAACTATTCCTCCATCTGCTTGCCTAGGAATCCGGCAGCGACGGTAATCAGCTTGATTTCGGCATCGGTGGCGGTACCGCCTTCATCACCTAGCATAAACATAATCGCACCACACACATCGCCAGAGGTGACGATGGGCGCTGCAACCAGTGCGTAACGGTCAATACCTTCAACCGGCTGGAAGCTTTTTGTGTCATTTCCGGAGGGAACATGCATTCGGCGTGATTCCATCAGTTCCTCGAGTGAAGGAGAAACACGCCGCTCCAAAAGCTCTTTCTTTGGCAGTCCAGCAACGGCAATTACGTGGTCGCGGTCACAGACCACAACGGGATATCCCCCGGCTTTTTGAAGCACTTCGGCATATTGGGTGGCAAAGGCTCCCAATTCGCCGATGGGCGAATATTTTTTGAAAATGACTTCTCCGTCGTTATCTGTGTAAATTTCCAGCGGATCGCCCTCGCGAATACGCATCGTTCTGCGGATTTCCTTTGGGATGACGACACGCCCGAGGTCGTCTATTCTTCTTACAATACCGGTGGCTTTCATCGGGCACGCTCCTTATCGTTTACAGTTTGTTTGTCACAAAATAGGTTGTGTTGATAGTATCTGTAAACGGCGCGTGATTATACCAAAGTTTTTGGGACGTATATCGTTTTTAAAAATGAAGATATAAGCGCCTGATAATTTAGGCTTAACGGGAATTCAAAGGTCAGACGTGTCTCTTTTTACTATTACGAAATAGCCAGATAGTTTTTTTATAGCTGAAATTATATTTCTGACCCACCTCCTAAAAGAAAAAAACCGCCATCAAAATACCATTTGATGAATTTTAATCAGGTGGGTTTTCATAGTTTACTTCCTGTCTGAAAATGTGGTAAAATTTATTCAAATGTAGCAATAATAGAGAAGTTCCTTTATATTAGATTATTATTACACTCTAGTGCTTGTTTAATGAAAGGGGATGACTATGGAAGACTTTGATTTTTACGAAGAACAAGGATTTCCTTTTACTGGCAGAAAAAAAGACCAGCTAAAAGCCTTTTTGACGGAATACAATTTGCATTATGACGAGCAAATTGAAGCCACTGTAAACTTAAAGGATTCAGACGGAAATATCGCGGCCAGCTGCTCCTTACATGATAATGTGCTCAAGTGCATTGCGGTTTCTAAAGATTATCAGGGATATGGTCTTTCTACACGCGTTGTAACGCAGGTGTGCAACTTGGCAGTCGAACGAGGAAAAACGCACCTTTTTCTATTTACAAAGCCAGAGAATAAGCAAATGTTTTTAGATATGGGTTTTTACCCGATTCTTGAAACCAAGGATGTTTTGCTAACCGAGAATAGAAAAAACGGTATCAAAAAATATGTCGCTCAACTCGAACAGCGCGAGGGTAATACCATAGGTGCCATTGTCGTTAACTGTAACCCTTTTACAAAAGGGCATCGTTATCTTATTGAAACTGCGTCACAGCAGTGCGATGTACTGCATCTGTTTGTTTTGTCTGAGGATAAAAGTGAGTTTTCAGCAGATGTGCGTTACGAACTGGTCAAGCTGGGTGTGGCGGACATGCCCAACGTTCTTTTGCACAAAACCAGCGACTATCTCATCTCGTCCGCAGTTTTTCCGACGTATTTTATCAAGGAAAAATCTAAAGCAGATGATGCCAACTGCGAGCTGGATATTCGAATATTCTGCGAGTATTTTGCAAGAGGCTTGAAAATTACAAAACGCTTTGTTGGCACAGAGCCAAACTGTGGTGTGACCAACGCTTATAACGCCAAGATGAAGGAGCTGCTTCCTCAATATGGCGTTGAGTTTATTGAAATTGAGCGCAAACAGCTTGATGGCATGCCCATCAGTGCTTCTGCTGTGAGGAGGTTGTTGCATGAGGGGAAGATGGCCGAGGTTCAAAATCTGGTGCCACCCACTACTTTTACGTATTTGCAACAGCATCAGGCGCAGTATAAAAAGTAAGACTACTCAAAAAAAGACGCACACATTTATCGGTGTGCGTTTTTTGTTTTAGTTACAAAAGCGTCACGCAGCATAAGTATAAATTCCTGTGACGCTGCAGATAAATAACCGTTCTTTTGGATCATGACCGAGCGAATCCAGTAAGCATCTGCATTATCTAGTCCAAAAATGGCGGCATCGTGATTAAATGAAAAGTGGTTGATATATGAAAGGGGAAGTAATGATACGCCCACTCCTTTGATTGAGAGTTGCCGTGCAGTCTCGCAATTGCGCGTGGTCAGTGCAATTTTGGGTGAAAAATCGGCCGACGCCAGAATAAAATCGGATATTTGCCTTATACGCTGGTCTTTATGCACCATAATAAACTCGCTATCTTTGAGCGCATTAAGGGCGACAACAGATACCCCGTCGCTGTTTAACAGAACTTGTGCGAGTGGCTCTTGCGCGGACATAACGGCCACAAAGGGATCTTCTAAAAGGCGACAGTATTCTTGGATTTCTGTATTGACAGGCAACTTTTTGTGGATGTGCATAATAGCAAAATCAATTTCACCCGTTGCGAGTAGCTTTTCTAGCTCATTAGTGCTTTTTTCTACCACAAATATTTCTACTGCGGGATAAGCCCGACGGAAAGCCGACAAAATATCAGGAAGAATCAGCATCGAAAGAAAATAGGTTATGCCGATTGTAATGCGCCCGCTTTTAAGTTGTGACATGCCACTTATTTCATTTTTAAAGTCGGAATATATATTTAAGATGCTGGTAGCGGTCTGCATATACTTTTCGCCCGCATAAGTTAGACTCAAACCATTTCCAGTTCTATTAAATATTTTTTCACCGAGTGCGCTTTCCACACGCGCAACATATTGAGACAGTGACGGTTGTGAAACATAAAGTTTGGCTGCCGCCTTGGATATGCTCTTCTCTTTAGCTATTGTTTTCATATAAAACAGTTCACGCTCGGTCATGTTGCACCTCCGTATAATAAAAATATTATGATATATATAGATAATAAAATATTTGCTTATATTATAAAGCTATCATATAATAAAAGCAAATTCAAATTAAGCGAAGGGGAGCGGGGAAATGATAAAGCTATATGATGGCGGCGTTTATTTGGTAGGCTCTGAAATTGTGGCCGATACCAATGAAGCACCTGCAAAAATTGAGCAATTAATCGGCAAAACCGTTTCAAAAGAGCAATGTAAGAAAGGCACGATGGCCTATTCTATTCTAAAAAGCCACAATACTGGTGATAGTGAGCAACAGCTTAAGCTGAAATTTGATTCTCTTACCAGCCACGATATTACCTATGTGGGCATCATCCAAACAGCAATTGCCTCGGGTTTGACAAAATTCCCTGTGCCCTATGTGCTGACAAATTGCCACAATTCACTTTGTGCGGTCGGCGGAACCATAAACGAAGACGATCACATGTTTGCGCTCTCTGCTGCAAAGCGCTTTGGCGGCATTTATGTGCCAACAAATCTGGCGGTTATCCATCAGTTTAACCGCGAGATGATGGCTGGTTCAGGCAGAATGATACTTGGCTCCGACAGCCACACTCGCTATGGCGCACTTGGTACGATGGCGGTGGGCGAAGGTGGCGGTGAGCTGGCAAAGCAGTTGCTTAGCCGCACTTACGATATTAAGTATCCCGAGGTAGTGGCAGTCTATCTCACCGGTAAGCCTTCAAAGGCCGTTGGCCCGCAGGACGTTGCGCTTTCTATTATTGGCAAGGTGTTTGCAAATGGCTATGTCAAAAATAAAGTCATGGAGTTTGTTGGTGACGGCATAGAGAATCTGGGTGTTGAATTCAGAAATGGTATTGATGTTATGACCACTGAAACCACCTGCTGGAGTTCCGTTTGGAAAACTGATGACAAGGTGAAAACCTATCTTGATGCGCATGGGCGGGTGGATGCTTACAAAAAGTTAGAGCCGGGTGAGGTGGCCTATTACGACGGCTGCATTTATGTTGATCTTTCGACCATCAAGCCTTCTATTGCGCTACCGTTCCACCCCAGCAATGTGTATACAATTGAAGAGTTGAAGAAGAATCCTGTTGAGATATTAAAATATACTGAGGAAGAAGCGCTAAAACAGTTAGAAAACAAGTCGCTTCGCTTAGGTCTTTTAGACAAGGTTATTAATGGGGATATATTTGTTGACCAAGGCATTATTGCAGGTTGTGCCGGCGGTACTTACGATAACATCGTCGACGCCGCAGATATTTTAAATGCCAAGTCTGTCGGCAATGGCGCATTTACGATGAGCGTCTATCCCTCCAGCCAACCGACCTATATTCAACTGATCAGAAATGGCAGCATCGAAAAGCTGATGGCAGCGGGCGCAATAGTGCGCAGCGCTTTCTGTGGCCCCTGTTTTGGCGCGGGAGATACCCCCGCAAACGGTGAGTTTTCCATCCGTCATACCACTAGAAATTTCCCCAACCGCGAAGGCTCGAAACCGGGCGAGGGTCAGGTGGCCTCTGTGGCGCTTATGGACGCACGCAGCATTGCAGCGACAGCGATTAACGGGGGTAAGCTGACTAGTGCGGAAGAAATTGACTTTGAGTTGACAAAGCCGACCTATTATTTTGATAAAGGCATTTATGAGAAGCGTGTTCTGGATTCCACCGATAGCCATAATACCAATGTTTCGCTAGTCATGGGTCCCAACATTAAAGAGTGGCCCAAGATGCCAAGCCTGACCGATGATCTGCTTGTCAAAGTGGTTACTTTTATCGATGATCCGGTTACCACCACGGATGAGCTTATTCCATCTGGAGAGACGTCGTCCTTCCGTTCTAACCCGGAGAGGCTTTCTGAATTCGCGCTCAGCCGCAAGGCGCCGGACTATGTGCCGAAGTCTAAGCAGCTTCGCGAGATTGAAAGAGCGCGCGAAAATGGTATATCCCCTTCTGAAAGCATCGAAATTGCGCGTGTATTTAAGACGCTGCGCCAAAGAGCATTGTTTGAAGGCGACGAAAAACAGGTCGGAATCGGGTCTTCCTTTTTTGCAAATAAACCTGGAGATGGCTCAGCCCGTGAGCAGGCAGCCTCATGCCAGAAAGTACTGGGCGGCTGGGCGAATTTTGCAAAAGAATACGCGACCAAACGCTATCGCTCGAATCTGATTAACTGGGGTATTATCCCCTTCATTGTCAAGGATGGTGCCGATGTTCCGCTTGACAGCTATGTCTATATTAAGGGTATTCGTGCTGCACTGCTGGCGGGCCTAAAGGAAATGAAGGCATATGTTGTCGATGGTGAAACGGTTAAAGAGATTACCGTCGGTGTTGATGAGCTTACCGGATCGGAAAAACAGATTATTGTTTCCGGCTGCTTGATCAATTATTACAATAACGCCATTTAATGCGCGCTGGAATGAAAAGCGGCGAAGTGAACTCATAATTCTGCGCGACAGCGGAATAATGTGAAAATAGGCATGCAAGGAATAGATAACGCGTGCTGCAATTGCAAGACTGTTTCACTGTGCAACCAAACAGAGAATGAGAATTTAATTTTGCATTAAGGGATACAATGTGCGCCAAGAGTTTCGGTCTCAGGTGAAAAAAATGGGCAGTTTGCTTGTTTTGCGAATACAGCGGAGCAGGGCAAAGGGCATCTCGACAATCATGAGCGATCTGCAGTTGAAGCTGCAGATCGCTTTTTCATGATTTCACATACTAAAATTTTTTTGACTCAAACAAAATTGATTCATAGCTTTTGTCTTAATTAACAACTATTTTACAAAAAAGCCAACTGAAATGATAGATAATTCATACTTTATTAAGGTTCCGTATGACGCTCATACCGATTTTGAATTTGTCAAAGATGTTTGCATGTATATAATAAGTAAAGAGGAACCAAACATATCTCGGAGAGAAGTTCGTTTGGTTAAGGAGGATTTGCATGGTCATAAAAAAGACGGCTGCTGCAGGCACGCTTGAATCCAGCGATGCTCGTGTAGTTGTTGAACCGTTGCAGGACGGAATAGAGCTTGAAATTTCAAGCAGCGTTGCTCAACAGTTTTTGAGGCAAATTCGTCAGACTGTTACCGAAACCTTACAGCGCTTGGATGTTAAGGGCATTAAGATTAAGGTCGAGGACAGGGGAGCGCTTGACTGTACACTCAAAGCAAGAGTAGAATGTGCTGTTTTCAGAGCGGCGGAATTTGAGGGCAAGGTTAATTGGGGAGGTTCTATTAAATGATACACCCGAATAAAAACCGGTTGAGAAGAACGATGATGTTTCTTAACTGCCAGAAGCCGGGACTGATTAAAGATCCATATATCTATGCACCTGATTCTATTATGCTGGATCTTGAGGATGCAGTCGCTGAAAACCAGAAGGATTCTGCCAGGTTTTCGCTCTTCCATGCGCTGCAGGAGATTGACTACCGCGGTATTGAGCGCGTGGTTAGAATTAATGGCCTCGATACTGAGCATTGGCAGGAGGACGTCAGAGTTTGTGTGGCTGGCGGCGCAGATGCAATAAGAATTCCCAAGACACAGTATGGCAGCGATGTTAAAGCCGTAGAGAAGGCAGTTGAAGAAGCGGAGCGTGAGTTTGGGCGGCCAGTGGGTTCCACCCTGTTGATGGCGGCTATTGAATCCACCCGAGGTGTTATAAATGCCTTAGAGATTTGCGAAAGCTCTGAGCGGCTTTTTGGCATCGCTCTTTCTGGCGGCGATTATACAAAGGATCTTCAGACCGTCATCTCTGGGACAGGCGTTGAACTGATGGGCGCAAGGCAAAGCATGATTATTGCTGCAAGAGCTGCAGGTGTTCAGTGCTTTGACACCGTGTTTACCAATCTTGACGATATGGAAGGCTTTGAGAGAGAAGTCCAGATGATTAAGACGATGGGCTTTGATGGCAAGAGCATTATTAATCCCAGACAGATCAATGTTACGCATAAAATCTTTACGCCTACTTTTAAAGAAATTGACTTTGCAGAAAAAGTTGTTAATGAAATTGAAGAAAAGAAGGCGCAGGGCATCGGCGTGTTTACAGTTAATGGCAAGATGATTGATATCGCCTTTTATGACGGCGCAAAACGGACCATTGAACTAGCAAAAGCGTCCGGCGTATATGAGGGGGATTTATAATCGTGATTAACAAAGTCGGAAGAGAAATCCCGCAGGAGATACTTGAGCTAACCGGTAAAAAACCATATATGGGTTATCTGGAATTAGATAACTACGAATATGTCAAAAGTGCACCGAAGATTAGGACGCTTATCGACCCCACCAGAACAAAGCTCGTCGCCTCCATTGATGAAGCGCTTGAAAAGTGCGAAATTAAAGATGGCATGACACTTTCTTTTCATCACCATTTTCGTGAAGGCGATTACGTCGTCAACATGGTGATGGAAAGAGTATACGCGCGGGGCATAAAAAACCTGAGAATCTGCGCAACCAGCCTTGGCAAGGCGCATGACAGTCTGGTACCCATGATTGAGGATGGAACGATAACCTCCATCCGTTCTTCAGGTGTACGCGGTGGTATTGGTGAAGCTATTTCAAGCGGCAAACTAAAGGGATTAGCTACTATGTGCTCACATGGTGGACGCGTAAGATCCATTGAAAGTGGCGAAGAGCATATTGACATTGCGTTTATCGGTGCTCCCACCTGCGATGAGTATGGCAACTGCCGTGCGAATGGTGGAAAAAGCGACTGCGGCGTGCTTTCATACGCAATGGTGGACGCACAGTATGCGGATAAGGTGGTCGCCATCACCGATACGCTGGTGCCGTTTCCAAACGCTCCTGCCAGCATTTCAATGATAGATGTTGATTATGTCTGTGTGGTTGACGAGATTGGCAATCCTACCAAGATCGCCTCAGGTGCAGCAAAGCCTACCACGGATATGCGCAAGCTCAAAATGGCAGATTACTGCACGCAGGTGGTTATCAATACGCCTTACTTTAAAGAAGGCTTCTCTTATCAGACGGGCGTTGGCGGTGCCTCAATTGCATCCACCATCTCACTTGCAGAGGAAATGAAAAAACGCGGCATTAAAATGGGGTTTGGTGTTGGCGGTTTGACAACGCCGATGTGCAAACTGCTTGAAGAGGGTCTTGTAGACAAATTGGTTGATACGCAGGACTTCGACCTTGGGGCAGTTGAAAGCATTAAGAAAAACCCTAACCATATTGAGATTTCAGCATCTGAATATGCCAACCCCTTTAATAAGGGTGCTTATGTAAACAAGCTGGATTTTGTTATTCTCGCTTCGCTTGAAATTGATACAAAATTCAATTGCAATGTGGTTGTTGGCTCAGATGGCATTATTACAGGCGCACAGGGCGGACATCCCGATACTGCTGCTGGTGCAAAATGCACCATTGTCATAGCGCCGCTGCTTCAGGGCAGAATACCTGCTGTGTGCAGTGATGTTACGACAGTCACGACGCCCGGAGAAACGGTTGATGTTGTTGTTACTGATTACGGCATTGCAATTAACCCATTGAGAACCGATTTATTGGATGCCTTAAAAAATACAAAACTTCCCCTTAGAACCATCGAGGAACTTCGTGACATCGCCTATAAGATTGTGGGAACGCCCGATCCTGTAAGGTTTAAAGAACGCGTTGTCGGCATAATAGAGGCGCGTGATGGAACCATAATAGATGTTGTAAGGCAGGTCGATCCTGTTGAATAACATCGGGGATATTTAACTTGTTTTTAGCGAATTAATATTCGCCAAAAATAGATAAGAAAAGGAGAAAAATTATGAAAAAGGTTGTAACTCTTATTGTCACCTTGGCTATGCTCGTACTGGCATTTGCAGGTTGCGGTAAAACCGCTTCAAGCACCGCTTCCAGCACTGCTCCTGGCAGCACTCCCGCACAAAGTGCCGAGTGGAAGTTTGAAAGAAAGATTGAGATCGTTTGCCCCTGGGGTAACGGCGGCGGTGCAGACACCACTGTCAGAACCTTTGCTACCGCTCTTGAGAAAGAGCTCGGTGTGCCCGTCGTTGTTAACAACAAGGCAGGTGCAGGCGGCGTAACCGGCGTTGAGTTTGCCACAAGCCAGCCCGCTGACGGTTATACATTCCTGCTTTGCACACCCTCTCCTCTGCTGGCTCAGGTAACCGGCGCGACCGACTTTGACGTTTATGGCAAGATTCATCCCCTCGCCCAGCTGGTACATGACTGCAACATTCTTGTCGCTGGCAAGGATGCGCCTTATAACAACTATAAGGAACTCATGGACTATGTTGAAAAGAACCCTGGCTCTGTAAAGGCTGGCGTTATGTCTATCACCGGCCTTGATGGCGCTTGCGTAAAGGCTGCTTTCGGCGACAAGATTGAGGCTGTTGCTTACACCGAGGGTGCTCAGCTGAATGCTGATATCATTGGTGGTCACGTTGGCCTCGCGGTTGTCGGCCCTGCCGAAGTTGCTGCTATGGTTCAGTCTGGCGATATGAAGGTTATCATGTCCTTCACCGAGAAGAAGCTCACCATGCCTGGCTATGAGAACGTTGAAGCTGCCGGCGAAATCGGCGTTGAGTCCTACTTTGGACCCGCCCGTGGCATTTTCTACGCAACTGGAACGCCTGAGGGCGCTGTAAAGGCGTTCGAAGCAGCTGCCGAAAAGGCTGTTGCCAGCGAGGGATTCCAGACTTGGGCAAAGACTGAGGGTCTGGATCAGCGTCCGGGCTGGAAGAACACTGCAGACTACAAGGCTGCATGGGAAGCCGATTATCAGGACTTTGTCGCAATGTTTGGCAAAAAGTAATCAAAAATTAATTGGTTTGTGTCGGTGCCGTTTAACGGCGCCGACATGATCTAAAGTATCCGGAGGGAGGCAATAGTTTGGATCTTTTATTCTCTATTTTTCTTACTGTTTTTGCGGTGTATTGCTTTTATCTGGTGGGCGCCCAGTCGCCTGCACCAACAGCCACCGAGTTAGGCGCGGCATTCTGGCCCAGAATTATTCTTGTCGCAATGATTGTGCTGCTGATTGCGAATATCATTAAAAGTATTAAAGGACATAAAGATAGTTCTGAAAAGATTTTCGGTGAATTTAAAATCGCTGAATTCTTTAAGAGCAAGCTTTTTATTGGCATGGTGCTGGTGTTTATTATGGCACTGCTCCTGCCGTACGTCGGTTTTATACCAGTATGTTTTTTGTTCCTAATGGCATACGGCGCGCTGCTTGGTGAAAGAAGATGGCTTAGGCTGATACTTATTTCACTTCTTGTGACAGTTATTCTGTATGTTATCTTCCAGGGTCCGCTGGGAATTATGCTGGCCCGTGGTACTGGCATATTCCGTGAATTCGCGCTTATGTGCGAAGGCTTCCTGCCATTCTAAGAAAGGAGAGAAAGTAAAATGTTTGAATTGTTAATTAATGGTCTCAAAATTGTGCTTACGCCGTCTACCTTCCTCCTTTTGTTTGCGGGAACTGTCGTCGGTACTATCTTTGGCGCGCTGCCCGGTGTTTCTGCTTCTATGGCGGTTGCGCTTGCACTTCCTTTTGCCTACGCCATGAAGCCGGTTATCGCAATTGCATTTCTGGTTTCAGTCTATTGCGCATCCATCACAGGCGGCGGTATCACCGCTATTCTGTTTAAAATCCCCGGCACCCCTTCGTCTGCGCCTACTACCTTTGACGGTTACCCCATGGCGCAGCGCGGTGAGGCGGGCAAGGCGCTCGGCTACTCACTTGTTGCTTCAGCTATCGGCGGCATGGTTGCCGCATTTGCAATGGCGCTTATTTCTCCGCAGCTCGCTGCGGTTGCACTTAAGTTTGGCCCCTCTGAGCTGTTTGCAGTTTCTTTCTTAGGTCTGTCGGTTCTGTCCTGCCTTGACAGCGGCAACCTGATTAAGACATTGATCTCTGGCCTTTTGGGTCTTGCACTTGCCACTGTCGGTATGGACCCGATGCTCGGTATCGCCAGATTTACCTGGGGCAGCTCCACGCTGTTGTCCGGTATAGAGATGATTCCGGTTATGATTGGTCTCTTTGCTGTTACCGAGGTTCTTAAACAGACCAGTAAACCTAAAAAGATCGATACCACTGCTGAGACAGGACCTGGTTCCTCTAAGACGAAAACAGTTCTGCCCTCCTTCAAAGATATCTGGGAAACAAAGGGCAGCATGACCCGTGCCTCAATTATTGGTACAATTGTTGGTATTTTGCCTGGTGCCGGTGCGACTATTGCATCTTTCCTTTCCTATGCGATTGAAAAGAAAGTGTCTAAACGTTCACATCTGCTTGGAACTGGTATTCCGGAAGGTATTGTGGCCTCTGAAGCTGCGAACAACGCGGCTACTGGTGGCTCGATGGTTCCGTTGCTGTCATTGGGCATCCCTGGCGGTAACGCTGCTGCCATCATGATGACGGCGCTGGTTATCAAGGGCGTTCAGGTTGGCCCGCTGCTGGTTAAGACTCAGCCCGACTTCCTTGCATCAGTATTTGGCTCAATGTTTGTGACCAACATCGTCATGGTTATCGTTGCGATGTTAATTGCTAAGGTATTCGCTAAGATACTGGCTGTGCCGTATAGCATTTTGGGCCCGGTCATCATCATGCTGGCTGCTATCGGTGCTTATGCGCTTAACAACAACACCGGTGACGTTATGCTGATGGCGGGCGCAGGCATTATCGGCTATATGTTTGTCAAGCTTGGCTATAACTCGGCGGCGCTGGTTCTTGGTCTTGTCCTTGGCCAGATGTGCGAATCGAACTTCCGCCGTGCCTATACGCTTGCAAACGGCGACATGATGAGCATCTTCACAAAGCCTATTACCGCAGTCATTATGCTCTCTTGTGTGGCTATGTTGGTTTATCCGATGATTCAGCCTTTCTTCAAGAAAGCAAAAAAAGCGTAAATTAGATTCATTTTAATGCAAAAAAAGAAGCCGACCGGTTTTACTATCGGCGGCTTCTTTTGTATTTATTTATCGTAAATATGCGGTAGAATATCTGTGCAAATTTCAATAAATGCTTTGGAGGCGGGGAACAAAGGCATTGTTTTTTCATATATAACCGCGACGCGCCACTCGGGCAGATATGATTCTTCAATATTATAATAATCAGGTTTGTCCACATCGCTAAAAAGGGTTATATACGAAGATGGAATCAGAGAAACGCCCACTCTGCGTCCCACCATTTTTGCAATAGTTTGAATATTTCGCGTTTGAAATTTTATTTTAGGTGAAAATCCTGCCAGCTTGCAGATACGATCTGTTTCTTTTCGCGCATGTTGTGTTGGATGGTTTAAAATAAAATTACGTTCTTTGATAAGGTTAATATCAAGGTAGGGGAGTTTTACACCTTCCTTATAATAAGCCATAGTCGATAGTGCATCGTCAGGAGGCAACGCAATAAAAAAACGTTCCTGCCCTATTGGGATAGCCTGAATTGAATTGGATTGCACCGGAAGATGAATGACTCCTATATCGATGATGCCCTTAGATATTTCATTTTCAATCTCGGTTGAAGTGCCTTCAATTATTGTTAACTCAATGTTTGGAAAGCGTTTTTCAAACTCTGATACAATGCAGGGTAAAACGCAGGCACCCAAAAAGAAGTTGCTACCAATGATTAACTTGCCTCGATTTTCGGTGTTCACAGTTGCTAGTGATATTTCAAGATGACGATACATATCAATCATCTTTTTTGCATTTTCCATATATATTTCGCCGGCAACAGTGGGTACTATTCCGTTTCTTGTTCGTTTAAAAAGCTGTGAACCCACCTCGCTTTCAATGTTTTGAATAACTCTTGTAAGTGTGGGCTGCGTCATGTATAATCTTTCAGCAGCCTTTGAAATGGATTGATTTTCGTAAACAGAAACAAAAATCTTTAATTCTCTTAATGTCATAATAGCTCCTCAATCTTTCGTAAACGTATCTGACATATTATAATTACTATATTAAAATTCTTATAAAATGTCAAATTCTTGCGAGATTAAGGGAAGGGTGATCAATTTGAATTTTCTGATAACCTTATTTGTTGCCGCGTTGATGGGTGGCTTGTTTTATAAACTTCGTATTCCTGGTGGCATCCTTGTTGGTGCAGTTGTCGGAATCGTGCTATTCAATTTTACATTTGGAAAGGCATTTATGCCATCGGAAGCAAAAGTTGCCGCACAGATCGTATCGGGCGCATTTATAGGTGTTGGTGTTAGCAGGGAAGAGATAAAGCAATTCCGGCGGCTATTTAAACCGCTCATCATTTTGGTTGGCTGCATGTTAATACTTAATTTAACGCTTGGCACGGTCATATTTTGGACATCTGATATGGATTTAATGACGGCCATGTTCTGTGCAGTTCCCGGAGGTATGTCGAATATACCGATTATTGCGGCCGAGATGGGGGCAGACAGCACCCGAGTTGCGGTCATGCAGTTTATACGCATGTGCGCAGGAATTGGCATTTTCCCGTCGGTTATTAAGTATTTTGCAAAAAATTATGAAAAGGTTTCAAAGCCCGCCGCAAAAGAGCAAAAAACACCTTATTCGCATTATGGTTTTTTAGTAGCAGCGGCAGCGGCAGCAGTTGGCGGTTTAATTGGGGAGATATCGAATATTCCAGCGGGGGCGCTTTTGTTTTCTTTAATTGCAACCATTGTAGCGAAGCAAATTTATCCGGCCTGCATGTTGCCAGGCTGGATAAAACGTCTGGCGCAGATGTTGGCTGGTGCCTATATTGGAACGGGTATTAGCCCAAATGATATACCTAAGATGAAAGAGCTACTCTTACCCGCAGTGATTATGCTGGCGGCGTATATGCTCGCCTGTATCATAATAGCCAAAATTCTAAGCCGTTACACAATGCTTACAACAAGCGAGGGCATGCTGGCAGCAACACCTGCTGGCGCGTCCGATATGGCGCTCATCTCGGCTGATATTGGTATCTCTTCCCCCGATGTTATCATTTTGCAGATTGGCCGCATGTTATCTGCAGTATTGATATTTCCTAATGTGGTTCATTTTATTGTTAGCTTGTTTTAAGAAAGTACAATAATATTAAGCGAAAAGGCTTCACAAAATGCGGGAGCCTTTTTTGTTTTAGGCTTATAGCAATGGATAGCCGCATTTTTAAATTACAGATGCCAGTTTGTATTTTTCAGTGCAGTTTGATATAATTTTTCAATATGAATAAAACCATCAAGGAGAGAGAACATATGCGCCCAATAAGGATAAAAAGTGCATTGGAGCGAAATTTATTTTGGTCGTTTATGTTGGTTTCTATGCTGGTGGTTTTGCTCTCGCTTGGTATTACACTTTATTTTGATATGACACGCCAGCGAAAAGATATGGATTTGGCGATCAGTGGCACAGCAGCGTATATCGCATCGATGCCTGGTGTAGTCACTATGCTTGAAGAGGGGTATCCTGCGCCGCAAGTGAGGGAGTCATTGGATTCGCTGTGTTCGAATATCCCCAATATTAGTGTGGCGGTGGTCTGCGACAAGGACGGTCTGCGTTTTTTTCATACTGATCGGCAGAGAACCGGAGAATCATACGTCGATGGTGAAGAGGCGGCAATATTGCAGGGTGCCGAACCTTATATTACAATAGGCTACGGTACCATGGGTATGCAGCGTAGGGCTTTTCACGCCGTGTATACCGATAAAAATGATATCATTGGCTTTGTGATGGTCTCAGTTTTTACGGGTGTCATATCTGCACATCTTTCTAGCATTCTATTATTACATCTTATAATATTTTTTGGTATGATGGCTGTCAGCTTCCTTTTAAGCCATGGCATACTTGCTTATTTACGTAAAACGCTAATGGGCCTTCAACCGGAGGAGCTTTTAAGCCGCTATTTGCAGCAGGATGAGGTTTTGGGTGCAATAGCCGAGGGGCTAGTAGCCTCAGATACCGCCGGAAATGTCCTGTTCATCAACGCTGCCGCCCGCAAAATTATCGGAATAAGCGATGAGATGGAGGGCAGACCTCTCATAGAGCTTTTGCCCGACACACGCTTGGAGATGGTCTTGAGCAGCGGAGAACCAGAAAATCATCGTTCATGGATTGTGGGGGGGCATTCGGTGCTGGCAAGCGAAATTCCTATTCGCAATAGTGTTCTTGCACCCATTCAGGGCGTATTGACCATTCTTTATGATAGAACTGAAATGCTGCATATGTCCGACCAGTTATTCGGAGCAAGAAGCATGATCGATGCACTTCGGTCTTATAATCATGAGTTTTCTAATAAAATGCATGTTATATTGGGCTATTTAGAAAGCGGAGAAATTCAAAAGGCTATGCGCTTTATTTTAAACAGCAACCTAATATCGGGCCAGTTGATCTGCCAAACAGCTGATCAGATTAGAGTTTCGGAGTTATGTGCTTTAATCATCGGAAAGATTATACACGCGTCAGAGCGTGGAATCTCTCTTACATTAGCCAATGACAGCTGCTGCATAGAACAGGACTTGCTATTGCCTTCAAGTGAGATGATGACGCTTATCGGCAACCTTTTAGAGAATGCCATTGAGGAAGTCAGCGGCAGCACGGTTGATATCCGAGAAATTAATTGTGGAATCTATTGTCGTCCCGATTGCAATATCATCGTCTGTGAGGATACAGGCCGAGGAATTTCCGATGAGGTTTTTGAAAAGATGTATGAGAATGGATATTCGACAAAAGGGGAATATCGGGGAACGGGGCTGTTTACTGTAAAAAGAATCGTCTCACAATACGGTGGGAAAATCGAGGTCGAAACTGAACTGGGTGAAGGAACGGCGTTTACAGTAACTTTTGCAAGAGAGGATATGCGGGAATGTATCAGGTGATAATTATTGAAGATGATCCTATGGTTGCTGCCATAAACCGCAAATATGTTGAAGATACCCCCGGATTTACTGTTAAAAGCGTTTTTCAAAACGGTGCACAGGCACTTGAATATTTAAAAAATAATGATGTTTCTTTAATTATTCTGGATTACTACACCCCGATGATGAGTGGTATGGCGTTTGTAGATATGCTGCATGGCATGGGAAAAGCACCAGCTATCATTATGGTTACCTCTGCAAGTGACGTACAAATCGTTAAAAGCATGTTTTCCCGCGGCGTGCTGGATTATTTGGTTAAGCCTTTTGAATATGATCGGTTTAAGGCGGCACTTGAAAGGTTTCGTCAAACCATTTCCCGATGGCAAGATGCCTGCACCTCGTTAAAACAGGAGGAAATAGATAGCATGATGACGCCGGAGGGCGCAGGTGATGAGAAAAGGATTATTCAGGCACTCTCAAAAGGACTTAACGAGACCACGATGAGGACGATACAGGTATTTTTAAGTGGAAATAGTACAAAATACTTTACAAGTGAAGAGATAGCGAGCCATGTCAACCTTTCCCGCATAACAGTGAGACGTTATATGAACTACATGTTGGAGACAAATCAGGTTGTCAGCACCATTGATTACCAAACCGGTGGACGTCCTTCTATAAAATACAAAGTTGTATAATATCCACAGTATTGCAACCGTCATGTTGTGCGAAAAAGCCTAACAAGTCAAAAACTATAATTACGAAACGCCTACAATAGATACTAAAATTGAATTGGCGTGATTCAACCGATATACTTATATGTGTTTCCAGCTGGTGAAATTATGTTGAACATATAAGAGAAGGGTAGATGATCATGCAAGAGATCCTCAAATATTTTGGCACCTATACCCCGGCAGCAGAGGGCGCTGTTGCCTCATTTAAGTTTGAATACCTGACCACGCTTGGCTTTGCGGCCATTGTGATTTTTCTTGGACGCGCCATTGTGTCTAGATCTGCGCTTTTAAAAAAGTATGCAATTCCTGCGCCTGTTGTGTCAGGATTGATTTTTTCACTAGCGGTTTCTTTCATTAAAATGTCTGGTACAGTCGCATTTTCATTTGAAGCTACTGTTATGAAAGACTTGTGCCAGAATCTGTTTTTCCTATGTGTAGGCTTTGGATTTAGTTTTAAAATGCTTAAAAAAGCTGGCGGAAAACTTTGCGCAATGATTGCTATTGCCGCCTGCTTGTTGATTACATTACAGAATGTTGTTGGCTTGGTTATCGGAAAACTGATAGGGCTGGATCCTCTTCTGGCGCTTCAGTGCTCTTCCTCCGCAATGTCTGGCGGTGTAGGTACGGCATCTGCGTTCGGACAGATTTTTGAGAAAATGGGCGCGCAGGACGCCGTAACGATTGGTGTTGCTGCTGGCACATTGGGCAATGTTATGGGTTCACTGATTGGCGGACCGGTTGCAGCGTTTCTTATTAGACGGCACATGCTTAAAGCTGATCCTAACGATAAGCCGGAAGCAACATTAAGCGGCAGTGCGCCTGCGCTTAACAATGGGCGCATGATTTCGATGTTTTCGCTGTCTTTGTTGCTCGCTGCCCTGGGTATGCCAATATATGTGCTGCTTGATAACATCCCCTTTATTGAGATGCCTAAGTTCATTGGCTGCCTTTTCGCCGGTGCTATCGCGCGTAATGTAATGGAAGCCGCTAACATCAAATTTTATACGCCTGAGATTGATGCCATTGAGCACATGTTTTTAGAGCTTTATCTGGCGCTTGTGTTGATGTCGATTGATATTACAAAGCTGGCACCTGTGGCAGGCCAGATGGGTATTATTTTGGTCGCGCAGGCAGTATTGATGGCCTTGTTTGCAATCTTTGTTTCTTATAACATGTTTGGACGCAATTACGGCGCTGCTGTTATGGCGGCAGGTAACTGTGGATGGGGCTGTGGCTCTGGCCCGAACGCGGTCGCAAACACTAAAGCGGTAATGGACGAGTATGGGTGGCATACCATTGCATGGGTGCTTTATCCTTCTTTTGCAGTCATCATTGACGATATTTATAACCCGGTATTTCTTTCGGTAGTTTCAAGCTTGCTGCACCGCTAAGGTCAGTGTAGTATGCCAAAAAAAGCAAGGTGGGTCTGCAAGCCGCAGATTCACCTTGTTTTTTTGTGACTATTTTTGTTATAATTAAATTCAACGGTTTGCCCAGCGGGGTAACCGCCTTATGATAATTAAATCCATCGTACGCTTTTTTAAACAATTAGCCGAAAATTTCGAAGGAGATTACCCGATGACAAGCCGCCACCAGCTAAGATTTTTAATTTCAGTCATTTTGATCATTGCGGTGATCGCGGTCTTTTTTACCGTTAGCTGGCAGTGGTATAAAGTTGACCGCGATAACAGTCAGGATATACAGGTGCTGACTATAAGCACGGCCGATAGTGGGGGCACAATGTATCCTGTTGGGCGCGCTATTGCACAAATTCTTAACGAGGCTGTTCCGACCTTAAAAATCAACATCAGCGCCTCCCGCGGGTCGCTATCTAATGTAAAGGGCTTACAGGATGGGCAGGCTGATTTGGCGCTTGTCAGTGCCGATGTAGCCTACAGTGCATACTCTGGGACAAATGAGTTCCAAAAGGAACAAATGGTGGGGCTAAGAGCCATAGGGGCTGTGTATTTAAGCTATTCAAACTGGATGGCTAAGGATTCTTCGAAACTGACATATGTTCATGATCTTTTGGGAATGCGTGTATCGGTCGGACCGGAGGACTCAACAACTGAGGTTTCTTCGCGGCGAGCTTTAAAGATATTGGGTATTGATGAATCGAACACTAGACTGCAAAACTACGGCCTTGGATCGGGAAGCGAGGCGTTGAAGCTAGGCGATGTTGACGCGGTTCATGGACTTGCCGGTATACCCATTAAAAGTATGGCTGATTTAGCTGATGAGCAGTCTTGTCGGCTGCTGCTTTACACGACAGAGGAACTGGATAATATTTTAAGTGGTGACAACCAGTTTATTAAAACGACGATTCCGGCAGGGACATACAAGGGGCAAACCGAGGATGTTGAAACCTTTGGGGTTAAATGTCTGCTTTGTGTCAGCGATAGTATGGACGAAAAACTGGTCTATATGATTACAAAGTATATCCACCAAAATATGAGCGATCTGGCTCAAGAAAAACAGAATGAGCCGGACTTTATCTGCAAAGGCTTATATATACCGCTTCATCCGGGTGCGGAACGTTATTATCAAGAGGCTGGTTTGCTGTAAAGAACAAGTGGATAAAAAGATATAGCTTTATTGCAATTGCTTAGAACAATTTAAAAACAGCGCCCCCCGATGCAGTGTTTGCGTCAGGGGGCGTTGTTATATAATTTTACCGATTCGGGTCACCGGCTTGAGGTGTTTTCTAATACGATTACTTATTAGAAGTGTGAATTGCGCGCTTTTCTGCATTCAGGGCAGCCTCACGCATGGTTTCGGTGACGGTAGGGTGGGAGTGAATGGTCTCAATCAGCTCATCAAGGGTGGCCTCCAGTTTAATCGCCAAAGCGCCTTCGGCAATCAGGTCGGTGGCACGCGGGCCGATGATGTGCATACCCAGAACTTCACCGTACTCAGCGCCGGCGATAATTTTAACCAAGCCTTCGCCGCCGTTGAGGATGAGCGCCTTGCCGTTGGCATTCATGGGGAACTTGCCAACTTTATATTGAAGGCCTTTAGCCTTGCACCGCTCCTCTGTGAGTCCTACGGAAGCAGCCTCAGGCATCATATACACACAGGTGGGGCAGGTGCTCTCGTTGTAATAGGCCTCCAAGCCGCAAATGTTTTCAGCGGCAACTTCGCCCATAACAGAAGCAGTGTGGGCAAGTAAAGCACGACCAAATACGCAGTCACCAATGGCATAAACACCGGGTACGGAAGTCTCCATCTTGTCGTTGACAATGATACGTCCCCGATCGTTATCCAGTTTGCCGGCCTCCAAATTTAGTGAGGCGGTGTTGGCTCTGCGCCCGATGGCGACCAATACTTTTTCAGCCTCAAAGCTGACAATTTCGCCCGCTTTGTTTTTGCAAACCACTTTGGCTCCGATGGGGGAAGTCTCTACGGACTGCACGGGACATTCAAGATTAAACTCAATGCCCATCTTCTTCATGTGATCCACGCCGACTTTAGTTAGATCGCTGTCTAACATGGGCAGCATGGAGGGCATAGCCTCAATGACAGTAATTTTTGTGCCAAAGGCAGAGTAGGCACAGGCAAGCTCCAATCCAATGACGCCACCGCCGATAACGATCATGCTTTTGGGTAGCTTCTCCAGAGACAGTGCGCCGGTGGAATCGATACAGTTGGGATTTTCCTTAATGCCCGGGATGGGCGGTACAGCATTAACCGAACCGGTGGCTACAATAATGGCGTCAGCAGTCATTTCTTCTGTGTTGCCATCGCTCTTTTTAACAGAAAGCTTCTTAGGTCCTATAAAGGAAGCCTCGCCGTCAATCTTTTTAATCTTGTTCATCTTGAATAGACCTGCGATGCCGCCGGTCAGCTTCTTGGAGATCTCATTTTTATGGGCGATGACCTGTGGGAAGTTGACTTTAACGCCTTCAACCTCCACGCCGATATCTTTACCCTGCTCCTTGATATTTTCAATCATCTCCGCGCTATGCAGCAGGCACTTTGTAGGAATGCAGCCCACATTAAGGCAGGTGCCACCCAGATACTCCCGCTCAATGACGGTAACCTTGGCACCCAGCTGAGCTGCACGGATTGCGGCCACATAGCCGCCGGGGCCACCGCCGATGACGATAATACTGGTGTCACCGGCAGCTTTTTTGGCAGGCAAAGAAGCAGGTGCTGTTGCAGGAGCAGATGCCGCTACAGGAGCCGTGCCGCCAACCATTTCGCCGGGCTGACCAATATAGGCGAGTATTCCCATCACAGGAACATCGTCGCCCTCCTGCGCTACAATCTTGAGTAATGTGCCCTCTGTCTCACTGATCACTTCATTGGTCAGCTTATCGGTGGTGATTTCAAGAATCACATCACCAACCTTGACTACGTCGCCTTCCTTCTTAATCCACTTCGAGACGGTTCCCTCTTCCATAGTGAGACCGAGTTGGGGCATTTTCAATTCATAAGCCATGGGTTTTTCCTCCTGTTACAGCAAGATGCTCATGGGGTTTTCCAGCATATCCCGCAGATCCATCTCGAACTTCGCTACCACGGCGCCGTCCAGCAGACGATGATCCAGAGTCATGGACAACCGCATGACTTGCTTCTTGTAAATAGTACCCTCATCATCCATGGCCAGCTCGTCCTGAATAGCGCACACGCCCAAAATAGCGGCGTCGGGCTGGTTGATGATGGGTGTAAAGGTCTCGATGCCAAACATGCCCAAATTAGATACTGAGAAAGTGGAGCCACGGTACTCATCAGATGTGAGTTTGTTCTCCTTGGCACGGGTAGCCAGGTCCTTTGCGGTATCAGATAGTTGATCCAGCCCCATTTTGTCGGCATCTCGAATAACGGGAACAATGAGCCCAGCATCCAGTGCGACAGCCATGCCCAGATTGACATGCGCACGCTGAATAATTTTGTCACCATCATAGCTCACCAGAATCTCAGGATGTGCGCGCAAGCACTTGGCGGTAGCCTTAAGGATAAAATCGTTGACGGAATATTTCTTTCCGGTCTCAGCCATCAATGTCTTTCGGAACTTCATAAGCTTGGTAACATCTACTTTGATGTTCTGAGTAACAGGCGGAATTTCGGTGTGAGATTTGAGCATTCTCTCAGCAACAACCTTGCGCATACCAGCCAGCTTAACAACAGTGTCACCCTCCATCAGCTCCAGAGAGGTTGCAGGGACGGCCTTTTTCTCGGGCGCGGCCACAGGCGCAGCGACGGCGGCAGCGGCTACAGGAGCGGGGACAGACTTTGGAGCCTGAGCAGCAGCCAGAATATCCTTCTGAGTGATGCGACCACAGGTTCCGGTGCCGATAATATTGCTGTAATCAACAGACAGCTTGGCCGCAGTCTTGCGAGCCAGCGGAGAAATGCGGGTGCGCTTGCCGTCAGCCGCGACGGGAACAGCTACAGACGCGACGATAGCGGGAGCAGGAGCAACTTCAGATGCAGCAGGCGCAACAGGCGTATCGCCGCCAAGTGCCTCGCCGGGCTGACCGATGTAAGCCAGCAAACCCTTTACGGGGATATCATCGCCCTCTTGCGCCACAATTTTTAACAGGGTGCCATCGTATTCACTAGCAACCTCGTTGGTCAGTTTGTCGGTTGTAATTTCTAGAATGATATCACCGATCTTAACTTCGTCGCCTTCATGCTTGATCCACTGAGAGACGGTGCCCTCTTCCATGGTCAGACCAAGCTGTGGCATGATTAATTCATAAGCCATTTCAGTACCTCCTCACTTGTTCAGCACGCGCTTGACCGCCTTGACGATAGTCTCAGGATGGGGGAAGTTTTCGTCCTCCAGCGTTGGGCTGAAGGGGGAGACAATGTTAAGACCACAGACGCGTTCTACGGGCGCATCCAACTCATCCAACAGCTCCTCGGCAATCTGAGCGGATATTTCGCCAGCATAGCTGCCGCGCTTGACTTCTTCTGAGACAATGATGACGTTGTGCGTTTTAGAAACAGACTTCACAATGGAATCCCAATCCAGCGGAACCAGCGAGCGTAAATCCAAAACTTCCACATCAATGCCTTCAGCTTCCAGCGTCTTGGCCGCCTCCAAAGCAAAGTTGACCTCACGGCTCCAGGTGATGATGGTCAAGTCCTTGCCTTCGCGCTTAACGTCGGCAAGGCCTAGCGGAATAGTATACTCTTCCTCAGGAATCTCTTCCTTACGGGCATAGAGCAGTTTATGCTCTAAAAAGATGACGGGGTCGTTATCGCGGATTGCAGACTTCAGCAGTCCCTTGGCGTCTGCTGCAGTGCATGGCGCAACAACTTTGAGTCCGGGGAAGTGGCAGAAGAA
Organism: Candidatus Fimivivens sp.; assembly: GCA_034933525.1. Lineage (GTDB taxonomy): Bacteria > Bacillota > Clostridia > Oscillospirales > Ruminococcaceae > Yanshouia. Next base: position 415,182 of record JAYFNI010000004.1, read on the forward strand.
ATTTTCTAAGGATTGCGAGTGCTGTCCGGCATTGCGACGTCCGGAGCCCATAGGCGCACGCAGGACCATCGGAACGGCGGTCTGGCCACCGGTCATATAGCACATCTTAGCAGCTTGATTAAGCAGGGGATCGGCAGCTACGGTAGCAAAATCGTTATACATCAGCTCCACAACGGGGCGCATTCCGCGCATAGCAGCACCCACGGCCATGCCGCAGAAGCCTTCTTCCGAGATGGGGGTATCAATAACGCGGTTGGGGCCAAACTCATCGAGAAAGCCGGTGGTAATGGCAAACACATTGCCCATAACGGCCATGTCCTCGCCCATGATAAACACTTTATCATCCCGAACCATTTCTTCATACAGGGCTTCACGAATAGCCTTGCTGACGGTGATTTTTTTGCTCATCTTACCACACACCTTTCGTTATCGCTCGAATACACCTCGGTAATAGCCTCGGAGGGGTCGGGGTAGGGGGAATCCACCGAGAACTGGACGGCAGCATCCATTTCTTCGTTGGCGGCTTTCTTAATTGATTCCAACTCTGCCTCAGAGACGCCCATCTCCATCAGACGTTTCCCCATTTTTTCAATGCCGTCGTTAGCTAAAGCGTTTTCCATATATTCTGAGGGGCGATATACAGCGGGATCGCCGCAATAGTGGCCCTGATAACGATATACCTTGGCCTCCACCAGATAAGGACCCTTTCCGCTGCGGGCATGATCCATCGCTTTGACCATAGCCTCATAGACAACAACAGGATCGGCGCCGTCCACTACGGCGAAGGGCACATCATATGCTGCAGCGCGGCTGGCCACATCGGGGGTGTTGGTTACACGATGAATCTCGGTAGATACGCCGTAGCAGTTGTTCTCAATGAACCATACCATCGGCAATTTCCAGGTAGCAGCCATGTTCAAAGACTCATGGAAGGTGCCTTCGTTAGTGGCCCCATCACCAAAGCAACCCACCGTGACCGAGTCATCTCCCATAATCTTGGAAGCCAGAGCGGAACCCGCTGAGATGCACTGACCGGCACCCACAATGCCATTAGCGCCCAAATGATTCATTTTCTCCATGTCGGCGATGTGCATGGAACCGCCCTTGCCCTTACAGTAGCCGGTCTTCTTGCCAAAGAGCTCAGCCATTGCCAATTTGGGATCACCACCACGTGCAATAACGTGTCCGTGACCGCGGTGGGTTGAAGTAAAATAATCCTGCGGAGCAATAGCTGCAAATGCGCCGGCCTCAGCAGCTTCCTGTCCTATACTCAAATGAATGTTACCAGCCAGCATACCCTTGGTGAAGCACTCGGCTGCATGTTCCTCAAAACTTCTGATACGCACCATCATGCGATAGAAATCAATCAGCATTTCTTTGGGATATGTCTTTTTATTTGCCAATTTTATCACGCCTTTCTGTTTATAATGCGAACCCTCATGCCTGCCGGGGAGCAAACAGAGGAACTTCCAGTTCGTCGTCAAATTTGCGCCCCATGATCATTCCTTCGATTTCTGCCAGAACGACATCCACCGTTAGCAAAACTTTGGTACCTTCCACCAAATGACCACCATGCGCATTGCCGTATCGGTCGCTCAGGGTGATATGTACGTGCAGGTTGGTGACACCCGCGTCATCATGGCAGACGATACCGCTGGCGTTGGTCAGCTCAATAGGGCCTGTCAGGTGCAAAATTTCACCATAGCCGTAGCCGGCTTTTTTCTCTGGCAGTTCTACGGGGTTACAGAAACTTACACCGTCCAAACTACCGATGGCGCTAAGAATAACACCGTTGTTAATACCGCTGCGTTTACAAGCTTCTTCTAAGCCCAGCAAAACGTCGGTGCCGGGTTTCAGGCGAAGCGCGACGACACGGCCGAGATGGCCTTGTGCCATTTCCATTTCAAACTTCTCCATGTCAGCCTCCTAAAATAAAAAATCTTTTTTGGCCTACAACTCTATGCGCTGAAAAGCGCTACAGAGGACAATAGCTTCTGGTTTTTCCTGTGGCCAAGCGAGCAAATCTTTGGCTAGCATAGGCCGCATACGCAGGCTGTCATCTTCTGAAAAGGGGACGTGATAAATGCAAAGGGTTTTTGTGTTCAACGTGCCTGAAAAAAACTTTCCGCTTCTAAGTGCGTTAAAGAACAGCGGATTGATAAACGCTGCTCGAAGGGGGTGTGCTTGAAAGGCAGAAAAAGTCTCAGTGGTATAATCCACATCAGCCGTAAAAAGCACATTTTTGCTGCCGAAAGAGATCAGGTAACAATAATGCACAATATCCTGAAATTTTTTATCCAGGTGCAAAGTGGGTAATACGCGAATCTGAATTTGTGGCTCAATGCAAAACGTCGCACGCTGTGTTTGGGACGACAATAGTACGCACGGAATGCGGTTTTCTTTTATATATGAAATCAGGTCTGTTTGGGTTTCACCCGCTACTTCAGGAAAAAATATGCCCTTTATGTTGCGCTCTTTCAGATAAGCGAGCGTCATCGCGGGTGTAAAGTGATCTGGATGCTGGTGGCTAAAAAGCAAATAGTCAATGTTATCATAAGGGGCGATTCCGGAAAGCATCTTTTCCCACAGGTCCTGCCCTAAATTGCTAAAAGGGTGCCCAGTGGTTCCATAAATGCCATCAAGCAGAAGCTTTGTACCCTGATATTCTAATATTAGTCCTGCGTTGCAAGACAGCGTTACTTGCAAAACGCTTTCCATCATGATACCCCCGTCATCTCAATTCTTTGGCTGAGAAACAGCGGGTCATCTTACGTCTGTTTCTGGTACTTCAGCTTAATTTATTATACAAAACAGTTACATGACAAAGTCGACTCTTCCAGTTTTACTCTTTGAAATTGGCGAGTCATCTTACGTCTCTATCTGCTACCCATATTATTTATAATAGGCAAAAAAGTCAATAATCAAAATAAATCACTTAGCACTTTCGTTAATGTGTTTAATAAAATGAAATAAATTTGTACATATTTTTAGATATTTTTCTTTTTGTGAAAATGATCATTGATTTTTTGAAATACCTGAGGTAAGATGTATTTAATTCATAAATCAGACAATTATTTTGGTGACTAGCACTGGCAGCTGTCAGCTGTTAACTGGTGGCTGGGAACTAGGAGGTCATATGTCGCGAGTAACATCTTCGTTGGCAGAAAAAACTGCCGGACAAATTATGGATATGATTTTTGCAGAACAGCGATTTCAGGCTGGTGATAAACTGCCCAATGAACTGCAGCTGGCTCAGGAACTAGGGATCAGCCGTGTTACCTTGCGGGAAGCGATACGTATGCTTTGCGCGCGCAGCGTGGTGGAGATTCGTCGTGGCCGTGGTACCTATGTGACGGCCGCTTCAGGTGAGTTTATCTCATCGAAGGCAGATTTTTCTATGGTGGTCAATGTGAACGCCAGCAACCAGGATATGCTGGATATCCGAATGATGATTGAACCTACCGCCGCTTACTATGCGGCTAAGAGGGCTACGGAAGAGGAGATTCAGCGCATTAAAGAGCTGAGTCTGGAGATTGAAAAGACGATAGCCGAGGGAAAAAACCGAATTAAGGTGGAGCAAGACTTTCATAATGCCATCGCTCAGGCCAGTCACAACCCCTTTGTCAAGGAACTGATGCCCATCATTAACCGCGCCATTTACAGCGTCGCTTCTAACTTTGACAAGAACACAGATCTGGTAGCACTCTCTCTTAATGACCACAAGGAGCTGGTACGATTTATTGAAGCGCGCAACGCTGATGGTTCCTATGCCGCTATGCGACTGCACATCGTCCACGCTTTTGAAATATCACACATCGACCTTGACGCGCCATAATGCTACAGTCAATGGCCTTTTAACACCTTTGAAGTTGGTTTCTGGCTGTGCATTGCTTTTTTCGCTATCCGATCGGCCAACTCACATATCGTAAGAAAGGCTTGACCTATGAGAAACCGAAAACCCAAAAAAGCACATCAGAATACACAAATGACTCGAGACATGGAAATCGCCGGTGCTAAGATGTTCGGAAAACATCTTTCTCGTCAGAAACGTACGATTTTGCTGTTGGTGACACTGTTGGCTTGCGCCATGCCCATAATAATGGGAGTTAGATTTTGGCGTGATATTCCGCAGTTTGTTCCAAGCGGTCTCATCGGGACAGATGGTAAGGACGACTCTCTTCCTCGTTGGGTTGTGGCAATTGGTCTTCCTGGCCTGATGTGCCTGCTCAACACCATTGCGCACGGTCAGTTATGGGTTCATCAGAACCGCATGACCCTGCCGCCAACTCATATCCGCCTGACTGGTCGTTGGGGATTTTCTATCATCTCTGTCATCTTTTGCAGTGGCATGATTAGGCAGTCTTTAGGTCAGACACCATTACCGCTTTCCTTTCTTGCCCCCTGCATCATCGGATTGCTGCTTTTAATTCTGGGTGGGCAGATGTGGGAGTGCCCGCGGAACGCCAAGGTTGCATTGCGCTTTTCTTTTACACAGCGTAGTGAACAAGCATGGTTTACTGTTCATAGGGCGGCTGGTGGCGCATGGATGACTGCTGGATTGCTGACAATACTAGATGTCATGTTAACATCTGGATTGACACCTTTTGTTGCTACGCTGGTGGCTGCGATTATCGCCTCTCCCTTTGTTTATGGCTTGGTACTGAAAGCTGAATAGAAGTGGTTGTTAACTTGAGCGTTAAAACCTACATATTTCAGCTGTTAGAATTTAGAAACCAAATAATAAGTGTCACAATTATTGTTTGGAAAATTTAGTCTGTGACTGAGCCATCAAACAGATGCGCTTTTCTTGTGGAGTACCGGAGCCAAGGCTCCTGTATGAGGATGTCGTCCAGAAAGTGGCTGATCAACTGCTATAAAAGGGGAATTTATACAGCATAAACTACATTATCTGACGACTCATAGTTTTAAGGAAGGGGATCGATTGAATGAAAGCCTACAAAAAGATCATGGATAACATCGCCGCGGTTGAAAAAATTGTAATCAGCCTCATTTTAGTTGTTGTTACATTGATCACCTTTGCGAACGTGCTAGTTCGCAAGTTCAGCAACAGCCAATTCGCCTGGACGGAGGAGTTGGTTATCAACCTGTTTGTTCTGATGATTATGATGGGTTGTGCGCTATGTGCCCGTGAAGGAAGCCTAATTAGCCTGTCCCTAATTTTTGATCGCCTGAAAGTTGGCGGCAAGAAGATCTTTGTGGCCATCATTACAGTGGCCAATACCCTGCTCTGGGCTTTACTCTTAAAGACCGGTTGGGCTAAGGTCGCGACACAATTGGCCAACGGCAAGCATACCTTTTCTCTGGGATGGCCGGAATGGGTGTTTACAATTTTTCTACCCATTGGTGCTTTTTTTCTGATTATTCATACCATTGAATTTTGTGTTGACGTTATGGCCAACAATTCGGATTGCGTTAGACTTGAGAATGAGGGGGACCAGCAGAAATGATTAACTTTATTCTCTTCGGCTCGTTCTTTATCCTGCTGTTCCTGAACGTTCCCATCTGCACCAGTTTGGGTTTGTCCGCAATTTTTGCCATGGTCTATTCTGGCGATAAGCTGTCTATCGTTCCGACCAACGTTTATAATGGCATGGCAAAATTCCTGTTGCTGGCGATTCCGTTCTTCGTGCTGTCGGGAAATATTATGGCAAAAGCCGGCATTTCCACGCGTCTGGTGCAGTTTATTGATGATTGTATCGGTCATCGGCGTGGTGGTATTGCTATCGTGTGTGTTGTGGTCGCCTGTTTCTTTGGCGCCATCTCCGGTTCTGGCCCCGCTACCGTGGCGGCTTTGGGTATCATTCTGATTCCTGCCATGATTAATCGCGGTGGTTTCTCAGCACCTTTCTCCTCAGCAATGATGGCAACGGCATCATCTATCGCCATTGTCATCCCGCCCTCCATTGCGTTCGTGGTATATGCCTCTATTACCGGCGTTTCCGTGGGCGATATGTTTATGGGTGGTATTCTTCCTGGCATTATGATGGGTGTGGCTTTGGTCATTATCATCATGATTGAGGCACGAAAGAAAGGCTTGTCTGCATCTCGCGAGAGGGCCAGCATGAGCCAGCGATTTAAGTCTTTCCGCTCATCCTTCTGGGGCTTCCTGATGCCTGTCATCATTCTTGGTGGTATCTATGGTGGTATCTTTACGCCCACTGAGGCCGCAGCTGTTTCCGTGGTGTACGGTTTGTTTGTCGGTCTGTTTGTCTATCGTGAGGTCAAGCTGCGGGATCTGTATGACTTGTTGGTAGATTCCGGCAAGACGACTGGTAGCATCATGTTGATTATCGGTGCAGCTACCCTGTTCTCTTACATATGTACTGTGCATGGTATCTCCGGTGCTGCGCAGACGCTGCTGCTGAACATTTCCGGTAACAAGTATGTGTTCTTGCTGATTGTCAATGTGATATTCCTGATCGCCGGCTGCTTCGTGGATGCAAACTCCGCTATGTATATCTTTATCCCGATTATGTTTCCGGTTGCCAAGAAGCTGGGTATAGACCCCATCCACTTTGGTGTATTGTCTACTGTGAACCTGGCGATTGGTCAGGTAACGCCTCCGGTTGGCGTCAACCTGTTCGTAGCCATCGGTGTCAGCAGCAAGCTGCAGAACATAAAGGACAAGACTGTAGTCACCATCGAGACCATTTCCAAAGCTGTATGGCCTATGATTGTAGCCTGCATCATCACTTTGCTGATTGTCACTTACGTGCCCTTCTTCTCCACCGTGTTCCTGCATGGCTGATAGCCGTTTTACCGTCTGTCATCACATTTTGTGATATCAGATAAAACCAAAGACGTTAAGGAGGAAAACAAATGAAAAAGTATTTTGCATTGTCTTTAGCTTTGGCAATGGTACTGACAATGGCCGCTTGCGGTGGCAAAAGCTCTGCTCCTGCACCCAGTGCCAGCACCCCTGCTCAGCAGTCTCCTTCGGAAACTGCGAAGCCCACTTTTGAGAAACAAACCTGGAAGTTCGCTTGTTCTGCCACCGAGAACACCGTCTGGGCCGATATGGGCCGCGACTTCGGCAAAATGGTGAACGAGGCTACTGGCGGTGCCGTTACCGTAGAAGTTTACGCTGCTGATCAGCTGACTGCCGGAAATCAGTCCGAGGGTATTCAGGCTGTTATTGATGGTACCACTGAGCTGTCCGCGCATTCCAACCTAATCTATTCCGCTTTTGATAAGCGCCTGAATGTTGTATCCCTTCCGTTCCTGTTTGATTCTTTTGAAGATGTCGATGCCAAGCTGGACGGCCAAGGCGGCAAGGCTGTAGGCGAAGTTGTCGAGAGCATGGGTCTACATCTGCTGGGCGTTGGCGAGAACGGTTTCCGTCATCCCACCAACAGTGTCCGCGCTATCACCAGCCTGGCTGATATGAAGGGCCTCAAGCTGCGTGTTGCCGGTTCCGAGCTGCTCAACCGCGAGTACGCACTTTGGGGTGCAAACTGGGCAAATGCCAACTGGTCTGAGGTTTACACTGGCCTGCAGACTGGCACCTATGACGGTCAGGAGAACCCGTTGCCCACTGCTGACGGTGCTTCTATCGCAGAAGTCCAGAAGTATGTTACCTACTGGACTGGCGTGTATGACTGCATCTTCTTCACCATGAACGGTGAGCTGTATAACTCTCTCTCTCCTGAACTGCAGGCTATTGTTGACGAGTGCGGCTTGAAGGCTGCCCAGAATCAGCGCAAACTGCAGCGCGAGCAGGATAAGAAAGTTCTTGAGAAGTGGACTGCTGCCGGTATCACTGTTACCGAGCTGTCCCCCGAAGCTTCCAAGGAGTTTAAGGATGCAGCTGCTCCCTGCTATGAAGAGTTTGCCCCTGTTCTGACTCCCGAGCTGATCGCTGCTTTCACCAAGTAAAATCGAGCAGCGTCTTGAATGAAGAAGTACTCTAATTTCAAGTTGCATTGACAAGAAAGTGCGCGGTTGCAAGTTGTGCAGTCGCGCACTTTTTGCAATATTATGCAAGAAAGAAAACGTTTCAATGTCATTATAGTGGTCAAACACTTTAGTTTTTAAATGTTTAATCCCTTGACTGCCTATTTTTAATCACGCTTCACAAACACACCCCAATAAGTAGTAGGAGGTTCTATATGCAATATACAAAAGAATTTCTTAAAGAAATCCACACGCATTTGCTGGAGACTCGCCTCATGGAAGAGAAACTCGTTGAACTGTATGCTCAGGGACGTGTACCGGGTCATGTTCATAGCGGCGTAGGGCAGGAGGCCACCTACGTGGGCGTGCTTTCAACCCGAAAAGACGGCGACTATTATAAATTGGCCCATCGCCCTATCGCACTGCCTCGCATGTTAGGAACATCGTTGGATGTATTCTTCGGCGAGCTGTTGGCCAAAACCACCGGCAATTCAGGTGGTCGTGGAGGCAGTCTGCATATTGGCGAATTAAGCAAGGGTATGCTGGGCATGTCTGGTACACTTGGCTGTGACACCGGAGTGGCCGCAGGCGCAGCCCTGACCATCCAGATGGAAGAGCGAGATAATGTTTCCTATATGTTCATGGGTGAGGGTACTTCCAGCCGCGGCCCTGTGTATGAGGCTATGAATCTTGCGGCTGCCTGGAAATTGCCTGTCCTCTTCATTTGTGAGAACAATCAATTCGCCATCTCTACTCACTGCGCGTCCACAATCCCTGTTGCTAATGCGCTGGCAGACCGCGCCGCTGGCTTTGGAATGTCCGCCAAGGTAGTGGATGGCACCGACGTCTTGGCTGTTTACGAGGCTGCCAAAGTACTTGTGGAAGGCATTCGCGCCGGTAATGGCCCTGCTATTCTGGAGTGCCGGTCATACCGTTGGAGAGGCCACTTTGAGGGCGACCAATGCGCTTACCGCGATTTGGCTACCACAGAAAAATGGATAGCTGAAAAGGATTGTGTGAAGAATTTGGAAGCACTGCTTATCGCTGAGGGTATATTGACCGAAGACGAAATTATTCAGGAACGCAGCGATTTTGATGCCGAAATGGAAGAATCCATTGTCCATGCCGAAGCGGCCCCCGCTATGAAACCTGAAGATATCTACAATTATCTCTACGTGTAAGACTGCATCACAAAACATGATTATTACAAGGAGGATACACCAACATGAAAGTTACATACGCAAAGGCTATTGGTGATGCTTTAAAAGAAGAGATGCGCAGAGACAATAAGGTTGTCGTCTTTGGCGAGGATGTGGCCGAGTTTGGCAATATTTTCGGCATCATGAACGGAATACTGGAGGAGTTTGGCCCTAAGCGTATTCGCAATACCCCCATTGCCGAAACGGCTATTGTGGGTGCTGCCCTGGGTGCTGCGCTGACCGGTCTGCGCCCCTGTGCAGAATTAATGTATTCGGATTTTACACTCGTGGCATTCAGTGAGATTTTTCACTGTGTAGCCAAGTGGCGATATATGAACGGACCTGAGTATAAACTGCCTTTGGTTATACGCAGTGCCAGCGGTTCCTCCAACGGTGCCGGTTCTGAACACTCTAACACGGTGGAGAGTTTGTTTATGCACGCCCCCGGGCTGACGATCATCACGCCATCCTGCGCTTACGATGCAAAGGGATTATTAAAATCCGCAATCCGCTCCGACAATCCGGTGCTGTTTTGTGAGCCCAAGCTGCTGTATCAGTCAAAGCAGGAGATTCCCGATGATGTATATGAGAGCGATTACACCATTCCCATTGGCGTAGCCGACGTTAAGCGTTCCGGCAAGGATGTGACGCTGGTAGCTGTGGGATTGATGGTCCCGCGTGCGCTCGAAGCGGCTGAAAAGCTTGCTGCCGAGGGCATCGATGTAGAGGTCATTGACCCGCGCACCATTGCACCTTTAGACAAAGAGACCATCTATAACTCTATTACAAAAACCCATCGTGCTGCAATTGTGGAGGAAAGCAACAAAACGGCCGGCATCGGTGCCGAATTGGCTGCCCAGTTTCAGGAAGAGCTGTATGATGAGTTGGATGGCCCTGTGGTCAGAATTGCCGCGTTGGATGTTCCCATGCCTTATAACATCCAGATGGAAAAGTACTCTATTCCTGATGTAGGCCGGATTTGCGAAGCGATTCGCACCATGTTCTAATCGATCAGAAAGGAGACGTGCAATATGAGCTTTCAAATCGTTATGCCCAAGGCTGGTCTGACCATGGTGGAAGGTACCATCTCTGAGTGGAAAGTGGTGGAGGGTGCTTCGGTTAATAAGGGCGACGTCCTTATGGAATATGAGAATGAGAAGAACACCATCGAGTGTGTGGCACTTTCCTCCGGTATTCTCCACATCATTGCCAAAGAGGGCGATACCATCGCCGTAGGTGAACCCATTGGGGAACTGGCGGAAAGCCAGGCAGAGTACGCAGCCATGACCGGCGCTGTACCCGCTGTAACTCCTGTGGTTAGCGCACCCGCTGTGACTATTGTTTCCCACGCGGTACCCATTGTTTCTACTGCCGCGGCCTCTGAAACTGGCGCCGCTGTTCGAGCTGACGGTCGTGTAAGAGCCACCGGATTAGCCAAAAAAATGGCTAGAGAGGCCGGTGTCAATATCGCGGATATTTTACCCTCTGGCGGCCCTGACGGTGCAAGAATTGTGGCCAAAGATGTCGCGGCTTATCTGGAAGCAAAGAAGAGTGCCCCTGTCCCCGCAATTAATCCTATTGCTGCGCCGGTATCAACGGTGGAAGATGAGATTACCGAAATTCCATGGACCGGCGTCCGCAAGGCCATTGCCCGCAATTTATTCAATAGCTTGCAGCAGAGTGCTCAATGCACGGCAACAAGTGAGATGGATGTCACGGCGTTATTGGCACTGCGTCAAAAGCTGGTGGATCAGCAGGAGTTCTTGGGCTGCAAGATTACGGTGAATGATCTGCTGTGTATGGCTGTTGCAAAAATGTTGGCTAAACACCCTCTCGCAAATGCCACCTTTGATGGGAAAACATTGTTCTCTCACAAGCATGTCAATCTATCGGTTGCGATTGCCACCGAAGAGGGATTGATGGTTCCCGTCGTGAAGTGTGCTGATACACTGTCTCTGGTCGCGTTGAGTAAGGCCATTAAGGACTTGGGTACCCGAGCCAAGGAGAAAAAACTGCGGGATGGCGAGCAGTCCGGCGGAACCTTCACCGTATCCAACGTAGGGATGTTTCCCATTGATATGTCCACGCCCATCATCAATCTTCCCGAAGTGGCGATTATGGGTTTTGGCCGTACCACCAAAAAGCCCATTTATATTGATGGTGCCTTTGTACCTCGGGATATGCTTTGCTGCTATTTGACCTTTGACCATCGTGTGGTAGACGGTCTGGAGGTAGGACGCATCTTCAAGGACATGCAACAGCTTATTGAACATCCTGAACTTATTACAGTTTAAATCTTCAGAAACGACGTTTTTGCTTTACCATAAACCCAGTTCTGCATGGTATTTTTCTGACACTAGCACGATATAGCGGCAATAACAGCACTACCGCATATATGAAAGGAATGAAACCCGTGAATACTGTAGTCAACTATCTGGAAACAGGCTCCCTTTCTCCCTTCTACAACCTGGCATTTGAGGAATATGTGCTTTCACAACGCACGAAGGGTGATTATCTAATGTTATGGCAAAACGATAACACCATTGTCATCGGGCAAAACCAAAACGCAGAGGCCGAAATCAACCGCTCTTTTGTGGAAGAACATCATATTAATGTGGTGCGGCGTTCCACCGGCGGAGGTGCGGTGTATCATGATCTTGGCAATCTGAATTATTCCTTTATTACAGATGTGGGCGATGCGGAGCAGCTGACCATGGAGCGATTCACAAAGCCGATTGTGGAGGCGCTGCGCGGGCTTGGCCTTGATGCCGAAGCCTCTGGCCGCAACGATATTCTGGTCAGTGGTCGAAAAGTATCCGGCACGGCCCAGCGTGTGATGAAGGGCCGCATCCTGCATCACGGTACATTGCTGTTCAATGCCAATCCGGGTATGGTTGCAGGCGCTCTAAATGTAGATCCCACCAAGTTCCAATCGAAAAGTGCAAAGTCAGTACGAAGCCGCATCGGAAACATTAAAGATTTTCTTCCCAATGATATGGACCTCACTGCTTTTTGGGAGTATCTGAAAGAGACGCTAGCTGGCAGCGGTCTGGTAAGAGGAAGACTCTTGCCTGATGAACTAGTGGCTGTGGCAGAACTGGAACGCACCAAATATAACACATGGGAATGGAATTTTGGGCGTTCACCCAATTACAATATGACTAACAAACGTCGCTATGAGGGTGGTTGCTTGGAACCCAAGGTAGCAGTAGAAAAGGGTCTTATTGTGGATATCGCATTCTTTGGGGATTTTCTCTCGGTTCGTCCTTTGGATGAACTGACAGAAGCGCTCAAGGGCTGCCCTTACCGCATTGAGGATGTAGGCGCGGTACTAGATCGTTTTCCGCTGGCCGAGTTGTTTGGCGGTATCCAGCGCGATGAGGTGTTGGACGTTCTTTTCCATACAGAGTCATAATGCATTTGAGAATTCTGCATGTCGTTGCACAACGTTGTTTTGGCGGTTGTAGATGTTGTAACAGTTTTTTATTGATTCTAAAATTTGATTAATCAATTTTTGTTTTCGCGGGCAAAATATTATGCTACAATAAAGGCTGTTGCCGACGTTTAATACGGCCGGCGGCGATTATTTGCCGAAAGGACTGTATGCCGGGTGTCTGATTACAAAAATTGTGACGTTGCAATCATAGGCGGAGGTATTGGTGGGCTAATGGCGGCCTACCGTATGATAGAGGAGAGACCGTCGCTTAAAATTACCCTGATCGAAAAAGGGCCAGATTTAAATAAACGTGCTTGTCCTATGGTGAGTGGCGGGGCGCATACCTGTGTTCATTGCCCCCATTGCTCAATAATGGAAGGGCTGGCGGGTGCTGGTGCGTTTTCCGATGGTAAATATGTAATTTCAACCGAATATGGCGGCTGGCTGACCGACTATTTACCGCAGAAGCTGGTCATTGATTATATTGAACAAGCCGATTCGGTGCTGGTGGGCTTTGGCGCCACAACCGACCGCTTTATGCCGTCCGATTCGCTTAAAAAGCTTTGTCTGCAAAACGATTTGCACATGCATCAGGCGCAGCTTAAACATCTCGGAACAGATTCAAACTTTGCCACGATGCTCAAGCTGGTGGATTCGCTTCGCGACCGCATTAACATTATCACCGAGACAGAGGTTACAGATGTTGATCGCGAAAATCATTTGCTGACTTTAAAAAGCCGCGGCGGCGTGGTAGATCAACTGCTGGCTGAAAACATTATATTTGCAGTTGGGCGTGTGGGCAGCCGCTTTTTCTCTGAGTGGTGCCGAAAGAACGGTGTGCCGCTTATTAACAACCAAATTGACATCGGTGTGCGGGTAGAAATGTCCTCGCTGATCTGGCAAGACTTTTCTCAGCAGATATACGAGCCGAAAATCTGGTATCGCTCCAAGATGTACGGTGACACCACCCGAATGTTCTGCTTTAACGAGCGGGGCAGTGTTGTAATGGAAAACACCGGCGGTATTTTGACGGTCAATGGTCATTCCTATCGCGACGAGGCCAAAAAGACAAAGAATTCAAACTTTGCGTTGCTTACTACCATCCGCTTTACCAAGCCATTTGACGAGCCGATTGAATACGCCCGTGCTGTGGCTTCGCTAGCCAACATGATCTCCGGCGGCAGCGTGCTGGTACAGCGTCTTGGCGACCTTGAAGCGGGTAGGCGAACCAATGAGCATCGTTTGAGCCAGTCCACTGTTCGCCCCACGCTAGACGCCGTACCCGGCGACCTCAGTCTGTGCATGCCCAAGCGTCAGCTTGACAACATTATTGAAACGCTACATGCGCTGGATAAAATATCGCCCGGAACCGCCAATTATGATACGTTGCTTTACGGCGTGGAATGCAAGTATTATTCGGCACGCCCTGCTACCGACGATTTTGAGTTGGAAGGCTGCAAAAATATCTTTGCAGTGGGCGACGGTGCGGGCTTTACACGCTCTCTTTCTCACGCGGCGGCGCATGGCCTTTATGTCGGTGATAAAATTCTGAAAAAAGTTTAATTGTTTTCAAGTTTCAATAAGTACAATAAAAAAGCGGCGGAAAACTCCGCCGCTTTTTTATGTAAGAACGTCAGTCGTTCTCTTTAATGATAATTCCAAATAATTTTGCCAACTCGGCTGCTTGAAAAATGTTCACGATGGCACCTGAAAGTTCTTTACCTGTTTCGGACACGCTGATGCCATCTAACGCACAGGTGGTAAAGTCGATGTCTTTGAGCGGTGTGCGGAAAAATTCCGCGCGCGTAAACTGTGATTCTGACACGGTGAGCTGTTTAAAAGTACAGCTGGCAAAAAAGGTATCAGTCAAATCGCTCGTGACAATTTCACATAGCTCCAATTGCGATTCGGTAAAATTCGCATATCGTAAATTGCTGTTTTGAATACGCAGATGAGATATGCGGCTAGCACTAAAATTGGCGCCTTTAAATTGTGAATTGCGAAGTTCACACTGGTGCATACGGCTTTTAGAAAAATCACAATTAGTCAGGGCGCAGTTTTCAAACAGAACATTGGTAAAGGCGCAGTGAGACAAATTGGTTTTTGAAAAGTTGCAGTGCGAGAAAAGCACGTTTTCAAAGCAAAGGTCGCTTAGGTCTGCATCCTGTAGCGTAGCGTTTTGCACGGCTATTTCGCAGATATATCGGTCATCCTGCCCATCAGCGAGAAATTGTTCCAGGTTCTGATAGACTGGCAAATCCTCGGGCAAGACAACACTTTTAAACATATTTTTTCTTTTTTCCATGATGTACATCTCCTGTGTCAGTTTGCATGATAAGGTCAGTATACCCTATTACAGAATCATCTGGGTATTTTTCAGCGGTTAGTCTTCTTCATTGCCATGATGGTTTTTGCGATACCAGAAGTAACTCATAATGGAGGGAATGAGCGCAACGATAAAAGTGATGGTCATCATAATGACAAACGTCATCTTTTCGGTCAAAATAAACGGGCAAACGCAAATGATGATGCCGCTGACAAAAAAGAGATATCCGCTAAGGCGGTTGGTTTTAAACCAGACATCGGGATCAGAAAGAGTCCACGGTGTACGTGCGCCCATGTAAAAATTACTCTTGACCTTTGGCATAATATTGCCAATAAACACAAATAGTAGTCCGACCCCAACTGTTACGACTGTGGAAACTGAGATGCGCCCAGGATTAAGCGCTTCTGAAATCACGATGCCGTTCATCGTGAGCAAAAACAGCTGCATCACAACCATAAAGCCTTGATAGGCGCCGCCGAACTTTTCGTAATTGCGTCTCCTAGGGTCAATTTTTGCCATCACGGGGAACAGTATTGCAAGCACTGGCGACAACGCAGCCATCATCCATAGGGTGTATTTGGGATCGTAACGCACAGTACCATCAATGTTCCAGTGCATTGGGATGGTGGCAGGCAACCGTGGGTAAAACCAAGCTGTTAACACCAGTGGCAAAAGTGACAGCACACCTATAAGAATGATAATTGATTTTTTCATTTTCATAGCTTTTCTCCTTTTAAATCGGCAGCCCAACCGAGCAGTTCGTCAAGCACCGTCATATTTAGCTCGTAATAAATATATTTGCCGCGTCGGTCATCGGTTATTAGCCCTGAGTCACGCAGCACCGCAAGATGGTGAGAGATAGAAGCTCCGGTTATCTCGAATTTGGCACCGATCTCGCCTGCGGTCATGGCGCCGTGTTTGAGAAGAGAGAGAATTTCGCGACGCGTTGGGTCTGAAAGTGCCTTAAAAGTGGTCTGGAAACTCACGCTGGGCACCTCCTTTCAAACATTTAGAAAATGATCTAAATGTATGCTATCAGTAGTCTTATAAAAAGTCAAGTACATTTAGACGATTACCTAAATGTTATAGATTTGTGTTTTTTTGCCGGTACTATTATAATAGCTATATTCTTCTGCGATAATTTTGGTAACATTGCAAGCTGTTCCAGATGTGTGTAGATTATTGGCATATGGTAAGATGTGCAATATCTTGCAAGAACAATCAAGTATTTTTGTGATAGACTGGGTAGCAGAAAACTTCGAAAGGCGGGCAGTCAATGAAGCATGGAATCCGAACGATGGTATTTGATTCGGCACTTCAGGTGGAGGCGCTGCATTTTCAGGGTGTTGAGCAACCTTTTCCCAATCATTTTCACGCCTATTATGTCATTGGTTTTATTGAAAAGGGACGTCGTCAACTATCTTGTAAAAACAAATTGTATACGCTGGAACCAGGGGATATGGTGCTGTTTAATCCCAAAGATAATCACGCCTGCGCGCAGAATGATGGCACATCATTTGACTATCGCAGCATTTATATTCAACCGGAGGTTATGCGCAAGGCAGTCTTCGAGGTCACCGGGCGGGACTATCTTCCTGTATTTTCGCCGTCGGCCAATTTTCACTGTGAACTTGTTCCGCTGCTTAAAGACCTGCATCAAAAGCTGATGCAGGGGATGAGTGATTTTAAAAAAGAAGAATTGTTCTATTTTCTTTTAGAACAACTTTTGATGGACTATACAACTCAGCAACCAACTACGCAGCAAACAGCACCATGTTCTGAGCTACAAGCCGTCTGCGAATTTTTAGAGTCGCATTATATGGATAGCATCACATTAGATGATTTGTGCCAACTTACCGGTTTGCGAAAATTCACGTTACTGCGTGCCTTCACCAAGTGGCAGGGTATTTCGCCTTACAGCTATCTGGAGACGATTCGCATAGACAGGGCCAAAAAGCTTTTGGCGCAGGGTGTGCCGCCGCTCGAAACCGCCTTACAGTCAGGTTTTAATGACCAGAGCCATTTTACGAACTTCTTTAAAAAGTTTATTGGTCTAACGCCAAAACAATATATGAATATCTTTACGGCTGATGCTCTATTTAAGAGTAAATAAGTTTTGATGAGAAATCAATGTCTTCATGAGTGAGAAAACTGCCACGCATGTACGCGCAGAGAACAACAACGATTGAGAACAAAAATGTTCTTTTAGGGCAGGCTAATATGCAGAAATAGAGGGGTTTTTATGGAAAGAGACAACGCGTTAAAGGGTCACCTGACAGCACTCATCACCGTTTTTGTCTGGGGCACCACCTTTATATCGACAAAGGTATTACTCAGGGCTTTTACGCCGGTGGAAATATTATTTTTAAGATTTTTCGCAGGCTATATGGCCTTATGGCTAGTTTGTCCCAAACCGCTTAAAATTGCTGAGAGGAAGCAGGAACTTTATTTTGCCGCTGCGGGCCTGAGCGGAGTGACGCTTTATTTTTTGATGGAGAACGTTGCGCTGACCTATACATTTGCTTCCAACGTCGGAGTTGTTGTAACGATAAGTCCTTTCTTTATCGCGCTTTTGGCACACTTTTTTCTGGATGGCGAAAAGCTGCGGGTTCAATTTTTTGTGGGATTTGTTGTTGCACTGACCGGTATTTTTCTGATTAGTTTTAACGGCAGTACGGTCTTGAAGCTGAACCCTGTCGGGGATGTGCTTGCTGTGTTGGCGGCAATATCATGGGCTTTCTATTCGGTGCTGACAAGAAAGATCAGCAACTTTGGTTACAACACAATTCAAACGACGCGCAGAGCTTTTTTTTATGGGCTGTTGTTCATGCTTCCCGCACTGTTTATTATGGATTTTAGTCCTGATACCGCTCAACTGCTCGTACCGGTGAACCTGTTTAATTTCTTGTTTTTAGGGCTGGGTGCATCAGCGCTGTGCTTTGTTACGTGGGGCGCTGCGGTGAAAATGCTGGGGGCCGTCAAAACGGGTGTCTATATTTACGCGGTTCCCGTTATTACTGTTGTAACTTCAGCCCTTATATTGCGGGAAAGAATTACAGGGTTAGCCGCCTTGGGTACCGCTTTAACATTGGCGGGGTTGTTTATATCGGAGAGCAAGCGCTTTTCACTCCAAAAGGAGGAGGCGACGCATGAATAACGCGTCGAGAGATGTCCGTCAGTTTTCATACTATGTTGAAGAGGACGGACAAAGCGTTCAGGCGCGCCTATTGGCCGAAGGGTATTCCAAACGGTTGATTATTGCACTCAAGCAAACCGAAGAGGGTCTTCGCGTCTCAGGACAACGGGTCCGCTCAACATATATATTAAGGCAGGGTGAGACGCTGACAGTGACGTTGCCCCAACCGGATGTCAGGCGCACTGTGAGCGATGAACGCGTGCCAGTGTTATATGAGGACGATGATATTATTGTTTACAACAAGCCCGCAGGATTGGTATGCCACCGTTCTGGCGGGCATTATGGCGATACGTTGGAAAATACAGCTCAAGGTGTGTTTCGTGCCATGAACCGGCTGGATAAAGACACCAGTGGTGCGCTGGTCGCAGCGAAGCATCAGTTTGCTGCGGCACAGCTGTGGCAGGGGATAGAAAAGCGCTATATTGCTGTTGTGCAGGGTGAAATCCCTGAGCAGCATGGCCTTATTACATTGCCGATGGCTCGTCAAAATCCCTTTGAACCGCGTCAGGTGGTGTGCGAAAATGGAAAGCACGCCATAACCGAATATCATGTGTTGGCGCAAAATAGCAGACTGACAGTTTTAGGATGTATCCTGCATACTGGGCGAATGCATCAAATACGTGTGCATTTTTCTGCAGTTGGGCATCCACTTCTGGGAGATGCGTTTTATGGCGGCGAAACATCTGATATTCAAAGACAGGCATTGCACTGTGCAAAAGTAATGTTTGACCATCCGGTGACAAAAAAAAGAATGTGCCTATCTGCACCTTTGCCTGATGACATGGCGAAAGTTTTTGCGAAAAACGGAATTAATATTGAGAAAAAGCTCTGATAAAATAGAGCTTGACACATTGAAGCTGTGATTTTTAACATACAATCCTCCGATTACAAATACAAATAGAATGTGAATCTTCTGGAATGAGCGATCGACAAAATTGGTCTATTTAAGATCTGTCTGTTGTCGTGCGCATACTTTGTAAATTTTAGTGAATGCAAGTTTCCGGAATTTGGAGGGTATTAGTGTGAAAAAGCTTATCTCGCTATCGCTCGCAGTTGCTCTGTTACTGGCACTAAATGCATGCAGTGGTTGGGCTCCCACAGCGTCAGGGGTTTCCTCCACTCCTGCAAATGTTATTAAAATTGGCGTCTATGAGCCAGCCTCCGGAGACAACGCCGCAAGTGGGAAGCAGGAAACTCTCGGAATTCAGTATGCAAACAGCCTTGTTAATACAGTTAATATTAACGGCAAGGATATTCCTGTTAAGCTTGTTATCGTTGATAATCAATCCTCTACAGAAAGAGGCCCAGTGGTTGCCGATTCACTTGTAAGACTGGGTATTTCCGCGGTTATTGGTTCTTATGGATCAGCTGTTACCATTGCCGCTTCCGACGTATTTTCAAATGCCGGAATCCCTGGAGTCTGCGCCACTTGCACCAATCCACAGGTTACTGCGGGCAACACTAATTATTTCACGCTTACCTACCTTGACCCCTTTCAGGGGTCTGTTCTAGCAAATTTTGCTGCTAACAATTTAAAAGCCAAAACGGTCTATTGCTTGGCGCAGCTAGGTGATAATTATTCGGTTGATTTATGTTACTACTTTCGTAAAGCGTTTGAAGCACTTGGTGGAAAAGTGGTTTATTCAACCTTTCTACAGGGTAATACAGATTTTACCCCTTTCCTTAATAGCGCTAAAAATAGTGGGGCGGATGTATTTTTTGCACCTCTTTCAATACCTTCAGCAGAGCATATCATCGAACAGGCTAGTGCGCAGAATTTTCGTATACCATTGCTGGCGGGTGACTCTTGGGATTCCAAAGCGATACTCAATGCTGCAAAGGGCACCAACCTTGACATCTATGTGACTACCTACTTTGATGAGACAATTCTTAATAAGGATGAGTCGGAGTTTGTTAAAGGTTTCAAGAAATGGATTAATTCCAGATCTGCCAACATTGCAAACAACGGCGGAAATGATACTATTGCACCAGTTTCCGTAATGGCATATGACGCTTACTTTACCATCATAGAAGCTATAAAGGCTGCTAATTCAACGGACCCCAAAGCAATTAACGAGGCGCTCTGGAAGGTGAATTTCGAGGGTATATCGGGGCCCATCTCATTTGATGAAACCGGTAACATAATACGCAATGTGGCCTTCATAAAAAAGGTCAACACCCAAACCGGAGAGTGGGAAATTTTAGGAAAAGAGTATGAGCCAGCAAAAAAAACACAATGAGGCTCGATGCTAAAGAGCAAAAAGGTTTGACGGGGACACTTAGAATATCTGTTCCCGTCAGACCTTTCCTTAATATTAGCAGGAATTGTCACTACTTTTGAGTGGGGATAACTAATGGCTGGGGATGTATTCTACGGTGGAGCGACAGCATATGCATAAAGGCAGATATAGCTTTGTCAAAATATGTGGTTTACCCGCTTGGTAACAGGGAAATAAATGCGTGTTGTGTCGCCAATGTGGATCGATATTTTTGAAATATTTACCATATATTATCATTTTTTGTAGATCAAGTGCAGAAATGACAGCTATAACTGCAAAACCGTCATATTTACCATACAATCCGCCGTTCGAAAACAGAAAATCACCTATAATTAGAAGAAATGTACATTCGGCTAAAATAAGCGCTTTTCTATTGAAATCTGTACCGTGGGCGCGTATAATTGTATCTCAGCGGGAGAATTATTCCGCGGCCCTACATAAAAATGTGGGCATCCTTAATTTAAAGGAGAATTGTAATGAAAAAGGTTATAGCGCTGTCACTGGCACTCGCACTGCTGCTAGCTCTGACTGCATGCGGCGGTTCCGCTTCTTCGGCTGCTCCGGCTTCCTCCGCTGCTCCGTCCTCTTCGGGCGACGCTGCTGCCGATGTCATTAAAATTGGCGTATACGAGCCTGCCTCTGGCGACAACGGCGCAGGTGGCAAGCAAGAAACGCTGGGCATCCAGTATGCAAATAGCCTGGTCAACACTGTCAATGTTGGCGGCAAAGACTATAAGGTCGAGCTTGTAATCGTCGATAATGAGTCCTCTAACGATAAGGGCCCGTCGGCTGCTGCTTCGCTGGTCAGCTCCGGTGTTTCCATCGCGCTGGGCTCCTATGGCTCGGGCGTTTCCATCGCTGCCTCTGACGTGTTTGCCAACGCTGGCGTTCCGGTCATCGGTGTTACCTGCACAAACCCGCAGGTTACCGAGGGCAATAAACACTACTTCCGCATTTGCTTCCTCGACCCGTTCCAGGGTACTGTTCTGGCTAACTTTGCGGCTGACAGTTTCTCGGCCAAAACCGCTTATTGCCTTGCCAAGCTTGGCGATGACTATTCGGTAGGCCTGTGCTATTACTTCCAGCAGGCGTTTGAGGCACTGGGTGGCAAGGTTGTTTACGAGACCTTCCCAGAGGGCAACAGCGACTTTACGCCCTATCTGACCAAGGCTAAGAACGAGGGCGCTGGCGTTTTCTTCGCGCCGGTTTCCACTGAAGCTGCGGCGCTCATCATTGAGCAGGCCAATGCGCAGAGTCTGGGCATTCCGATGATGGCTGGCGACACATGGGACTCCAACGTCATCCTCAATGCTGCTAAGGGCACTAAGACCGATATCTATGTTACCACCTTCTTTGACGAAGGCACCGATGACGAGCAGGGTGCAAAGTTTGTTAAGGGCATCAAAGAGTGGATAAAGTCAAACCCCACCAACCTTTCTAACAACGGCGGCGACGACACCATCGCGGCAGTTTCTGCTATGGGCTACGACGCTTACTTCACCGCGCTTGAAGCCATCAAAGCCGCTGGCTCTGCCGACCCCAAGGCTGTGAACGAGGCATTGTGGAAGGTTGATTACACTGGCATTTCCGGAAGGATTGTCTTTAACGAGACCGGCGACGCTGTCCGCGACGCAGCCTTCGTCAAGAAGGTTAACACCGAAACCGGCAAGTGGGAATTTGTTGCAATTCAGGGCGTTAAATAAGCTTTGAATAACACACAAGACGCCTAAAAAGAAAATAAGATTGGCGGGGGCATATATCTGCATATCTGTTCCCGCCAAACTTTGTATTATGTGGGGGTTCCGGAAGATGAAATTTTTTAACGAGAATCTGCCGTACATATTGGCGGGAATCTCGGTTGGCGGGCAGTATGCGCTGATTGCCATCGGGTATACGATGGTTTACGGTATTTTGCGCCTGATCAACTTTGCCCACGGCGATATTTTTATGGTGGCTGGCCTAATGATGGTCTATTTTTCCACTGTTATGCCGCTATATGCCGCCATACCGCTGGTATTGGCGCTTACTGTTTTACTCGGTTTTGTCATCGAGCGTGTGGCCTATAAGCCGCTGCGCAGTGCGCCGCGCATGTCCATTATGATTTCTGCCATTGGCGTTTCTTACCTGCTTCAGAATATGGCGCTTTACATCACGGGCGGCTTAGCTAAGCAATATCCGTCTATCCCGTGGATAAGCGATATTATAAACATTGGTACGGCGACCACCAAACGGGTCACTGTCATCACTCCGGTGCTCACCATTATATTGGTTATCGCGCTAGTCATGTTAATTAAATACACTAAAATTGGCATGGCGATGCGCGCCGTTTCGCGTGACTTTGAAACTGCGCGTCTGATGGGCATTAAGATAAACAATGTCATCAGTACGACGTTTATTATCGGCTCGCTGTTGGCCGGCGTAGGTTCACTGCTTTACTTTTCAAATTATACCGGCGTCGTACCCACGGCGGGCGCAATGCCAGGCCTCAAAGCGTTTGTTGCTGCGGTGTTTGGCGGTATCGGGTCCATTCCCGGCGCTGTGGTTGGCGCTTTCATCATTGGCATCTGCGAAAGCATGATTAAAGGTGCTGGCTGGACCACCTTCTCAGATGCTTTTACCTTTGCACTACTCATCGTTATCCTTGTGGCGAAGCCCACAGGATTGTTCGGTGAAAAAACGACGGATAAGGTTTAGGTGGCTGCCATGGATAAAAAAGCTAAAAATATTTATTCCCTTATCGCTGTGGCGGCACTGTTTGTGTTCTTATTTTTGCTAGAGCGTACGATGCCCACTACCTCAATGCTGTTTACGGTACTTAAAAAAGGTGCCATCTACGCGCTGGTAGCTGTCTCTATGAATTTGCTGAACGGCTTTACTGGATTGTTCTCGCTCGGCCAGGCCGGTTTTATGCTCATTGGAGCCTATACGTATGCGATTTTTACCATTCCTCCGCAAGCTAGAGCGCAGGTTTATCAATATTTCAAGGGTGGTATCATCCAGTTTGCTCTGCCGGTACCGGTGGCGCTGGTTTTAGCTGGTCTTGCAGCGGCGGCTTTTGCATTTTTAATTGGCCTGCCGGTGCTGAGACTAAAGGGCGATTACCTTGCCATTGCAACATTGGGTTTTGCCGAAATAATCCGTGCTATCTTCCAATGGGATAAGTTGGGCCCTATCACCAATGGCTCAAATTTATTGCGCAAATTCCCGGCGTTTTCGTCGGTGCTGTTCCCATTTGCTGTGTCCGGCATCTGTATTGCATTGATTGTGATGCTTATCAATTCCTCATTTGGGCGGGCCTTCAAGGCCATCCGAGAGGATGAAATTGCCGCTGAGGCCATGGGCATCAATCTATTTAAGCATAAGATGCTTTCGTTCGTCATCAGCTCGTTTTTTGCGGGTGTCAGCGGTGCATTACTCGCGATGTATCAAACCACCGTTCAGGCTTCAGCCTTTAAATCTGCCATGACCTATGAGATTCTGCTGATCGTCGTTCTGGGCGGTATTGGTTCGGTTACCGGCAGCTGCATCTCATCCTTCCTGTTCATTGCCTGTAGCGAGTGGTGGCTGCGCTTTCTCGACGCTGAGACGGTCATCAATGGGTTCCATCTGCCGTTACTGCGTTCAGGCTTTCGTAAGGTGGTGTTCTCGGTTATCATCATGTGCGTTGTGTTGTTCTACCGCCAAGGCATAATGGGCGACCGCGAATTCTCGTGGGAAGGCTTGATTGGCTTCTTTAAAAAGCCGTTTGCAAAAAAGGCGAAGGGCGGTGCAGCACATGAATGAGAATGTATTGCGTTTAGAAAATGTGACGATGCAGTTTGGTGGCGTTGTAGCTGTCAACGATCTTTCTCTGGAAATTAATCGCGGCGAGATTGTCGCGCTCATTGGCCCAAATGGCGCGGGAAAAACCACCGCATTTAACGTCATTACCGGCGTTTACACCCCCACCAACGGTGCAATCTACTTTAACGGTGAACTGATTGTTTCAAACCACCCGCAGGGTGCGATGAAAAAACTTTATCAGGGTAGCGACGCCAATAAATTCAGCCGGGCAATGGTCAAAACGCCTGATGCGATAACTAAACTAGGTGTCGCTAGAACTTTCCAGAATATCCGCCTGTTTAAAAATCTCACTGTTTTCGAAAACGTGTTAATCGCGCGCCATATGCGCTCGAAGGCCGGTGTACTTTCTGCCACACTGTGCCTGAACCGCGCCGAGGAGGCAGCCACGCGTAAAAAAACGCTGGAGCTGTTGCAAATTCTCGGTCTTGAAGACCTAAAGGATGAAAAGGCCAATAACCTGCCATATGGTAAGCAGCGTCGCCTTGAAATTGCGCGCGCACTAGCTACCGAGCCTACACTGCTGTTGCTCGACGAACCGGCTGCCGGCATGAATCCGCAGGAAACTGAGGAGCTGACTGATTTTATCAAGCAGATTCGGGATAAGTTTGGCCTGACAGTGTTTATGATTGAGCATCATATGGATTTGGTCATGCGCATCTCCGACCGCATTTACGTGCTTGATTTCGGCAAGACCATCGCTTCTGGTACGCCGAGTGAAATTCAAAACAACACACGCGTTATAGAGGCGTATCTGGGGGTGGCGGCCGATGATTAAGGTTCATGATTTAAAGGTCAACTACGGCGGCATAGAGGCTGTTAAGGGTATTTCGTTTGATGTACCTGAAAAGAGCATTGTGACGCTTATCGGCGCAAATGGTGCGGGCAAAAGTACTACGTTGCGCGCCATCGCAGGTCTTGTACCGATTAAGAGCGGCGAAATTTCCTTTTTGGATCAGAAAATCAGCGGTTTGCCCACTGAGGTCATCGTGTCAAAGGGCGTTACACTGGTGCCCGAGGGGCGACGTGTTTTTGCTGACCTGACTGTGTTAGAAAACATTAAGATTGGTGCTTACCTGCGGCATGATAAATTAGATGAC
The DNA here is from genome assembly GCA_034933525.1 of Candidatus Fimivivens sp. Taxonomy (GTDB): domain Bacteria; phylum Bacillota; class Clostridia; order Oscillospirales; family Ruminococcaceae; genus Yanshouia. The sequence continues at coordinate 440,472 of JAYFNI010000004.1, forward strand.
GACATCGCGTGGGTGTATGATCTTTTCCCACGCCTAAAGGAGCGCCATTGGCAGGCGGCGGGTACCCTTTCTGGCGGTGAGCAGCAAATGCTCGCGGTGGCTCGCGCACTCATGAGCCGCCCGAAGGTGCTGATGATGGATGAACCATCGCTCGGTTTGGCGCCCATTATCGTTCGTGGTATCTTTGATATTATCAAGGAGATTAACCGCCAGGGTATGACAATTCTTTTAATTGAGCAAAATGCCAACATGGCGTTGCACACCGCCGACTATGGCTATGTACTTGAAACCGGACGCATCACAATGTCCGGTGAGGGTAAAAAGTTGTTGGTGGATGAAGAGGTTAAAAAAGCCTATCTGGGCAGATAAAAGCTAAAAGCGGCCCGTCAATCGGTAAGATTGACGGGCCGCTTTGCACGCGAAAAGAAGTCACTAAAAATAAACTTTACTAAGGGCTCCATTGTCAGCAGAGCTAGCTCGCGCCTTTTTCCACTTGCGTATTTTACCGCGAAAAGATTTAAAAGGCGCAACAGTATTGATATGAACCCACTTCCAGACTGGCCAGTTAGAAGGCGTTGAAGCCGCCCACTTTCTAGCACCGGGCGTGAACAGCACCGTCTCTTCAAGACTATTTAGCCAAGCTGTCAGTTCAAAAACCGCCGAAGTAAACGCCTCTATTAACGCTGACAATGACGCTTCCCGATAGTGGTCATAGAAGCTCTGATATAGCCCGCCCAATTGATTCCACTTATAGCCTGACGCGGGCGTGATAACGATGTCACCCTGCTGCTCGTCATGTTCCCACTCTAACAGTAAATGCATCCATCCAAGCTGATAAGCGAGCATCTCCTGCGGTGTGCGGTCAACTTCTTCAAAGCGCAGGTTTATATCCGCTTCCGCAACGTCATCAAATTCTGCAATAAATAGAGCGGCTGTCTTTTCAATTTCAGCAACAAGGGCTTTTTTATCCGAATAAGCCTGCATAACATTTCCACCATCTCAATTCAATGTTCAATATGAAATAATAATAACTGATTAAATGTGACGGCAGTATGTCATATTCAAAAGAGAAACGCTGATACCTCTTTCAAATTCGATTAGAATTGGTAGATATTCCGTTATCTTACGCTGATTTCGCCCGTGAGATTTTTTGCGAACAGTGTCGAGACTTCTTTGGGGGAGGCGGTATTAGCAAGAGCCCACATCAGCTTGGTTACGGCGGCCTCCGTAGTCATATCGCCGCCAGGAATAACCCCCTTTTGCAGCGCACGCCTGCCTACTTCGTAGGTGGTCATGTCGCTGCGCTCATACAGGCATTGGCTGCACACTACAACTGAAACGCCGAGTTCCACCAAATGCTCGAGCGCCGTCACAAGATCGCGGCGCAAAAAGGCCAGCCCACCTGAGCCAAACGCCTCAAGCACCACGCCGTGGCAGTCGAGTTGTGGAAGCGCTTCGAGAAAGCGCGGATCCAGCCCTGGAATCAGCTTAAACAACGCCACTCGGCTGTCAACTTGATCGGCTAGCATGCAGGGGGCGCTTTGAACAGGGAGCAGATGCGTATTGATAACAAGCCCATCAGAGCTGACCTGCGCTACAGGAGGCAGGTTGACGCTATCAAAGGCATTAAAACCGGTGGTGCGTACCTTGACTGAGCGACAGCCCAATAACACATTGCGGTCAAACGCCACAAAAACGCCAGCTACTCCGCTGGCTGCCATGGCAAAGGCGGTTCGAAGATTGTCAGGCGCGTCGGAAAGCGGATGAAAAATCGGTAACTGGCTGCCGGTAAGTACCACTGGCAGGTCAATGCCCGGAAGCATAAAGCTGAGCATAGAGGCTGTATAGGCCATGGTGTCAGTGCCATGGGTAATGACAATTCCATCAAATTCGCCGCGCTGCTCAAATACTGTGCGGGCAATTAACTGCCATTCCTCCGGCTGAATATTGGAGGAGTCAAGGGTGAGCAGATCGCGTATCGTCACATCATAGGTTAGTGGGCCGGCCAACTCCAGCAGCCCTGCGCCGTGCGCAGTGGGGCGCAGACCATCTTCCGATGGGGTTGAAGCAATAGTACCGCCCGTGGTAAGTAATAATAACTTTTTCATAATGACGTTTACCTCCGGTTCAGAGTAACAAGAATAAAATCTGCCCCCATCAAACGCATTGCAAAGATAGAGTAGTCTTATAATTGATAAGATGACCAATTGGTGTTTATTTTACCATATTGTCATTAAAATTTAAAGCCGCTGCTATACGCTGAGCGCGTTCAATTTGGTTGTTTTAGCAAAATAATATAATATCATGGAAATGTCACAGCTTGTTAATGGATGGCACCGCATGAGCGATTGACACAAAACTATCTGGTGGTATAATAATTGGGTATAGAATTGTGATTAATGCCGTCTAGATGCGCTATAAAAGTAGTGGTGGATGGACGGTTTTCACCGCCTCGTTTTGAAGTGGCGGAGGGTTTTAAAACAGGGAGGTGAGGCCGGTGCGGTTTATTGCGTTGCTATTATCATTATTGCTGTTAAGCGCGTGTAACGGCATTCAGCTTGGCGTCAACGAGCTGCTTGAGCCGCCGCGTCTGACGAAACAGCAGTCTGCCATTTACGACGCTGTTGAGCTGGCGGTCGGCACTAATGCATTTAAGCTGAGATATCCCCGCAGGGGTGACAATCTTTCGGCTTGTGTACTTGATGATCTGGACAAAGACGGACGGGATGAGGCCATCGTTTTTTATGAGTTGACTGTAAACGGATTAACCTCCTCTTGGATGAGCATCCTCGCGGAAAATGACGGTGTATGGAAGAGTCGTTATCAGCTTCCTGGGGAGGGCGGCGAAATCGATTTCGTCTCATTTGCGCCGATAGAAAATACGGAGCGAGACAACATCATTGTAGGATGGACTATTGCGGGCAAAGATAATCTGCTCTGCAAGGTTTATTCATATACCGAAGAAAGTGCTGAGACGCGTTATGAGGGTAGCTATAACGAAATTTTAATTGACGATGTCGATGCTAACGGCCTTTCCGAAATGATACTCTGCACCAAAAATTTGACTAAATCTGCAGTTATGTCGCTGATAAAATATCGTTCGGGGCGCATTGTTCGCACCAGCGAGGTTGAAATGCCAACCGCTATGACCGACTATGCCAAGCTTTCATATGGCAAGCTGACAACGGGGTTGAATGCGGTATTTGCCGATATCTATCTTGGTTCTGATGAAATGACCACCCGCATTGCGGTGGTGGATGATCAAAAGTCTGTGATTGAGGCGCTTTCCAACGAGGACCTGGGCATCTACGAATCGTTCGACCGCGCAACACCGACATTGACTTGCGCCGATGTTAACGGTGACGGGCTTATAGACATACCGGTTTCTTTAATGCTTCCGGGCTATTCTACTACGCATGAACGCGAGGCGGTTTACCTCACCGAATACATGAGTATTCTTGAAGGTGAGTTGCAGTGCGTGCAGCGTTCAGTGGTGAATTTTGCCGCTGGCTATCAGCTCAAGCTGCCTGACGGCTGGAAGAATACTGTTACGGTGCGGCGCCAGTCTGATACCGGCGAATGGCGGTTTGTGCTATTTGATAAATCGCTTGAACAGTCTGATGTTGAGTTGTTGCGTATCCGTGTAGTCAGCCCCTCGGATTATCAGGATAAGTTTGATACGACACAATACAGCGTGGTGGGTACTAAAGGTGTCAACAGCTACCAAATTTATATTCCCGAAGAAACTTACCCGGGATATTCGATAACCTATGAACAGGCGCAAAGCTTGTTTTCATTGCTTGATCTACAATAACTGTACGCCTGCTAAAGTACAGACACCGTATACTATGTCTCTTTTTTAATTCGAGGAAGTATCAGAGCAGTAACCGGATGCAGTTCTAGAAAGGAGCCGCTATGAAAAATATACTGATTGCCGAGGACGAGGACGCTATTCGCGATTTTGTGGTGATTAACCTCAAGCGCGCCGGCTATTCGGTCACCGACGTTAACAACGGTCTGGACGCTATTACCGCCTATGATAACGCAGAGGGGGGCTTTGATGTTGTCATTCTTGACGTCATGATGCCCGGACTCGATGGATTTTCGGTTTGCAAAAGGCTGCGCGAGCGCTCTGACTCACTTGGCATCATCATTCTGACTGCAAAAAGTCAGGAGATGGATAAAGTCAACGGGCTGATGCTCGGCGCAGATGATTATATTACGAAACCATTTTCTCCGTCAGAGTTATTGGCACGTGTTGATGCGATACATCGCCGAGTGTCAATGTCTAACCCCAAAAAGCCGGATAATGAGCTGACCTCTGGCCCGTTTACCTTGAATCTGAAAAGTCGAACCGTTACCAAAAACGCTGAGCCGATTGAGTTGACTCAAGTGGAATTTCAGATTATGGAAATTTTCATGAAGAACCCCGAAACAGCACTGGAACGCAGTCAGATTTTGACCGCAGTTTGGGGTGAAGATTATTTTGGTGACGTCAAAATTGTAGACGTCAACATTCGCCGTCTTCGCATGAAGGTGGAGGAGGAGCCCTCAAATCCGCAGCATATTACAACAGTGTGGGGATTTGGGTACAAGTGGATGCCCTGATTTTAAAAGTAGACCCTAAAACGTTGTTAGGAGGAGGCCCATGGCGCAGAAAAAAATAACCACCCGCTGGCTTACGGGCAGCCTTGGGATTATCCTTGTCATACTGCTGCTCATCGAGGTCGCCGTGATATTGGTGGTGCGGATGTTCTACTATTCCTCAGTTCAACAGACCTTGGTCTCACAGGCGAATACCGTTAGCACGTTGCTGTCTAAATATGCGGTTGATCCTTCGGCTGACTATCAGCGCGAGGTTCGAAGCCTGATTGAAAACTTTGAGCAGCGCGACCGTATGGAGCTAATGGCAGTGGATGCATACGGCGGCATTACCACGACGTCATCAGGCTTTCCGGTGACCGAAAAAATAGAAATGCCTGATTTTAAGGCGGCTCTTACGGCATCTGATGGCATGGGCAGCTTTCAGGGGCGAATCGGCCAGGAAAATATTATGGCTGTCAGCTGCATTGCGCCTATCAATGATGAAAGCATTACGGCTGTGCGGTTAGTGGTGTCGCTTTCCAAGGTGGATAGTCTAATTTTTTCAATTATCACTGTGGCAGTGGTATTTGGCGCCGCTATTATATTTTTTATGGTGCTTTCCGGTTCTTATTTTATCAGCTCCATTGTTATTCCGGTGGGTGAGATTGGCAAAACGGCGCGTAAGATTGCACAGGGCGACTTTGCAACGCGCTTGGTTAGCCGCAATGACGATGAAATCGGCGATCTATGCGAGATTATAAACTACATGGCTGAGGAATTGGGCAATGCTGAAAAGCTAAAGAACGAATTTATTTCTTCTGTTTCGCATGAGCTTCGAACACCGCTCACTGCAATAAAGGGTTGGAGCGAAACGATTCGTGATGCAGACACGGGTGACCGCGAAACGGTTCAGAAGGGCATGCAGGTCATTATCAAAGAGACAGACCGCCTGGCAATGATGGTGGAGGAGCTGCTTGATTTTTCCCGCATGCAGTCGGGCCGCTTTAAACTGGCTATTGAACGCATCGACTTGTTGGCTGAGCTTGAAGAGGCCGTGCTGATGTATACAGAAAAGGCCCGCCGCGAGGAAATTAAACTGACCTATGACGAACAGATTGAGGCGGCGGTGGTAATGGCGGATAAAAACCGCCTGCGTCAGGTGTTCATCAACATTATTGATAACGCTATCAAATATTCCGATGCGGGTGGCGACGTCAAGGTGTTGGTTCAGCAGCAGAACGGTTATTTTGTCATTTCGGTGGCGGATTCAGGCTGCGGTATCAGCCCAGAGGACTTGCCAAAGATTAAGAAAAAGTTCTATAAGGCAAATCTGACACGGCGTGGTTCTGGTATTGGGTTGGCTGTTGCTGACGAAATTGTTGCAGCCTTTTTTGGAACACTGGAAGTAACATCGGTTTTGGGAGAGGGTACCACCGTTTCCATACGCATACCCAATGCGCCACTTTACGAACAACTTAAACAGAAGACGCCTGAACAGGGCGGGGAGGAATAACCATATTGAGCAGTACAAATGATCGCAAAAAAACCTCTATAGGTGGCAGTGCCCTTATAGAGGGTGTTATGATGCGGGGTCCCTATACCACAGCCATGGCGGTGCGCAAACCTAATGGAGAGTTGGAAATTTCCGAGTGGAAAACAGAGGAAGGCTCTAAACCTTGGTATAAAAAGACCCCTATTATACGAGGCGTATTTAATTTCTTTGATAGTATGGCAGTCAGCTATAAATGTTTGATGAAATCTGCCGAAATTGCCGGTTTTGAAGAAGAGCCCAGCGGTTTTGAGAAAAAATTGATGGATTGGTTCGGTGAAAGTTTTTCAAAGGTTTTAGCAGGCGTAGCCGGAATGCTCGGCGTGCTGCTGGCCGTAGCACTGTTTATGGTGTTGCCGACCTTTCTCATCGGGTTTATCCGACCGTTTGTGACTGCGCAACTGCTTTTGTCGCTGATAGAGGCAGTAGTAAAAATAAGCATATTTTTGGCGTATCTTTTTTTAGTTAGCCGGATGCCCGAAATTCACCGCGTCTTTGAATACCACGGGGCCGAACATAAGACCATTGCCTGCTATGAGGCAGGTGAAGAGCTAACACCCGAAAATGTAAAAAAACATTCGCGTTTTCATCCGCGCTGCGGCACCAGCTTTATTCTGATTGTATTGGTAGTTTCGGCACTGGTTTTTTCGTTTGTTACCTGGAATAACCTTATCATGCGCATTGTGTTAAAGCTGGTTTGCCTGCCGTTGGTGGTTGGTATTGCTTATGAGATTATCAAACTGGCGGGGCGTTATGATACCCTTTGCACGCGAGTTATTTCCGCGCCGGGGCTGTGGCTACAGCGGCTGACGACCAACGAACCGGATGTATCCGAAATCGAGGCCGCTATTGCCGCGATGAAGCCCTGTATCCCGCAGAATAAGGAAGACGACAGGTGGTAATGTTTAAAGATGACGGTTTCTCAGTTATATCTTCAATGCCGTAAGAAACTGACGCATGATACGGCAGACTTTGATCTTTCACAGCTTTTTTACGCCCAATTTGGCGCGCAGGCACAGCACACACGGCCGAATGATGAAATTGCCGCTGATGATGCCTTGATTTTTTCTCAGAAAGTGAAAAGGCTCGTCGAGGGTTACCCTTTGCAATATCTACTTGGCGAATGGGAATTTTATTCGATCCCGCTCAAAGTCGGTGAGGGCGTGCTTATTCCTCGTCCAGATACTGAAACACTGGTGGACACTGCACTGGGTTTTTTATCGCAGAATCCCTTGGCTAAGGTGGCCGATTTTTGTGCTGGAAGCGGCGCGATTTCTCTGGCGGTAGCCCAGAACTTGGCTTCGTGTGAGGTGTATGCGCTAGAGTTATCTAAGGAAGCACTGCGCTATCTGCGTGAGAACACTAAAGACTGCCAACGTATCAGTGTGATGGAAACTGACGTGCTTGGCGATCTGGCATCGCTCGGGCTGCCGAAACTGGATATGGTTATTTCAAATCCACCCTATCTTACTGCGCAGGAACTCACCGAGCTGCCCGAATCGGTACGTTACGAACCCAAAATGGCACTGGATGGCGGTGAGGATGGGCTTGTTTTTTACCGAAGCATTGCTAAGAGTGCTAAAGACCTGCTGGTACCCAACGGCCTGTTATTGTTCGAAGCCGGCTGGCAGCAGGCTCAACAGATTGCCGAGATTATGTCGGCACAGGGGTATCACAGCATTGGCTTTGCTAAAGATTTAAGCGGCATTGATCGTTGTGTTTATGGGCGCACGCCATCTGAAACCGACATTTGAACCATTGATTTCAGGGAGTATTTGAATTGGAACAGAAAAAGTTGGATCGCATCAACGAATTTGCGCGAAGGGTAAAAGCTGGTGAAACGCTTAGTCCGGCAGAACTGGCCGAACGAGACGCATTGCGCCGCGAATATATCGAAAGTTATCGCCGAAGCCTGGTCGCTCAGCTTGATAATACCTACGTCGTTGATGAACAGGGCAAGAAGACGAAGCTTATTCGAAAAGGCAAGGGATTACCGCCGTGCTAAGCGGCATATCTGCGCTTAAATATGTTAAAACAATGCCCGCCCGCTTAAAAGCGGACGGGCATTTATTATCGTCAAGATACAAAAAAGGGAATACAAGCTGTCTTTTAAAAAAGCTGTTGAACGCTCTATGCCCTCATACAAGTATTTACCCCAGTAACAATTCGCCTAGGGCTGGTACCGTGTCGACTATGTATTTGGCTCCAGCGGCTGTTAACTCCTCGCGGCAGCCAAAGCCATAGGTCACACCAATGCAATCCAGTCCGCAAAGTTGTGCACCCTTTACATCGTATTTTCGGTCGCCAATCATAATAGCGTTATCGCGGTTGAGCTGTGGCTGAGTTCGCAAAATTTCTTGTATTACCTCATACTTTTCGGATCGACCCTTTATTTCATCTTCACCACAAATAACGTCAAAATAATGTTCCAGTGCAAAGTGCGCCATAATCTGCCGCGCGAAACGCTCAGGTTTTGAGGTGGCTAGCATTAGGCGAAAACCTGCGCTTTTCAATTGCTCAAGCAGTTTGTGGACGCCGTCATAGGGCCGGTTTTCAAATTTGCCGACCGCATCGAAGCGCTCATGAAAAATATCGATGGCCTTTGTAATTTGCTTCTCTGTAAAGCCGTAAATTTGCTCATAAGAAACCTTAAGCGGCGGACCAATAAAGCTGCGCAGCACGGCAGCATCATTTTCCTCAATACCAAAGGGGCTAAGGCTATGTTGAACACATTTTACTATGCCCTCTTCAGAGTCAGTCAGTGTTCCATCTAAATCAAACAGCAAAGTGGTATATTTTAGTGCCATAATAACTCCTTTTACAAAACTGTGCGATAATAAAGACCGCGTGTGTAATCTTTGGGTGGCGTTGCATCGCCCCGCCCCGCATAAGCAGCAGCGATGCGCTGACATTGCGATGCAGATTCATCGGTGAACCAGAGCGTCACAAACGAAAGGCCGGCAAGTTCGTCCCGACGGTCAGCTAAATAAAGCGGCACCGAATTATAAAGCGCGCTCACACCGGTTTGAGCATCACACGGGTCGCAGCGCACTGCGAAAGTAACGTCCTTTCGGTCGGTGAGCGTTTGTTTACGGTCACACCGGGCACAGCCGATTTGAGCGCGCACCGGACAGTTGCGAAATGTCATAAGCGGCAGCGAACCATAACCAATAAGCCCCAAGGGTATGCTGCTGCGAAGACGCATTGCCTGAGATAATGACAGTTCAAACGAAAGCTCAGCATCGGATAAGCCAAGTCGAGCCACCGCCTGCAACGTAGAGGTATTGGTAAGATTTAATGACCAGCCACCGCAGGCGGATAGCCCCGCTTGTTTTGCCAGCCAAACGGCACCGATGTTTCCGCACCATGCGCGCGTAACACCCAGCGTACGCAGTAATTTAAGCTGCTGGGCCACCTGATCTTCACCAGTGAACAAGATGCGGGGGATTTCAGCGATGATTCGCCGCGGTGCAACGCCCAGCCGGATGCCTTCGCTAACCTCACCAAGCGGTAGAATAATGCTTTCACAGCAATCGATCAATGCTTTAGAAAGCTGGCTGGCCTGACAGCGAATGCGCAGAGCCGGCTGGGGCGGAGGAACTAACGCTGTGTCGGTGGATAAAGGTGTATGCGCAGGGTCAAAACGGTGGGGACGGGGCGTGCACCGCAGGGCGGAGAGTTGTTCAAACGCCTCTCGCCGCAGGGCGTTTACCTGCGACACCGGTATCATCAGCCCGTCTGAGAGTGCAATGTCGAGATCTACGAAGTGAAAAGGCGTGCCACCAGTTTTTAACAGGCTTTGACGAACGCGTGCTTCATCGGTAGGTTTGGTATGAGCCGTCTGAGGAATATCCCCCTCGACAAAGACGCTGTTTTTATTTTGATCACGTAGCGCCAGCGAAATTGGTTCACCTTCAAAAGCAGTGAAAGCGCCTTCTATCCCCACTGCGCCAATATCCCGCCCGGCTAATTGCGCCAGCTCACCTAACACGCCTGTGGCAGCGGTCACATCATCCTTTTGCCGAATGCCAAACATCAATCGATCACGCTTGTTGTCAAAATAACCAGTTGTAAATCCACTGCGAGAAAAAACAGACTGTAAACGTTCAATATTGGGTTGCTCACCGTCGAGTGCCTGACGCAACGCAGTCACGGCGGCCGCGACATATTCCGGGCGTTTCATACGTCCTTCAATTTTAAGCGAGCTGACACCAAGCGCGGCAAGATCTTGAACTCGTTCAATTAGTGAAAGATCTTTTAATGACAGCGCATGGTTACTGCTGCCATATTCAAAGGGTAGACGGCAGGGCTGTGCGCACAATCCGCGGTTGCCGCTGCGCCCACCTAACATGGATGAGAGATAGCACTGACCCGAAACACTCATGCACAGCGCACCGTGTACAAACACCTCAGTTTGCGCCGAGATATTCTGCACAATGTGTGAGATTTCACCAGCTGTCAGTTCCCGAGCCAGTACTACGCGCTTGCAGCCCATTTCCTCTGCCATTTTAGCGCCTGCAAGATTGTGCACTGCCATCTGCGTTGAGGCAAACAGCGGTAGTTCCGGCACGGCGGATTTAAGCAGCGATAATACGCCCCAATCCTGTACAATGGCAGCATCAACACCTAGTTTTGCCGCAGTTTCTGCAGCGCGCAGCAGCTCATCCACTTCATTATCAAACATGACAATATTTAGCGTCTGCAGGATTTTTGCGCCGTGCAGATGCGCGTAGCAGACCGCTTCGGAAAGAGCAATATCGTCAAAGTTGCCTGCGTTTCGGCGTGCATTGAGTGCCTTCGCACCAAGATAAACGGCGTCGGCACCACAGTTGACTGCGGCCAGCAGCGATTCCATGCTGCCGGCAGGAGCGAGAATTTCAGGACGGTTCATAAATACTCCTAACTTTTTAAAGCAATTTACATTTTAATCTAATTTTAATATTGTGGCATGAATGGTTCGCTTCATAACACAAAAGCTGTAGTTTAAGGCGAAAATTTCTTTGCACGAAGAAAACACATGTATGAGATGTTAAGCATCATGTGCATATTATAGCATATCAGAGAACCAGTAAGCAAAAATGCACCACTCGAAAGATTTTCTTTGACCTGTTTGTCGGGTTGTGCTATACTTTGGCAGAAATTAGTTTTAATGGCTGCTAAAATGGGGTGGGTTTATGTTATATACAGCGCAGACCAGACAGGCGATGCTGCTGGCCTATTCGGCGCATCATGGACAGTTGGATAGAAGTGGCGTTCCGTATATTTTCCATCCACTGCATCTTGCCGAGCAGATGCACACTGAAAATGAAATTGTTGCGGCGCTATTGCACGATGTTGTGGAGGATACAACTGTCACTCTCGCCGACTTGCAGAAAGCGGGTTTTGCGCCCGAGATTGTTGAGTCGGTGCGTCTATTGACTCATGACAAGAGCACACCCTATATGGATTATATAAACGCGCTAAAGGAAAATCCAATTGCACGGGCGGTGAAGATAGCAGATTTAAAGCATAACAGCGACATAGCCCGGCTTAAAGATCATTCTGAAAAGACGCGTGAGCGGCTAAAAAAATACGCCGAAGCGTTGAGAATATTAGAATAAAAGAGGCGGACGACGGATAAAAACCGGCGTCCGCCTTTGGTATGACGGAGTTGGCGTGCTATCAGCTTAGCGCAGTCATGAGCCGTAACAAATGCCACGAAGGAGACAAGTATTTCAACGCGCTAAAACTGCCAAAGGCCTCGGGTGTGACAACTGCTCCGGAAAATGCGACTGAGACAGCTGCCCATAACACCATGGCCAACAACAGCGCGGCACTTGGTCGAAAGCGCGAAACGACAGGAACTACCAGCGCTGCCAAAAACGCTAACAGGACGATTAGGGTAAGACGCGCGGCCGGTGCATAACCTGTATCAATCCTCAAAAGAGATAACAATCCCTCGCAAAGCGCAGGTAACGTAGCAAAAAGTATTATCTGTGCCAACGCAGCAGCGGAAGAGGGCAGATGTGGATGCGTCGGGCAGCGCAAGCGCAAAAGCGCTGTCAGTTCTCGTTCACGGGCTGGAGCCAGCATAGCAGAAAAAGCGCAGCAAAGCAAAAACAATGGAATTAGCACCGCGTAAAGTAACGGTGCCAGACCGCTGTCAGACGGGCGTGGTGTAGTCGCAGCGTTCAATGTCAAAAGTGGCGTCATCGGGCTGCTTTGTGCCTGCAATCGCTGCATTTCTGATGCGATAAGCGCATGATCTTTTAGGTCGAGTTTTTCAGAGATTGAAAGGACGGTTTGGGGTAACTGCGTTTCAAACCAAGCAGCAAATATAAACTCGTCGGTCACCGGAGTTAGAAACGCACCCTCGTTTTCGTAGACAGTAATAGGCGGATTGTTCTGAGGATTGATGTAGTAGGCGCAGTGCAAAATGCCGTTACGCACATCCTGCTGCATAGCTGGCAGGGCCTCAGTCGAGTACCAGATAAAATATAGCGTATCTGATTTGAGTAGCGGTTCACAGGCGTTCTGCAAAGCAGTATCGGAAGCGTCATACATTAAGCCAATCTGCGCTGACGGTGGATGTGCTACAGGGCAGAGTAGTGCAAAGCTGCCGAACAGCAACAACAACACAGCGGCACTGGCCCAGAATGCGCTGCTTTTAAGGCGGTGTTTTAAAAATAAGCCAAGCAGAATTAAAAACTTGGGCAAAATTATGCCGCCTCCTTTCGCTGCCACAACAACAGTGCAATTCCGGTAAACAAGACGCACCAAAGCAATGCGACCGTTGTGTCAGAAAATCCAACGCCAAATGCCGAATCGATAGTCAGGCGGCGCATCAGCGAAAGTGGCAACAGGCGGCACAACGGCAGCAGGGTTGAAGGCATGATTGCTTGGGGAAGTAAGCCGCCACCGTATAGCGCTTGAATTAGCGCCAGCCCTGTAACTGCCGCGGCACAAGCAGGGGTCGATTTAAAAGCGGCGGCGCAGAAAACCAGTAGAGACGCACAAAGCAAAATTAAAAGAAGACCACTGCCACCCAGGATGTTTTGAATCGGTGCACCCAGCGCAATGATGCCCAATGGACAAATAATAGCATACAGCGTTATGGCAGTAAAAATACAACTTGTAAAAGTTTCTCGCCGGCGCTGAGAAAAAGCTGCAAACTGTCTCAGTGCGTAAAGCGGGGGAAACAGCAAAAATAAGAGCGAAAACAAGACGAATGAGACTGCGGACCCACCGTAGTAAGCCATGGCTGTGACATCCCCAGTGGGTCGCAGCAGTTCGCTGTCAAACAGGCCCTTGCGAGTTAAATAGCTTTCCATCAAAGCCATATCGGCCGATAATATCTTCTGATTAATTTCGTCATCTGATAAACCTTGAGCATACATAGCCGAAACCATCCCGCCCACAGCGCTTTGCGCACTTAGCAGTGTACGCCCCGCGGCTTGCGCCAACTGACGTATCCAGAGCCCCTCCAACGGTGATGAAACGTTGATGGTGAGGGCGGGGACAAGATTCTCTCCGGTCATGATACTGTTCCAAAACCCTTGAGGCAGTGTCAACACAGCAGCATAACCACTGGTGCTATCATTTGGATTAAGCAGCACTACTGTCGCGACACCCTCAAAACGTGAGGCCATTACAGAAGAAATTAACGTGGCGGGCATAGACGAATCATCCAGACTGCGAATAGCAAAACTGACTGGTTCGGGCTTAGGTGCGGTACGCAGCACAGCTATCGCCAAAGCAAAAAGCAGTGCCAGGCAAATTAGAATATTTAGCAATGCACCAAGACTGTGCCGAATTGCGATACGCCAGCCCTGAAAAACCAGCTTCACAGTGTTACGTCCTCCTTTTATAATCTAATCAAAAGTAATTAATTGTTATGAAAACTGCAGAACGCCCCTTTTCGCTCGTATTACGCGGTGCGAAAAGGGGCGTTCTGCCGAAGGTCAGGATGTGCCCCGGTGGCTAATTAGCCCATCAGCAGACTGTAAAGCTGACCAACAAGGCTTTCGTACCCGACGGAATATTCATTGCTTAACTGCTCAAGCTGCTGCGCATCTAACGCAAAGAGTGAGGTGCTGTCAGGTGCGGTTAACGTTTCGGTTAAAGGTGCATTGGCGTAGTCGAGGTCAAACACCAATGTACCGGTGGCGGTATCTGTAGCTGAAACATAAATGCGGGACTCAGGCAGGCTCACGGTGAGTGCGTCGTTTTCGACCGCAGCAGTACCGTTAAAAGCGAAGCCGGCACTAATGGGTTCACCACCCGCATCAATATTCATATCGGCGGTGCAGTTATAAGCACCACCAGCTGCAATGCTGATATTAAGCGGCATGTTAAATTTAATTGAGCTGGAGTCGACGCCCACCGCCATGTCAAGGGCATAGGTATCGTTGGAAAGAGTTGCAGTGGCATCCACTGTCATGCTTATGGCGTCTTCGGTAGTGATAACAAGCTTCGCTGTATTGACAACATCATCAAAGGTGCAATCAAGAACAAGGCTGCTCACTGTAGTCTCGGGTAGGTCGACGCTTTCGGACGAGGAAGAAGATTCGGTCGGCGCGACGGGGGAGCAAACCAAATTTGCAGATTTGATCAAACCATTTTTAATATCAAGCGCCAGCTTAGCGTCCATGTCAGGCAGACTTTCTTCAATGCTGGAAATGGTCTCGTTCATTATGTCCTCGTAGGTCATTTCGGGGTCTGCGGCGGCTACGGAGGTCATCATCTTTTCCATTGCCATGCCCAATTCGGAATCAAAATAGATATAGCGATAGTAGTTAACCACAGCGGTTTTCAGATCTTCTCCAGGGATATCAACTACATATTTTTTGCTTTGTTTGTCATATGTATAAGTCGCATTGGTCAATGCACCTTTAAAGATGGGCATAATGTCGGCCAGCATTTTTTCGGAAGAAATTGAGCTAACAGCGTTGATGTATTCAATTTCACCGGAGATGACACCTTGCATCATGTCGAGAGACTGTGCATCCATCGGATAAATGGCATTGAGTGCGCTTCCAGCGTAATCCTGCGCGAAGGTCGTGGGGTTAATCGAAACACTCGTTTCGCTAAAGGTGGGTACGCTTGCGACAACAAGATCCGGCGACATAAAAGCGCTCACGTCAATCATCGGAGCATCTTTTAAATAAACCGATGAGTTAAAAGCGGAAGTTTTCTGTGCAGGGTCGTGGCTGAATTTGCCGCGAATGCCGGCATCCTGAAGAATAACGTTTGCAAAAGCAGCATAAGGGTTATCCGCAACGGATTTTATGGTCAAGTCAAAATCGGAAGTCACAGCGCCTTCGCGACCTTCAAACATCAGCTTTGCAGCAGGGATCTGCTGATACACCTTCTCGGTAATAGCCTGTTGCTGCTTCGCGGTAGCGGTAAAAGCTGCTTCTACTGTTGCCTTAGGGTCGGGGGTGGAAGAGAACTTTACAACTGCCGCAACAGCTGCAATAGCGCAGACAGCAGCGACCCCGATAAATAATTTAGTCTTGCCCGGTTTATTTTGCGGAGCAGGTGGCGGCATGGTGGCGACTGCCTCGGCTGAGTTAAAATTAGCTTCGTTGTTCTCGTTCATGAAAATCCTCCTGTTATTCTCTCGTAACTGTATTACAGTATGGTTATACGTTATAGCGCATTAGTGAAAAGCAGGGATAAAACGTTGGATTCACGCTGCTCTTCGGGAATATTGCAGAGAGTTAGTGTCTTTGATAGTCTTCCGTCCTCCAGTAAATATACGTGGTCAGCGAGGGCGGCTATCTGCTGCGGTTCGTGCGAGGTAAACAAAACGCCGATCCCTTTTAATTTTAAACGACGAAGCAGCAAACATAATTCACGGCAGCTTGGCGCATCCAACGCAGCAAAAGGCTCGTCTAGTAAAAGAAAATCAGGGCTGCCCACCAGTGCAGTGACAATCGACAGGCGCTTCTTCATGCCACCCGAAAGCGCACCAGCGCGCTTTTTACGAAAAGGCAAAAGTCCAAACTGTGCTTCAAGGGACTCCTCAACGAACGAGGGACCATCTAACCCCTGAGCCGAATACCACAACTTCAGGTTATCCAGCACCGTAAGTTCTGGCAGCAGCGCGGGTTCCTGAGGAACAAAAGCAATACTACCGCTACAGCTGACTGTACCAGAATCCGGAAAAATTAGGCCGCAAGCCAGTCTAAGTAAAGTGGTTTTGCCCGTGGCATTTCTGCCAGCAATGCAGATAGCCGCACCTGATTCTAACGATAAGGTGACCTCTTTTAAAACAGGGCGCCTTTTATCAAAGCTTTTTTGCAGCTTATAAAGCTTTAGCATGGCAACACCCCCTTTTCACATCGGCGGTAAATTGTGTTGGAAATAAGCGGCCAGAACGAAAGTAGGCTTCACCGCTGTATAATAAAAGGTGAAACAATCAAAAACGAACATTCTACATAATTACAAATTTGGCTGATTACATTATAACCGTAACGTATCATACATCAAATGTTTAAAGAATGAAAGCCCTATTGAAAAAAATTCCAAGAATGCAAGTCTAAAGCCTCTTTAGCCATCTTTATGAGATTTTAGGCAACTCTATTATTAATTAAGTGTGAAAATAATGCAATCTTCTTGCATCTTGGGTAAATTTGGTGTTATGCATAAAATTTCATAATTACCACAAGAAAAGTTTATGCAAGAAGGGATCGAATTGGCGCTTGGAATATTTTATAAAAAACCTATAAAATTTGCTGAAAGGCTGCCGCGGTTAAGCGGCAGCCTTCTGTTATAGAAAAGTATAGGGCTAAATTCGCGTTTATTTTCCGCAGCAGTGCTTATATTTTTTACCACTGCCACAGGGACAAGGATCGTTTCTGCCAACTTTTTTGGCTTTGCGCTGTACTGGATTAGCACTGCCGTCAGGTATTGGTTCGGTGGGCTTTGCCACCTGCTCGCGCTCGACAGGTACTTCAATGCGTACCCGCACCGTGAGAAGCATTTTAACAGTATCCTCACGGATGGCCTGTACCATCGCATCATACATATCCGAGCCCTCAACACGGTATTCCACAACCGGGTCGTGCTGGCCGTAGCTGCGCAGATAAATGCCGCGGCGCAATTCGTCCATAGCGTCGATATGATCCATCCAGTGCAGATCGACGTTTTTAAGAAGAATCATGCGCTCAAGGTCACGGGTAAGGTTCTCGCCCCATTCCTGCTCACGCGCCGCATAACGATCGCGCGCTTTCTTTTGCAGCTGTTCGCGGATAGCGTCTCTTCCGAGGCGGTCCAGGTCGCCCAACGTATAGTTTAAATCATCCTTATCGGTGACCCAGCCAAGCAAATAGTCGCGCAGTCCGGAAAGATTCCAGCTTTCTGCTTCGGTGGTACTCGGCAGATAAGAATCCACCGCATCGGTGATCACACCGTCAAACATGCGCAAGATTGTTTCTTTAATATCATCCCCAAAAATGACTGAGCGGCGCTGAGAGTAGATCATTTCGCGCTGACGATTCATGACGTCGTCAAACTGCAGAACATTTTTACGTGTGGAGAAATTTCGGCCTTCGACCTTGGACTGCGCCGACTGAATTGTCGATGACAGGAGCTTGGCCTCAATTGGCGTCTCCTCATCTACTTTTAAAGTTTCCATGAGCCCCTGGATCCGATCACCGCCGAACAGACGCATGAGATCATCCTCGAGCGAGAGGAAAAAGCGGGATTCGCCGGGGTCGCCCTGACGCCCGGAACGGCCTCGCAGCTGGTTGTCAATGCGGCGTGATTCGTGGCGCTCGGTGCCGATGATAAACAAGCCGCCCGCTGCTTTAACCTTTTCGGCCTCTGGAGCAATTAACTGTCGGAACTTGTCATACAGCTCGGCGTATTTCTTTCTCGCTTCAATAATTTCGTTGTCGTCGGTGTCTGAGTGACTGGTGGACTGCTCAATCAATTCTTCAGAGAAGTCCTGACGGCGCATCTCGTTCTTTGCTAAAAACTCTGCGTTGCCGCCAAGCATAATATCAGTACCACGACCCGCCATGTTCGTGGCAATGGTGACAGCGCCAAACTGACCGGCCTGTGCTACGATGAGCGCCTCACGCTCGTGATATTTGGCGTTTAGCACCTCGTGTTTAATGCCGCGCCTTTTGAGCATAGACGAGAGTAACTCAGATTTATCAATGGTAATTGTACCAACCAGAACAGGTTGTCCCTTCTCGTGGCATTCAGCGACCTGTTCGATGACGGCGTTATACTTGCCCTGCTCAGTGCGGTAGATGGCGTCATCATAATCCTGACGGATAACCGGACGGTTAGTGGGGATTACGATGACATCGAGGTTATAAATCTCGCGGAACTCGTTTTCCTCGGTAAGAGCTGTACCAGTCATACCGGAGAGCTTTTTATACATTCTAAAATAATTCTGGAACGTGATAGTCGCAAGTGTTTTACTCTCGCGCTCAACCTTGACGCCTTCCTTGGCCTCGATGGCCTGATGCAGTCCCTCGTTGTAGCGACGGCCAATCATCAGACGCCCTGTGAACTCGTCGACGATGATAACCTCGCCATCCTTAACAACGTAATCCACATCGAGCTGCATGATGCCGTTCGCTTTGATGGCCTGATTAATGTGGTGAGACAGCGTGATATTATCGGCGTCTGTAAGGTTTTCAATGCCAAAATAACGCTCGGCCTTTTTTACACCCGACTGGGTGAGGGTAGCGGTACGAGCCTTTTCGTCGACGATATAGTCGCCTTCAAGTACTTCCTGCTCCTGCTTGTCGTCAAGCTCAGTTACCTTGGTTCGAATCAAGCCTTTAGCGAATTTATCGGCGCGCTCATAAAGATCGCTGGATTTATCACCCTGACCCGAAATAATAAGCGGCGTTCGCGCCTCGTCAATCAGGATGGAGTCCACCTCGTCTACGATTGCAAATGAATGACCACGTTGTACCATTTGTTCTTTATATACAACCATGTTATCGCGCAAATAGTCAAAGCCAAGTTCGTTATTGGTGGCATAAGTGATGTCGCATTTATAAGCTTGACGTTTTTCGTCATTTTCCATGCCAGGAACGGCGAGACCAACAGTCAGCCCCATAAAACGGTGGACTTTACCCATCCACTCGCTATCGCGGCGGGCCAAATATTCGTTAACAGTTACGATGTGAACGCCCTCACCCGAGAGTGCATTGAGATAAGACGGCAATGTGGCAACCAGCGTTTTACCTTCACCAGTTTTCATCTCGGCGATGCGTCCCTGATGCAACACAATGCCACCGATAATCTGAACAGGGAAGTGCTTCATCCCCAGCACGCGCCATGCTGCCTCGCGGCAAGCAGCAAAAGCGTCGGGCAAAATGTCGTCAAGTGTTTCTCCGGCTTTCAGTCGGGCTTTTAAAGCGGGGGTTACGGCCTTGAGCTCTGCGTCGGTGAGTACGGCATATTTGTCCTCTAGCGCGATAACACTGTCAGCAATAGGCCTGATGCGCTTAAGCTCCTTGTCGGAGTAGTTTCCGAAAATTTTGTCAAAAATGCCCATCGGCGATACCTCTTTTTATCTTAAATTTTAAAATTGTTTCGTATTAGTTTTGTCCGTAATTAGAATCGGCATTAGTGGAACATGGAAATTATAAAAATTCTTTATAATTTTAACCGTTCATAATACCATTTAGTATTGTAGCCTGAAAAAGCCTCAATGTCAAAGATAAAGCTGTAAACGTTTGACGAATTCTCCATTAAAATATATAGTTTCTGTTTGCAACGCCTGCAAAAGCGCGACGAATAAGCGCCGCGCTTTAGCTAAAGCATTTGGTGTTAGCTAAATATTCAAGAATTTTCTGTTGACAAAGCCTATGTTATTGTTATAAGACACACTGGCCCACTCAGGCAATAAACCGTAGACTGTAACCTTAGCACCGCGTGGAATGCTGCCGATGACCGCCGCTGAGGTGCTAGGACGCGCGCGAAGGTTAAGGTTCGAACCCGAGGTAGAGACTGTCGCCTGTTGTGGCTGAATTGGATTGACAAACGGCTGCCCAAAATACTCTGCAAGTGTCTGGCCCAGAGCTTTGGCGATGGTATCAAGGTTGTCGGTCACCCATTTGGCATCTTGCTCGTTGTCGTGATATCCGATTTCCATAAATAGCGCGGGTGCCTTGACCTTATCCACCTCGCCAAGCCTGGTTGTGGAAAGCGCGCGCACCTTGTCCGGTAGTGGATAAATTTCTTTAAAGCGCCGAGCGGCAATGTTGGCCGCACGCTGGCCCGAGTAGCTTCCGGGAAAATAGTAGATATCCACGCCGCGCATGGTGCCGTATTCTGGCGCAGCATTGGAATGTAGTGCTAGATGCAATGCGTAATCTCCGGCGTTTGACTGACGGATGTTTGTAACGACGTTTTGTTCGGGTTTGTTTCGGGTAAAGCCGATGGCGTTTGCGCGTAAGTATGGCTCAAGGGCGTCGGCCAGCTGATTCATATGATATTCTTCAGAACCGCCGGTGACATAAAAGTTGCCCTCCTGTGTTGAGGGACTTAAATATATTTTTGGCATAACAAACCTCCTGCATTCTTTTTACAGTAGCATGATATGGCAAAACACACAAAAAAGTGCAAAAAGCAGGCTGTATTGCATGATTTTAAATGCAATACAGCCTAAAACTAATCTTCTCTTAAAAAAGAAGATATTCTTGCAAGCAGATTTTCTGTCATGTGGTTCTCGTCAACAGTGGGTATCACGCTACCCACCTTGTCCTTGAATGAGAAAAACTATTTGCCAAGCTATCCTATTCTTTAGTGGGAGATTAGTATACGTTATAAAATACTTTGTATGAAGTCTCGAATGCGTGGGTCTTTAGGATGATCAAAGATTTCTTTAGTGGTGCCCATCTCAACGATGTTACAGTCACACATAAACATTACTTTATCAGCCGCTTCACGGGCAAAACCCATTTCATGAGTCACGACGATCATCGTCATGCGCTTTTTCACTAGCTTTTTCATCACGGCGAGCACCTCGGCGGTCAGCTGAGGATCAAGCGACGAGGTTGGTTCGTCGAACAGCAACAGATCAGGGTTCATCATCAGTGCACGAGCAATGGCTACACGCTGCTTTTGTCCGCCTGAAAGTGCCGAGGGGTAGACGTTGGCCTTATCTAACAGCCCAACGTCAGTGAGCAGTGCGCGGGCACGTTCAGTGGCTTCTAATCGATCTTCTTTACGTACTATGGTTGGCGCCGCAATCAAATTATCAAGCACAGTCATATGTGGAAACAGGTTAAAGCTTTGAAACACCATACCCATTTTAGCACAGACCTGACGCATTTGTGAGTCGGCGACATAAACACCATTTTGCATGAGCGGGTCGCCTTCAATGATAATATCGCCACCATCTGCACGCTCCAAACCGATCAAGCAGCGCAGCATAGTGCTTTTGCCCGAGCCGGATGGCCCGATGACCGCGATGGCTTCACCCTTTTCAACTGCGAAGGAAACACCATCTAGCACTTTTACATCGCCAAAGCTTTTCTTTAGATTGCGTACTTCAATAATACTCATAATATCAGCACGCCCCCTTAAAAGTTATATTTGCGTTCGAGTTGATCAAACAGCTTGGTGATAATATAAGTCATGAGCAGATAGAACAAAGCCGCCACGGGATAAGCGGTAAACACCGCCTGCCGGTTGACCGTCGCTTTGGCGAAATACAAAATTTCGGTGACGCCGATAACTGTAACAAGCGCCGTATCCTTAACCAACGTAATGCTTTCATTTGCGATGGAAGGCAGCGAAACACGCAGCATTTGTGGCAGTACAATCTTGAACAGTGTTTGAGCTTTTGAAAAGCCTAGCACACGGGCAGCTTCATATTGACCCTTGTCCACTGAAATAATGCCACCGCGGAATATCTCACAGAAATAGGCTGCATAGTTTAATACAAAAGCGAGCATCGCCGCAGTCAGTCGGTCAAGTACGATGATGTTTTTCATGCCGGGGATAAATGGCAGGCCATAATAAAAGAAGTAGAGCTGCAAAAGTAATGGTGTGCCACGCATTATGTATACATAAAAGCTGGTCGCTGCACGCAAGATGGTACTTTTGCCGATGCGCATAAATGTAAGCACCAGCCCTAGCGGCATTGATCCAACAATGGTGACCGCAAACAGCACAAGCGTATATTTGACACCGTCTGTCAGCAGTACGGCGATGTCAAAAAGGTTTTTTAGCATTGATGTACGACCACCGTTCCCGTATTAATTATTGGGCATTTTGCGCGATGACATATCGACCCACGACAGAGTCTACAACGAAAACATCGATTCGTCCAGCTTGCAAATCCATATAGGCTGAAACGTTATCGGGATATTCTACGATATCCTTGACCTTTTCGCCAATGGGGTCGGAGGTGAGTGCCTCAAGCGAGGAAGAACCTTTTTGCAATCCGACAATCTTGCCCTCAAGCTGTGCTTTTGTGGTGATTCCAGATGAAGCGGGGACAATGATGATCTGCTGGTTCGCAATATAAGGTTTAGTAAAATACATATTTTTGACACGATCGGGTGTAATTGTCATGCCATTCCAGATGCAGTCGATTTTGCCTGCGTTGAGTTCGAGTTCCTTGGAGTCCCAATCAATGGGCTGAAATTCAACTTCGACGCCCATACGTTTTGCAACTTCCTTGGCTAGGTCGATATCAAAGCCAACAATTTCGTTCTTTTCGTCACGGAAGCCCATAGGGGGATAGCTATCATCAAGGCCGACGATGAACTTGCCCTTGGATTTGATGGTTTCAAGTGACTTGTCATCTGTGGTCGCTTTGGTTTCTTCAAGATAATCTTTGCCCTTAAAAAGCGCGTCGGTGCCGAACCATGTTTCAGAGATTTTGGCGGCGGTGCCGTCGGCAATCATTTCATCTAAGTATTTTTGCACCTCAAGGCCAAAGGCGATGTCGCCATTGCGGAAGCCTATGCCATATTCTTCGGCACCGAGGTCTTCGGTCAGCTCAACATAGGTTTCTTTTGAGGGGGCGGCGGAAGAAGCGGCCGGTGCCTCGGAGGAAGCAGGGGCGGAGGATGCGGGAGCAGAAACACTGGAAGAAGCACCACCGCAGGCGGTCATAGCAAGTGCCATTGCGGCTGCGAGAGTTGCACATATAATCTTTTTCATGAAGGTCGTCCTTTCAATTGTAATTTGAATAGGTCTCATTATAACAGTTTAGCAAGGTAAAATGCTAACTAGAAAAAGCGGTAGCAAATCGCTGAATTTTTGAATTATGGCCTGTATAGTTTAAATAGCTTTATATTTTGCAACTAAACGCCGGATTTCTTCAGATTTATTGAGAAAGATAAGTTTTAAATTCGATTTTGGCGCGATACAATGCGGATTATTTGAAATTAGAAAAAATATTGTAAAAAAGTTGTACAAACCCCTTGCTTTTTTAAATTTCGTGTTGTATAATTGCCTACGTCGCTTGAAGTGACATGGACGATTAGCTCAGCTGGTAGAGCATTCGCTTGACGTGCGAAGGGTCAGCGGTTCGAGCCCGTTATCGTCCACCAGAAAAACCGCATTGCTAAGCCGTTTTCGGCGGGCAGTGCGGTTTTTATTTTGTCCACAAATGAGTTTGACGGCAATCTGACTTTCGATTCCTGATGCCTTGCGAAGGCTGTCGTGTATACATGCGTACCCCTTATAGAGCATGTGGAGAACTGAGTGACACGCGTCCCGTCGGCGTTGGTACCGCCGAACGGGTTTTTTTAAAGTGTTTTTTCGCCGACCATGCGGCAGGTTCCCAAGATTGCAGTACAGAATTTAGAGGTTATCTTATCGTATTTAACTTTATCTTTTTAGGTCAAAAACGCCGACATATTCGCTTGAATCAGATGAAGTTATTTTTAATTGCTTAAGCTCCGTTGTAAATGGTAAAAAGTTTTTCCAAAGGAGCGAAAGTAGCTTTTCTTCCTGCCCTGATGCAACCGAAGCAATTGTCATGTGTGGAGCCCAATTATTTTGATTAAGTGAATATAGGCAACCTTTATCCGAACAGCAGTGATCGTACTTTTTATGTATTTTTGCATGAAGCTCCAGCAGACCATAACTAGAACAAGGTGCCAAAAAGCAATAGCGGGCATCAGGAAAAAAACCAAAATGGTTAAATAAGATTGAAATTGGTTTATGCTGTGAAGCAACCTCATTGATCCATTTCAACAGGCTCATTTCATCAAGCCCCGTATAAATTCCAAATGTTATATGAGGCTCATAAGCGTCAACAGAGATATCTTGATCCTTTAATATCTCTTTGATCCGGCATACTTCTTGGTTAGTTTGATTATCAAACGTGCCCATTACACATAGCGTCCTTAAATGATTCAAAACATTTCTCCTTGCCATAACAGAGCTTGATTTTTAAGCGCATTATAACATTGACAGCAAATCTTGTCAGCACTAACATCTAATAATAAAATTATAATTGCCCTTATTGGCAATCAAACTAAGATTTTCTTCTCTAATCATGATAAGCTTTGAAAAAAGCCAAGTACCAGTAAATGGAGTGGATAGAATATGTAAAAAAACCATTTTGAAAATTCCCCGTTTTTACCCTTCTTATTGTTATAAAAATACAAAAGCAATATTGGTATGAACATTCCAACATTTTCAATCGAATACATAAAATATTCAATATCAATATTGAAACTGCGCTCATAAAACAAGCTAAAAAACGGAGATGTAAGCATGGAAAGAACACCAACATCAAGTAAAACAATCATGCAGTATCCAAATGCTTGATTTTTAAAATTTCCATAAAAATAATCAAAAACAATAATTATTATAATACCTACTGTCCCCCAATCAGCGGGGATACAAATTATAATCAAACATAAAATTAGTATAGTTTTGATAACCGGATTTTTCAGTTCTCTACGAACACGGATTGCTAAAACGCCTAACAGTATAGTGTAAATCACATTTGGGCTCATGTAATTAATATCTGCTACTAGGCCGCCATGCCTAAAGTATACAAAAGGGAACCAGCTTATTATCGCAAAAACGGCTAATCGAGCCATATACTTGTTGATATTCTTGGTATGATGGTAACCCTCAACCGCAGAAAAAAACATTATAGGGCCTGTAATCTTGCCAATGAAATGCATAGCAATAGCCAGTATGGATTCATAAGGTACAAATGCCACAGCTACATGATCAATAACCATGGCTATTATTGCAATATATTTCAAGGCATTTGTAGTCAGACCCAATTTATGTTTTTCGTATTCTGTGATCAAAACTTCTTCCTTCATATGCTTGCCTCCACAAAATTCTGATGTTGCTGGATAATTCTACCTCTATTTTGAAAGCTTGGCAATATATCTAATGGGGCAACAATAACAGCTTCTTACATAAAAAAGAAATGCGAACTATAAAGGCTCGCATTTCATGCAACGGCAACCTATTTAAAAACGGGGTCTACATGCGGTTTAGATCCCGTTTTTCGACACTTCTAATTCAGACGTGCTGCCTGCTCTTTTTTACCAGAACGATAGGGCGCATAAGTTATTGCAGACCCATCTGTGCTTTAGATTCAACTTTCCCGCCTTTAAACATTATGGAAATATTGGCACCTAAAACGGACGGGCTGCTCCAGGTGACCGAAAAAGTTTCGTTTTTCCCACTGCCGGCGCGCGAAAGCTCTACGCCGGGGCCACCAAGTATTTTGCAGACCTGATCATAGGACATGCCGATTTCAATGGCTTGGTAGTCGGCAAGGGTCAGATCACTGTCATTATCCGCCGATACATAACCGTTGTCATTTGGTCCTTTTTCCCACAGGTCGGGGTTTGTAAAGCTATCGAACACTTGTTCTCCATAACCTCTATCCCCAAAAGTAGTGTTGGAATCTACAATCTTTCCTGTTTCATCAAGGCGGTAACATTCATCATACAGAACGGTATCACCGAGTGTTAATGCTATAGAGAATGCGCTACTGCCATCTCCGTTGAGAATCATTGTCACTTTAAAGGGCCGCACAGTTTGTACGCCGTCACGGTTAAGATACTCGGCAGTGCCGCAATGAGTTATAAACACGCCACGGTTGGTCAAGGTATCCCAGTTGTGCGTCAGCTCCAAAGAATCAGGATTGGATAGTTCTTGATGAATTATTTTATGTGAAAATAAAACTATATCTCTGTCCATTTTTATTAATTTTTTTTGATATTCAGATAACTCTGGCGCATTAGATTGCGCTGTTGCCGAAGCCGATGTAGCCGGTATCGTAGATGTCTGTGTGGCAACCCCCGTCATTTGCCTGATGCCAAGCACGACAACGGCACAGACCACAAGCGCGGCCAGAATTAATGGTAATTTGCTTGGGTTACTTTCACTGGGGATTGGGGGTTGCGGCACAACGGGCTGACCGCAGTACCGGCAGAATTTGCTATTTCCAGGAATCTCTTTACCACAATGCTCGCATAACATGTCCATCATCCTTTTGTAAAACATTTCCTATATCTTACTGCAAATGGAAGGGTTTGTAAATGTTAAACGATATTGGTCGATTTTTGCTATAAAGCCAGCCAGCTTTATCCGTTAAAGTAATCTATCGTTTGTAAACGTCGCATTCAATGATCACAAAATACGACGCTTCACTGCTTGTTGGAAAGGGCTGTCTATGCTATAATAAGTCAGATATACCCATTTAGAATAAACAGGGAGGTTCAGCTGATGGTGGTGTTAGGCATTGACCCTGGGTATGCCATTGTCGGTTGCGGCGCGGTGTCTTATAACCAAGGACGTTTTACCATGTTGGAGGCGGATGCCATTACAACGCCGCCCAAGGTACCGTTTGAAAAGCGGCTGGCGTCTATTTACAGCGATATGTGTGCGCTGATTGAGCGGGTGCGCCCCGACGCCATGGCGATAGAAGAGCTGTTTTTTTCACAGAACAAGACGACCGGCATCTATGTGGCACACGCCAGAGGGGTCATTTTGCTAGCGGCGGCGCAGTACGGCGTTGAGCCGTTTGAGTATAACCCAATGCAGGTCAAGCAGGCGGTGGTGGGCTATGGCAACGCTGAGAAACGTCAGGTCATGGATATGACGCGGCGGATTTTGTGCCTGCCGGAATGCCCAAAACCGGATGATGTTGCAGACGCATTGGCCGTTGCCATCTGTCACGCGCACAGTGCGTCGGTTTCAACCATGCGGCGCGCGGTATTAAACGACAACAACAGGAGGAGCCGATGATTTATTCACTTAGAGGTAAACTCTTACTCGCCGAACCGGGTGGCGTTGTGGTGGAGTGCGCTGGTGTGGGCTACCGTTGCGCCGTGTCACTTAATACACTGACCAAAATGCCCACTACGGGTACCGAGGTGTTTTTGCTGACCCACATGGTCGTGCGCGAGGATACGGTTGATCTTTTCGGCTTTGCCGACACACAGGAGCTGGCGAGCTTTCGTCTGCTGACCACAGTCAACGGGGTGGGGGCCAGACTGGCTCTGACGCTGCTCTCAGACTTCAGTTCCAGCCAGTTGGCGTTGGCGGTTGCTTCCGGCGATGCCAAGGCGCTGACGCGTTCGGCGGGCGTGGGTAACAAGCTGGCACAGCGCATTGTTCTGGAACTAAAGGACAAGCTTGGCGGGTTCGGTTCGGCAGACACCAAAGTACTTGAGGCGGTTTCTGCTTCCACAGCAAAAGGTGGGAACCTTAGTGAAGCAATAGCCGCTTTGGCGGCGCTGGGTTACAGCCAGTCGGAAGCGGCCGGAGCACTGGCCGACTGTACCGACGACATGACAGTGGAAGCACTGGTCAAACGCGGCTTAAAGAAGCTCGCGCGATTTTAGTGCATAAAGGCACTGACATCAACAGAAAAAGGAGGTCTTTTCTTGCTGCGAAATGATGAAACCGATTTTGAAAATCGCATCGTTGCGCCGGAGTATACGCGGCTCGATTCTGAAACCGAGCTGTCCTTGCGTCCGCGCAGCTTGGATGAATATATCGGTCAAACCAAGGTCAAGGAAAACCTTAAAATATTTTTAGAGGCGGCGCGCCGCAGAGCGGAACCGCTGGACCACGCGCTGTTCTATGGCCCACCGGGGTTAGGTAAAACCACGCTGGCACAGATTATTGCCAATGAGATGGGGGTACAGATTCGCGTCACCTCCGGCCCGGCGCTTGAACGTCAGGGGGATCTGGTGGCGCTTTTGACGAATCTTGGCGAGGGCGACATTCTGTTCATCGACGAAATCCACCGTCTCAACCGCACAGTGGAGGAAGTC
This sequence comes from Candidatus Fimivivens sp., assembly GCA_034933525.1. Lineage (GTDB taxonomy): Bacteria > Bacillota > Clostridia > Oscillospirales > Ruminococcaceae > Yanshouia. Next base: position 468,843 of record JAYFNI010000004.1, read on the forward strand.
CTGTACCCCGCCATGGAGGACTACGAGCTGGACATTATGATTGGCAAAGGGCCTTCAGCGCGTTCCATCCGGCTGGATCTGCCACATTTTACGCTCATCGGCGCGACGACCCGAGCAGGGCAGCTTTCCGCGCCGCTGCGAGACCGCTTTGGCGTTCAGATGCGCCTTGAGCTTTATAACTCCGAAGAGCTGGCTGAGATCATTGTGCGCAGCGCCAAAATTCTTGATATTCCGTGTGAAGCGCAGGGCGCCGTCGAGTTGGCTCGCCGCGCGCGAGGCACGCCGCGTATCGCAAATAGGTTATTAAAACGCGTGCGCGATTTTGCGCAGGTGATGGGTGATGGAATTATCACCAGTGACATTGCTGATATTGCGCTATCCCGACTGGAAATTGATAGGCTTGGGCTGGATGCGATCGACCGCCGCATGCTGACCGTCATTATCAGGAACTACAATGGTGGCCCTGTTGGGCTTGAAACGCTTGCCGCCGCAACCGGCGAAGAAGCGATTACCATCGAGGATGTTTACGAGCCTTATTTGATGCAGCTGGGCTTTTTGGCGCGCACACCGCGCGGGCGCTGCACAACGGCGCTGGCTGCTCAACATCTCGGCCTAATTTCTCCGCAAAATGATTCGGATCAGACTAGCTTACTTTGAAGTGTGACAACATATCAATAACTTGCGGGCAAAATTAACTGCCAGCAGGGGGAGGAATTACTTTGGGAAGAATATTTGGAACCGATGGCGCACGCGGTGTGGCTGGAATTGAACTGACAACTGAATTGGCTATGAATATTGGGCGAGCGGCGGCGATGGTATTAGCGGCAGAAACACATAAAAAGCCTCTGGTGGTTATCGGCCGTGATACGCGTGCTTCAGGCGATATGCTTCAGGCCGCAGTGATGGCGGGACTGTGCTCGGTTGGGGCAGATGTATTGTTGCTGGGCGTTGTGCCGACGCCCGCGGTGGCATATTTGGTGCAGCACTATAAGGCGGACGCGGGCGTCATGCTTTCAGCCAGCCATAACCCGTATGAATTTAACGGAATTAAGCTGTTCGGCGCAAGCGGCTATAAGCTGACCGACGCCGAGGAAGCTGAGATTGAGGCCATTATCTTGGATGGCACAAAGCCCTATGAGTTTAAAACACACAGCCTTCTGGGGCGCGTAAAAAGCGTCGAGGACGCTGTAGGCAGTTACATTAATTATATCGCCGATATTTACAGCGGTGGATTTTCGGGCAAGTTGCTCATAGACTGTGCCAATGGCAGTGCCGCTGCCACAGCTAGAAGATTGTTTGATGCGATGAGCATTCGGGCCGATTTCCTAGCTGATGTGCCGGACGGCGTAAATATAAACGACGGCTGTGGCTCCACCCATATCGAACGCCTTGCGCCGCTTGTGGTAGAGGGCGGCTATACAGCGGGGCTTGCTTTTGATGGCGATGCCGACCGCTTGCTGGCAGTGGACGAAAAGGGCAATATGCTCGATGGCGATGTTCTGTTGTCAATACTTGGGGCCTACCTTTCGGCGCAAGGTAAGCTGAATCATGATACTGTTGTAGTCACATCGATGACTAATTTTGGATTTTTTGAGCTGATGAAAACCCGCGGCACCAAAACCGAGATTACAAAGGTAGGCGATCGCTATGTGCTGGAGGTTATGCGCGAAAAAAACCTCTCACTGGGCGGCGAACAGTCAGGCCATATGATATTCTTAGAGCACGCCACCACGGGCGACGGCCAGCTTTCAGCCGTAATGCTGCTCAATGCGTTGGCTGCTGCCGGCAAGCCATTGTCGGAGCTGGGCGGTGAAATGAAGCGATTCCCCCAGATTATGCACAATGTGAACGCGACCCCTAGTATGAAATCTGCGCTGACAACCCATCCAGCGGTCTGTGGTGAGATTGATCGCTGGCAGACCACGCTGCAAGGACGTGGCCGCGTGGTCGTGCGCGCTTCCGGAACTGAGCCGTACATAAGGGTGATGGTTGAGGGCGAATCGGCGGATGAAATCACAAAGGCTGCCGATGATATTGCAACTGCCATCAGCACACACTTAATATGAAAATGTCCCGTTTAAAAGGGATTTGAATTCCAATAAATAAGGAGAACCGGATGAGATTTTCAGCCGACTGGAAGGACTTTGAACTGATAGATGCAAGCGCAGGCGAGAAACTTGAGCGCTGGGGCGATGTATTGCTCGCCCGCCCTGACCCTCAGGTGATCTGGGACACACCAAAGGGTGCGCGTTGGGATAAAGCGGACGCCCGTTACCATCGCTCTGCCGAGGGTGGTGGCAATTGGGAACAGCGGACGCTTAAAAAGTCCGAGTGGGTCATCGGTTATAAAAACTTGCGCTTTATGATACGCCCGACAGGGTTTAAGCACACGGGGCTTTTCCCAGAGCAGGCCGTCAACTGGGACTATATGGCAGATGCAATTAAAAAAGCAAATCGTCCGGTTAAGGTGCTCAATCTTTTTGCCTACACCGGCGGTGCAACGTTGGCTTGCGCCGCGGCAGGCGCCTCGGTTGTGCATGTTGATGCGGCTAAGGGCATGGTACAGTGGGCACGTGACAACGCAAAGATTTCAGGTCTTGAAAGCGCACCAATCCGTTGGATTGTCGATGACTGCAAAAAGTTTATCGAGCGGGAAATCCGTCGCGGTAACACCTACGACGGTATCGTTATGGATCCGCCTTCCTACGGGCGTGGGCCGGGTGGCGAGGTTTGGAAGCTGGAAGATAACATCTTTGAGCTTTGCACTCTTGTCGCGCAGCTCCTGTCTCCCAATGCACTGTTTTTGCTGCTGAATTCCTACACCACTGGGCTTTCACCCTCGGTGATGCAATATTTGCTCGCGGTGACCGCGGGCAAAAACGGCGGGACATGCACTTCCTCCGAAATCGGTTTGCCGGTTTCATCCAACGGATTGGTGCTGCCGCAGGGATCTACCGCTATATGGGCTGGACAAGCATAAAATACCTTATTGAATTTCGGGTTCCACCGCTGTTAAACAACGGGGAGCACCAAGACGCAAAGAAGGAGTACTATGGAGAACATTATCAGCGCTCAGGATTTGGTTTATGCCTACCCCGGTGAGCGTGAAGCCGCAGTAGACAGGGTGAGCCTGACTGTGCGGCACGGAGAAATGGTGGCGGTGCTCGGGCATAACGGTTCGGGCAAATCGACCTTTGCCAAGCATTTAAATGCCATTTTGCTGCCGCAGGGTGGCGTTTGTTACGTTGATGGCATCAATACCGCCGATGAGAATCGGCTTTTAGATTTGCGTCGCACGGCGGGCATGGTATTTCAAAACCCTGATAACCAGATTGTCGCAACCATCGTCGAAGAGGATGTGGCATTTGGGCTTGAGAATCTGGGCGTCCCGCCTGACGAGATTCGTCAGAGAGTGGACGAGGCACTCAAAGAGGTGGGGATGTTTGATTACCGACTGCATGCGCCGCACCAGCTTTCGGGCGGGCAAAAGCAGCGCATCGCCATTGCGGGTGTCATTGCGATGATGCCCAAGCTGATTATTCTAGACGAGCCAACAGCGATGCTTGATCCGCGCGGACGCGAGGAAGTTATGGAGACGATTACGCGGTTAAACCGCGATTTTGGCGTGACGATCATCTTGATCACGCATTATATGGACGAAGCCGCTGCTTGCCAACGGGTGGTGGTCATGGACGACGGCAAGGTACTGCTGGATGATACACCAAAGGTTGTGTTTTCACATGTTTCGCTCCTCAAGCAAGTCGGGCTTGATGTTCCGCAGGCCACCGAGATTGTCTACGAGTTGCGCCGCAGCGGAATTGATCTGCCCAAGGATATCATCACCGACGAAGAATGTGTTGAAGCACTCTCAAAGCTACTTTTAGCTGCAAAGGGGGCAAAAGCATGATTGCGGTAAAAGCCGATCACGTCAGCTACGTCTATTCCCCCGGCACGCCGTTTGAAAAAACAGCAGTGGATGATTTTTCTCTGGAAATAGAGCAGGGCGATTTTGTCGGGGTCATCGGGCATACCGGCTCGGGAAAATCAACCTTTATTCAGCATTTGAACGGGCTGCTTCGTCCGACTTCCGGTACCATTTCAATATTTGGGCGGGATATTTGGGCGGAACCGAAAAAAATTCGGGAATTTCGTTTTCTTGTGGGGTTGGTTTTCCAGTACCCCGAATATCAGCTCTTTGAAGAGACTGTTGAGAAGGATATCGCCTTTGGCCCGACAAACATGGGGCTGTCGCCGGCAGAAATTAAGGATTGTGTTTATGAGGCAGCCGGTTTTGTCGGCCTTGACCCCGATGTGATGCAAAAATCGCCTTTTGAACTTTCGGGCGGACAGAAGCGCCGCGTTGCTATTGCAGGTGTGCTGGCTATGCGCCCAAAGGTGCTGATTTTAGACGAGCCTACTGCGGGGCTTGACCCAAAGGGGCGCGAACAGATTTTTGCGCAGATTAAGGAATATCACAAAAAAACCGGCAGCACAGTGCTACTCGTTTCACATAGCATGGAGGACGTGGCGCGCCATGCAAAGAAGGTTCTGGTGGTTAACGAGTCTAAATTGTTTGCCTACGGCACGGTCGAAGAGGTGTTTTCGCGTACTGATGAATTGGTGAAGATGGGTCTTGCGGCACCGCAGGTGACCAAGATTTTCATGGAATTAAAAAACAGAGGCTTCGACGTGAGCACACAGGTTTACACCGTCGAGGCCGCACGGCGCGAGCTTTTGCGCGTTCTGGGAAAGGCGGGTGGCGCACATGCTTAAAGACATTACCATCGGCCAGTACTTTCCCGGGAACTCGGTTCTGCACCGTCTGGACCCCCGTATGAAAATCATCATGACCATGGGCTATATTACCGCATTGTTTATCGCCAGTAATATGGCGGGGCTGCTGCTTTGTGCCGCCATGGGGCTGGCAGGCTACCTGATTTCGGGCATTCCACTGGTAATGGTTAAAAACAGCCTTAAGCCTGTAGTGCCGATTATTATCTTTACCGCTGTGCTCAACATGATTTTTGTTGAAGGTACGCCGGTTTTTGAACTTTGGATTATTAAAATAACGCGTGAGGGCGTGCTGTTGGCAGTTTTGATGGTGGTTCGCATCATTTGCTTGATTGCTGGCACTTCGCTTTTAACCTACACCACCTCGCCGATTGCGCTCACCGACGCAATTGAAAGACTTTTATCACCGCTTAAGCGCCTGCGTGTGCCGGTGCATGAGCTGGCTATGATGATGACCATTGCGCTGCGGTTTATCCCGACGTTAATTGAAGAAACCGACAAGATAATGTCGGCGCAAAAGGCGCGCGGGGCTGATATGGAATCGGGCGGACTAATCGACCGGGCTAAGGCGCTGATTCCCATTTTGATTCCGCTGTTTGTGTCGTCGTTTCGTCGCGCGGACGAGCTGGCGTTAGCGATGGAATGCCGCTGTTATCACGGCGACGAAGGCCGCACCCGCATGAAGCAGCTACAGTATGCGCCGCGGGATTTTTTGGCCTTGACTTTCTCGCTGCTAATGGTGGCGCTGGTTGTTGCCATGAACTTTATATTCCCGTCTATGTATTGAGGCCGATTTTAAAAAGTTAAGCCATGAGGTGTTATCCTTGCGAAATTTATTGGTGACGCTGCGCTTTGACGGCCGCACATTTTGCGGCTGGCAGGTTCAGAAAAATGCCCCAACTGTGATGCAGGCGTTTCAGGATGCGCTGGAAGCGGTGTTAAAGCATCGCCCTGACGTCAAGGGCTGTTCCCGGACCGATTCAGGGGTTAGTGCCGCGATGTACTGTGTTTCGTTTTTAACTGACAGCCGTATTCCGTGCGAGCGTTTGGTACCGGCTTTAAATGTCAAGTTGCCTCCTACCATTGCAGCGACAGCCTGCCGTGAGGTTCCACACGATTTTCACGCGCGCTATTCCTGCAAGGGCAAACGCTATTGCTACCGGATTTTGAACAGATCCGTGCGCGACCCCTTTTATGAAGGGCTTGCGCTGCACCTTCCACACCATTTGGATGTTGAATTTTTACACGCGCAGGCGCAGCAATTTGTCGGCACTTTTGATTTTGCTGCGTTTCATAATAGCGGCTCATCGGTTGAAGACACTGTGCGCACAATTTTTGACTGTTCTGTGGAACGTCGGGGCGATCTGATTGAGTTTTTGGTCGCGGGCGACGGATTTCTCTACAACATGGTGCGTATTATGACCGGCACATTGTTGGATATTTCCAAGGGCAATCTCGCGACTGATAGCATCCCTGATATTATTGCCTCAAGAGAACGCAGCCGCGCCGGCATGACGGCACCCGCACGTGGGCTGATGCTGATGGAGGTTTTTTACGACGATATATTTGCGTCGACTTAATGAGGCTGCCGTGCACATTTGAGTTTTAGTGAAGGGAGTTGCAAGCGTGGGCAAAACCACCGATTTTGAAAAAGAACGCAAGAAATATGCCCTTAGAAAAACCCTGCGGCGTTTGTTTGTGGTCGCGCTGGTCACCGCGGTTGCCGTGGTAACCTATGCACTGCGCTTCGATATCGCCTCGCAGGGCTTTGGTGTGTTGCTATCGGATACTATTGCTATGCTTTTTGACCAGACTGGCTATCCTATTAACATTACATCTGAGCCGTTGCAGCTTACATCGGTCGGTCACCGGGCCGTACTTGTGACTGAAAATGCAATTTCGGTTTACAATCAGGCGGGCAAGCAGGTGATAGATGAGCGCATGGTGGGCAAAAACACACTAGCGGTTTCTGCCGGGCGTTATCTTTTAACCTATGCGCGTGGTGGCTATGATTTAGAAATAAGATCGGGCGAGACGGTGATATTTTCACATAAGTTCGATTACCCAATCTACACCGCTGCCATAGCACCCACAGGTGCCTGTGCCGTCTCCACTGCGGCGCTGGGGGACCAATCGCAGGTCATTGTCTATGATTCTAACTACACACAACAGTTTTTATGGGTCTCGGCTGAGCGAATCATCTATAATCTGGCGCTGGACAAAAATGCGCGTTATATTGCGGTGGGGGGCGTTGGTTTAAATGGTGGTACACTTGAATCGGTGGTGACCGCTTTTGAAATTTCAACCGGTCAAGAACGCAGCACCCATGTACTTTCTAATGAGCTTCTTCTGGCGCTTTCGCTGACGGAAGCAGCGGAAGCTACGGCTGTTTCCGACCGAGCGGTGCATCGCCTGTCAAATGTCAGCGGAAAAGAAAACAGCTATTCGCTGTCGGATGAACATATTGCAAGCTTTGCCATTGCGCCAAATGGTGCCGTTGCGCTAGCTATCGGTGATTTTGAAGCAGCGCATTCTGTAAGACTGGTTCTGTTAAATGAAAACGCGGTACCAACGGCGGAAGGTAGTTTAGACCGTAACATTAAGAGCCTACATTTTTATAATGATGGGCTGATCGCTTTTTTAGGTGAACGCGCAGTACGTTTTAATGCGCAGCTGCAAAAGGAGGAAATAACTGAGACACCGGATGGGATTTGCGCGCAGGTGATAGGAAAGAGACTTTATTTTGCAACCATGCAGCAGATTAGCAACGCCACCATAAGATAGGATTAAGAAGTCTGCGTTATAGCGAAATGATTGAATCTTATATCCTGCTGATTTGCTATGAAAGTGGTGACGTAAGACTAAACAAGATTGAATATAGTATTCATGATGCAGAAATTTTTAGGTGCTGCCTGCTCCGGCGATTTATTTAAAGTCTAGCAGCTGTGTTGGAGTGCTAAGATTAAAGTGAAGGCGAAACTGACCGGACAGAAAGGAAGAAGTGCGGATGTCGTGGATTTTGGATGCGCTGACTGTGGGGATTATTGCCGTTTTTGCGATTTCCTCTTACAGAAAAGGCTTTTTAAATACCATAGTTGTGTTGCTGGGATCACTGGGGGCTATGTTTGTATCCCTTACTTACAGCCAGCCAGTGGCTGAAATTATTTATCAAAAATTTTTTTACGAAAAGATTTCCGCTATGGTGGCGCAGCATCTTGGTTCGTTTACCGCAGCCGATGCTGCAAATTTTGCTAAAAGTATCGAGGATTTAGCTGGCGAAATGCCTGCGATTCTTTCGTCAGCACTTCAGTCAGAGCTGGGAATCTATGTCGGACAATGGTATCAGCAGGTCGCTAATAGCGATGCCGCGACGGTAACCGCTGCCATAACCAATACCATTATTGCGCCACTTGCAATCGGCCTACTGCGTGTTGTGGTGTTTTTCATCATGTTTAGCCTTTTAATGATGCTTGTTAACACCGTTGCAGGTCTTTTAAAAACTGTCAATCATTTACCGCTCATTGGCATGTTTAATGAACTGCTCGGAGGGGTATTAGGCGCAATACAGGGTATGCTGTATGTGTTCGTCATCTCGGCTGTTCTATGGTTTTTAATTTCGGCCTCAGGTGGCAAATTTGGTCCAATTTCGGCGGAAATGATTGAGCATACCATGATTTTTAAACGTTTTTACACGGCCGGACCTTGGGTGAACTCAACGATAAAACTAATCTAAAATAAAAAAAACGTAAAAGTCCGCTTCATCCCCAGTTCACAACTCACTGCTAAAATAAAAAACAATTCTTTTGACACATATAAAATTCCACAAAACCGGGGTGATATCCAATGAATATGCTGTGCAGCCGCTGCAAGCAGCGAATGGCTATGATATTTGTCAGCAAAATTGAAAATGGGCAGCCTGTTAACGAGGGCTATTGCATTCAGTGTGCCCGAGAGCTTCATATTCCACAGGTACAGGAAATGATCGATAAGCTGGGCATGTCCGAGGATGACATAGAAAATATTTCCGACCATATGAGTGAGCTCTTTGGGTCCGAGGGCGATTTCGAACCGGGCGGCGCGATGCCGATGCCCAGCTTCTTGCAAAATTTTATGACGTCATTAACTGGCGGAGAAGCCGCGACTGAGGAGAACGAGCCAACTGAGTTGGCCGAATCGACTCCTCCAACGAAAAGCACCCGCGAGCGGGAGCGCCCCAAGCGTGAGAAGACAAAGACCAGAAAATTTTTGGATCAATATTGTGATGATCTAACCCAAAAGGCCAGAGATGGCAAGCTGGACCACATTGTGGGGCGCGACAAAGAGATTTACCGCGTCATGCAAATATTAAACCGCCGCCAGAAAAATAACCCCTGTCTTATCGGTGAGCCAGGTGTGGGTAAAACCGCCATAGCCGAGGGAATAGCGCAGCGTTTAGCCGAGGGCAGTGTACCGCCCCGCCTGATGGATAAGCAGCTTTATCTGCTGGATCTCACTGCACTTGTCGCCGGAACGCAGTTTCGCGGTCAGTTTGAAAGCCGTGTCAAGGGGTTGGTTGAGGATATCAAGGCCGAGGGCAATGTAATATTGTTTATTGACGAGGTGCACAACCTCATCGGCGCAGGCGACGCCGAAGGCTCAATGAATGCTGCCAACATTTTAAAGCCCGCACTCTCCCGTGGGGAAATTCAGGTGATTGGCGCAACCACTTTTAACGAATATCGCAAGCATATTGAAAAGGATGCCGCCCTAGAGCGTCGTTTTCAACCGGTAACAGTCAATGAGCCTTCCATTGAAGAAACGGTGGAGGTGCTGACCGGAATCAAGGGCTATTATGAAGCGTTTCACCGCGTCAAGGTGGCCAACGAGGTCATTCAGCAGGCAGTTGAGATGAGCGAACGCTATATTACCGACCGATTCTTGCCCGATAAGGCGATTGACTTGCTGGATGAAGCCTGTTCCTGCTGCACGCTTGATAATTTGGAACTGGCAGAATATGAGCAGAAAAACCGCGATTATGAAGCACTGCGCCAGAAGGAAACACAGCTAACTCAGGCACAGGAAATTGATTTTGCAAATCTTGCACAAGTACGCAGCGAAATTCTTCGTTTGGAGGCTGCTATCAAGGCCTTGGAACCGGTTGCACTAAACCGCGCCGTGACGGTGGATGATCTCGCTCGTGTCATTGAGCTGTGGACCGGTATTCCCGCGGCTAAGATCAAGGAAAGCGAGCTGGCTAAAGTTTCGCAGCTGGCTGACGCACTTAAAAAATATGTTATTGGGCAGGACGAGGCGGTTGAGCTGGTAGCTGCGGCAGTACGCCGAACACGTATTCAACTTTCTGACCGGCGCCGTCCGGCTTCGTTTATCTTTGTAGGCCCAACTGGTGTGGGAAAAACCGAGCTAGTCAAACGACTTGCACAGGCGCTGTTTGATACTACCGAGCCACTTATTCGCATCGACATGAGTGAATATATGGAGAAGCACTCGGTTTCTCGTATTGTTGGTTCGCCGCCTGGCTACGTTGGCTATGACGAGGCGGGACAGCTGACAGAAAAAGTACGCAGAAAGCCTTATTCGGTTGTGTTGTTCGATGAGATTGAAAAAGCGCATCCCGATGTGCTTAATATCCTGCTGCAGATTCTTGATGAAGGACGTATTACAGATGCACAGGGCAGGCGGGTGTCATTTGAAAATACGGTTATTGTCATGACTTCCAACGCGGGTTCCAATATCAAGGGCGGCGCGGTCGGCTTTGATAAAATGCCCAACGAGGTCTCGCGCGACCGGGCGATGAAGGCTCTTTCGGATTTCTTGCGGCCCGAATTCCTCGCACGAATCGATGAAATTGTGGTGTTTAAAAACTTGCGTGTTGAGGATTTCAGACGCATCGCCGCTTTGATGCTCGACGAAATTAAAGCACCGCTTAAACGACGCGGTATCACATTCGGCTATGATGAATCAGCGCTTGAGTTGATTGCACAACGCGCGTTCGGGCAGAAGGCGGGTGCAAGAGATATCCGCCGGGTAATTCGCCGTGAGGTCGAAGATCCGTTGACGCGGTTGATTGTCGATGCTGGTGCTGACGTGCCGACGTTGATCAGTGTTGCAGCCAAAGATGAAAAACTCACGCTTATAACGGCGTAATACTAAAAAGATGATGCAGAAGCGAGAAGCTTTGTGCATCATCTTTTTATATGTGCTTTAATTAAAAATCTCTGGGCAGAGCTACAAGATTATTCTAAAGAATATTGTGTTTGAAAAGGTTTATTGATAATCTAAGGAATCCGGTACACCGCGGCTTAGATACTCTAAGTATTAAATAGGCGTGAGATGCCCACAATAGGGTCAAACCGTTTTGGAGGCATAATCCTTATGTATAAGCGATTTCTGGCGATATTTTCACTGATTATATTTCTGTTTGGCCTTCTTATTGCCCGAATTTCTCTTTTGGCGGTTACTGAGCCGCTTATTGAGGCAGCCCATCAACAGTCGGCAACGGTGCTCAAAGTCGCTGAGACACGCGGTATGATTTACGACCGTAAGCTGCGCCCACTCACCGGTATTAATACCAAAAACATTGCGGCAGTGCTGCCGAATGAGCAGGCGGCAAGTGTGCTGATGCGTGCTACCCCGATTGCAAAGCGTGTAGAGCTGCAACAATGTTTAACTAAAATGCGCCCTTTTTTGTGGGAGGTGGATTCCACCTCACTTTACGCTAAGGGGCTTGAAGTCTTTCCGGTGCCCCAGCGCTATCTTGACGAGCAGCCTGCTGTGCACATTATTGGGCAGATCGACCCTGCGACAGGTCAAGGTGCCTCGGGGTTAGAGCGTGCTTATGATTCGTTGCTGACGTCGGCTGGCGGGGTGGTGCAGATGCGCTACGCCACCGACGCCTTACAAAGGGGAATTGAAACATCTCCGCCCGAGATTATGGACAGCGGTTATCTAAGCGGCGCGGGACTGGTTTTAACACTCGACCGCGATATTCAGGAGATAGCTGAGAATGTCCTTAAAGGTATTGAGTGCGGCGCTGTTGTCATTATGGACCCCTATACCGGCGATATTCTTGCCTCGGCCAGCGCGCCTGCATATAACCCGAACAACCCTGCTGACGCCTTGGCTGACAAGCGAACGCCGTTCTTTAACCGTGCCTTTGCTGCTTACAGCGTGGGTTCCACCTTTAAGCTGCTAACAGCCGCTACCGCACTGGAATCTGGTATTTCTGCGGGGAGAACTTACAGTTGCAACGGACAGATTGAGGTGATGGACCAGGTTTTTCACTGCCATAACCTCAATGGTCACGGCACACTAGATATGCAGGGCGCACTAAACCATTCCTGCAATCCTTATTTCATCTCCCTTGCGCTGGAGGTCGGTGGCCCGGCGCTGGCTTATAAAGCACAGCAATTAGGTTTTGGAAGCAGGTTTGAGGCAGCCCCGGGCTATTTTACTGCTGCGGGCAGCCTACCAACTTTGCAGGAGCTTAGTGCACCGGCAGCGGTCGCCAATTTCGGATTCGGTCAAGGTGTGCTAACTGCTACGCCCATACAGATTGCCACATTGGTGTCGGCCATTGCAAATGGTGGCGGCGCGGTTACGCCAAGGCTGGTGGCAGGTACCACATCAGACGGCAAGGGTATTTCCACAGCTACAGCAACCTATTCGCCCCGGAGCGTTTTTCGGGAGCAAGCCGCACGCCAGGTGAAAGATATGATGATAAACGTTGTAGAAGAAGGCAGCGGCAAAAATGCGCAACCCGAGCATGGCGGTGCAGGCGGAAAAACCGCCTCAGCACAAACAGGCCAGTTTAGAGAAGGGACCGAAATTGTTCATGCATGGTTTTCGGGTTTTTATCCAGCTGAGCAACCGCAATACACCATTGTGGTATTGGCTGAGGCAGGGGATTCCGGCTCGGATATAGCCTGCCCGGTTTTTAAGGAGATTGCTGATGCGCTCTATCAACTTGGAAACAGATAAAGAAAATTGACTTTAAAATGATGTGCATTGTTTTACGAGTGGAGTTGGTTTTTTAACAAGAGCACCGGTTGCAGCTTTAAGAGCGCCGGTGACCTGCCTGTTTTCTAGGAAAGCAAAACAAAAGTCGAAACGAAACCAACTTTTTCTAAGAAAGAAACAGATTTTCCGGCGTCTTAATATATTATTATTAGGGGGTTGAGCTTTAATATGGCTTTAGTTTCAAAACATCTAGTATATTTATGAATAAAATGACATTAAATTATGTCTTTAAGCAAATCTTTATTCAGCAATAAGGGGAAAAATGGCACTTAATTTTCAAAGGAAAACCCGTAAGATTAGAAAAAATGACGAAGCTATGTGACTAAAATATGATAATATGTAAATTTTGTTTTCACATGCGGGTTTTGTATTGAGATTTTGTCAGAAAGTTGCTATAATAACTCACGTTAAAGAGAACGGGACAAAGGTTAAGTGTTTTCCATGGGAATGGTTACCATTCTCACTCTCTTGATTTTTACGGCAGAAACAAGTATATTAGAGTTTGTCGTTTTCTAAACTTTATACAATTTGGAAAGGAGAGGGTGCTTTGAGCGACAAAAATCGCAGAATTGCTGAGGAAGATTATTCTGCTGAAGCAAAGCCTGCGCAAGCATCATCTTCAAATAAGCTGCAGGCGTTTGCACAAGAGAAGCTGCAAAAAGTTTTGCACGTTTTATGCTATATCGGACTGCTGCATATTCGAAAATATCGTTTCTTCAAGCGTGGCTTGCGAAACGTCAGAGACATGCTTGGACTTTTGCTGCGTGCCATAGGTCACAGGCTTTATTGTAGCGTGCGCATTTTTTCAGCCAGAAACAACCTGTCATTTGATATGGCTGTCGATCTGTTGCGAACGTTAAAACGCGGCAGCGCCTCAGCACGAAAACGGGGCTTGGGCGCGTTAGCCGGCTATTGGGCCATGGTAGTGGCGGCCTTTATCGCACGCGCTGTTACGCGGCTGTTCAGTTCAATTAACTATGTTGCGCCAGTTTTGGCGGCTGCCGTATTCGTTATTGTGATTAACGGCGCACTCAACATGACATTTGCTTTGCGCGTTTTTTACAACGGCGAGGAAATTGGCTATATTGCAGACGAAGCGGTGTTTGAAAACGCCGAAAAGCAGATGCTGGGCCGTATCGTGTTTGAGGATTACATCAAACCTGAGGATAGCGTACCCGAATTTACCATTGCAGCTGTACGTGAGGGGTCTTTGCTTTCTGAAGATCGATTGACCGATGAGCTGATTAAGGCGTCCGGCAACGATCTGGCTCCAGCGACAGGCTTATATGTTGATAACCGCTTTTTAGGGGCGGTTACTGAGCGGCGTCAGATGTTGTCGCTGCTTGAATCCATCAAGAATAAATATCGCTCGGACGACGAAGATGCCAATGAAGTGGTGGAGTTTGTCAAGGAAGTCGAGGCACGCGACGGGCTTTATCCGGTAACTTCGGTTGTGGATATTAGTAAAATGAAAAACGAGGTCAACCGCGAGGAAGAAGCTCAACGCATTTACACCACCGTTCAGGGCGATGCGCCTATCATCATTGCAGAGAAAAATGGCATTCCTTATTCTCAGCTTAAACTGCTCAACCCAGATATTGAAAAGTCGCTGTTGGTCGGGCAGGAAGTTCTGGTGAAAAAATCAGTCCCAGTGCTTGAGGTTAAAGTTGTCCGTAAAGAAACAGTTGAGGAAGAAGTTAACTTTAAGATTGAACAGATTCAGGATACCAGCAAGTATCAGGGCTATGTCAAAGTGACCCAAAAGGGACAAAAGGGCACTTCACTTGTCACCAGTGAGGTCACTTATATCGATGGTCTTGAGGTGGATCGTACCGTGCTCGATACCCGCGTGGTCAAAGATCCGATAAATGAAAAAGTCGTGGTAGGCGGTAAGAAACCGCTTGCCCAGTTGCCCGCTTCGGGACTCAGTACCAGTTCTAACATCATTTGGCCTGTTGCCGGCGGTTATGTTAGCTGTGGCTTCTATGGCTATTGGGGCCATACTGGTATGGATATTGCAGCGAACACCGGAACGGCAGTCTATGCTGCTGCGTCAGGAACGGTGACCAAGGCGGTCTATAATTCTACCGGTTACGGTTATCACATTATTATTAGCCATGGCGGTGGCATCGAGACGCTTTATGGACACAACTCCAAGCTATACGTTAAGGCTGGTGACTGGGTTGAGCAGGGCCAGTTGATTGCCGCTGTCGGTCGTACAGGACGTGCGAGCGGTCCGCACTGCCACTTTGAGGTGCGAGTTAACGGTAAATATATGAATCCTGCCAACTATATCGGCACGCGCAACCCCTATTCGTGATTTGTTATGATTATATAAAAACGGCGCGAAGCATTGCTTCGCGCCGTTTTTATGCGGCAAAGTTGCCGCCCGCCGATCACAGTTTCTTTTCGTATAAATAAAAAATTCCTTTTCTAAACGCAGCTTCGCCCACTTTTATGTAGTTCTGATTTTCATAAAGCTTTATTGCGTTTAAATTTTGTGGAAATGAATCGAGTCGGAGAGCACCAACTCCCTCACTTTTAAGGAATGTTTCAATGTACTGTATGGCTTGTTTGGCGATTCCCTTGCCCTGATAAATGGGGTTGACACACAACCGATGCAGCACCGAGAAGGGAAGGTCAGAATATTGCCAATTGCCGTTCTCATATCCTTCCCACTGTTCTCTGTTGAGCACAAAGGCACAGGCAACGATATCGTCTATCAGGCTAATGATCATTTCACCGTTGGCGATATCCTGCTCGATTACCGCCTGCGTGGGATAGGCATCATCCCACTGGTCAATGCCGGATGCCTGCATACGGCCGATCGCTGCACGGTAAATACTAAACACTTGGGGGGCTTCTATAAGCGCCGCTTTTCTGAATTCCATGGCTTTACCTGCTCTCTCTAACGGATTTTTATAGCGCTATTATGGCATAAAATTGCCGAATCAGCAAGTGCATGGTTCTGATCTGCCCTATGTCAACCACTTGACTTGTATTGGTTGACGTGCTAAGCGGAAATGGGTATAATCAACAGTATTAAAACAAGGGGAGGCTTTAATATGTCGGTAAAAACAGCGGTGTTGGCCATGCTGGAAACACACCGCGCACAGGATATTTCGGGTGAACAAATGGCTCAGGAGTTAGGCGTTTCCCGCGCGGCAGTGTGGAAGGCAATCAACAGCCTTAAGGCGCAAGGGTATCCAATATCGGCAACTACAAATCGCGGTTATCGGTTGGGCGAGCAGTCCGACCTGCTATCTGCCGAAGGTATTCGGCCCCATGTTCTGAAAAAGTTAGCCGATAAAGATATTTCTGTTTTTGAAACGATTGATTCGACAAACCTAGAGGCAAAGCGTCGTGCTATGTTGGGCAGCGGGCACTTTACAACCATTGTTGCGGATCAACAAACTATGGGACGTGGACGTTTTGGACGTAGTTTTTTTTCACCGCCGGGCTGCGGTATTTATGTAAGCATTCTGCTAAAGCCCACACCGCAGCAGCTTTCAGATGCAACACTGATAACCACGGCAGCAGCGGTGGCGGTTTGCCGTGCTATAGAATCCTTGACGTCACTGCGCCCTCAAATCAAGTGGGTTAACGATCTTTATTTAGACAATAGAAAACTGTGTGGTATTCTCACCGAGGCGGTCACTGACCTTGAAAGTGGTGCCATTGAAAGTGTTGTCGTCGGAATGGGTATCAACTTTAAACAGTCTAAAATTGCGTTACCCGAGGAGGTGGCGGCTGTAGCGGGCACGCTTTTTGGGACTGAGCAGCCAACCATTTCTCGTAATCGCCTTGTTGCAGAGATTATAAACGAGCTGTTCGCGCTGTGGCAAGGATTGTCTAATCGTGCATTTTTAACCGAATATCGCAGTCGATCTATGTTGCTCGGTCAGGAAATTGTCTATTCGCGTGCAGGCGAAAAATATGCCGCCATCGCCGAAGAAATCGACGATGACGGCGCACTGATTGTTAGAATGCATAATGGAGAAAGGGTGACTCTGCGCTCTGGAGAGGTCAGTGTCCGGCCTGTTAACGCAGCGTCAACCCTGCCGTTTGCAGGCGGGTGCGAAGCACCGGCGCGATGAGCAGCGCGGTGGCCGCTTTACCGATATCCCCTGGAATAAAGGGTATGACACCTGCAGCAAGCCCCTTAGCAAAAGTGAGACCCAGTAGGTGGCTAAGCCATAGTGTACCCAAGAGATAGCAACAGGCGGTGCCAAGCGCGATGCCCACCGCATGAATTAAGCGGTTATTGGGAAAGTGTTTGATCGCAAGTCCTTCGAATAAAATAATTAGAAAAAAACCCAGCATATAGCCGCCGGTCGGCCCCAGAAGCTTCGGCAGTCCGCCCGCATAGCCCGTAAAAACCGGCAGACCAACGGCACCGAGTAGAATGTAGATCAGGCAGCACAGCGCAGCTCTGCGGGTGCCAAGTAGGTAGGGGTAAAAATAAATGACCAGCGTGCCCAGCGAGATGGGAACCAGTCCAGGCAGTGGAATGGATAGAGGACCAAGCGCGCACATGACGGCGGTCATCAGCCCCATAAAGGTCAGCTCGCGCGTAGTAATTTTGTTCTCGGTCATAGGAATCATCCTTTACAGTTATTTCTGATTTGCAGTATACGATAAACGAAAGAATATGTCAACTTAAAATATTATTAGGTTTACAATATCTAAAAAAATAATGACACACCCACATTATAAGAGGGGTGCGTCATTATTTTTTCTGACGTTATCATACCACAATTTGCGCTAAATTTCAAGACTTGTAATCAACTGGGGCGGTGCATATGATAGAGTCAGCAGAATATCAGACACATGATATAAAGAAAGGGGCGCATAACTATGGATGACCGCAATGATCTTTCATTAGTGACGATTCAGAAATCTCAGGCGATGGCGGAATTAAGGGATAGTAACTACCTTGCAGGGCGATACGGGCTAAAGCTTTCTGAGACACAAATCACCAACCTTGTCACACAACGGTTTGAGGTGTTGCAAAACACAGGGCGAGTTGAATTTGGCGCCGGGGTTCTCCCAAAGCTAATTGAGGCGTTTTGTGATTCGGTTTATATCACGCAGGAGATTTATGAGGAGAGTATCGCGACGTTGCAGGAGTTGTTTTATTTTTATAAAAACGAATCGCTTGATACGTTCTCTGACGATGAACTGATTGAATTCATGCGTAGCAATTTTGATGGACCCTGCCAGGGCTCGCTTGACTATCTAGGTGATACCTCTCTTGAGGCACTTTGCCGCAACGCGCGATATGCTAAAAACGGAATCACTTGCGCAGATGATGAAGACGATGAGAATGATGAAGATTGCGACACAGTGGACTGGGGTAAGGACTATTGATCGCACAAAAAGGGAGGCAAACGCCATGCACGAAAATGAGGCGCTAATGCAGCTTTTTTCGCCTGAGGAGCTACCAAGGCGTTATGCTGAACAAGCAGGCGGAGATTTTAACTTGGCGCTGCTTAGGCTGCTGGCTGTGCGTACCGAGCGGTATACCATGGGTGAGAGCAGCTCGGTGACGGTGGAGACGGCTCAAGCGCTGCTTGAATCTATTCGCTTCACTCTGGCCCTGGGGTGTGAGGCGCAGGGGCACAGTCTGGCTCAGCTGCCGACTGGTGAATCGCTGCCTTCGCTGTTGCTGGCCGGCCAGGCCGAAGCCGAGCGACGGGTTAAAGCAGGTCAAGAGCTGTATAAACAAGCAAAGCTATTGCTTTTGGATATTGATGACCCCACACTGCAAGATACGCTAAATGAGTTGGGACTGTTTTTCAAGCGCTATGATTTATGGTTTTTTGCCCATGATATTCCATGTGCAATTGATTATATTTTGGACGTACCGATCTCTGAAGATTTGCAGGGAATCGATTATGTCATAGCCTATCTTAAGGCGCTGATCGCCGAGGGGTGTGCAGTACCGCTGCACCGAAAAGAGGAAGAAGCGCGCCTAAATGCATTGTTAGCCCAAGAGGAGTTTGAATATACTGACGGAGAAACGGCTCAGGATGACGTATTGCAGGCGCTTATTGAGACACTTAATGACTGCCGCGAGGTCGGCGAGAAAGCGGTGTTGGTTAAATCGGCGGTGCGCAGCCTGCGCGATATGACCGAGGTTTTGGATGTCTGCTTTTGGGATAGCGAAAGTGTTGCTGTTTTTGAATTATTGGGCAAGGCCGAACTGGCTCTGCTATATCATTTTGTAGAAAATAGGCCAAAAGAAAAGCACTCGCCCACCGGATGGGAGCAAGTGCTTAAAGCATATATTCAAGATAAAGTTAAAGTGTCTCGCCAGACAAGAACGCCTTGATTTTCTTTTCCGCGGCGACGGCATCGTGATAGCCCAGCTGTGCGGCAGCGCCTAAACGGTGGGGGTCTTTTTCAAAACGACCGATTTCAAGCGGCTTGTCAGGGGCGATGATAATAGCACGCCCTTCGCTTTCAAGTGCGCGAAGATCCTCTAGCGTGCGATTGTAAATGAGATAGCGGCGATCCATCAGCTCAATGAGCGCGGGGTAGTTGCGGTACATCACTCTGTAGAGCGGGCGCAGCTGTTCGGGTTGCTTACGATAGGCGCGATTACGGGTGAGCACCACAACCAGACGGTCACAGCCATCGGCTAGCGCTTTTTTGAACGGGATGGGGTCGGAGGTTCCGCCGTCCAAATACTGCTTTCCGCGAAACGGTACCATCGGTGAAAAGCAGGGGATTGAAGACGAGGCGCACAGGGCGGTGGAGTCGTGGTCAAGCGCTTCTTTAGTAAAATAATCCGGCCGACCGAGGTCAACATCGGTTACTCCGACGACAAACTCGGTGGGGCTAGCTAAGAACGCCTCATAATCAAAGGGATCCAGCTCGTCCGGCACCGTCTTAAACAAAAAGTTCATCCCAAAAAGTGAGCGCTCGTGTACCAGGTTTGAAAGGCTTATGTAGCGCTTATCAAGAATGTGGCGGGTATTAATGCGGTAGTTTCGCCCCTTTTGCTGCGAGACATAAGAAACGCCGTTACAGGCGCCTGCCGAAACACCAATGACATAATTAAAAGTAATGCCGGCATTCAAAAAACGGTCAAGTACACCTATGGTGTACATTCCGCGCATACCGCCACCTTCTAGAACCAACCCGGTTTTCATCAAAACATCCCCCTGCTTTTAGAATGGATAAAATGCTATTGTCCTATATACGATATAATAGCACATTTTCTACAAAAAAGCAGCGAAGAATTTGGCTTATGTCAAAACCATTCCTCACACTTTTTATGAATTTGCGCCCGCTTTAATTAATTATCAACCTGTTGGAAAAACTAATTCAAGGTTTTAGTATATAGAGATATACACCCTCTCTTTTGAATTCTCAATCTTTAAGTTGAAACTACACAGAAAATAGGGCCGAAGAAACGATAACGTCTTTATCGGGCAACGCGTGCCATGAAAATTGCGAAATCAGCTCCTGCGCTGTGGTAGGCTCGGGCCGGTCGATCAGCCCCGCGAGAAAGGCAAGGCGGCCTAAAATCTCGGGCGCTGTAAAGCGCTGCCGCAGAATCCCCATGTCCATGTCGCGGTCGCGCTTTGAAAGGCGTCTGCCGTCAGCGGATAAAAGCAGCGGCAGATGCCCAAACTCGGGTGGTGCAAACCCCAGCGCACGGTATAAAAACAGCTGGCGCGGGGTAGAATCAAGTAGATCACGTCCGCGCACAATCTCGGTGACGCCCATTAACGCATCGTCAACGACAACAGCCAGTTGATAAGCAAAAACACCGTCTGAGCGGCGGATAATGAAATCACCACAGTCATTGCGCAAATTTTCTGAAAATGGGTAGCCACTCTTATCGCCAAAAGAAAAGGTTTCATCCGGTACCGCGATTCGCAAAGCGGGTTGGCGGTTTTCTGAAAGCGCCGCTTGCTGAGCGGTTGTTAGATTGTGGCAGCGTCCGTCATACAGCAGTCGCCCGTCGGAGCGGTGTGGGGCCGAGGCAGCGTGTAGCTCCTCACGGCTGCAAAAACAGGGGTAGAGTTGTGCCTGTTCGGATAGCTGGGTGAGCATCTGCTCATAGATAGCACTGCGTTGGCTTTGGCAGTAGGGCGCGTGTGGGCCTGGTGCATGAATGCCACCCTCGTCCCACAGCAACCCCAACCAGCGTAGGTCATCTTCAAGCTGCTCGGCATAGGAGAGTCGGCAGCGCGCAGGGTCTAAATCCTCTATGCGTAACAGCAGGCTGCCGTTTTGACTTTTCACCGATAGCCACGCCAGTAGTGCGCAGAAAATATTTCCAAGATGCATTCTGCCACTAGGACTTGGGGCAAATCGGCCTTTTATCGGCATCATTTACTGTCGCTCCCTTTTGTTTAATGTTCCTATTTTAAAATTGGTGCGCTTTTGTGTCAAGTATTGTCAGGTGATAAAGCAAAAATTGACTGTTTATTGTGCCTTTAGAAAATATTTACAACCAAGTTTAAAAAATATTCACACCGGCGGGTTATAATAATTATAATGCTATACAGGATATAAGGCGGCTACGCCGTCCGCGCAAAACGAAAGGAGATGCTTTGCATGAAAAAATGGTTGGTATTGGCCGCTGTGGCGGCTGCCGCTGTATTAGTGGCCAAGAAGCTAATGCCTATGCAGCAAAATAATGACACCGATATTGTTACTGACGTTATATATGATGATGATGCCGAGGCGCCTGTGGAGACCAGTGAGCCTTTGCCCACGCCCACCGCTCCGATGCCTGAGACGGATGAAGAAGTGGTGCCAGAAACGCTAATTGATACTGAAAATAGTTAATATCTATAAAAATTGACTCGATATTATTTTAATGTTGTTGATTTTTTCTCTATTATGTTTGCAGTGATCTATGTTATCATATTTGCAAATCCTTTAATGGGAGCGTAACACCATGAAACAACATCTGTCTACAGTGAAATACTTTTATTATTACTTTAGCTTTGCCTTTTACTTTTTTGGCAAGGCTTATTCGTATTTCGCTGCAAACAGAATTCCACAGGGGCTTCAGCCGGTTTTAAACTAGAACGGTGTGAAATTCGTTAAGTGTGGGCTTCGCAGTGAAATACTGCGAAGCCCTTTTTGTTTCTAAATAATTCCAGATTTCGCTATTAAATTGAAAATTTCGGAGGGAATACAAATGGTAGTAGTACTAAAACAAAATCCTGATGCCAGACAGCTAGAGAATTTGATCGCATGGCTCAAAAGCATGAATTTGCAAATACATCTTAGTGAAGGCGATTGCTATACCGTTCTCGGACTGGTGGGAGATACTTCGGAGGTCGATATCGACCTGATTCAGGCGTTGGATATTGTTGCATCTGTTAAACGTATTCAGGAGCCGTATAAAAACGCCAATCGCAAGTTTCACCCCGACAACACCATTATCACTGTCGGCGAAGCGGTGTTCGGCGATGGCAGTTGCCCGATTGCCGCCGGGCCATGCTCGGTGGAATCGGAGGAACAAATTATTGAGATTGCCAAGGCTGTAAAGGCATCGGGGGCAAAACTGCTGCGTGGCGGCGCCTTCAAACCGAGAACTTCACCCTACGCTTTTCAGGGCATGCGTGCGGAAGGAATTAAGCTCTTGCTTGAAGCTAAAAAAGCAACCGGCCTGCCTATTGTATCGGAGCTAATGGATATTTCTCAGTTGCCGTTGTTTGAAGGGGTCGATATCATCCAAGTGGGCGCGCGCAATATGCAAAACTTTGAACTGCTCAAAGAGCTGGGCAAAACAGATCGACCAATTTTGCTAAAGCGTGGTCTGTCAAACACCCTTCAGGAGCTGTTAATGAGCGCAGAATATATTATGGCGGGCGGAAACGAGCGGGTGATACTCTGCGAGCGCGGCATTCGAACCTTTGAAACGGCTACGCGCAATACGCTTGACCTTTCGGCGATACCTTTACTCAAAAGCATGACCCACTTGCCCGTGATCGTTGACCCGAGCCACGCCAGTGGCATTGCCGCTCTGGTAAAACCGATGGCGATGGCTGCTGCGGCCTGTGGAGCTGATGGATTAATCATTGAAGTTCATAACGACCCAGCACATGCCAAATGTGATGGACCTCAGTCGCTAACACCTGAGGCGTTTGATGATGTGGCAAAATGTGTAGCTAAAATTTTACCAAACAGCTATAAAATTTAGGAAACCGCTTTAAGGAGATATGACATGAATATTGCAGTGATAGGCATGGGCCTTATAGGCGGCTCATTTGCCCGGGCGATCAAATACAAAACGGAGCACACGGTGTTTGGCATGGATGCCAATTTTCAGGCGCTTTGCAAGGCGCGGTTAGTAGGGGCGATTGATGATATCCTTGATGACGAAAAGCTCTCCACCTGTGAGAAGGTGATCATAGCTCTTTATCCGCAGGCAGCGGTTGATTGGCTGACAGCCAATGCTGGGCATATTGCTAAAACCGCCATTGTAACAGACACCTGTGGCGTCAAGCAAGCGGTATGCAGCAGCTGTCACGCCATTGCACAACAGCACGGTTTTTGCTATATCGGCGGACACCCAATGGCGGGCGTTGAGCACAGCGGTTTTGATCATTCGCGCTGCGATATGTTTGAAAATGCCTCAATCGTGTTGACACCACTAAATGGGGTACCAATTGCCGAGGTAGACCACCTAAAAAAGTTTATGCAGACACTGGGATTTGCCAAAACAGTGATTACCGAACCCGCTGAACACGACCGGATGATTGCCTACACCTCGCAGCTGGCACACGTTGTTTCAAGCGCGTATGTGCAATCTCCCTGTGCGCTGGGGCACAGAGGCTTTTCAGCAGGCAGCTATCGCGATATGACCCGTGTCGCTACCTTAAACGAAGATATGTGGACGGAGTTGTTTTTGGATAACCACGAGCCGTTGGCCGAACAGCTTGACGCCTTAGTTGAGCGGCTTCAGGCGTTTAGTGTTATAATAAAATCCAAAGACAAAGAAGCACTGCGAAACAAACTGCGCGCGGGGCGCGAGCAGAAAGCGCAGGCCGACGGAAAGGTGCTGTAAAGTCATGAAAAGCGTTTTAGTTAAGACGGATCATCCCTATGAGGTTCTGGTTGGAAATGGACTGATCGCGCAGAGCGGTCAACTGATTACCAAAAAGATTAGACCTTGTACTGCTGCTATTATTACCGATGACACGGTTGACGTTTTGTTTGGCAATGCCGTTGAAACATCGCTAAAAAAGGCCGGTTTTCAGGTTTGCCGCATTGTTTTTTCACATGGTGAAGCGTCAAAAAATTTAATGACTCTCTCCACTGTGTTAGAAAAACTGGCAGAAAACCAGATTACTCGCACCGATTTGATTGTAGCGCTGGGCGGTGGCGTCACCGGCGACATGGCAGGCTTTGCGGCGGCGGTGTACCTGAGAGGCATTCGATTCGTACAGATACCCACCACCTTTCTCGCTGCTATCGATTCCTCGGTCGGGGGCAAAACCGCTGTTGACCTGGTGGCGGGCAAGAATCTGGCGGGGGCATTCTGGCAGCCAGAACTGGTCATTTGCGACTGTGAAACGCTGAAAACATTACCAGAACAATATTTTCTCGATGGATTGGGCGAAGCCGTCAAATACGGCCTAGCATTCGACAAAACGTTACTGCCGCTGCTAGGAGACGGCGTTTCAATGCGACTGCCTGAAATAGTGGCACGCTGTGTCGCCATCAAGGCCGATGTTGTGGCACAGGACGAACGGGATACTGGCGAACGGCGAAAGCTCAATTTTGGTCACACGGTGGGTCACGCCATTGAACGCTGCTCACACTTTTCAATCACACATGGCCAGGCGGTGGCAATCGGTATGGTCATTATCACGCGTGCCTGCGTTAAAAGGAGAATAACTCCACCCGAAACGCTTGATACGCTGCTCGATACGCTTAATAGTTGTGGCCTCCCGACAACCTGTGGCTATAGCGCCCAAGCGCTGTCCGAAGCCGCTCTAGGTGATAAAAAACGCCGCGGCGATCAGCTGGCGCTCATTCTTCCCACAGTGGTAGGTAACTGCGTTGTGCAGGATATTGCAGTTGATTCGCTAAAAATGTGGATTGAACAGGGACTCTAACATGGAATAACTGACTTTGGCGGCAAAGCCGAAAGGAGTTTATTTATGGATATTAAAATTACGCCATCTCCTCTGCACGGCGCACTGCGAGCCGTCACTTCAAAATCTGACGCGCACCGCTGCCTGATTTGTGCGGCGTTGTGCGATTCCCCTACTGAGGTAGTCATTCACGAAATGAATCGCGATATAGCCGCGACTATGAAATGCCTTTCGGCGCTTAGCGCTGACTTTTCCCAGATTGAAGAGGGCGTGTGGCGGGTGACACCCATGACTCAAAGACCGGCGCGTGCGATTTTGGATTGCGGTGAGAGCGGTTCGACCCTGCGGTTTTTATTACCGGTCGCCGCGGCGGTGTGCAAAGCCACACGGGTTGAAGGCGCGGGCAGACTGCCACAGCGGCCCCTTTCTCCGCTGCGTGAGGAAATGGAAGCACACGGCAGCAATTTTGATGCTGCGCAGCTACCGTTCACGGTAACCGGCCCACTGGCAGCGGGGGTATTTACCCTACCAGGCAACATCAGCTCTCAGTATATCACCGGATTGCTGTTCGCACTGCCTCTTCTGGCGGGCGACAGCGATATTCTCCTGACTACGCCGCTGGAGTCGGCGGGTTACGTTTCTATGACGCTGCGCACGCTCGCGCAGTTTAACATCGACATTACAACGCTGCCAAACGGCGGCGGTTACCATATAAAGGGTGGGCAGCGCTATTGCTCACCAACTAGAATCGCCGCGGAAGGCGACTGGTCCAATGCTGCGTTCTGGCTGGCGGCGGGGGCAATGCACGATTCCGTCACCGTAACAGCGCTGAATACCGATACCGCACAAGGCGATAGCGAAATAATACCCTTGTTACAGCGGTTTGGTGCTTTGACTGAAGCAAACGGCGGCCACGCCACTGCCTCTCCGCAAGTTTTAAGCGGCATCACTATTGACGCCGGAGAAATACCCGATCTCGTGCCGGTGCTGTCTGTGGTGGCTTGTGCTGCGGTCGGTACTACCAAAATCATCAACGCGGCACGGCTGCGTATTAAAGAAAGTGATCGGTTGCAGACGATTGCTGATTCACTCAACGCGCTTGGCGGCAGCGTTTACGAACTGCCAGATGGGCTGATTATTGAAGGCACAGGCAGACTTCGCGGAGGCGTGGTCAATAGCTTTAACGATCACCGAATTGCGATGGCGATGAGTATCGCCTCCACCATCTGCACTGAAGATGTCATCATACAAGATGCGGCCGCAGTAGAAAAATCATATCCAAAATTTTTTGACGATTTTAAAAAATTGGGAGGAAAAGCCGATGTCGTCTAGCTTTGGAAAGCTTTTGAAGGTCACAATATTTGGCCAGTCGCATAGCGAGGCTATCGGTGTGGTGCTCGACGGCCTGCCCGCTGGGATACGGTTGGATATGGAAGCAATTCACCGATTTATGGGGCGCCGGGCCCCCGGCGCGAACCGGTTTTCCACCGCCCGCAGCGAGGCGGATATTCCTCAAATAATTTCCGGGCTGGTTGAAGGCGTCACTTGTGGGGCACCGCTGACTGCCATCATTCAAAACAGCGACACCAGAAGCAAGGATTACGACAAACTGCGCGACCTGCCACGTCCGATGCACGCTGATTACCCTGCCGCGGTTAAATACAAGGGCGCAAACGACATCCGGGGCGGGGGGCAATTCTCTGGAAGGCTGACAGCACCGCTTTGTTTTGCGGGTGCGGTGGCGATACAGCTTTTAGCACAAAAAGGTATTGCAGTGGGGGCGCATATCGCCGCTATTGCAGGAGAATGGGATAAACCATTTGACCCAGTTACTGTCTCAGCGCAACAACTTGCCGCGCTGTCACAAAAGGCGTTTCCGGTCATTTCAGATGAGGCGGGACTTAGAATGCAGGCAAAGATTGATGCGGCAAGGGCTGAGGGCGATTCGGTCGGCGGTATTATCGAGTGTGCTGCCGTCGGGGTTCCAGCTGGATTAGGCGAACCGCTGTACGAAGGTCTTGAAAATCGTCTGGCCGCCGCCATTTTTGGTATTCCAGCTGCCAAGGGCGTCGAATTTGGTGCGGGCTTTGCCGCCGCGGAGATGCGCGGCAGTGAACATAACGACCCGTTTTTGATGGTAGATGGCAGCGTAACGACCCAGACAAATAACCACGGCGGCATTTTGGGTGGTATATCCACTGGTATGCCAATAACACTTAGAGCGGCGTTTAAACCAACGCCATCGATTGCAAAAACACAACAGACCGTCAGCCTTTCGGCGGGGAAAAACGCGCAACTTGCCATCACGGGCAGGCACGATCCCTGTGTGGTGCTGCGAGCCGTTCCTTGTGTGGAAGCGGCGGTAGCGCTGGTGCTGCTGGATCTGCTGATTGAAGAAAAGGGGAAAAACATATGGAATTAGATGCACTGAGAATGAAGATCGATGATATCAACCACCAGATGGTTAAACTATTTGTTGAGCGAATGAACACCTCGATGGATATTGCCAAATATAAGGCTGAAAACGGCCTGCCGGTTCTGGATAAAGAGCGTGAGCGCACTATTCTGAACCGTATGGCACTTGAAGCGGGTGAGCCGTTTGAAGATTATACCCAAGTGCTGTTTCGCACACTGTTTGAGCTGAGTCGCTCTTACCAAAGCAGCCTGATGGCGAACGAAAATGTACTTTCCGACCGCATTAAAGATGCGCTGGGCAGTACACCGACGCTTTTCCCAAGGCGGGCGGTCGTAGCTTGCCAGGGCGTGGAGGGTGCCTATTCTCAACAGGCCTGCGATAAGCTATTTCCCCACGCCGAGATTGTCTACTTTCAGAGTTTTGACGGTGTTTTTCAGGCCGTGGAGAAGGGGCTGTGCCGCTATGGCATTTTGCCGATAGAGAACAGTTCATTTGGGTCTGTTGGTTCGGTTTATGATTTAATGAAAAAGCATCACTTCAGCATTGTGCGCGGTACACGTCTTCGCATTACGCACGCATTACTGGCTAAGAAAGGCGTTGGATTAAAGAATATTCGCGAGGTTTTTTCACACGAACAGGCTATTGGTCAGTGCAGTGAGTTCTTAAAGGCACATCCCGAAATCAAGGTCACAATCTGTGCCAACACGGCAATGGCGGCCAAGATGGTGGCTGAATCAAACAGGGATGACGTAGCGGCTATCTCATCACGGCAGTGTGCCGAAATTTATGGGCTTGAGATTCTCTCCGAGGGCATTCAGAATAGCGATAACAACTTCACCCGCTTTATCTGCATCTCGCGCGAGCTTGAAATCTATCCGGGTGCATCTAAAATATCACTGATGATGACGCTGCCACACTCCGCAGGTTCACTTTCAGGCATGTTGTCGCGCTTTTCAATGATGGGTATCAACCTAACAAAGCTAGAAAGCCGCCCGATTCCCGGCAAGGATTTTGAGTTCATGTTCTATTTTGATCTTGAAGCATCGGTCTGCTCCGAGTCGGTTTTAAGATTGCTTTGTGAGCTGCAAAATAATCCGGGGACCTTTGTATTCCTAGGCAATTATATCGACGCGTAGAACGGGATGGTGAAGATGATGGCAAATACGCAACGCTATGGCCTTATTGGCGAGACGCTGAGGCACAGCTATTCAAAGCAGATACACCACACACTTTGCAACTATGAATATGAACTGATAAGCATACCACGCGACAAAATTGAGGCTTTTTTATCCGCGCGCCAGTTTGCCGGACTCAACGTGACCATCCCCTATAAAAGGACGGTAATTCCGCACTGCGACCTACTCACCGATGCGGCCAGAGAAATCGGCAGCGTCAACACGCTGGTGATGCAGCCTGACGGCCGTCTGTTGGGTGATAATACCGACTATGCTGGATTTCTACATCTGGCTCGCAAGATAGGGCTTTCATTTAAGAATAAAAAGGTGCTCATACTCGGCAGCGGCGGCACCAGCCTCACGGCCTGCAATGCCATTCGAAATCAAGGTGCGCGAGAGATTACCGTTGTATCAAGAAACGGCGCTGTCAATTATCAAAACGTCTATGAGCAGGTTGATGCAGAAATTATTGTTAACACCACTCCGGTGGGCATGTTCCCGAATAATGGTGTCAGTCCGATTGACCTGACGCGTTTCCCTAAGCTTGGCGGTGTGCTGGATGTAATCTACAATCCACTTTTAACGGCACTACTGCTTGAAGCTAAACGGTTGGGCATCCCCTGCGGGGGTGGGCTTTCGATGCTCGTGGCACAGGCTAAATACGCCGCTGAGCGCTTTGGCAAAGTCACAATTCCCGACGAACAGATTGACGTCATTGAGCAGAATTTGCGCAAGGAGCTGACCAATCTCGTGTTGGTGGGCATGCCCGGCTCGGGGAAATCTACGCTGGCTGCTGCATGCGCACAGAGCATGGACCGTGAGGTGGTTGAGATTGACGACCTCATCGCACAAAAAGCAGGCATGACTATTCCTGAGATTTTTGCACAATACGGCGAAACGCGTTTTCGTGAGTTGGAGGCCGAAACGGTTGCGGAGGTTGGCAAGCGCACAAAATTAGTCATTTCAACGGGCGGCGGTGCGGTGCTCAGAGAGCAGAATGTTGTCGCCTTAAGGCAAAACGGACTAATCGTATGTCTTGAACGCCCGCTGGAATTGCTGCCTACCGATGGGCGGCCTCTTTCAAAAAATATTGATAATTTACGTGCGATGAAAGAGCAACGCGCACCAATTTACGAGAGAAGCAGCGATTTCACAGTAGTAAACAATCAGGGAATAGAGCAAGCGAAGGAAAAAATTTTGGAGGGATTTTATGAAGCTCTTAGTCATTAACGGGCCCAACATCAACATGCTTGGCATCCGAGAAAAAGACCTCTATGGCAGTACCAGTTATGAGAGCCTTCTAAAAATTATCCAAGAAACCTGTGCAGAAAATGGCATTGAGGTCGAATGCTTTCAGTCTAACCACGAGGGCGCTATCGTCGATAAAATTCAGGAAGCGTATGGAAAGATAGATGGTATCGTGATCAACCCCGCCGCCTATACGCACACGAGTGTGGCGATTCTCGATGCGCTCAAGGCGGTCGGCGTTCCGACTGTCGAGGTGCATATTACCAATATTTACGAGCGCGAGGAATTTCGTCACCATTCCTATGTCAAAATGGCCTGCGTCAAATCTTTTATCGGTTTGGGGCTTGACGGATATCGTCAGGCAATTCTATACTTAAAACAGCATATAGCATGACAACAATCTATGATAAAATGCGTTTGCCAATTAAAAGGCAGACGCATTTTTGGCAGGTACCGTCTAGTGTTCGGCAGAGTGGGTCATCATACAGTAAAGGGAGGCAGAATTATGAAACCGTATAACGAAAAAATTAGCTCTGTACATGGGATGGAAATATTGGATTCTAGAGGCAACCCGACGGTTAAAGTGCGAGTGACGTTAGAAGATGATACAATGGGCGAGGCCTGTGTACCATCTGGCGCTTCCACCGGGAGTTTTGAGGCGCACGAGTTGCGAGATGGCGGCGCCCGCTATGGCGGTAAGGGCGTTCTCAAGGCGGTAGCCTTGGTTGAACAAGAGATTGCCCCTTCAGTCTGTGGCCTTTGCGCCGGAAATATTGCTGAAATTGATGGCGTTATGACGCGGCTGGACAAGACTGAGAATAAGTCCCGTTTGGGCGCAAATGCTATGTTGGGTGTTTCGCTGGCTTGCGCTAGGGCGGCGGCAGCGCAGCACCACGTCGAGCTGTTTGAATTCTTAGGCGGTAAATTTGCGCGCATTTTGCCGGTGCCAATGATGAATATTTTAAACGGCGGCCGCCACGCGGATAATAACATGGCCATTCAGGAGTTTATGATTATGCCGGTCGGTGCTTCTAGCTTTTCTGAAGCGCTACAGTGGGGTAGCGAAATTCACCACGCGCTGGGGTCGCTGCTAAAAAGCAAAGGTTTAGGCTCGGGCGTGGGAGATGAGGGCGGCTTTGCGCCGAACCTTTCGGGCGACGAGCAGGCGCTGGAATTTATTGTGTCTGCGATTGAAAAGACAGGACTGGATACTGATAAGGTTAAGCTGGCGATTGACGCTGCAGCAAGCGAATGGGTATCGCCGCAGGGTGGCTATGTCGCACTTAAACGCGGCACTCCCTATACGACTGAGGCGCTTTGTGATTATTGGGATAAACTTTGCGAAAGCTACCCCATTCTGTCACTTGAAGATTGTCTTGGCGAAGAAGATTGGCAAGGCTGGCAGCAGATTACAGAGCGATTAGGTTCCAAGGTTCAGTTGGTCGGCGATGATCTATTTGTTACAAACCCCACGCGGTTGGAGAAGGGCATACAAACCGGTACGGCGAACGCCATTCTCATAAAGCCCAACCAGATTGGCACCTTGTCCGAGACACTGCATACTATTTCGCTGGCGCAGTCCTGCGGTTATGCCACAGTAATCTCACATCGTTCTGGTGAGACAGAGGATGCGTTTATTGCCGATTTGGCGGTGGCGGTGAACGCTGGGCAGATAAAGACCGGCGCACCCTGCCGCAGCGAACGGGTGGCGAAATATAATCGCTTGCTGGAAATAGAACGGTTGCTTGGCAGAAACGCCGTTTATGGCAGCCAACTTAAATAAACAAATAAGGCCACGCTATTGTAGCGTAGCCTTATTATCTTTTAAGCAATATAAGCAAATAATTATATGATTACATGCGTTGGTTAGATATCCGCTTAAAAAACTTAAATGTCGTCCAAGATGGTTTCCATCTTTGCGTTAAATTTCTTTGACACGGTATTTAAAAATATAGCTTTTAATATCTGTCACCTCGGTAGCACTTGATCGGGCAACAAAGATGGATTAACAGTCGGTTTTGTCGAATCTGGCCTTGCAGTTCTGACGGCGGGAATCCTCTGCATCTCGGTCATATGCTTCCAGTAGCGCTTGGGCATATGGGACATTTGACAGCGCGGGTTGATGCGTTCGCGGATGGCGATGGCGTCAAAATAGGTGCCCCAAAGCTCGCGATAAAATTGTTCTGTTTCATCCGCATCTGGCTCGATGAAATCCTCAAGGTCGACAATAGCCCACTTTGGGGGCTTATGGATGAGCGCACTGCGGTGGGTTTTATCATAGATGACAAATAGTTCGTTGTGAAAGCGATCACAAAAATGAGCGGCGATGGTAGGCAGTACCTTGTTTTTGGGCTCTATCACAGAAACAAGTCCCTTATCATACTCAGAAAAGCGGATAAATTCTAAATAAAGGTGGCTCTCGCGCTTTAAAAACAGCACAGCTTTCTTTAGCGCATGCACAGTGGGGTCGGTGAGTAGCTCACATACGTTTTTACCGCGCTCAAAACCAAGATGAATAAAATCCAGCAGCAGCAGCTCGCGTTGAGGCAGGCAGGTGCAAAAACCGTTTGTCACAAGATAGAGCGCTTCTTCCGAGATCTTTTTGCCGATACCGTTTCGAACACGCTGGGCGCGCTCCATATCGGTGTCAATCCATTGCTGCGCCATCAGAGAGGGCTCACTAGTATCTTCTGACACAATATCATAAGGGCGGTTTTTACACAAAAAGCTTTCAAACACACAGCTTAAAAATCCCTCAAAACTGCCGTCATAGAGATAAATTATATCTGACCGCTGATACACTTCACGACATCCTCTCTGGTGATTTGATCGGAAAATAAGCTGAGCTGCTCATAACCTTGTGACGGTAGCCGTTGCTTCTGGCTGTCCGAAATCAGGGCATTGAGGGCATTATCTGGGGTTATGCGTACCCCTTGAGCCGTTTTGCCCTGACAGGTGATAAAATACTGCGCGCGTTTTAGCACCACGCCAATGTGGCGCAGGCCGTCAAAATCCAGTTTAGTTTCGCGCCGGGCGCGCAGGATGCGCATCGTACTGTTGACACCGATGCCCGGTACTCTTAGCAATAGTTCCCGTGGTGCGGTGTTAACCTCAAGCGGAAAAAGCGCCATGTTGTTGATTGCCCAGTTACACTTGGGGTCAATCAGCGGATTGAGGTGTGGGTGTTGTTCATCCAGAATTTCATTTGCCGAAAAACCATAAAACCGAAGCAGCCAGTCGGCCTGATAAAGACGATGTTCACGCAGCAGCGGTGGGCTGACGGTTCGCGCTGGCAGCAGCGGATTATCTGAAACAGGGATATAGGCCGAAAAGAACACCCGCTTGAGGCTGAATTTATGATAGAGCGCAGAGGTGAGCTGCAAAATTTGATAGTCACTCTCGGGTGTCGCGCCAACAATCATCTGGGTGCTTTGCCCGGCAGGCGCAAATGGTTCAGCATGGCGGTAGCGTACAAGATCAGTACAATTCTCTTTAATGCCGTCACGAAGCAGCCCCATCGGACGCAGTATAGCAGCCTTGCTTTTATCGGGTGCCAATTTATCAAGGCTCTGCTGTGAGGGTAACTCAATGTTTACGCTCATTCTGTCGGCCAGTCGCCCGAGCCGATTAAGCAAAAGATCATCAGCACCTGGTATGGCTTTGGCGTGAATATACCCGCGAAAACCGTATTCCTCGCGCAAAATGCGTAATGTTTCAATCATTTTTTCACAGGTGTGGTCGGGGCTTTTGATAACGCCCGAGCTTAAAAACAACCCCTCAATATAATTGCGACGGTAAAAATGGATGGTTAGATCCGCCAGTTCGCGCGGAGAAAAAGTGGCACGCGGTACGTCGTTGGAAGCGCGGTTGAGGCAGTAGGCACAATTATAAATGCAGGCGTTGCTCATGAGCACCTTTAAAAGCGAAACGCAACGTCCGTCGGCTGAAAAGCTGTGGCAGATACCGCAGGCGGCGGCATTGCCAAGCTGACCACCTTTCCCGTCGCGGTCCACACCGCTACTGGTGCAGGCGGCGTCATATTTTGCAGCGTCCGACAGAATGCGCAGCTTATCAAATAGGTCCAAAGTAAACACTCCCGCATAAGAACAAATGTTCTAATATACTTTTATTTTAACAGGATGTACTTACAAAGTCAAGTGAGGTAGAATGGAAAACTAATGCTCTACCAAAATTAAAGGGTTATAATTCCAAGATATACGACTTATTAGCATTTTTATTTATGTTATTATGTTAATAAGAGTAGAATATTATGAAAGATAATACTTATTGTAAACTGACAAAAGTTGTGCCCAACAGAAGATTATAGTAACTTAAGGGTTAAGCCAGAAGGCACTCTTCTGGGCTTAACATAGATAATACACTACTCGGCAAAATCTAAACTAAATGAAAGCGGTGGGAATTATGCAATGCCCGTATTGCAGCGGTAGCATGTAATTAGTAACAATAGGCGCGGATAATCTATTTTCATGGACTCCCGATAGAGAACCAACGGAAGGCTTAACACGCTGGGCTAAAAGGCCTAAAGGTATTGCCTTTTCACCCCTTGCAGTTGACGGCGATACCGTCACAGAGCGAACGGTTTTATTGGTGTAACTGTCACCGTTTCCGTGCCACGTTTGCTTAATTACCAGACTAGAAACGCCGTAAGGCTGTAATTAAAGAAAGGATGCATAACTATGACATATGATTTTGATCAAATAGTTGACCGCACCGGGAATTTATCTGCCAAGTATGACGAAAGGGAAAAAAAGTTTGGCACTAATGACGTAATTCCTCTATGGATTGCAGACATGGATTTTAAAACAGCACAGCCCATTATTGATGCTTTAAAGGCGCGTGCAGAAGAAGGCCTGTGGGGATACACTACCCGGCCTGTAAGTTATTTTGAATCTATTAAGGGTTGGCAAAAACGCCATAATAATTGGGATATAGATATTTCCTGCATGAGCTTTTGCTTAGGGGTAGTGCAGACATTATCTGCAATGGTGCAACTTTATACCCCTATTGGCGGTAGCGTACTAATTCAAACACCTGTATATGGCGAGTTCTATGATATGACAGAGTTTGCAGGACGCAAAGTTGTAGAGAACCAACTGATTGAAGTCGATGGTAAATGGGGGGTAGATTGGGAGGATTTTGAATACAAGCTTAAACAAGTTGATATGTTTATGTTTTGTAACCCGCATAATCCGCTTGGAATTGTATGGACAGAACAAGAATTACTTAAAATGATGCAACTCTGTCTAAAACACCGTGTTTTGGTTATGAGTGATGAAATACACTCCGACTTAATATTTCATAACAAAAAGCATATCCCGTCTGCCACATTATCAACAGAAATTGCCGCTAATGTAGTTACAGCAATTTCAGGTACAAAAACATTTAATCTTGCAGGACTGCAAGCAAGTGCTGTTGTATTCCCTAATACCCATATGAAAAAAGTTTTCGACAATTTCTGGATGAACATGGATATTCATCGTAACAATGCATTTTCTGTTATAGCTATGGAGGTTGCATTTAACAAAGGAGAAGAATGGCTTACACAACTGCTGCCTTATATAAGCGCAAATTTTGATTATGTAGTAGATTACTGCCAAAAAAATATATCGCAAATAAAAACCTATGCTCCAGATGCCACTTATTTAATGTGGCTCGATTGCCGAGGTTTAGGTATGACAAACGAGCAACTGCATGATTTTATGATTAAAAAGGCAAAGCTTGGTTTAAATGACGGATATGCATTTGGCAAAAATCTAAACGGCTATATGCGGTTAAATGCAGCCTGTCCCCGCTCTGTACTGGAACAAGCTATGAAACAATTGGGGGATGCGGTAAAAAAGCATTTATAATTGCTGGTGAACTTATATACCATATTTATTAAAACTGATAAATCCCTTGGAATCGGCATCTTAAGTCCGCTTTCAAGGGATTTTATCATTTAATTGAGGTGTTTTGGCAATTGCATTTAAATTTACGATACTGCAAATTTCTCCTTTTAGGTTAAGTCACGCACAATTTCATCAATAGTCATATTAAGATAATCTGCCGGTGGTACCATACCCATAGTATAGCAACCGGGGTGTTGCTTCATAATTGCTCTTGCAGCCATTACCAATACCTGACTTGTAACGGCAGGATTATGTATATTGCAATCAAAAAAGGCTCGTTGATTATATTGTGCCCCAGCACGACCCTTACGTTCTATATGCACACCATGCCCCATATCTAAATAGTTATCCAAGCTCTCAACAAAGGTTACATGAGTTTCATCGTGAGAAAAATACGGGTCGTTAAGTAAAGTATCTTTAATTTGTTGTTGATTGGCAACTTGGTTAGGAATTATATAAACCATTCGTCGATGCATTCCGCATCCTTTTGGATAGGTAAGGCTTATGGCATCTTCTACACCGTTTATTGCCTTAACTGCAACCGAATGCCCCATGCTCATACCAGGGCCAAAGTTTGTAAAGGTAATCCCATGGGGAATCATAACCGAAAGCATTGCCCTAACTACCGAATCCAAACCCGGGTCCCAACCTGCCGAGATAAGTGCAGCAGTATTATTTTCCTTAGCAACTTTTTCAAAGGTTCGATATAAATGCAACAGTTCATCGCCATGAATATCAAATATATCTGCCGTGCGCTTACCCATCTTTAATATTTCCAACCCAACCTCCATAACCATTCGGGACGGAACACACAACAGCGCTACATCAAAGCCTGGTGCTAGTTGTATGCTTTCTAGCATGGGTATGCCATCAACATCGGCTACCTTTTTGCTCCACACAGGATCAATAATTGCCTTTAGCTCAAAATCATCGTCAGTTCTAATAGCTTCTAATGCATGTTGACCAATATTACCATAACCGACAATCAACGCATTAATTTTACTTTTCATATCTGTAATATTTCCTTTTACTATAGGTTATTAGCTTATAAATATGTTATAAGCATGTGGTTGAAAGATTATTGATTTGTACTAAATAAGGCAAACTATAGCTTAAACCTTAGTTGCAATGGACTTTTTAAGCCAGTCTTTTCCGTCTACAAATCTGGATACGATGAAAGAAACGACATAGTCACCAGTAGAATTAATCATAGTAGCGGGCGGGTCAACTAAGTTGCCAATTGCTACAAGAATTGGGAACGCAAGCTCCATTTGTGTTGGAAAGAAGATAGAGCAGATAATATATTCACCAATATATCCGCCACCAGGAACACCGCTCATTCCTACAGAAGACAGAACAGCAACCAAAACTACCATTGGAAGCATGCTCCAGGTAAAGGGCTTACCAAATACGCCAAATACAAACGCAATTTTAAGAACGCATGAGAAGCAGGAACCATCCATATGCATGGTTGCACCAAGCGGAAGTACTATATCAGAAACATCTTTTGAAATGCCCGACTGAGCAGCAACTTCCATATTTGTAGGTATTGTTGCAACAGATGAGCAGGTACCTAAAGAGACAACGGCAGGACGAGCAATATTTTTAAACATTAAGCTGACTGCACCCTTGCCGCCGCCATACCACGCAAATAACGGAAAAGCTGTAAATATGTAAATAAAGCAAAGAGGATAATAAACCATCAGCGCTCTTCCGTAACCTTCTGCTACGCTGGAACCATAGGTTGCTACCAGGTCTGCAAAGATTGCAAAGAATGCAACGGGCGCGTAGTAGGTAACTATTTTAACAAACTTCATCATTGTTTCGGTTAAGCTATCTAAAAATTTACCCATTAATGATTCTTTGCCGCCTGCCATATTAACAGAGAAGCCAAATAATACAGAGAAAACTATAAGCGGCAACATTGCTCTGCGTGTTAACAGTCCCACAAAATCGCTTGCAGTAAAGAAGTTAACAATCATGGCGGTTAGAGAAGCATACTCTCCCATTCCCTCGGCAGGAATATCGCTCCAGGGAGCAAGAACAGGTGGAATAATCTTCATAAGTACAAACATAATGATTGCAGCTATAGCACCGGTTATCACAAAAACTCCAACTGTGGTGCCCATAATTTTTCCTGCACGTTGGCGACTTTCCATATTGGCAACGGCACCTGCAATAGAAGCAAATACCATTGGCACAACAATGCAAAACATCATATTTATAAAGACTTTACCTAAAAAAGCTATGGAATTGCTAAAATCGGGTGCAACCCAACCTACGATTGAGCCTACTATCATGCTGCTGAGCAGAAAACTCAAGAACTTATAATTCTTAATAACTGACGTCTTCTCCATAAAAACACTCCCTTACAAAAATATAAGTAAAAATTTTTGCCGTTATCGAAATAAAAAAATTTAAAACGGTGCATTGCATGATAAAGCTATCTATATAGCTGTAACTTTATACAGATGCCTATAAACCAAATGAATAATAAAAATTGCAAATACCTCTTTTTTGTAGAGCTAAAGGCTTAAAGTTTCATCAGTTATATCGCCTATACAAACTATTTTGGTGGGACCAGTTAGCAGTATATCTGTTATTTGGTCTCCATTTTTAGTTAAGTCTATAAACAGAGTACCGCCTTTCATATCTGCTTTAACTGTACCGCCGCTTACCTTTTCTTTTAACAAAAGGGCAGCAACTACACATGCTGTACCTGTACCGCAAGCATAGGTAAAATCTTCTACTCCTCTTTCATATGTCCGCTCATAAATATAATCATTGCCCAAAATTTCGTAAAAGTTTATATTGGCACCTTTTGAGAATCCATTATACCAACGTAGTTTTTCGCCAAACTCTCTCAACTTTCCGGTATCCGCTTCTTTTAGATTTTGGTAAGGTATTACTGCATGGGGAAGCCCCGGATTACCTAGCTCAATATAGCTACATTCTATCTTAACGCCGTCTATAATAACTTCGGCATCAAGTATTATTGTAGTTGGGTCGTTTAACCGTATACGATATAATTGCTTATCAATTCGGTACCCAGTAACAATTCCGGCAGTAGTTTCCACAATTTGAGTTTCTTCTGCAAGATTGTTTTCATAACCATAACGACAGATACATCTCGCGCCGTTTCCACACATTTCGCCTAAGCTGCCATCGGAGTTAAAAAACAGCATTTTGTAGTTTCCGCCCTGTAATGCAGCTTCAACCACCATCAATCCGTCAGCACCAATAGACAAGTGTCGCTCGCACAGAGTTTTTGCTAACTGCGGTAAAATATTGTGCGGTAATTTTTCTTCAATATTATTTAGGATAATAAAATCATTGCCGGCTCCGTTCATTTTCCAGAACTTCACTTTTATCGCCTCCTTTCAGATAAGATTCCACCACAGGATCCTCCTTTCATGCACGCACTTATTAAATAGATTATAAACAAATTATTACAATTTTTATGTCGGTTGTAGAAGGTTACTATAACTTACTATGATACTCTAGGGGCTAATCCATCAGTCTCATCGAGAGAAATAAAGCTGAGAAAAAGTGTTTTTGGCGGTGAGCCACGATTGGAAGAGTGGGTGCTGGTTGCTTCGTAAGAAGATTGACCTGTCATTATCCCTCTGCCGCTGGCATCATGCGTAAAAAGTCAGCAGAACTATATGCGTATAAAAATCAGCCCCCACCATTACCGGTGGGGGCTGATAAGAACATGCATTATTTAAAGGACAAACCCTGCATTTCAAGGAATTCATCATAAGTGCACATGCGGTCGATGCATCCCTCGTCAGTTATCTGGATGATGCGATTGGCAACAGTCTGAATAAACTGATGGTCATGGGATGAGAACAGAATGACACCCTTAAAATCAATTAAACCGTTATTGACAGCGGTGATAGATTCGAGGTCAAGGTGATTGGTAGGCTGGTCAAGCATCAGAACATTGGAGCCGGACAGCATCATGCGCGAGAGCATGCAACGGACTTTCTCACCGCCTGAAAGAACCTTGACTGGCTTGGTTACCTCATCACCCGAAAAGAGCATCCGGCCTAAGAAGCCACGCAAATAGCTCTCGGAATCGTCAGCAGAATACTGGCGCAGCCACTCAATAAGATTTAAATTGCAATCATTGAAGAAAGCGGAATTATCCTTCGGAAAGTAGGATTGTGAGGTCGAAAGTCCCCATTTAAAGCTGCCCTCGTCAGGTTTGATTTCTTCAAACAAAATCTGAAACAGCGCAGTTGCAGCCTGCTCATTCTCACAAAGAATCGCGACTTTATCCTCGCGGTTGAGTCTGAACGAGACGTTGTTGAGTACCTTCACGCCGTCCACCGTTTTTGAAAGGTTTTCGACCTGAAGCGTTTCTTTACTGATCTCGCGGTCCGGCTTAAAGGATACCCATGGATAGCGACGGGAAGAAGCGGGCAGATCCTCAACGGTGAGCTTCTCAATAAGCTTTTTACGTGAGGTAGCCTGTTTCGATTTTGATTTGTTGGCCGAAAAACGTTCAATAAACTTTTGCAGATCCTTTATTTTATCCTCGTTTTTGCGGTTCTGATCCTTCATCATCTGTTGAATCAAACGGCTTGATTCATACCAAAAATCATAGTTACCAACATACATTTTGATCTTTCCGTAATCCACATCCACAATGTGGGTGCAGACGGTATTCAAAAAGTGACGGTCATGCGAAACAACAATGACAGTGCCAAAAAAGTCGAGCAGAAAATTCTCCAGCCAGTTAATACAAGCCACATCAAGGTGGTTGGTGGGCTCGTCGAGCAGTACGATTTCCGGACGGCCGAACAGCGCCTGTGCCAGCAGTACCTTAACTTTTTCGCCGCCCTGCAGCGTGCGCATTTCAGCATAATATAGCTCACTGCCAAGGCCTAAACCCTGCAAAAGCTGCGCCGCTTCAGTTTCAGCCTCCCAGCCGTTAAGCTCGGCGAACTCACCTTCAAGTTCGGAAGCCTTTTCACCGTCTGCGTCAGTAAAATCTTCCTTGGCATAGAGCACTTCTTTTTCCTTCATGATCTCATAAAGGCGTGGATTGCCCATAAAAACGGTGTCCATTACCGTGTATTGGTCGTATTGAAAGTGGTCCTGCTTTAGGACCGACATACGGGTGCCTTCACCGATGATCACCTCGCCGGTGCTGCTTTCCAGCTCGCCCGAGAGGAGGCGCAGAAAGGTAGATTTTCCAGCCCCGTTTGCTCCGATGACGCCGTAGCAGTTGCCCGGCGTAAATTTCAGGTTTACATTGTTAAAAAGCTTTGTGCCGCCGAACTGCAGCCCGAGATCTGTCACCGTTATCACTGTTTAACCGCCTTTTCTAATTATCTTTGTTTTAATAAAACTGTTCTTTTGGATTATAACACACCATGGAATTCTTTTTTCTTAGTAACTTTCCATTAAGAATAAATGCATTTTGATTTAAAGTTAAGCTAATAAAGCCTACAAATAAACAGTCACTATGACAGCATAGCAAACCTAGGCGCGCATGTCAAATATGAAGTGAGATTTT
Organism: Candidatus Fimivivens sp.; assembly: GCA_034933525.1. Lineage (GTDB taxonomy): Bacteria > Bacillota > Clostridia > Oscillospirales > Ruminococcaceae > Yanshouia. The sequence continues at coordinate 509,999 of JAYFNI010000004.1, forward strand.
GCAGCACATTTGCTAAAATACGAAACAAAAAGCACAGCGCTTTGCTATAGCAAAGCACCGTGCTGCAAAGATTTTATATGATAAAATTAAACTTGGAGCGCTTCAAGCTCATTACTGTCAAGCAGGCGCTGAGCGTCAATAAGTAGTGCAACCTTCTTTTGAAGCTTTGCAATGCCGGTGACATAGCTGTTCTTTGAGGAAGCCATCTTCGGTGGCGGGGCAATGAGATCGTCTTCAATATTGGTCACTTCGTCAACCTCGTCAACAATAAAGCCAACGGCAGAATCATGGATGCTGGCGACGATAATGCAAGTGCGCTCACTGTATTCGGCTTCGGGTTGGTTTAAACGAAGGCGAATGTCAATAACAGGGATGATCTGTCCGCGCAGATTGATGACGCCCTTGGCATATGCCGGAAATTCTGGCATGGGGGTAATCTCCTGCATGCCGACAATTTGAACCACCAGCGAAATTGGAATACCCAAAAGTTGCCCAAAGGTCCAAAAGGTTAGATATTTGCCCTTCATTTCATCAGCCGACGCGCTGAGAGCAGAAATAAAATTCTCGTGATTCAAAAGAAGTCCTCCTCTCAAATATGAGCACCTTAACGCATAAGAAAGCCCAGACAGGGCTGTTTTAGCCACTTTATGTCATAATAGCACAAATATTGAGGGAAAGCAATATAAAGTGTAACAAATCAGGCAAAAATAGGCCGTTTATAAGGCAAATGTTACCTCAATTAGCGGTATGAGACCAGCTCTTCAACACCCTTACGGCGAGGTGCTACCCCTGGGCTTTTGGGATAACCAAGCGCAACAATGGCAGCCAGCTTTTGGCCTTCCGGCAAACCAAAAAGTTCCTCAACTTTGTGTTCGTCAAAAACGCCTAAAATTACGGTGCCCAATCCCTTAGCGTGCGCCGCTAGGCAGAAGGTTTGGGTGGCGATTCCCGCATCGAACATCTCCCAGCGGTCGCCCTTAGAAGTGGAAAAAGAGCCGTCACGCTCAAAGCCCGAACGCCCTACAACCATGGTGACCAAAACGAGTGCGGCAGAGCGCTTCATAGTGGCAGTGTTCGCCGCAAAGCCCATGACGCAATTCTCGGCGAGCAGATCTATATTGTCCCGGCTTTCAACCACGATATAGCGGGCAATCTGGCCATTTTTCCAGGAGGGTGCAAACGTAGCCGCACCGATAATTTCCTCGATTAGCGCATGTGGTACAGCAGTATCCTCAAAATCGCGAATGCTACGACGTTCTTTAATGCATTCAAACACATCCATAAAGCTACAATCCTCCATTGTTATAATATTCCTTAAATTGTTTATTAAAATCCTACCACAAACATTCGCCCTTCGCAAGCGATGAAAACCGGCAATGCCCTGAATGTGGTTAATATTTTCAATTAACTTTCGATTATACTAGTAAGCACCGTAAACCAAAATAGAAAGGAAGGATTGCGATGGTCATCAGCCAAGTTAAGGCTACTAATCCACATGTTAAGAGTACTACAGATTCCAACACAGTAAAGACTGCGAACAGCAGCATTGAGGCAAAAGAGATTACAGCCGGGCAGAACCGGGAAGATGCTTTTATTAAAACTAAAACGAGCGAAAAGATTGAAACGACCGACTATCGGTCACTGAAAAGACTCAGCGGTAGCCAGCTTAAGGCGTTAAAAGATCAGCGTGCTCAAAGCATGCAGCGACTTGTGACCGAGATGATGGGCAAGCAAGCGGCAAACGCCAAAACAGCGTTCTGTTCAAAGATTGAAACGCTTTCGGGCCCAACTGCCAATGTACAAAATGACTGGATGTCGCAGTTCTTAGGCTCGCAGGATACGCCAGAGACAGCAGCTCAGGCCATCTCTAAGGATGGCGAGTGGGGCGTCAACGCTGTGGCGACTCGCCTGCTGGATATGGCGGTTTCCCTTTCGGGTGGGGATGTCTCTAAAATAGCCGAGTTGCGTAGCGCGGTAGAAGCAGGATTTAAAGCCGCTGGGGATGTGATTGCCGGCGAATTACCGGGCATTTGTCAGGACACTTATACCGAAACAATGAATCGCTTTGACTACTGGGCACAAAATGGCAGCATGGACGGATATGTTATGCAGGGTTGACAAATTGCGCACGTCTTTGGATTCACTAAATTGATGCCGTGTAACCCACACCGCCACAGGATGTAACGTTCAGGCAGCGGTGTGGGTTTTGTATAGGAAAAACTTTATTTATCGCAAGAATTGACAATTGCTCACATTTGCAATAAAATAAGAATAGCAAATGTAATGGAGGTGACAATGGATGGACACAACAGGTGGTCATAGTAGTCAGACTGGAAAGCCGCCTTTACGATGGCACATTCATTGTCCTGTCATTGCAGATTAAGGATTGAGTGCGCCCAGTTTTGGTTTTCTTTCCAATTTGATATACATTGACGCCGATGACCGCAAAAATTTTTGAGGTCATTTTTTTGCTGCCCAAAAAGGGAAAGCTTTATATGTAATCGGGCAGCGAGACGTAAAATGTAACTTGTTTTAATCGTGTGCCGCCGCGGCAAGACGATGTTTTTGTGTTGCAGCGACGCGAAAAAGAGGAGGGAAGACCATTGGGGAGTTGCAGACCCTTTTAGGGCTTATTGATGAGAAAAAATTTCTTCAGGTCCGCCGCGTTATTCAGGAGATGAACGTGGTTGACTTTGCGGAAGCCATCGGAGAATATCCGGAGGATCCGCGTGTGCTGTTGTTGTTCCGGCTGCTGCCAAAAGAGATGGCGGCCGAGGTGTTTGCTTATCTGGAACGCGACTTGCAGCAGCGGATTGTAGAAGGCATAACCGACAAAGAGCTTTCAGGCATTCTTGATGAGCTTTTCATGGACGATACGGTTGATTTTCTTGACGAAATGCCTGCTTCGATTGTTAAGCGCGTCATTAAAATATCTGATCTAGACACCCGTAGACAGATCAATCTGCTGCTCATGTATCCTGAGACCTCGGCTGGCAGCCTGATGACCATTGAGTTCATGGAGGTTGACCGTAACTGGAACGTCAAGCGCGCTATCGAAGAGGTGCGCCGCCAAAGTGAAGATAAAGAGTCCATTTCGCTGCTGTTTGTTACAGACCAAAGCCGAAAGTTGGAGGGTACTGTTCGATTGCGCGACGTGCTGGCCTCGCGCGATGATGAGATGATCGGTGACATTATGGAGACCGATATCATCTCGGTTAAAACGCATGACGACCAGGCTAATGTTGCCGAAATCTTCAAGAAATACGACCTGTTTACCCTACCGGTTGTGGATAATGAAAACCGCCTTGTTGGCATTATTACCATCGATGACGTCGTGGACGTTATGGAAGAAGAGACCACTGAGGACATCTATAAGATGGCCGCTATGGAGCCTATTGAGGAAGGCTATATGCAAACCGGGCCGTTTACACTGGCACGTAAGCGTGTAGTCTGGTTGATGGTACTGATGATTTCAGCGACGTTTACCGGTCTTATTATCAATAACTACAGCAGTGCGCTGACAGCAAATATTTTGTTGTCATCTATGATTCCTATGTTGATGGATACCAGCGGTAATGCTGGAAGCCAAGCTTCTGTTTCGGTGATTCGCAGTCTTGTTCTCGGCGAGATAGAAGTCTCAGATATTTTAGCAGTTATCTGGAAGGAATTAAGAGTAGGGCTTATAGCTGGCACCTGTGTGGCGGTTGTCAACTATGTTAGAATTATTTTGATGTACCGTGATGCGGCTGTTGCGCTGGTTGTTTCGATCACCATTTTTTGCGCAGTGGTAGCGGCCAAGATTGTCGGTTGCACGCTGCCTATCGTCGCTACCAAGTTGAAATTAGACCCGGCTTTAATGGCCAGCCCTATGATTACCACCATAGTGGATGCACTTTCATTGCTGGTTTATTTCAACGTCGCAATTCGGCTATTGCCGGGTGTGGTGTCCTGATTGATTAATATTTGTCATAACTAAGAACCCGCTGTGATAGTGAAGTCACGGCGGGTTTTTGCGCTTATATTATTTTCAAACTTTGCAATGCTGCGCCGGGGTTAACAGTGCTTATCTTTTTCTGCCAGCTCATCAAGGCGCTTGTTGCGAAAATAAAGCACCATATCGGTAGAAACCATTATCAAATTAAGGAGGTAAAGGTACATTACGTAATCGGGCGAGTTGATCAGCTTATTAATAATTCCGCTGATATAGCCCAAGGCAATAACCCCTAAAAACAGGACGCTTTTGCCCTTTGCGCTTCGGGCCGTGTAGGACTTGTAGATGGAAGCCGGCCAAGCCGCGCCAAAGCAGAGCAGCATGCCAATTTCGAAAAATTTTGTGTGCAAAAATGTCGCCCCTCTCAATTGATGAAGATACAGTCTAGCCAATAAAGACGTACTTTGCACCGCACAGCTTTTCAGTAGGCGAAATGATAGGCAATCAGTAGCGTTAAAAGACTCACGGCAAAAAAGAAGTTTTATCGACAGTCTTACTATAGTCCATTGTATCAAAAGGATTATTTTTGTAAAGCGGTTATTTTAGATAGCAGTAATTTTGCAGCAAAAAGCTTGCCTTTAAAATGGGGCGGGTAACGCAATGGTAGCTCTAATTGCGGAGATTTTATTAACACCGACCGTGGATTGGAAAACGAGTCGAATGATGCCTTTCCGTGATAACGCCCCATACCACTCATACCGACGCCACCAAACGGCAGCCTGGGGGAGGAAACATGCATCACAACATCATTGACACAGCCACCGCCCGCCGAAGTTTGATTCAGCACCCGCGCAATCGCTTTTTTATCGGTGGAAAAGTGATAGAGCGCCAGTGGCTTTTCACCTCTGCGGATCAATCCGATGGCCTCATCGAGTGTATCGTAAACCACAATTGGCAGTATAGGGCCAAACAGTTCCTGCTGCATACAGGGCGCTGTGGGCGAGACAGGGAAAAGCAGTGTTGGCTCAAACAAACGCTTCTGGATATCAAATCCGCCGCCAAAAATGACACGCTCGCCCTTAATTAGCTCCGCCAACCGTTGCGTATGTTGCGGTGTGATGATGTTAGGCCAGTCGGTGGTGATCCTGCCCGCGGGATAATAAAGCTTTCTGATGCTGCGTTTTAACTCCACCACCAAATGTGAGGCGATGCTTTTTTGCACCAACAAATAGTCGGGCGCCACGCAGGTTTGCCCCGCATTTAAAAATTTGCCCCACACAATCCGCTTCGCCGCTTGAGGCAGCGCGGCGGTTTGATCGACGATACAGGGGGATTTCCCCCCCAACTCAAGTATTACAGGGGTCAGATGTTCGGCAGCCCTCCGCATGACATGTCGCCCAATGGCAGGGCTTCCGGTGAAAAAGATCAAGTCAAAGCGTTCGCTTAACAACGCGTCAGAAACCTCATGATCGCCTGTTAGTACCGTGACATGGCGTGGATCAAAAGCCGCCTTGATAATGCGTCTGAGCAATGCCGAAGTGTGCGGCGTATTCGAAGAGGGCTTCAGTACGACGCAGTTGCCTGCCCCCACTGCGCCAATTAGAGGTGCAAGTGCCAGCAGAGCAGGGTAATTCCAAGGGGACAATACCAACACTGTGCCCAGCGGTTCAGGGCAAATCATCGCCCGTGCGGGCGCATTAACCACGCCCACGTCAACCGGTCGCATAGCGGCCCATTGCGAGAGCGCGCGGGTGGTAAGCGTCAGTTCTTCCTGAATCATGAGAAACTCACAGCTCCAGCTGTCAAAGGCACAGCGACCAAAATCTTTTTTTATAGCATCATAAAAGGCCTGCTCATTATTTTGTAGCGCATTTTTTAAACGCAGCAAAGCTGCTCTCCGCGCGCTCACCGGCAGCGTCAGGCCACGGCTGAAATATTTTTGCATCTCGGCAAGAAGCTCAGAATAACTGCTTTGTGCCATAAAACCACCATCCATATCATTATTGTTTTAAGTCGGGAACACCGCAATGCAATTTATCATAACATGAAAAAGGAATAAAACCTTGTAGAAAGGAGCAAGACCATGCCACTTGTGAATCTCAACTATGACCGGCGCGCGGCCGTGGCGTACGCCAACCGATGGGCGTACTTTCGAAATCCTAATTTTCTCGATTTTTCAAAACTGGGCGGCGACTGTACCAACTTTGCATCACAATGCTTACTGGCGGGCGGGGCTGTGATGAATTACACCCCGACGTTCGGCTGGTATTATATAGATTCTAACAACCGTGCCCCAGCGTGGACGGGTGTGGAGTATCTGTATAATTTTCTGACGAGAAATAAAGATGTCGGCCCTTATGCCTCTGATACTGATATTTCTGCTATGCGTCCCGGGGACTTGGTACAGCTTATGTTAGATCAAGATCGTTTCCAACATACGCCGGTTATCACCGAAATTAGAGGACTGTTCCCAACGATGAATACCATCTATGTAGCGGCGCACTCACAGGACGCCAACTGTCGCCCGCTTTCCAGCTACGACATCAAGCGTGTACGATTTTTACATATCGAGGGCATTCGCTATATGTCCGAGCCAAGTACCTTTGAAAGAACCCAAAATATCACGCAGGCTGCACAAAGCGCCTCACAAAATGCCGGGCAAACAACCTGATACAGGCGTTTTGTCAGCTTTATTATATAACGCCGCAGAAGGGACTTCAATGACTTAAGTCCTTTCTGCGGTGTTTCGTTTGACTTTAGGTTGCCCTCTTTTCTATAATGGATTTAGAAGGTGAGAAGTTTGAGACATGTTTTTATCCTGAACCCAAAGGCAGGCAAAACTGACAGCACGATGGCACTCAAGGCAGAGATACAAATACTATTCGCGCAGAGAAATGAAGAATATGACATTATCATCACAGAATATCCCGGTCACGCTGAACAAATTGCACGGCGCTATGCCGCAGACAAAACTGAAACAATACTATATGCCTGTGGTGGAGATGGAACGATCAGTGAGGTAGCGCAATCACTATTAGGCAATCCGCACTTGATATTGGCTCCGGTTCCGGCAGGTACCGGCAATGATTTTGTTCGCGGCTTAGAAAGCTTACTAGGCATAAAAACGGGAGTGTCTCTATCATCCCTAATGGATGGACGGGTTGTACCGCTCGATTTATTGATGGCGGGGGATCGCGTGTCGTTAAACATCGCCTCAGTGGGGCTGGATGCCGCCATTGCGCAGAATATGGCGCGATTTAAGCATCTGCCGCTGATTAAAGGCGGGACGGCTTATATTCTGTCGCTTGTATATTGCTTTTTTACTTCGATACGATACCGATTTCGCTTTGAAATCGACGGAGTACTACAGCCTGAGGGTGACTGCATCTTTGCGATTGCGGCCAACGGGCAGTATTATGGTGCTGGCTTTAAGGCGGCACCGTTGGCCGATTTGCAGGACGGGCTGATCGACTTTATTTGTATACCGGCTATGTCCCGCTTTCGCGTGTTGCCAATGATCGCCAGTTATAAGCGTGGAGAGCATCTTAAAAAATATCGTTTTATACAGTTCGTTCGTTGCAAGCAGGTACGCGTTTTTTCGGACAAGCCGGTGGCTTTAAACCGCGACGAAGAAATTTCTCCAGCCCAAAATTTTACTATAAAGATACTGCCTGCTGCAGCAAGGTTGTTGATACCGAGCGCTCAAGCGACTTAATCATGCCCAGTAGAACCGAAAAAGTGATTAGCTGTACGACAGATCCTCAAATTTATAAGTTTAAACTAAAGACCGTGAAAGCTTTGCTTTCACGGTCTTTAGTTTAAATGCCTTTTATGATCATTCCAGCTTTATATAAATTACTATCATAACAATTAACGTGAAAAACTCAGGTAAAAAATAAAAAGGATAGAAATTACAAAAAAAGGCACGTTTGTCCTGTAGATCAAAAAGAAAATTTTTTATAAAATATAATTACAATTGAGGACGATTGTTAACATGTTTTAGTGATTGAGCCTAATTTTAATTCTGATCGTATGTAATTCTGTCTTTCAAATAGCATTTTGCTTTTTGATATACAGTTACATAAAAAAATTTTTGAGGAGGACTAAAATGAAACGATTAATGTCTTTTGTTCTGGCATTCGCCATGGTAACGGCTATGATTGCAGGTTGCGGCAGCAAACCAGCTCCGTCTGCATCAACGCCCGCGCAAAGTGAGGCATCCTCAGGTGCGGCAGCCCCCAGTGAGTCTGCACCTGCAGCAGAAATGAGCGAAATTGAAAAGATCATTGCCGAGGCAGAGACCCTTCCCATTCAGGAGCTTTATAAGAAGGCGATTGCTGAATCAAACGGCAAAGTGCTTTACGGAATCGGCAATTCAAGCCGCGGTGCAACGGCAGGCACTAGCTTTGTTGAAGAGCTCAAGAAGATTGATCCCTCCTACACCGGTACTATTGAATGGTCTCAGCCTAAGAACAACTCGATTTTCACCTTACTTAATGCCGATATCAACAGCGCAACCCACACCTACTCGATGACTTTGATTCAGGATGGCAATCAAATTCAGAGCAAGATGCTAGCAACCGGCAATTTGCTTAACTTCATCCCTAAGGACTGGAAAGGCAGCAGCGGAACTAATGAAGAACTCAACGGCCACCCGCTAGCACTTCAGACGCTTAACAAGGTGTTCATGTTTAACAACCTTGGCAATGCCAGCTTCATGAACTGCTGGGACTTCGTCGGCGAAGGCGTTGCACCCTTATTCATGGGCGTTGATTCTGAACCTATCGGCAAGAACTTCCTTTACATGCTGACTAATGATAAGTATTCCACTTACCTCAAGGACGCGTATGACGCACTCGACAGCACCAAGCAGGCTTACTTTAAACCCGTTATCGACGAGGTTGCGGGCGACGTTGCTGCTCTGGGTCTCACTGCGCCCAATGCCAAATATGCGTTGGCTTGGATCAAGCTCTGGTGCAAACAGTACAACGAGCAGACGGATGACGGACCCATCTGCAATGAGCTGGTTACGGCTTCCGCAGTAGATGAGTGCGGACTTCTGGTTTACTCCAAGCTGCGTTCCATTGAGGAATCAGCTTCAGCATCGGTTAACAACGTAACCATTGCAGCCTATCAAGAGGGTTATAAGGGCATTGGCGGCTATGCTTACAAGCATTACCTCCAGGTCGTCAAAACCTCTCCGCTGCCTTGGACTTCCTGTGCATTTATCGCTTACATGACCACCACGAAGGAAGGCTTCCATGCGTGGGGCAAAGACATGGGCGGTTATTCCTCCAACCCCGCTATCAATCAGGACCATACCAAAGATGGATTTGTTGACGGCAAGGACACTTTCCCTGCCAAGAACGACCGCGGTTATGACTGGTGGACCGGAGCGGATGGCGGTAAGCTTGTCGTTGAAGACCCCAAGTATTGTTCTGAGGTCGCATTTAATATGAGCGACTGGATCGATGTTGTCGCATTCGAAGGCAAACAGTAAAGCTAGACTATTGTTTATACGTAAAAAGAATTAGTGAATTGTTATAATAGGGGTGTTTAGAACACCCCTATTATGGCAAAGGAGAACATATGGAAAGTGCAGCGATTAGAAGGCCCTCAAAGCTGAATATTGCTTTTACCAAGGTGCTCACCCATTTTTCAAAGCCACAGAACCTTGTGCTGCTGCTGCTTGGCATCATACTTTCGGTAACGACTATTGCGCCCATCATCTCCATATTGGTAGATACAGTCCGGGTACATCCTGGCTCGGTTGATTCTGTCGCCACAGGGTTGGCCAGCGGCTACACTTTTTTTAACTGGAAAGATCTTTTTACCGGTGCCTTGAGAAAAGCAAACCTCTGGAATCCGCTTAAAAACACCCTTTTACTTTCGTTCTTTTCTTGTGTTGGTGCGATTCTTTATGGTGGCGTTTTTGCCTATCTCGTGACCAGAACAAATCTTAAATTTAAAAAGTACTTAAGCTCAATTTTCATTTTTCCCTATATTATGCCACAGTGGACATTGGCCGTTGTGTGGCAGAATGTTTTTAACAGCAATGAGATAACGGGTGCATCAAATGGATTGCTCGTTACCCTGCTGAATATCAAAATGCCTCTTTGGTGGTGCAAGGGACTTTTCCCCTGCGTTGTGGTGCTTTCAATGCACTATGCCGCCTTTGCATATATCCTCATCGGCGGCATATTTCGCAATATGGATGCCAACCTTGAGGAAGCGGCAACAATTTTAAATACGCCCAAGATTAAAACCTTTTTCCGCATTACGCTCCCGATGGTGACGCCGGCCATTATGTCTACTATTCTGCTGGTGTTTGGCAGCGCAATGGGCAGCTACCCCGTGCCGCATTATCTTGGCCTGACGACGCTTTCAACCAAATATGTGGGCATGAATGTCAATCGAATCGGAGAAGCGAGCATTCTTGCTGTCATCATGATGATGTTTGGCGTGGCAATTCTTCTAGTCAATCAGATGAGTACCAGTGGACGCAAGAGCTATACCACCGTCACCGGAAAGTCGGGACAAAGCAGTCAAATAGACCTTGGACGAATCGGGAAATATGCGATTGCGATTCTTTTTGTGGTTCTGACGATCATGACCAGCATCTTTCCGATTATCTCGTTTGCGACTGAAACTTTTTTGCCCAACCCAGGCGACTACAGCTTTTTAACGACGGGGGATTGGAGCAATCTGACCACCAAATGGTGGCTCACCTCTGAAAATGTCACAGAAAACGGCATGTATGGCCAGTATGGCATTTTGTATAACGCCACAATTAAAAACGCTTTTAAGGGAACGTTAATTGTTGCAGCCTGTTGCGCATTGATAGCGGGTACCATCGGTATGCTGGTCGGGTATAGTGTCAGTAAAAATCGCCGTAGCAAGTGGGCAGGCTATGTCAACAGCATCGCATTTTTACCCTATTTGCTACCGTCACTGGCGGTAGGTGTCTCCTTCTTCATTTTTGGGTCCAGCCTCGGCATCTATAACACTTATCTGCTGCTAATTTTAGCGGGCGTGGTAAAGTATATTCCGTTTGCCAGCCGAAGCTCACTAAACTCAATGTTGCAACTTAGTGGAGAAATTGAAGAGGCAGCCATTATTCAGGATATTCCGTGGCATAAGCGCATGACTAAAATCATCATTCCCATTCAGAAGGCATCCATTATCAGCGGCTATATGTTGCCGTTTATGACCTCGCTGCGTGAGCTGACGCTTTTTATGTTGCTTTGTTCTCAGAATAAGATTTTGACCACGCTGCTCGATTATTTTGACGAGATGGGACTTTACGCCTTTTCAAGTGGCATTAACCTTATACTGATTCTCGTCATAATTGTCTGCACAATAATTGTCAACAAGCTCACCGGCGCCAGCCTGGATAAGGGAATTGGAGGAAACTAATATGCCTGAAATCGTGCTGAGTAACATTACAAAAAGATGGGATAAATTTTATGCCGTTGATAACCTTAATCTCGTCATAGAGGATAACGCTTTTATTACTTTGCTGGGGCCCTCGGGCTGTGGCAAAACTACCACGCTGCGAATGATTGCAGGATTAGAGACCCCCACAAGCGGAAAGATTACCATCGGCGGCGTTACAGTGTTTGATAGCGAGTTGGGAATCAATGTACCGCCAAATAAAAGGCGTGTGGGCTTTTTGTTCCAGAATTATGCGCTGTGGCCAAACATGACGGTCTATCAGAATATCTCCTTTGGCCTGAGCAATATAAAGGAGGAGATGGCCAGAATCGATTTTGAATCCCGCAAGGCGGACACGCTCATCAAGATACTCAAAAAATCTACCGACGTTGTCAGGGCAATCGATGAATGCAAGGACAAAAAGGGCAAAATCGATTTGTCCCGTGTGCTTGTCAAGCTGATGGATAGCTATGAAATATCGGCCTACACCGCCAAAATTTTGCTGGGATATAAGCTTAATGAAGCTTTAAATCCCGATGTGGTGGCTAAAGCGCATATCACCGAGATGGAAGCCCAAATAGAAAACGCAAAAAAAAGATACAGCGTGGAAGGCATTGAACTCAACGATAAATTCGAGTTGACTAAAAACGGACAGGTGCTTAAACAGGTTAGAAAACTGACGGATGAAGAAATTGATTTAATCGTACGACGCGTTTCTAGAATTGTCAAAATCGGCATGTTTATGGATCGATATCCCAGTGAGCTTTCAGGTGGTCAGCAGCAACGCGTTGCCATTGCCCGCACGCTAGCTCCCGAGCCGACTGTGCTTTTTATGGATGAACCGCTTTCGAACCTCGACGCCAAGCTGCGGCTTGAAATGCGCTCTGAACTGCAAAGATTACATATCGATACCGGCAGCACCTTTATTTATGTGACCCATGATCAGATGGAGGCGATGACACTCGCAACCAGAATTTGTCTGATTGACAATGGCGTATTGCAGCAATATGATGCGCCGCTGGATGTATATAGTAAGCCCAACAACCTTTTTGTCGCCGATTTTGTCGGCAACCCCGCCATCAATTTTATTGAGTCGAAGGGCAGCCAGCAAAGCGATGGTTCCATTTCCATGACCATTTTTGAAAACGTTTCGGCATCCTTTGTTCCAAATAAAAAGCTGAGTCTTGAGGCATGGTACCAAAGTGCTGACCAGATGGATAGCGACCACCTTGAGGCAGAGCAGAAAAAACAGATAGACAAAAAGAACGTTGAAAAAGGAAACAAGGATACCGCCTTTAAATACCATATTGCAAAGGTTAGCGCGATGGACGGGCTGGAAGACGAATCCATAGCATCTAATAACGATTTTGTCATTGGCGTCAGACCGGAATTCATTCATCTGAGTGAACAAGGCGCTCTTGAAGGCGAAATATACAGTGCAATGCCTACCGGTATGGAAACCACTGTTAAAATTAAAATCGGTGATTTTCTGCTGACTGGCGTGGTATTTGGCGGTGTACTTTATCAGATCGGTCAAAAGGTGAGACTGGATTTTGGCGGCGATGCTATTGTTTTGTTCAGCCGTAAAAATGGGAAAATGATTACACTTGGTACCCTGAAAATAAAATAGTTTTAGAATAGGGCTGCCGCGGGTTAACTGAGACAGTCCTATCTATTCTTGTGCTCTACTTACACACAATATTATAAAAAGTCATGGAGCGTGCTATGATTAAGGCAGTAATATTTGACCTTGACGGTGTTCTGGTTCACACCGACCGGTTTCATTATAGAGCGTGGAAAAAACTAGCGGACGAATTAGAAATACCGTTTGATGAAGTTACTAATCAGCGCCTGCGCGGAATTTCGAGAATGGACAGTCTTGAATACATACTAAAGAATTCAAATCAATCCTATTCTGCCCATCAGAAAATTCAGCTGGCAGAGAAGAAAAATGATACTTACAAGGCACTGATTGCGCACATGACCACTGAGGATGTTGCACAAGAGGTTTTGGATACCCTTGAGACGCTTATACAAAAGGGATTTCGCCTTGGGGTGGGCAGCAGCAGCAAGAATGCTCGCTTCATTCTTGAAAGAACCGGGTTAAGCTCTTATTTTGATGCTGTAGTCGACGGCACAATGATTATAAAGGCGAAGCCAGACCCCGAAGTATTTCTTAAGGCGGCGGCGCTTTTAGCGATTGAACCAAACAACGCGTGTGTTGTCGAAGATGCCAAGGCGGGGATTGAGGCGGCCAAGGCGGGAGGATTTATTGCACTAGCGATTGGCGATGCCGTATCCAGTGCATTGGCCGATGATACATTGTCCCGTTTTTCTGATTTGTCTGTGTGCTTGGAGTGTTTTTCTAAAAAATCACAGTAAAAACTTTTGAATGAGCTAGAATCATGCTAAACTAATAAAAGCACGTATCGGAATAGCCTCTTTGCCCTATGATGCTTTCAAGGAGTATGCTATGAGAACCAAAATATTTGCATTATTTTTGACAGCAACAATGCTGCTTGGGTCTTGTGTTTCAAAAAGCGCAGCAGAATATGTATTATCTCCAAGCGAGGACGCACGTTTGGTGGTTTATACCTCTCATAAGCCGGAGATCTATGGCCCCATTATTAAAGAGTTTGAAGAACGCACCGGGATATGGGTACAGGTGGTAGATGGCGGCACCAGCGAGTTACTAGAGCGGATTGAATTGGAGAAGGACGCACCAGGTGCCGATCTCATGTTTGGTGGCGGCATCGAAAGTCTGAGGGCTTGTTCAGATTGCTTTGAGCCATATGCATGTGGGCAGTTTCCCTACATCAAAGCGAACCTGATTCCAGAAGACAATTTGTGGACACCCTTTTCGGTTATTCCGATGGTAATCATTTATAATAAAAAGCTGGTTGCAGAAAACGAAGTGACGGGCTGGCACGATCTGTTGCTCGAGCAATGGCGGGGAAAAATTGCTTTTGCGGATCCCAACACTTCTGGATCAAGCTATACCGCCGTCATGACAATGATACAATGTTTGGGCGAAGGTCAAACCAACGTTGTCGAGCGTTTTGCGGACAACTTGAAAGATAATTATCTGCTGCCTAGATCAGGGGATGTCATTTCGAAAGTCGAAAATGGAAGCATGTATCTTGGAATTACGCTAGAAGAAATCGCTCTAAAACGCTTAGCAGATGGCGCGGATATCGGAATTATTTACCCTGCAGAAGGAACCAGCGCTGTACCTGACGGTAGCGCTATTATAAAAAACGCACCTCATACGGAGAATGCAAAACTGTTTTTAGATTTTGTCAGCAGCCAAGAGGTACAGCGAACGATTGCTGATAAACACTTTCGCCGCTCGGTTCGTAACGATGTTGAGGTACAGGACAATATGCTGGCCGAGGACAAAATTAAGATTATAGATTATGACATTCAATGGGCCAGTGATCAAAAAGAGGCATTTAGCCAAGAGTGGTTGGCGCTTTTTATGGAGGCGCCTAAATGAAAAAGATTCTTATGGCATCGTTTCGGACCAAGCTGTTATATGGCTTTTTACTGATTGGTATTATTCCATTGTTTGCATGCACTTTTTTGATGCTTAGTGTCTTTAAGGTTGCTTTAAGCAGTGACACAAATCAGTCCGCATCTATGCAGATAGCCGTAATATCAGAGGGTGCAGACCAACTTTTAGCCGCCTGCGAAGAGGTTATGATTCAGATAGCGAAAAACCCAATTGTGATAAACGCGCTCGCGGGCGAGGCGGTCGTTCCAACTTCAAATATTTATGGTGCACTTTATGACACTTGTGCTCAGCTGCGCAGTGATGCCGATTTTTCGGTCTATAATGTCAATGGTACGAGATTGTATTCCACCGCAATGAGCTCGGTCAGCGCCTCTCTGCCGACGGACTGGGGCATTATATACGCTGCCAAAACACAGGGCGGCATCGTTTACCGAAGCGTTTATAACGATAGCCAGAACATCAGACAGGAGCGTTTGCGCTCTGCCCTGGCAATCAAATCAGGCGCCAACACGCTAGGCTATATTGTGATGTCGATGCGCAATCAGAACTTTGAAAGGTTACTTAATGGAAAATATGGCCAAACGAGCAATATCGCTGTATTGGATAGTTTTTGGCAACCGATTTACTGTTCTAATAGCGCGTTGAAGGACCAGATTCCTATCTTGCGTACACAAATTTTGAAAGGGCTTCCACTTTCTGCTTTGAGCAACGATTATATCTATCAGGTCAGGCAGAATCAACGTTCAAAACTCATTATCCTGATACAGCAGTTAAAGCCACTGGTGGGCAAAACACTCAATAGCCTGTTTTTCATTGCGGGCGTCATTATGATGATCTCCATTTTTATGTGCATCGCTTTTGCCACACATATGAGCAATCAGTTTTTTCAGCCAGTCAAGGCGCTTAATGATGCGATGTCGGAGGTTGAGAACGGCAATCTGGACGTCCGCATTCAAAATGACCGCACCGATGAGCTCGGGCAGCTGGCAGGGCGCTTTAATCACATGGTCAAGCGGCTTAAAAGACATCTTGAAGAGTCGCTTAGTCGCCAAAAACAGCTCAACGATACCCGAATCAGAATGATGCAGGCGCAGCTGAACCCCCATTTCTTATATAACACGCTTGATACAATAAAATGGATGGGGAAGATCAACGCCATTCCAGAAATTGCAACAATTGCAACTGACCTTGCCGATGTACTGCGTCAAAGTATATCTAGCAAAGAGTTTGTGACACTTGAAGAAGAACTGAACCTGCTTGAACGGTATGTTGAAATTCAAAAGATTAGATTTATGGATAAGTTTGAGTTTACAGTAGATATCGATGATAATTTAAAGGATTTCCGGTTGCCTAAACTTTTATTGCAACCGCTAGTGGAGAACGCCATTATTCATGGGTTTGAGGATTGTTCGGCGGGTCATATTTTGGTGGAGGCACAGCGCATTGTCTCAGATTTGGTCATTACTGTTTCTGACGATGGCTGCGGTATGTCAGAAGAGAGCATCCAGCGCTTTCTCTCGCGTGAAGCGCCTACGAAAAGTCATCTGGGGCTTTACAACATCGATGCCATTCTGCGGATGAATTACGGTGAAGACCGCGGGCTTAAACTTGTTCAGAAAAATACCCAAGGCACTTCGATACGCATGACCATTCCTATTTGTGAAAGTGAGGCAGTCTATGCTAAAGATCGTCGTTGTTGAAGATGAGGAACTGGTGCGCCGTGGAATCGTTCTGGCTGTCGACTGGGCCACGTTGGGCTGTGTTGTTGTCGGCGAAGCCACTAATGGAGAGGAAGGAATAAGAGAAGTAGAGCGCTTCAATCCGGATATTATTGTCACCGATATTAAGATGCCCAAAATGGATGGTCTCGAGATGGTCCACAAATTGCGCGAACGGGGAAACACAGCAAACATCATCATTTTAACAGCCTACAGCAGTTTTGCTTACGCGCAATCGGCCATCAAGCTCGGTGCTGTGGATTATCTTCTAAAGCCGTTTCATGATGGCGATCTTGAACAGGCAATTAAGAAAATCGTCTTAAATAGAAGCGAAGGTACGGTGGAATATGAGCCTTCAAGCTGCGTACGCAAGGTTTCTCAAACGGCCAAGAGCAAGTACGTTATGCAAGCACTCAACTTTATTGCACAAAACTATGGAGACCCCGAAATAACCGCTGGAAGCATTGCAAATTGGTTGAATATCAGCAGCAGCCATCTTAACCATATCTTTAAAAAAGAAACAGCCTATACCATTTCTGCATATATTGCCAATTACCGCCTACATGCCGCCATGCAAATGCTGCGCGACTGCCGAAACAGAGTTTATGAGGTTACCGAAAAGGTTGGCTATCGGGATATCGCCTATTTTAGCAGCACCTTTAAAAAAGCGGTCGGCGTGTCTCCCTCGGAATATCAGCGCAGTTGCCAATAATATTCTAAACTGCTGGCAAAGGATTTTTTGATTTGTCATAGTGTTTGCATCATTTTTAACACGAAAACGGAACCGCAAAATAGGCTTAAAGCTATCTTGCGGTTCCGTTTTATGTATAACCCTATCTAAAATTATATAGATTAAGCACTAAAAATTTGCTCTAATGCCTGCCTGAGACGCTCAACATCGCCGTCTACGAAGCAATAACCTGCCATGCCGCAACTTTTTGCGCCGTCAATATTTGCTTCTACATCATCAATGAAAAAACACTCTTCGGGTTTTAGAGAATACTTATTAAATAGTCTTTCGTATATTTCTCGGTCGGGCTTGCCACACTTTTCCTCGGCTGAAAAAATAGTGCCGTCAAAAAGGCTAATGCCGGGAATGATGTGTTTAAAAGCATGGATACGCATACTGGTATTCGACAGCAGATAAACGCCGTATCCTTTGTCCTTGACCATTTTGACAACCTGTTCCATGCCTTTTTTGGGCGTCAGGGCGTACTCGTGCCAATGTAGAAGGCATTGTGCCGCAGCTTCTTTTTGCGCAGGGGTTTTAAGCCTTTCCTGAGCAGCTAATAGTAGTGCGTCTTCTGTTATGGCACCCTTGTCCACCAATACCCACTCATCGCTGTCAAACAGCGCATTGGCCACAGCTACAGCATCCTGCTCGTTATCGGTAAACCTTCGGCAGACATTCATCGGCGCAAAATCAATCAAAACCATACCCATGTCAAATACGATATTTTTAATCAACATGATACCCCCTTATTTAAGTATCATTATACTCTTTTTTGAGAATTTTTGGAATACTGTTAATGCCTAAATGCATACATCAAAGTATTTCGATGTCGAACGGTATAATTATGCCAGCTGAGATGGTGCACCATTCCATTTCTGGATCGTCAAGATGAATTCGGCGCCATGGCTTGGCCTGTTTTTGGCTTTAATAATGGCATTGTGACGTTCCGCTATTTGTTTTGCTATAGCTAATCCAAGACCGGTTCCACTCTTGTTCTGTTCCGAACGTTGTTTATAAAATCGCTCGAAAATATAGGGCAAATCTTTCTCTTCGATGCCAGGGCCTTCGTCGCAGACAGATAGCGTGACTTCGCTTTGAGAACTTGAAAGGTTAACTTCTACCACTCCGCTTTCAGGCGAAAATTTAACGGCGTTATCTAGCAAAATTAAAATTAACTGTCGCAGCCTGCCGTAATCTCCGAAGACAACAAATCGTTCGTCAGAGCAAGGAAAGTGCACAGAAACATTTTTGCCTTGGGCTACATGTCGAATGTTTCGTGCAACATCATCTGTGAGTGCCTTAAGATCAACTGATTGTTTTTCGATTGCTAAATCGGGGCTTTGAAGCCGCGCCAAATCAAGCAGGTCGGATACAAGCCGTTGCATATGGATGCTCTCTGATAGCATGTGACGGTGATAATCATCAACCATAGTGGGATTTGTTACAACGCCTTCGCACAACGCCTCCAGCGAACCGCGCAATACGGTGATTGGCGTGCGCAGCTCATGGGAGATGTTGGCGACAAAATCACGCCGGAGCTGATCAAGTTTGGCGCTTTCTAGGGATGCTGCCGCCAGTTTTGATGCCATATCATCTAACGCTGTCGCCAGTTCGCCCACCTCATCGTTTTGCACCACCCCGGTTTTAGCTGAATAGTCCCCCCCGCTGATTTTCGCCGCGGCTGTTTTCATCCTATATAGAGGCATGGTAAAACGATTAGAAAGTAGCCCTGCTACAAAAAAAGAAATAGCAATCGCAATTGCAATGCTAAACAGCAAAATGAGTAGCCCGCTTTTTGTTGCATTCGCAATGTCATCCACCTGAGAATGAAGCAGTACCACTCCGGCGATGGTACCGTTGTTTAGAATAATGGGCGTTGCAACAGTAATGGTGGGCGTGTCAAGAAGAGGACTGAAATTTTCGCTGAAAGACGTTTGCCCCGCAAAAGCTTCTTTAATAACTTCTTCCGCCCCTAAAGGCAAGTCTTGATAATTTAAGCTTGCTTGTTCATGCCCACGCGTAATTTGTGCCATATTGCTGTCCACAAGCCAAACATCGCTCATGGCAATGTCCTCAATAAAGCGTAAATAGGCCCCGTATCCCATCATCATCCCCTGGCCCGACATGCTTTGCCCCGACATGCCCTGCCCGTGCCCCATGCTGCTTTGAGAATACCCGGCCATTGTTGCGGCAATATTTGTGGCGCGTTTCTCTAGCTCCGCTTTGTGCACATTTGCGCTGTAAAACGAAAACAGAAAGAAAAATATCACGCCTATAATGGTGGAAAAAAGTAAAAACGACGCTCCAAAATAAAGAGTCAGTCTAAGCCGAATCTTATTCTTCATTAAAATACCTCAAATTTATAGCCAACGCCCCAAATTGTCTTAATCTCCCATGCTTCATGGGGCACTTCGTCAAGCTTGGCGCGTAGCCGCTTGATGTGGGAATCCACTGTTCGGGTATCGCCAAAATAATCAAATCCCCATAAGCTGTTGAGTAGATTATCTCGGGAAAACACCTTGTTTTTATTTGTCGCCAGCATCCATAGAATTTCCGTTTCCTTTTTAGTCAATGCTATTTTAGACCCGCTAACCTCGGTAATATACTCATCAAGATTAACCGACAAGTTTGCATATTTTATAATTTGTGTGCTGGACTGATCTTTGTGGGAAATTCTCCGCAAGACAGCGCGAACCCGTGCCATGACCTCACCTGGAGAAAAGGGCTTTACAATATAATCGTCGGCACCGATATCCAGCCCCATAATCCGCTCAAAATCCTCGCCGCGAGCCGTAATCATAATAATGGGAACATTTAATTTTTTGCGGATCTCTCTGCATACATCGAAGCCATCTTTTTTTGGCATCATAACATCAAGCAAGACAATATCGAAGGAAGCACGCAGTGCCTTTTCCAATGCATCTTCTCCGTCAAAGGCTGTGGTAACATTGTAGCCTTCTTTTTTTGCATATTCGCCTAATATTGAAACGATCTGTTGATTATCGTCGGCAATTAAGATTTCCATCATAACCGTCACCCCCTAATTGAGATCACAATAGCATCTGTTAATGTTTTTTTTGTGTTGTTTTTCTTTATCTTAACATAAAAAGAGAAACTAAAAAACACAGTTTTGACATAGGTTAAGGTTACTATTTAAACACAGCAGCAATAAAGCGCTGAAAAAGGGAGGTATTCATATGAAATCCATTAAGAAACTTATTACGGTTAGTGCCTGTGTGCTTGTACTCTCTGCTATGGCTGTTACAACACTTGCAGCTTCTGCGTATAAAACGCCCGCCGAAGCTGTTGCTGGGCTGACCAAGCGAGAGGTACAATCAGTTATTGATGAAAGAACAACTACAGGTAAAACGTACGGAACTATTGCAAATGAAGCTGGAGTATTAGAGGCCTTTAAGTCTGAAGTGCTTCAAATTAAAAAAGATGCTCTTGCTGCACGCGTCTCAGCCGGAACTATGACTCAGGCACAAGCCGATGCGATCATTGCGTCTATCGAAGCGAACCAGGCCAATTGCGACGGAACCGGGGCAGGCAATTGTGGCATTGGTAGAGGTGCTGGTGCTGGATTTGGCGCGGGCGCTGGACAAGGACGCGGACTGGGCTGCGGTGGATACGGCGCTTGCTTGAATAACTAGTAGTAAAAATTGATTATATCTGCCAAGGTGGGTGCAAAATGTGCACCTACCTTGTTTTTTTTGCATAAAACAAAAGCTTTTTAACTAAATTTCATATTTATACCATATTTTGAATTGACAGGAAGAACTTAGAGAGATATACTGAAAATAAATAGATTTGTGCGTTTTATGGTCACTGATTTGTTTGATATAAATAATATAAACGAAAATAATTACCATAAAATGAATATTAAGGATAATTACTTTTTAACTTTCAGTTTGTATGCGTCACCAATAACAAAAGATCCGGCCAAACTTTTTATGTTTAACGTATATAGGGCGGGAGCTGGTAGGCCCTGTCCTTTTAGCGTTTTTTAGGTGTAATTTTTTTTATTTAGTTTTTCCTCATAATGAACTAATAACCTGGGAGATGCTATATGTTGACAGCCGAGAATTTACTTAATAAAGAAGAGAAGATTGCTATTGTTGGATTGGGATATGTCGGGTTACCCTTGGCCGTTGCTTTTGCAGAGAGGGTAGCGGTGATTGGTTTTGATATCAATTCCGAAAAAATTAAGCGCTATCGAAGTGGGGTAGACCCCACCAACGAGGTTGGAGCAGCAGTGCTTGAACACACTACGGTGGAGTTCACCGATGATGAGACAAGCTTAAAGCGAGCGGGATTTTTAATTGTTGCAGTGCCTACGCCAGTTGATAAAAACAATTTGCCCGATCTCTCGCCACTAAAAAACGCGTGCTGTGTCATTGGCAGAAATCTGCGCAAAGGCGCTGTGGTGATGTTCGAATCCACCGTTTATCCAGGCACAACCGAAGATATCTGCATTCCGATTTTAGAAGAGACTTCAGGCCTTTTCTGCGGAACTGATTTCTATGTGGGATATTCGCCTGAACGAGTTAATCCCGGTGACAGAACACATCGCTTAGACAATATTCCTAAAATTGTTTCGGGCATGGATCGAAAGACGGCGGAGCGAGCGGCTGGTATATACGAAATCGTTGTCAAGGCAGGCGTACATATTGTAAGCAGTATCAAGGTGGCCGAAACCGCTAAACTTGCTGAAAATGCCCAGCGGGATGTTAACATCGCCTTTATGAATGAGTTGGCTGTGACATTGGACCGTATGAATATTCGGACGGCGGAAGTTCTCGGAGCCATGAATACTAAGTGGAATGCACTTGGGTTTCGTCCGGGGCTGGTTGGTGGCCACTGTATCAGTGTGGATCCCTATTATTTAATACAGAAGGCACAAGAGGTTCACGGTCGGTCAAAACTGGTTGAAATCAGCCGCAAGACCAACAGTAAGATGGGTTTTTATACTGCGGATGTGATCATCCGGCAACTTATAAAAGCTGGTTATCTAGTTAAAGGTGCAAAAGTATATATTATGGGGATCTCTTATAAAGAGAATTGCCCCGATCTGCGCAATACGATGATTCCGGAAATTGTTTCGCGACTGTGCGAATATGGCGTGGATGTGTTTGTTTCTGACCCTGTCGTGGACCAAGAAGAAGTATTTCTTGACCTTGGAATCCGTCTTGTAGCCAATGAGCATATATGTGATGCGGATTGTGTTGTATTTGCCGTTGCGCACCGGGTGTTTAGAAACCTTTCAGCTGAGGAATTGGCGGGCATGTATCGGCACGTTGATGGAATGCCCAAAGTGATTATCGATCTTAAAAGCATTTTTTCCGAAGAAGAGCTAAGTAAAAATAATTTTCTATATTGGAGCCTGTGATGGGTCATAAAGGGGGGAAAGGCTTGAAAATTCAAAAGTCCATGGCTCGTTGTATTGCGTTGGCTCTTTGTATAGTTATTGCGGCATCAGGATTTTCAGGCTGCGGTTACTGGGAGAAAAAAACGGTTACCGCCTCTATGAGCGTAAAATATGACGCCTCTGACGCCATCGAGCAGTCTATAAACAATCTTTCAGAGAACCCTACAAATTATGCGCAACTTCTCTCTGGCGTAGAGGCTGTGGATAAGGTGATTGCCTTAACGTTTGACGGCTTTCCTTCCTCAGAGGCGATGACACATATTTTGGCGCTTTTAGACCGATATCAAGCAAAGGCCGCTTTTTTCATGACTGGTATGGAAGCTGCGGAGGGCGAGCATATTGTGCTGAAAATTGCAGAAAAGGGGCATTCAGTTGGGTGCGGCACGCTGTATGGACTAACGCACATGGATGAAAAGTCTGCGGAGGAGCTTGTTGCAGATTTCGCCCATTCCAGCGTTATCTTCGGTGATATTCTAAGTAAAGCCCCAGATTTGCTTAAATGTCGTTCAACGGTATATAACGATAAGGTTTTATCGGCGGCAGCTGCCGCCGGTTTTAAATATGTCGTTCAAAGTAATAAGTACATAAACCATCAGAGCTTTAAGGATTATGAATCTGCCTTGGGATATGTATCCAGACTTGAGAGAGGGAGTATTCTAACCATAAAGCTGTCAGGGGTGCTCGACGAAGATGAATATAGTGCTGGTCCCAAGGACGCATATATGCCCGGTGAACGCCAAGCCGGTATTGATGATGGTAACCAGAAGGAAAGCGATAATGAAAAACGCCTCTTGCAGGTTATCGAGTGGGTTTTAAAAGCCGCGAACGAGTCTGAATACAAAATTGTTTCTCCCACGTCTCTGCGGGGCGTTAAATCCTTTGGAGCGGATCGGGAAGCGCGCCAGGTGCAATACCAGCAGTATCGGCAGGAAAATCAAGGCTATCTGGCGAGCCCAATCAATATGATTTATACAACCGAGCGGGCGGCTGGGCTAACTTTTTATGGCATTGAGAATCAGGAATCATTGGACAGTGTTTTGGCTACGCTGAAGCAGCTTGGTGCACAGGGAACTTTTTTTGTCTCAGAAACTGATATTAATGAACGCCCTGATGCCATTAAAAAAATTCTCTCTGCTGGTCATGAGGTAGGCGCTGCAATTTTACCCAAAAAAGGACTTGACTACGCTTCGGTGTGTGAACAACTATTTTTGGTTCAAAGCCTGATGGATTATCGCTTCAATGTGAATATACGGCTTGCTAGTCAGGTTCATGACGCCGTGCCGGCCGAGGTGCGCGAGGCGGTTTCTGCCATGGATATGCGCCTTGTCGGTTATTCCAGTGTTGTGGACACAAGCGGCAATAGAGGCGGTGCACAAACCCTTATAGAGACATTATTTAAAAGTTCAAATTATACAATTAAACGAGGGCAAATTCTGTACTTCAGAATGGATTATAATCAGCAGGTTAACGGGCTGGCCGCACAGGTACTGCAGCTTATTTATACTAATATTTTGCCTAACACGGCTAACATTAACAATGGCTCTTTATATGCGCTTAAAGGTGTTTCACATCTTGCAAATGGGGCAGGAACTTATCTTTATCCTGTTTCGGAGGTTGCGCCGGAAGCGCGAAACAGAATATTCGCGGGGCATTTCAATAACATATCTGCGATAGACCAGTATCAATACCTTCATTCCAGATATATTGGAAACCCTGATGTATCGACGGTTAACCAGTTGCCCGGCTTTGCCCAAAAAGAAATAAAAGCGCTGGATATTGACGGAAAGATCAATACAAGAGGTGCTAATGTCATATTCTTGACTTTTGATGACTGGGGTACCGACAAAGCGATCAACCGTATTTTGGATGTGTTGAACAAACATCATGTAAAGGCTACCTTTTTTGTTCGCACGGCTTATATAGACGCCAATCCCAATCTGTTGCGCGCTATTGGCGAACAGGGTCACGATATTGCAAGTCACACTGACGGACATTTGCCGCTCGCCAATTATGTTGGAGATAATAAATTTGAGTCTATTAGTGAGGCGGAGGATCGTATTCTTCAACAGGATTTAATAAAGTCTTATCAAAAGCTGCAGAGCATTGTGGGCGATATGCGCAACGAATTGGGCAAACCGGTGCTTACCACGCTGTTTAGGCCACCGACGCTCTCTGTGAGCAAAAGGGGTCTTGAAACAATATTTGACTGTGGCTATACCCATAGCGTCAGCGGTGACTTTAGCACGGCTGATTATGAAATGGGCAGTGCGGATGCGCTATTCAAATTGCTTACTGTAGGAAAGGAAGTCCCGGGGCAGGACGCTCTGAGGAATATTTCAGCAGGAAGCATTATAGTCATGCATATGTCTGACACAGCCCGATACACGCCAGAAGGGCTAGATAAATTTCTCTCATGGAATGAGGCACAGCCTGTAGAAAGCAGATTTGTTTTTTCCAGACTCAGTGATTATCTTTAGAAATATCATTCGGAAGATACAATAAAGGGGGATGCGCGTGCCGACAGCAACTAAGTTGAAAAAGAGGCAAAGTAAGAAAGAGACTTCGGACTCCCTGCTAAACCCCAGGCAGGACCGGAGGCTGCTTGCTAATGTTCCAGATGAAAGCGGCGAAAGAAGCAATACAGACCGGCGAGGCAGCAACAGCAAGAGTTGCGCAAGCTTTGAAGAATATGTTTTAAAAAGCAAAGCCGGCATTCGCTATCAGGCGAATATTCGGGTGCGTGCCAACTGCCGGTTGACTTATGGTCGTAAAAAATCATTTAGTGTACAGGGCACAGATATTTCTTCTACTGGTATGCTCCTTAAGCTATCGGGCGAGTCAGAACTTGACACGCTGTGCAAGGCAAACGTTATAAAGCTGAAGTTCCGCATTAAAGCAGGCGCAATGCCTGAAGGCTATGAGATGCGGGTTAATATTGCGGCAAAGGTTGTAAGGGCATTTACTGACGACGATGGCGCTTACTACTGTGGTATCGAGTTTGAAGAGGATTTGAGCCGGTATGCTGTAGAGCATAAAGATAAACACGCACTGGCAATTTCCAGCCTGTTCATGTTTTTTATTGTGGCATTTATTATTCTAATGCGCGCTGAAAGTGTCCTCTATTTTAAGTTTAATCGAATACTTTATTTTTATAGCATTGTTACCGCAGCATTTTTGCTCACTCGATATTTATTTGGTAGCTTTTATCGGCCGGTGAAGGTCAATATGGATTTTACACCCGGTGTAACAGTTATTATTCCTTGCTTCAATGAGGAAGAGTGGATTCAAAAAACAATTGTAAGCTGTGTTAATCAGGATTATCCCATTGATAAACTGGAAGTAATTGTTGTAGATGATTGCTCTAATGACCGCTCGGTGGAAAAGATAAAGGAAATTATCGATAGGCTACACTCAGAAGGGGCGCGTTTTAAAGCCAGAGAACGTGTGAAGTACATTGTACAGCCGCAAAACCTAGGGAAAAGGCATGCGCTGGCGCAGGGTGTTTCTGCTTCGAATCATGAACTGGTGGTGTTCGTGGACTCTGACAGTTTTCTTGATCCCTACGCGATAAGAAATCTTGTTATGCCTTTTCAGGACCCCAAAATGGGCGGCGTCTCGGGGCGAACAGATGTTGCAAACACTTTTACCAATGCGCTTACAAAAATGCAGGCCGTGCGTTATTATATTGCTTTTCGAATTATGAAGGCCGCCGAGTCTGTTTTTGATATTGTCACTTGTCTGTCCGGCCCACTGTCGTGCTACCGTAAAGAGTATGTCTTGGAATATATGGATGACTGGCTCGGACAGAAATTTCTTGGGAGAAAAGCAACCTTTGGCGATGACCGCAGCCTCACCAACTTTATTTTGCGTAAGTATCGCACTGCCTATCAGGACACAGCCATATGCGCCACCATTGTTCCTAATAGATATAAGGTCTTTTTGACTCAGCAAATGCGCTGGAAGCGGTCGTGGCTCCGCGAATCAATTATTGCGGGCAGCTTTATGTGGCAGAAGGAGCCTTTTGGTGCACTTTTATTCTACATAGGTCTACTGGTTCCGGTTGCAGCACCTGTTGTTGTGGCCTATAACATGTTATATGTTCCAATTGCACATCGGATTTTTCCGACAACCTTTTTAATTGGCATGCTCATGATGGCGCTGTTAATGAGCATTGTTCAGCTATTTTTGAAAAAAAGTTCCACCTGGATCTTTGGCATGTTGTTCTGTGTTTTTTATGAATCGGTTTTGCTGTGGCAGATGCCGATTGCGTGGTTTACCTTTTGGAAGTCTAACTGGGGTACACGTCAGACGCCGGCGGATATTGCCCAATCACAACGCAAACGGAAGGGGAAGCAGTCAGCAGTCACGGCTGGCGTGGAAGAACATTTTTCGGACGAAGGCGAGAATGCTGAAAGAACCCGTACGTTTTTTGCTAAAAGAGAACGGTACAAGAAATTTCGTGCGGTTTTGCAAGCAGGCGCACTGCTATTAGCCATATATTTTGTCCTGACAGTATTAACGACAACTTCGTACTATCAGCCCTATCAAGCCGTTGTCCCTGGGTCACCGGATCATGGCTTTATCGCTATATCCTATTTTGGCATAGATCGAAACGGAACAAACAAACTGCTGAGTACAGATCAGTTAGAGCAGCAGCTAAAAACCTTAAAAGAGTCCGGTTATGTCACAATCACGCAACAGGATGTTCGGGATTATTACGCTGGTGTAAAAACGTTGCCCGAGAAGGCACTGCTGTTAATGTTTGAAGACGGGCGGCGTGACACAGCAATTTTTGCACAGAAAATCATGGAGAAATATAATAATATCGGTACTGTTTTCTCCTATGCAGATAATTTCGATGAAAACGACCCCAAGTTTTTAGACGCTAAAGATTTAAAGGAACTGGTCGACAGCACCTATTGGGAACTTGGAACCAATGGCTACCGATTAGCGTTTATCAATGTTTTTGACCGGTATGATAATTACTTGGGCGAATTGAGCCCTTTAGAATTTTCTATGGTGGCTCCTTATATCAACCGAAAATATGACCACTATTTAATGGATTATATCCGGGATGGTTATGGAATTCCTAAGGAAGGGATTCAAGATCTGGAAGACCGCATCGATCTTGACTATGCGCTGATGAAAGAAGTCTATGAAAAGGAACTGGGCGCAATGCCAGACTTTTATGCGCTGATGCATGCCAACACCGGACAGTTTGGTACCGGCGATATGGCTAGCCAGATCAACGAAGAGAATATTTATCAGCTCTTTGCCATGAACGTCAATCGTGAGGGCCTCGCGCTTAATGACAGAAACAATTCAATATATGACATAACCAGATTGCAGCCACAGCCGTATTGGTCGACCAATCATTTGCTAATGCGCCTTTGGGATGACACACAGCAAGATATGGCTTTTGTAACGGGGGATGCAAATCGAGCGGCGTTATGGCGTATGCTGGATGGCAAAACAGAATTTGCAAAAAATAATATTATTGTAACGTCCCTGCCCGGCGGCTTCGGGCGTGTGCAACTAGACGGTGCCAGAAGCTATAAAAATATTGCAGTTACAGCGCAACTTCTTGGTAATGCGAAGGGATCTCAGGCAATTCTGCTCCGGGCAGATAAAACACTTCAAAACTATATCAGTGTGGCTGTACGCGATAAAAACCTGATAATATCTCAGGTCCGCAACGGCGAGAGAGAGGCGCTGTTCTCAGAACGGCTGGATATTATAAACGGCGATGCGCGTGTTTCTGTACCAGAGGATAAAAAACAGACGGAGATTGGCACGCTGGAAATGCGGCTAAAATACGCGCCAGGCGTTGAGTACGCAGCAAAGACTGCCGAACAGCTTCAGGGGGCTCAACAGCGCGCTACCCGGTCGGTCGAAGATGGGGCGGAGGAATTTTTGCCGAATATTGATCTTAACGAACCACAGAATAAGACGTTAACGATATCACTTGATCGAAATGATTTATCTGTATGGGTCGATGGCGTCAAAGCGGTAAGTCGTCTTCAGGTGAAGAGTAGTCCCGCCGGTTCAGTGGTGTTGGAATCTTGTTCAAGCATGCAGAACTACAGCCAGAGAAATTTAACTGATGATGTTTACGATGGCGTTTTTCGAGATGTTGTTATAACAGAACACGACCGCAACGGAGATACTGCGTTTGATGGACGGCTTAAAGCGACTGAGAAAGCGATTGATTCCGCAAAAACACATTGGAACCGAGTGATCAACTGGTTTATTGAAACGCTTTAATCGGAAACGTTTACACTACGTGGAAAGGGCATACGATGAGAAATAAAACTCGGGCCATTCTTTGTTTAATTTTAAGTATTTATTTGCTTTCGGGATGCGCTTTTCCACCTAATTTAGGAAAGCCTGTGCCCTCAACTGTTAATAAAGAAAAAATATCGGCATGGGTAACCTATTGGGAAGCAGATAATGCGATGGCTCAAATTGCCGACCTTGACGGCCGTCTGGAAAGTCTAGAGTTTTTTGCGGCTTATTTCGATGCCCAAAACCAACTGTTCGTACCGGATAAGATTGCTCAACTGCGGGAAAAGGTAAAGCAGACTTATGGGGAGTCTTTAACGTGGTCTAGTTATCTGACCTTTGTAAATGATAAGCTGCTGGCAGAGGGCGGATCTTCACTGAAGGATACTGAATTGCTCTATGCGTTATTGTCTGACACAACCTCACGGAAACAACATATTAGGCAGATTCTAGACTTAACAGAAAGCGGTGGATTTGATGGAGTAGAAATCGATTATGAGGCTATCCGCAAAGATATGGTTCTTTGGCAGCATTTTATCGATTTCATCACCGAGCTCACAGCCGAGACAACGCAGAGGGGATTATTGTTGCGTGTTGTATTGGAGCCCGGAATTCCCTATGAGGCATTGTCATTTCCAGGAGGACCGGAATATGTCATTATGTGTTACAACCTTCATGGACCGGGCAGCGAACCGGGCCCAAAGGCCGACGATACGTTTTTGCTTGAGCTAGCAAAAAAGACTTCGGGTCTGCCGGGAAGAAAAAATTTTGCTATAGCAACAGGCGGCTTTGAGTGGACAGGCGATGCGGTGGCAGCGCTTTCCCAAGAGGAAGCACATGCTTTGGCGCGACAGAAAAATGTTGTTCAGCAGCGCGACGCAAACAGTCAGGCACTTAGTTATTCTTACAGTCGCGATGATATAATACATCAAGTGTGGTATGCGGACTCGATTACATTAGAGCATTGGATGAACCTGATCCGCGGGACGGGTGACGTTAGCGTTTCGCTATGGCGTCTTTGATTAACGAGACCGTGGTTGGGGAGAATTAAAAATTTACAAAGGCTCTGAGCTGGCGGTAAATCCGTAGCTCAGAGCCTTTTCTTATACACTTATCACGAAATTAAAAGGTCTATAATTTGATTGAAAGCTGTCAAGTCTTGTTTCTTTGAACATTTTAGGATATAATAAATTTTTGTGCCATTAAAATGAAAGGACTGACGTAATGGACGAAATAAAAGAAATATATTCTAATGACAGTTATTCAACCTTCCTTAGCTATTGTGAGCGACATCAGTATAAATTGATGCGCGATCTGATAAACTGCCGATTTGAAGAGCTACCGGTACTAATTGACATAACTCCCTCACTGCTCAATCGCATCAAAACTATTTTTGTTCTTTATCTTAAAAAGCACCCTGAATGTCGTATTAAAGCAAAACCTGCAAAAGAAAAACCAGCACTGCCGATGGACGATCTAAATGATCAGCTGCTTGAAATCTTTAAACAGAATGCCAATAAGTTGATTCATATCTCTGAAATAACAAAAGCGGTTGGCAAAAGTGTTAAGCGCAACGATATTATTAATGCGCTGGAGCACCAAAAATGGTGCCGTATTGTGGACAGTACGACATTTTTCTTTGTCCCAGTGGAGTAACGGTCGACCACCATATACGGAGCGCGCGATGCGCTCATTTTTATGTAGTAAAATGCAATAAGGGCGTACAGAGAGAAAGTGCTCTGTACGCCTTAAAAATTTGACTTGCCAAAAAGGTCGAGTCGTAGGGTGACCGTCAAGATATAGCTCTCAGGTTTTTCTTCATGCAATTCTTTCTGGGTTATACCTAGCTTTATGCTAGAATTGCTTTATCGTCAGAAAACTCCTTGCCGGAAACAACTTCAAATTTATGCATTAAATCGGCAACTGTCAGCTTGCTTTTTTCTTCACCTTTAATGTCTAAGATAACCCTGCCCTCATGCATCATAACCAGACGATTACCGTGGCTAATCGCATCTTTCATGTTGTGAGTGACCATTAAGGCCGTCAAGTTGTTATTGCTGATGATCTGATCGGTAACACGAAGTACCTTCTCAGCAGTTTTTGGATCAAGTGCTGCAGTGTGTTCGTCCAAAAGCAATAACTTTGGCTGCTGCAACGTAGCCATTAGCAATGTTAATGCCTGTCGCTGGCCTCCTGACAACAGCCCAACTTTAGCGGTTAAACGATTTTCTAAACCTAAATCCAGAATTTTTAAGAGTTCATGGTACTTTTCTTTTTCCTGTTTGGTAATGCCCCACCCCAGAGTACGGCACTTACCACGGCGGGCAGCTAGCGCAAGATTCTCTTGAATCTCCATGGTAGCGGCAGTCCCTGTCATCGGGTCCTGAAAAACGCGTCCCAAGTAAGCCGCTCTTTTATGTTCCGGTACGCCAGTAATATTCTGACCATCCAGCACGATTACCCCCTGATCAACAGGCCAAACGCCCGCAACAGCATTAAGGGTCGTAGATTTACCAGCACCGTTACCACCGATAACAGTGCAAAAATCGCCTGGGTTAAGATGCAGGTTCACACCGTTTAAAGCAACTTTTTCATTAATTGTACCTAGATTAAAAGTTTTATGAATATCAATAATCTTTAGCAACTTATAGCACCCCCTTATCACACATTGCTTTTAGCGCTGCTTCAGACGATTTTGCTGTTCGTCTAAAGGAACTTCTGCTTTTTCCCTGAAGATAAGGAACTGCAAGGCAAACGGCAACAATTATGGCGGTAAACAGTTTTAGATCATTGGAATTTAGCTTCAGCCAAAGAACAACACCGACAACGATATAATAAATGACACCACCAAGAACCACAAAAATCATGCGAAGTGCAAAATTGGGGAACTTTTTAAATAAAAAGCCACCAAACACCTCGCCGATTATAACAGCGGCTAGGCCTATTACGATGGCACCACGGCCCATATTAATATCAGCAAAACCTTGATACTGTGCCATAAGCCCGCCTGAAAGGCATACAATACCGTTAGAAATGGACAAAGCCAAAACCTTTGTAAAGTCAATGTTTATACTGTTGGCTTTACTCATTGCAGGGTTGCAACCAGTAGCCCGGATGGAACATCCCTGTTCAGTTCCAAAATACCAGTACAAAACTCCAATCAAAACAGCGGCAAAAAGTCCAGCAATTAGAATTGCCTTTGAAACATGCATCAGTGAAATGAGCAACTTATATTTTTTTACACTGATAGCCTGGTTTGCCGCCATGCCCATAATGTGTAAGTTTACCGAATACAACGCTATCTGGGTCAAAATGCCGGAAAGAATGGGTGGTATTCCCAAAGCGGTATGTAGCAATCCAGTAATAAGGCCTGCCGTTAGGCCAGCAAACACAGCTACAAGTAAAGCCACTGGAACCGGAAAACCGGCAAGTGTCAGCATGACAGTGACAGCACCTCCAGTCGCGAACGACCCATCAACAGTTAGATCTGCAAAATCAAGCAACCGGAACGTAACATAAACACCAAGTGCCATAATACCCCAGATCAGTCCTTGAGCGACACAGCCTGGAATGGCATTTATAAGATTTAACGGGTTAAGAGCGGCAAAATAGCGCATTCTTTTTCCTCCAGATTATATACAAAAAGTAAATTCTAATTATGATATTTATTGAAGTATAATTTGCATTAAAGTCTGTCGTGACACGAGGGATAATTGTTGCACATATTCACAGTACCATATTTCTAAAAATGAGGGGGTGCTATATTCTAACAGCACCCCTTCGATGTTAAGTAAAGCTCTTAATAAATTATTTGCTTTCAATAGCAGTATAGCTTGCAGGAATTTTCACACCGAGCTTTGCAGCACGATCAGGCATATATTTATAGATTGTATCAGACGCAAACTTAACTTCCATCTTCGAGACATCCGCACCGTTGACAAGAATTTCATAAGCCATTTCGCCTGTTGCATAGCCAATATCATAATAGCCGATTGAAAGAGTTGCAATACCGCAGCCTCTGCAGATACCTTCTTCACCAGTCACAATAGGAATGCCGGCAGGTTCTGCAACGTTGTTGATCGCCTCAGTGCAGGAAGCGGCAGTATTATCAGTTGGAATATAGATGACATCGCTGTTGGAGCAGGCGTTCTGGGTAACGGCAGTAACATCGTTGCTATCTGCAAAGGTGTAATCGGTCATGGTATAGCCCATCTCGGTCAGATACTTCTTGATCGTCTCGGCCTGATATTTAGAGTTGGGCTCTGCAGAACAATATAAAATTCCTACATTTTTTGCATCGGGGAAAAGCTCCTTAATCATTGCAGCCTGCTTATCAAGGGGCGCCAAATCAGAAGTGCCGGAAACGTTATAGCCGGTTACACCGGTCCAATTGTCGATGTCCAGCGCTGTGGCATAGTCGGTAATAGAGGTGCCTAGAACCGGGATGGTGTTCGTAGAGGAAACAGCCGCCTGCAAGGCCGGTGTTGCATTGCCTAATATCAGGTCATATTTGCTGGAGACAAATTGATTACAAATAGTGGAACAGGTCGCAGAATCTCCGGCAGCGTTTTGCTCGTCAAATATAACCTTATCGCCTAATTTTTCTGACAGCGCATCTTTAAATCCCTTGGTTGCTGCATCAAGCGCCTCGTGCTGCACCAACTGACAAATACCAATGTTATATACAGTGGTAGCATCAGAAGCGCTTGCATTCGACTCTTGAGGAGCCTTTTCTGGTGCGGATGTTTTGCTGCTTGTATTGCCACAGGCTGCCAAGCTTAAAGCCATTGAAATAGACAAAATAAGTACTAAGAACTTTTTCATTTCTCCAACTCTCCTATCTGCTTATTAACAACATATTCGCTTTAAAGCTTTAAAGCGAAGTGATGAGTTAATTATAACATCCGAATTGAAAAAGTTCAATGTCTAACTTAACATAAATTATGTCGCTTTAAAGTTCTAAATTAAACTTATTATACAAGCAATGTGTCTTAGAGATACAGCAGTAAATGTTTTCAAAGTAGAAAATATTGACATTTTAACGCAAAATAATTATAATCGCTACACACAGTAATCATAATGTATATGAGACTGCACTAAAAGCAGTATTATCAGTACACTGTGTTAATGCAGTTAAAATAAATTTAAATAAGGGAACACCATATCTATGAAGCCAATTATCGAAGTGAAAAACTTCACAAAAAAGTATGGAGACTTTGTTGCAGTGAACAATATCTCTTTTAACGTGGAAGAAGGTAGCATCTTTGCCTTTTTAGGGCCGAACGGCGCCGGTAAAAGCACAACCATCAATACCTTGTGCACAATATTTGAAAAAACCTCCGGTACGCTTTTTATTGATGGAAAGGATGTCTCGACGCAAAAAAATCAGGTGCGTTCCGCCATCGGCGTGGTCTTTCAGGACTCCACGCTCGATGCCAAAATGACAATAGAAGAAAACCTCAAGATGCACTGCGTATTTTATAACATTCCAAGGGATGAAGTGGAAGAGCGCATTCAATTTGTTTTGAAGTTGGTTGACCTGCTTGATGAACGTAAAAAGCTGGTGGGCGCGCTTTCTGGCGGTATGAAGCGCCGAGTTGAGATTGCCCGTGGACTGATTCATTACCCCAGAGTCTTGTTTCTGGATGAACCCACCACAGGACTTGACCCCCAAACCAGAGCCCATATCTGGGAATATATTCTCAAGCTGCAAAAAGAACGGAACATTACCATTTTCCTCACCACGCATTATATGGAGGAAGCCGAGGTCTGCAATAAAATCGCCATTATTGACAACGGTGTGATAGTCGCCCACGATACGCCCTATGCGTTGAAAAAGCGTTACACCAGAGATAAGGCCTATATCAATACCACCAATGCGCCCGAACTAGAAAGCCTGTTGACTCAGCATGGACTGGGTTATGAGAAGAAGGAAGGCTATTATAAAGTAGAGGCCGAACAGCTAGACCAGCTGTTGGCTGTCATTAGTGACCACAAAGCGCATATAACGAATATGGAGATTAAAAAGGGTACTTTCAACGATGTATTTTTAGAAATTACGGGCCGTAAAATCAGAGAGGAGGCCTAATATGAACACTGTTTTTGCATTATGGATAAGAGGTCTAAAAGCCTTTGTAAGAAATAGGACAGGCTTAATTTTTTCACTTATCTTTCCATTCTTTTTTGTTTTTGTCTTTAGCTCAATTTTTAAAACAAATTATATTGATAATCCTGTAGCTTATATGCTGTCAGGCGTTATTATTACAACCGTATTTGAAAGTTCCTTAAATCTGGCCTCGACCACGGTAGACGATATGGTGAGCGGATTTATGAAAGAAGTTTTGGTCTCTCCCGCCAAACGGGTCTCTGTCGCTGTGGGGCAGATGCTCTCGGCCGCCACTGTCGCCACCCTGCAAGGGTTGCTGATTCTTGTTGTAGGGTTGTTCATAGGCATAAAGTTTACTTCTTGGCAGACACCAATTTATATTTTGCTTGCCATGATCTGTATTGGTATTGTTTTTTCAGGCGTTGGGTTGTTTATGGCTACCAAGGTGCGCAACGGTCAAACTTTTCAGATAGTCAAGACTGCGGTGACAATGCCCCTTACTTTTCTTTCGGGCGCATATATCCCTTTGTCAATGCTGCCTGCCAGTCTTCAGTTTGTTGCTTATCTCAACCCCATGACCTATGCCACCGCTTTTTTCCGCATGGTTGCATTGGAAAAAACTGGTCTCTCGATTACTGAGCTTCTTAATGAAGGCTTAGTCGTTTCGATCAACGGCTTTGTGATTACACCGTTTTTGACTTTTGTAATTATCGTGGGCATCGGATTGGTATTTCTGCTGTTTGCAACTTCAAGCTTTATTAAAACTGATTTTTCACGCCTGAGCAGAAGCGCAACCGATGCGAATGCGATTTGGGGGTAACATGATATTTTGTATGGTCTTTTGAATTTATCATACTAGACTATTTCACTCTGAATATATAATGCTTTTAAAAAGGAAAGTGGCAGTGCGTTTTAGCCCTGCCACTTTAAATTTATGCTGTTTAATAATAGCAATAGTTTCATCAGTTTTAATAAACTTTTTAAATAATTTTTTAAACAATCTTCCGCGTATCTAAAAAACACGAAAAAACCAAAATACTTTTAGTTTTAGAACTGCCACTCAACAACTTTGTTGTCAGTGTGAAAATGAAGCATACATGAAGCATGTGGTAAAAAGAACACTTTCATTTCATCAACCTTTGACCCAGAGTATATCTCTTTAGCAAAATGGCTTTTTTCAAGAACTTTTGCTTTATCTTTTTCATCTTCGCTAAATAAAATAGATCCGGAAATTTTACTGTAATTGTAATTTTTGTCAGTAGCACAAAAGCTGATACTGGGGTTTTTCTTTAACTGCTTATATAGGTCTTCTTGCTCTGATGCATAAAAGAACATTCCTTTATCACAATAATATGCCAATTCAAAGGGCCTTACGTCTGCTTTATCACCATTGCATGTGGCTAAGCTACCGAAACTGTTTTGCGCTATAAAATCCAAAATTTCATTCATTTGTTTATCTTTCCTTCAATCTATTTTATTTATAGTATTTTGATTAATAAAAGTTTTATTCAGTTTTCAATTGTCGAAAAATGCTTCGCTTGCCTTTAATTTAAGAGATGTTGATACATGCACACAATTAAACTAAAATATGGACTAATGGGCATAAGCCTATAACAATTCTGGATTGACAGCGCTTATTTTAAAAAATGAAACGGCAGCACACGGCCACCGTTTCATAAAAGGAATAAGAAAAATTGTTTAAAAGGGATTATTCCAAGCGGGTTTCTAAAACGGCTTTGACCGTTCGTTCGTAGGTGCGGCGCAGATGTTCGCGCATCATCTCCTTAGCCAGTGTGGCATCGCCTGCAGCAATCGCTTTGTAAATTGCTTCATGCTCATTGGCTACATCGCGGCTTTTTTCGGGACTGGAAAAAGCATCTAGCGTTTCCACTCGCAAAAACTGATCCCGCAGATTTTCTACCGATTCAAGCAGCTTGCTGTTGCCGGCCGCTTCAAAAATGCAGCGGTGGAACTGCCTGTCTAGTTTATAAAGCGCGACCGCCTCCATCTGAGACTGGTTTGTGCGGCGCATCTCCGACAAATTATGCTGCATCCGCGACAGAACCTCAGCACCGGCACGCTGTGCGGCCAGTTCGGCACCGGACTGCTCAATAATGGCGCGCATCTCAACAATATCGACAGCTTCCTTGCGTGTGAGCGAGACAATTTTGATGCCGCGGCCGCGCAAAAAGGTGATATATCCTTCTTTTTGCAGTTCCAGAAGTGCTTCACGAACTGGAGTGCGGCTGATTTTCAGTGCAGCACAAAGTCCATCCTGAGAATAGACTTCATCCATTTTCAGACGGCGGTATAAAATTGCCTCTTTCAGAAGGTCGTAAGCCTGTTCTTTATAGGTCGGGGTTAGAATAGTTTCATTCTCCCCTAGAAAAGTGGAATCTGGGAATTGAGCCATAAGATCCTCCAAAATCGGTGTGTTTCCGCAAGGGATAAGGAAAAAGCTGGCGATTAATCAATTTCAGTATAACATTGCGGAATTAAAAATTCAATCATTCGTTACCCAATTAGATTGGGCAGAAACAAAACGGTTTGCGGGAAATAGGTCACAATCAGCAGCACGACAATCAGCACCGCAATCATGGGCAAAAGGTCACGCATTTGCTGTTTGAGCGAAATTTTAGCGATAGAGCCTGAGACAAACAGACAAACGCCAAGCGGAGGGGTACACATGCCAATGGTCAGGTTTACCGCCATAATCAGGCCAAAATGGATTAGATCAACGCCAAATCCCTGTACCAACGGAATGAAAAGTGGTGCAAAGATGACCAGCGCACTTGTTGTGTCAATAAAAGTTCCGGCAATGAGCAGAATGACGTTGATAACCAACAATAATACGATTTTAGAGTGAATTGAATCGCTTAAATAAGCGCTAATCTGCTGCGGAATCTGGTTTACGGTGATAATCCAGGTGAACAGTGATGCAAAGGCTACCACAATGAGAACTTGTCCGGTGCTCTTCGCACAATTGACCAGTACCGAGAACATTTGCTTAACTTTCAATTCCTTATAAACAAAAATACCGACCACCATGGCATAGAAAACGGCGATTGCACCAGATTCTGTTGCGGTAAATTTACCGCTCATGATGCCGCCGATGATGATAACCGGCATCAACAGTGCCAACAGCGCATCCTTGGCTGAAGCAAGAATCTCTTTAAGGCTCGCCCGGGTATCGCGCCCAGTGTAGTTGCGCTTTTTGCCAACGATGTAACTGTAGATCATCAGGCCAACGCCCATAAGAATACCCGGAATAAATCCACCGATAAACAGCTTGCCCACGCTGACATTGGCCATAACGCCGTAAATGAGCAGGGGAATGGACGGCGGAATAATGGGGCCGATAGAACCGCCGCAGGCCAAAAGTGGTGCAGAAAAAGTGTTTTCGTACCCCTTCTCCTTCATCAACGGAATCATAATACCGCCGATAGCTGCGGTGGCCGCAATGGCCGACCCGGTGATGGCGGCAAAGAACATGCAGGCGAGGATGCTTACCATTGCAAGACCGCTGGGGAAGTGGCCGAGCAGTGTGTCGGCAAAGTTGACCAGACGCTTAGACATGCCGCCCTGAAACATTAATTCACCCGCCAGCATAAACAGCGGAATGGCGATGAGTGCAATGGAGTCTGCACCGGTGAACATGCGCTGAACAACAATCAGCGGCGGAAAGCCACTGGCCAGAACGCCGCCCAGCGAGACAAAGCCCAGTGAGAAGCAGATGGGTACGCCGATCAAAAAGGTTGCAAACAACAGCAAGATCATGCTCATGCCTGCTCACCGCCCTTCACTTCAGGTTTATTAAAGCCCAGAATCTGTTCTATGAGCTGCTGCATCATATAAAATAGCATGAACACGGCCGAAATTGGGACGCTCATGTAATAAACAGACATTGGTAAGGGCAGATAAGGCGCCATTTGGGTAGCACCGGTTTGTGCAAACTGATAACCAAACCGGATAAGAAATACGGCAAAGCCGATCAATGCAAGCTGAATAAGCACTTCGAGAAGCTTCCGCGCTTTATTGGGCAACATGGTAATAAAGACGTCTATATTTAGATGGGCATTTGTCTTGACGCAGTAGGCTGCGCCAGAAAACACCAGATATGTAAAGCAGAGACGGATAACATCTTGGCTCCAGGCCAGCGGCGCTTTAAAAATAAATCGGAAGACAACCTGTAAAAAGGTGACGACAAACAGCACCAGCGAACTGCTGGCCATAACCAACTGTAAAATGCCTTGCGCCGCCTTATTAATTATTTTCATATAAAGGCCTCCTTGTTGAATACACTCAATGCTCATGCGAGGGCTTCCGGCCGAAGGCGGCGCCCGTTAAATTGGACGCCGTTCGGTCGGTGGGCTGGACATGACCACACTGCCGCTAAACAGTGTGGTCATGAATGGGAGGGAGATGATACTTAGTTCAGGAAGTCCATGATTTTCTCAACAAGGACAGGGTCTACCAGTTTGGTGACGCTTTCCATCTTGTAAAGACCGTCGGTCGCTGTGCGGAAGCTTGCAAGATCCGGCTCGGTGACAACCATGCCGCTATCCTTAAGCTGCTTTAAGTATTCAGACTCCTGCGAGTCAACCTTTTTGCGCTGTTCGGTGACGGCGTAGGCAGCGGCATCGTCGATATTTTTCTGCTGTTCAGGGGTTAAACCGTCATAAAACGCTTTGTTGATAATGACACTCTCGGCTGCATAGGTGTGACCGTCAAGCGTCATGTATTTTTGAACCTCGTTAAAGCGAGAGGATGCGATGGAGGTGATCGGGTTTTCCTGTCCGTCGACCATACCCTGCTGAAGTGCGGTATAAAGCTCGTTAAAGGCGACAGGGGTGGCGGTTGCGTTTAATTTTTCGATCAGTGCAAACCAGATAGGCGCTTCCTGCACACGGATGCTTAGGCCTTTCATATCCTCAGCGGTTTTAACTTCACGCTTGTTGTTAGTGAAGTGGCGGAAACCCAGTTCCATAAAGCCTAGGTGCTTAAAGCCCTGTGCCTCAAATTTTGGGGCTAACTCGGGCTGGAGCAGCTCATCGAGGGTTTTATAAGCTTCTTGCTTGTTAGCAAACAGATAGGGAATGGAGAGCACCTGTGTTTCGGGTACCCAAGCGGGCAACGCGCCGTCGGTGGTGACGATGGTCATCTGCAGGGTTCCAAGCTTAACGCCTTCTGCGGCCTCACGCTCGCCACCCAGCGCACCATTGGGGTAGATGGTAACCTGAATCTGTCCATTAGAGAGTTCCTCTGCCTTCTCCTTGAAAAATTGTGCACCGATAGTGGATTGGTGGCTCTCGTTACCGACGGTGGCAATCTTGATTTCAACCGTCTTGCCTGTGGTTGCGGGTGCTGATGAAGGAGCCGAAGAAGGTGCCGCCGAAGATACAGGCGCGGCTGAGGGCTTAGCGCCACATGCGGCAAGG
Organism: Candidatus Fimivivens sp.; assembly: GCA_034933525.1. Taxonomy (GTDB): domain Bacteria; phylum Bacillota; class Clostridia; order Oscillospirales; family Ruminococcaceae; genus Yanshouia. The sequence goes on from JAYFNI010000004.1 coordinate 550,583, forward strand.
CTCAATGCGGTTACAAGGGCCAGTGTTGTGCAAAAAAACTTTTTCATTTTAACGTTCCTCCTCGCTAATTACAGCAACATGATATGTACATGTTATTGCACGGCCCAGCTTGCGATCGTTCATTTCACCGCGGAAGCTGCTGCCAAACTTAAACCCGTTTAAAGCGGGTACCGTACCTGAAAAAATAATGCTGTTGCCTATGTCACCAACGCGTTCCGCGAGCTCCTTTAAAATTGTTTCAACTGGCAGAATATCAGCGAGCGTACCCTTTTGGTAGAGAATCTCCGTATCGTTTACTGTCTGGTAAGAACTGATTTCGATCTCGTCCCAGTGATCCTTCAGTTCTTCATAGTCCCAGAGGTCGCCACCAATAGGTTTGGGGCAAACTTGCTTGGCCTTGGGAACGCTGGCACTTTCAAGATCGCGGTCGGTGTGGTCAGAACCGACACCGATATAAATTTTTCCGTCGCACCGGACAATAATATATTCTACTTCGCCACAGGTACGTGCACCTACGACGTGGAAGCTGTCATCTTGGGTGAGCAACAGATTGCTGCACTGAAAGATGGTAGGGATTTTTTTCGGGGCGGGAACACCTAATTCAACTTCAAGCTCATGGATGTGCTCAAGCGTCTTCTCAATATTGCGTCCGGCATAGCCGATGGCAAACAGATTTTGATAAGGCATGTTGAGCACTCGCGTGCCTGAAAGGGTGTGCAGCGTAAAAGAAATGCAGTTGTTCATGTCGGTTTCTCCTTTGTTTATGCGCTAAAAGCGCTAGTTCACGTTGTAGAGCGCGGGTCTGCGGTCACGGAAGACGTTGATGCTTTCGCGGATGCCCTCGATGATGGACATGTCGAGCACGCCAGTAATAATCTCTTCGTCAGTGCCTGCGGCGGTGATTGTTTCACCCCAGGGATCGATGAGAGCGGAGCTACCACCGTAACGGGTTTCACCTGCCAGACCACAGGAATTTGTGCAGACAACGAACATCTGGTTTTCAATTGCGCGTGCACGGTTTAAGGTGTTCCAGTGGAAGATGCGTTTATCGGGCCACTGTGCCACCACAAAAAGTACGTCGATTTTTTTCAGCGCCAGCGTGCGTATCAGTTCCAAAAAGCGAATGTCGTAGCAGATGACAATGCCGCAACGCACGCCATCCAGCTCAAACTGCACCACACGACCGCCGTTTTCAAAATAGTTGTCCTCGCCCATGGGGGTAAAAAGATGCGTTTTATCATAATCCGCCACAAGGGAACCCTTACGGTCAAAAATGTAAGCAGTGTTGTAGATTTTTTCATTCTTCAGGTTTGCGACCGAGCCCGCAATAATGTTGATGCCAAGTTCCTTGGCTAAAGGGCCGAATACGCTTTTGACGCGCGCTCCGTCCTGATCGGAAAGTTCAGCCAGTTTTTCCTTAGGGAAGAATCCAACGTTCCAGGTTTCGGGTAGCGTGATGACATCGGGCTTCATTTGCGCTGCCTGCCGGACAAGTTCGACGGCGTGGTTAAAGTTATAGTCCGGATCGCCAAGCCGCATGTTCATTTGAATTGATGATACCTTCATAGGAGCCTCCTTATATGTCTGCGGCATGGTGGTTGACACCATAGCCAGATTGTATTGGACTTGATTATCTGTTATATGTAATATATAACATACAACATATCGTGTCAATAACAGCTACTTAGATGAAATATCTCTAAATTAACTGATGATCATAACAAGATTTTTTAAAGATTTTTGGTGCCTGAAAATCAAAACCGCATCATATGGAGGAAATCTATCGTTTGAAAACACATTGTAAAATCACTTGCCAATGCCAAAAGACAATTTTTTTATTTTTCATCGCTTATAAAATCAGCAAAATGATATAAATATGTTGTGCATTTATCAACATAACGTAGAAAATAAAAAGCAAATTAAATAAATTTGGTGATTGAATTTTGGTTATTGTTCGTTTGAAAACTTGTTGCTCTGGTGAAACAAAGATAATATAGTAAAGGTGTTGAGCTAGTTGCAAGGTAGTGCAATAACAACAGCATCAATCAAGCAACATCAAATAAAGGGATAACCTCTAGGTAGACAGAAATAACACTGCTACTTAGAGGTTAAAATTATGGGCGGGTGTTAAAACTTAGAGATCGAACATTATTACTAAATCACAACCTAAGAATTTTATAATGACGCAGAAGCACTGTATTTCATTTTAATATTTATGATATACTTAAATTCCAGAAAACCTATAACATTTTTAAATTGTCAGATGCTAATCTGATGCGCTTTTATTGCTCTGGGGCAACATCAGACCGCACGCAATGTCATGAAACAGTGCGAAAATTCCTTTATCATAATCTCATACGGGAAGGAGTGAAGTGATGGACTGGATTAAAGGCATACAAAGAACCGTGGATTATGTGGAAGCCCATATTACGGAGCCCATCGACTATGAAGAAGCGGCGAAGCAGGCCTATTCGTCTAGTTTTCATTTTCAGCGGGTATTTAGCATTCTTTGTGGTTTCACACTAGGCGATTATATTCGGATGCGGCGGCTTTCTCTTGCAGGAAACGAGCTTGTGTCATCGGGCATTCGGGTTATTGACGCTGCGCTCAAGTATGGATATGATACGCCTGAGAGTTTTAGCCGTGCATTTACCCGATTCCACGGGGTGTCACCTTCGCAGGCAAAGCAGGGCAGCGCTGCGCTAAAATCCTTTTCTCCCCTCTCCGTAAAACTGATTTTAGACGGAGGAAACATGATGAATTACCGAATTGAGACCAAGGACGCATTTCAAATAATCTGCAAAAAGAAGAAGATCTCGTGCAAGGCGGAACTGACGACAGAAGAAATTTCCCGTTTCTGGCAGGTGTGCAGCACAGACGGTACTATCCCAGCGCTGTGCAAGTATATCCCAGAGAATAATATCTTTCCGAACTGTATCGTTGGTGCCAGCTTTGGAAAGGATGCCAGTGACACTGAGTTCCCCTACGCCATCGGCGCTCATTACAATGGAATGCCTGTCAGTGATGCTGACTTGACGGTGGAAAAAATCCCTGCCCACACTTATGTGGTGTTTCCTTGCGTCGGCAAGATGCCGGAGGCGTTCCAGAAGCTTTATCAGCAGATATACAGCGAGTTTTTCCCCACTAGTGAGTACCAACCCTGTGGTGGCACGGATTTTGAGGCTTATCCTTCGGCTAATGTGACGGACCCCAGCTACGCCTGCGAGATCTGGGTCGCAGTTGAAAAGAAATAATCCCGCGGGAGAGGTACCGAAAGGTACTTCTCCTATTCTAATTTGTCTTTATTAGAAATATTATTGAGAAATTCCCTTTTAAACGGTTTGACGGCAGATGAAAGGTAGCAAAGATGGATATTAACAAGCTATATAAAACGTTCCCTGTACTAGAACAGTTTGCAAGTGCACAGGAGATTGCATGGCTGAACCCTGCTCTAACAGACTGGGCTACCGCCAAAAAGAATATTACAATGACCCAGAGAGATGTTGATGACGCTGAGCAGCGTCTGCAACGTTTTGCCCCTTATTTTCTGCATTGTTTTCCTGAATCAGCAGCAGGGGGCTTAATCGAATCACCCCTTCAAGAGATTACAAATATGAAGGCCTGGCTAAACAGTGTTCAGAATTCAAACCTCAAGGGGCGTCTTATGCTAAAGATGGATAGTCACCTTGCAGTAGCAGGTTCGGTTAAAGCGCGTGGTGGTATTTATGAAATTATAAAATATGCGGAACAGTTAGCCTTAAAACATAAAAAAATAACACCTATAGACGATTATGTTCGGTTTGCAGATGATGATATGAAAAGCTTCTTTTCAAACTATACCATCCACGTTGGGTCAACTGGAAATCTCGGCCTTTCTATTGGCGTTATCAGCGCAACATTGGGGTTTAATGTATATGTCCATATGTCCGCAGATGCAAAACAGTGGAAAAAGGATTTACTCAAGTCGAAGGGTGCACGTGTTCTAGAATATTCCGGCGACTATGAAAAAGCAGTGGAGAATGGTCGAATTCTTGCCGCCAATGACCCCAAAAGCTACTTTGTGGATGACGAAAATTCTGTAAACTTATTTTTGGGTTACGCCGTAGCAGGAAAACGTCTCTACCAACAGTTGCAGGAACAATCGATTTTAGTTGATAGTGAACATCCCTTGTTTGTTTACATTCCATGCGGTGTGGGCGGCGCACCCGGCGGAATTACATTTGGGCTAAAGCTATTATTTAAAGACAATGTGCACGTGTTCTATGCTGAGCCCACACAGGCATGTTGCATGGCTGTTGGATTAGTAACTGGCCTTCATAATCGAATCAGTGTACAGGATATTGGTCTGAGCGGGAAAACTGAGGCCGATGGCCTTGCTGTATCACGACCGTCTAAACTAGTCGGTAAGAATGTCATGCAGTCCGTTACTGGTGAGTTTACAATTGATGACCGAAATCTGTACCCCTATATGAAGGGCCTTTTGGACACAGAAAATATTTTCATCGAGCCCAGCTCATGCGCTGCTTTTGCAGGACCCGCGCGATTGTATTCAGATAGTTCCACTAATGCGTTTATGCAAAACTATTTTACATCTGCCCAACAAAGAAATGCGACTCATATTGTATGGGCAACCGGGGGCAGTTTGGTGCCCGAGGAAATGCGTGCGTTATACTATAACACAGCCTGCAAAATTGTAAAGGAACAAACCTAGCGATACAGCCTACTAAATCATAATTTTGATTTAGTAGGCTGTATTTTAATTAATGTAATAGGATACCATATCTCGGATTGAAGTGAGAAGTTGAGTAAGACGTGTATTTTCAAATTGCAGGTAGAGACAACGGATACGCAGCCGCGTGATTTGCTTGCGTAAATATAAAACTTCCTGTGTGGGTAGTTGTGACTTTGGAAAACTATTTGTTTTGTGCTTGGTTATGGGGTGCTTCATCTGATTTGCGGCCTCGCTTTTGTATTGTAACTTGCGTGAATAATCTCCATAGCGGTAACAGGTATAAGTAACAAGCTGCTAGCAAGCTGGATACGGGTGCGGATATAGCGGTTAGCGGGACTGCGGATGCAATCGACCACGGAATTAGCGGTGCTATTACCACAGCCGTATCTTCTAAATCGATTGCAAACTGTTCTTGATTGCTTTCCACCGTATCGCACGTTTGATGCGTTAACATAATCGTAAGCGTCTGGTTGCATGCAATGATGCCCGCAATGATGGATGTACCGAGAATCACGTTATAGGCAGAACTTTTTTTGCTAAACGAAACAATGCGTTCTTTTAGCTCATCGAGCAAACCAGTTCCTTTAAATATTCCGGCGTAAGATGATGAAAGGCATATGATGGCAGTCACTTTTAACATAGAAATGATGCCGCCGCCATTTATCATGGCCGCAATTTTAAGGTTTGATGAATGATAGCCCATTACGATTAACTTTATAATATTTAATGGATCTAAATGCTGATACAGTGCGCAGATAACGATTGCGGATAATATGCTGGACAGCATTGATAGCTTGACGTTTACACGAAATAGTGAAAGTACAATAATAATAAACGCCGGAATTAAGGTTATCCAACCCAGTTGAAAGCTTTCGGAAAATAAGTCCTGAATATTGATTGAATCCCCAACGTGGTGCGGTATAACTGCTCCTAGCATAACATACAGCACACAGGTTAGCCCAAACGGTATGGCCGAAGTCTTTATCATACTGCTAATGTTTTTGAAAATATTAGTTCCTGTTAGTTCTGCAATCAACAAGGCGCTGGTTGAAACAGGGGAACACCGATCTCCGAAATAAACGCCCGACAAAATCGCTCCTCCTACCAAGGTGGGACTAATACCTAAGGTAATGGACATTGTCATACAAATTACGCCCATGGTGGCGGCTGTTCCAAATGCTGTTCCTGTCAGCATTGATACAAGGCAGTTTAACAAAAATGCCATTAAGATAAAAATTGAGGGGGTAATGAACTTTGCCGCGTAACAGACAATGGTGGGGATTGTACCCCCGGCACGCCATAAGGCAGTCAACATTCCAATTAGAATAAATGTTATCATAATGTTTTTTACTGTATAGATTCCTGCAAAGGACATCTTAATAATTTGGGCAATTGTATACTTTTTTATAATTGCATAAACACAAAATATTATATATCCTGCAAATAGTGCATATAAAATTGGTATTCCGGTTGCAATGCAGCTGATCAACACAGTAGAAAACAAAAGCAGTGTTACGTTTTCCATATTGAAATTCACCTACTTTTTGATTTTACGAAGTTTTATAAACTTCGCTATAAGTATAGCTTTAAAAATTATCGTTGTCTAACTGTTTATTTCAATATATAATACAGTTTAAATACTGTAACTATTGAAAAGGGAGGGAGCCTACATGAATTTTCAGAGTATGGATTACTTTACTATGGTCGCTCATAAGAGAAGCTTTACAAAGGCGGCGGAGGCTCTCCATATTACGCAGCAAACGCTGAGTGTTCATATTGCCACCATTGAACAGGAAATTGGGTGTCAATTGTTTATAAGGCATGTCCCGCTTGAATTAACCTATGCAGGAGAAATTTTTCTGCAATATGCCTTGGATTTTCAGAAAAAGTACAGCGCAATGTGGCATGAGTTCGGTGATATTTCGCAGAACCAAAAAGGTAAGCTGCGCATAGGTGTGGCGCATACGCGTGGACGCGCTATTCTGCCGGCGCTTATTGAAAACTTTCAAAGATCAAGCCCCCAGATTGAAATACATGCGGTAGAAAAAACAAATGATAATTTACAAAAAAGTTTGCTTGATGGTGATATTGATCTAGCAATTGGAAATTTTGATAAGAAAATACCCGGAATTGCATTGCGCAATTTTTATGAGGAAGAGGTTGTGCTTCTTGTCTCTAGAAAGTTGTTAGCAGAGCTTTTTGATGATGAAAATAAAATATGTAATCTGATTGCCAGTAATGAGGATATTTTGGCTCTTGCCCAATGCCCGTTTGTGCTGAACAGTCAACAAAATATAGGTGGAAGAATTGGCAGAGAAATAATATCAAAATCAAGTTTTAAGCCAGTTATAAAAGCGCAGTCAGAAAATATTGAAACATTGCTGGATTTATGTGCACGTGGTGTCGGCGCATGTTTTTGCCCTGAGAATCTTATTTGCACAACGCTCTCTGAGAAGCAAATATCATCGTTACATGTACTTCGTTTCAAAAATAGTGGAACGCGTTATATGATCCGTTTTGGATGGGCGGAACAAGCCTACCAATGGACAATCATAGATGATTTTATGCAAAAGGCGCTGGAAAACTTGAATAATTCCAAGTAAATAATTTTCAATCTAATGTAACAGAGTAAAGTAAAACCTGCCACTAACAGCGGCAGGTTTTTTCTTTTCCCTTTTAGTATTTTGAAACACTGTTTTTTATTTATAAGGCTCACCAAGGGCCTTTGGTTTTTGCAAAATTTGCTTCGTCTCTAATCTCGCGCCGCATCCCTTTAAGCGCTTCCTCACGGCGCTCATTTTTAGAAATCAGATCTTGCTTCATTTTTTCGTCCGGTGTTTTTTCTATCATTTCGTTGGCGCGGTGGATATTATCAATAGTCATATCGATATTGTTCTGGATTCTCATCACATTGTCCGCGCGGTTGTCCGGATTGGGTTTCATAAAATTTCTCCTTTAAGCGCTCACTTTTATTCTTCAAGTCTCTGTTCGATGTCTCGAATCTCTTTCTCAATGCCTGCGATGCCGTGCTGGCGCTGTATATTTTTCTGTATAAGCTTTTCGCGCTGTGCATTTGCAGGCGTTTCGACAATGATTTCTTTCGAGACTTCCATATTGTATTTTGTAACATCAATCTTTTGTTCAAGTTTATCAATTTTATGGCGCAACTCTTCTTTGCGCATTTCTCCCCCAACAGGGCTACTATCCATTGCCGCCGCCTCCAATCACATTGGGGCTGTTGGAGTTCAATTCCTCTTGAGCTTGTTCTTCTTTCATTTTACGAATCATTTGGGGAATTGCTTCGGCGCGTCGTTCATTCTCTGCTTTAAGATTTTGAACTTTTTTACTTCTGAATTCCGAATTGATAATATCCTCGGCTTTTTCCATATTGTGCAGCGTAGATTCAATTGTACCCTGAATTCGCTCGGCCTTGGTCGTGTGGTTGGCATTTCGTTCCACTACCTGAAGACCAGAAACACAATCATCATACTTTCCGTCAGAAATATCGCGAATTACTTTTTCCAAAGTTTTTTCATAATAAGCCTCGGGAGAAACGGGGGAATAAGTTTGATTCGTGATATAATCACGGCTTTCTGCCTGAGCCAAGCGTGCGTATTCACTTTTCACTTGTTGGATCAATAAATCCCTGTTCAAAAACCAAACCTCCTATACCATCTGATTAATTGTAGTATGTGATTAATGCACACGGATTATTGACATTCGAATTCTTACAAATAAATGAATCATACAATAATCAAAGATAATACAATTAAAACAAAAAGAGTTCCCACTTTACAAATAAAGAGCGCCTGTAACACTTAGTTGCAAAATACATAAATTAGTCTCAGGAAATCTTTTTCTAAAAAATAAATTTTAAAATACATTTTAGCATACCTAAACAGCACACCTGATGCGAGGGAGAAAACTATGGACGATCATATAAGTCGGCTTTTTCGCCGTAAAATATCGACATTAGTATTTACTGTATTTATCTTGCTGCTCGGTTGGCTTTTAAAGTTTCTGGGCATATAATATTGAGATTCTACAGAGCACAATGTAAATCAATTCACGGCTAATTACATGAGGCTTTATAAAGAACCTTTTTCCGGCGGGAAAGCAGCGGGTGTGAAAGCTATCTATTTTGGTAATGGCTTATAAATTACTACCCGAAAGGTGTTTTTTCTTTGCTGTTTTCTTCGTCGCGGTATGTCATCTGCGCAGAGAGTTCAGACGCATCGCCATGGATTTGAAACTGTGATGATATATCAAAATTTATAAGCCAAGCGAATCGCCTTGTACCGGTATGGGGCGGGTTGCAGGGAAGAGTATAAACATTCTCATATAATGATCAGCCCGGGAATAGTTTTATATAAGAAAGCTTTGAGCGTTATAACTCTAGTGTGTTTGCGATAATACGAATGGGCGGGGCGATAAGATGGATAAATCAAGCGGATTTTACACATTGAAAGGCTATCAACTTAATACACAGATTGAACTGACAACCGCGATGGAAGATTATCTGGAAATGATTTATCGCATAACACTGGCAAATAACCGCATAAAAGTGAGCGATTTATCAAAACGTCTTCATGTGAAGCCTTCTTCGGTGACCAAGATGCTACAACAGCTAAACCATGTTGAATATATTAAAACCGAAAAATATGGGGATATTACAATAACTGAAAAAGGCCGAAGGATGGGGGAATATCTACTTTATCGCCACGATGTGATTCATCGCTTTTTATGCATACTCAATCATTCTGAAAACGAACTTGAACAGGTTGAAAAAATAGAGCATTTCCTTGATGAAAAAACGGTTAGAAATATTGATTTAATTATAGAAAAACTAAAAAAAGAAAACCTTAATTCTCAACCGAAATAGCCCTCCTGCAGTAGAAATTACTACCAGCAGGAGGGCATCAATTCATAAAATTGAATCCTTGAGATCAATCTTTGTTTTTTGTTGCACTGTTTAAACCAAAGACGGCTCTGGCGCTTTCGGCACTTGGGTCATGTTTTATATTTTTGGAATGGAAACTGCCATTGTCTTTCTTATCCTTAGAGCCGCTGTCTTTCTTTTTGCTTTGACTCATATTATGCATCCTCTTTTACTCATAAATGATCTTAAAACCGGTGTTTTCAATACAATTTTTAATATCACTTTCTGTTGCGGGGTCATTATACTTAATGTCAACCGTGCCAGTCGTCAAATTAACGCCAACTTCGCGTACGCCCTCGAGTTTGTTAAGAGAGTTCTTAATCTGGGTCTTTTGCTCTTTATTTTGAATTCCGGAGACACTACAAAGCATCTGGTTCATTTTTTTCCCTCCATGGTTCTCTCATGGCCACTATGGTGTAGACCAATTTTTTCACCATTTATAATGCCGACATCAGCATTTTCTTTTGGCTTTATTTGTCTAAGCTCGGGGTTGCTTTTAGGCCGGTCTTTCATCCTGTTTTTGTTATTGTCCATATCAAACGTCTCGTTCCTTTCCGGATAATAGCATTGTCGCATGGTTATAAAGGATTAAGATTTTGATTTATCGTCGCCTGGTTTATGTCTGCTCCCTGACTGTTTTTTATTGTTTCTGCTTTCGCCGTCCAGCGCACTTTCAGCCATTGTGGGGCCACCACGGGATTTCATTTTTCGAACATCTTTAGGGTCAAGCTGACTGTCTTTTGGCATATTTATCACCTCATCGGTAGTATAAACTGATGTCATAGATTTATGCTGGCTATAATTGTTGAAACAATTGTGTATATTAAGTATGATATTAATGGCGGTTGGGTTATCATTATGTTGTGTGAATTATAAAATAAAGGCTGCTTTTTCTGGTTAAGATTGGAGAATGCTTAGTGATTATTGGAGTAGCAACCATCAAACTTTATGCGCCATGGGCAAATTCCTTAAAAGAAAAACGCATGGTGGTTAAAAGTATCGTTTCAAAAGTGCAAAATAAATTTAATGTATCCATTTCCGAGATTGATGCGCAGGATATACACCAAACAATTATCCTTGGTATTGCTTGTGTTGCGGATGCTGTCAAAATGGCGGACAGCATAATTGATACGGTGATTACGTTTATTGAGAACCATACAGAAGCAGAAATATTAGAAATTCAACGGGAGATTAGATAAACATCTAAATCCTAACAAACAAAAACCAGATAGAAAAGTCACCAACTACTTTCGATAAGCGTTTTAGAATGTTGTCGTGGTGGGTGCCTCCGACGTATCACCCCATCTACACAGGCGTATTTGCATTATGCAGAACTCGCGGGTATAATGTTATATTATTCACCCTAACGTAAAGGATGGTTTTGCCATGTCCACCCAGCCTCCCCTGAAGGTAATTGCAAGAATTCAAAGCGACTTTCCTACAAAATTCGGAATTCCCCGCCAAAGCGGTCTAATAGACGCTCTTAAATCAACCATTGTCTTTGAACCTGCTTATCGCAATGTTGATGCGTTGAGGGGGCTAGAGGGCTACTCCCACATCTGGCTTATATGGCAGTTTTCTGAAGCGGTAAAGGAAAACTGGTGCCCCACTGTACGTCCTCCTCGTTTGGGCGGCAACAAAAAAATGGGGGTTTTTGCGAGTCGATCCCCGTTCAGGCCAAACGCCATTGGCATTTCCTCGGTCAAGCTTGATAAAATACAGCTCGAAGGTCCGCAGGGGCCGCTTCTTTTTGTTTCGGGAGCAGACTTAATGCACGGGACCCCCATATATGACATCAAGCCCTATCTGCCCTATGTGGATTGTCACCCAGATGCCACTGGTGGGTTTGCCTTGCAATCAAAGGAAGGAGCCTTGACGGTGGATTTTCCACAACAGCTGCGCCAGTTGATGCCCCAAGAGAACCTTGAACCGCTGTTGGAGGTTTTGGCTCAGGACCCTCGTCCGTCGTACCAAAATACACCTGACCGTGTTTATGGATTTGAGTTTGCTGGTTTTGAGGTGCGCTTTACTGTTGAGGATAATTTACTTACGGTAAAAGAGCTTTTGCCATCAAAATAAGCACGTTAAAAGTTGCCGCACCAAAACGAGAGTGAAATACTCAACGATATGGGCGCGGCAACTCTTTTCTTTTATGACGTGGTAGCATACACCCTCACACAGCAGCTATTGTTTAACAATACACCTGCGGGTAAGGAAATTTATATCAATAACATCACCTATATGCGGTGTGATGGTATGGTAGAATATTCCTATAAAATAAACGGTATCTGGGTCTATGAACCGGACGCTTCCTGGCACATCAGCTAATAATGATATCAATTAGATTCCGGCTTCCGAGGTAAACCCATTAGTTCCGCTAGGAATCCTTGAATTAAACAGTTCTCAGTCTAAATCAAGCTGCGAGACAGCATTCTGAAAGAACACAGCAGACCATACAAGAAATAAAACGGTTAAACGAAAAAGTATTGAAGGGAAAAATCCAAGAATTGGCCCGCCCTTTCAAGAATTTCTACAGTCAGCGGCGTACAATTCGATAGTAAGCCTTCGCAGTTATTTGATAACTTAAAATATAAGCAGCGGCAAACATAGCACAGACGCCCAAAGCACTCAAAACAATAAGCCGGTGATTATACAGATTCAATGTATTCATCATTGTTTCGACCGGGCCCAGGGCAATGGCGGTGTGCATCAGTGCCATTAATAACGGCAGAAAGAAGACAGTTAATATTTGCCTGCGTATCGTCGACTTTACCTCACGCTGACTCATTCCCACCTGCTGCATGACATCAAAATTAGTTTTGTCTTCAAAGCCTTCGGATAATTGCTTATAATACATGATCATAATCATGCACACCATAAAAATGATCCCGAAAAATATACCAAGAAAGAGCAACCCACCCAGAATTGCCGCATCCTGCTGTTCGCCTTCAAAGCGACTGTCAAGCACACTAAAGCCCGGCATCTGCGCCGCCCCCTGGTTAATAGCTGTAAGGAATTGCTGCTGATCTTCTTGTTTTCCGCTCAGGTCAAATCGAACAGTGTAAACCCGCTGGTCGGCCGTCCGATTCATAGCGTTATATAAATACGCTTGTTCCTTTGAATCAGATACCACCAAGTAATAAGTTTCCATTAGGGCATTGGGTTCTTTTGTTTCAAAACAAAGGGACCCCAACTCCTCCTTGACCGTGTAGGTTTTCCCAGCAAGTGAAAGCTCATGGTAGCCTGAGTCTCTGCCAGTGCTAAAAAACAGAAGCTCGTCTTTATCCAACGTCGCCTGTGCATTCTCAATTCGGTTATAATCTGCTAGCGTTAGGACACGAACGGTATCTATACTTCTATATTCGTCTTCGCTTTGTGGTAAAACAAACGTATTCTCGTGTTTTATAATCCTCAAGGTTACATATTCAAATGCAATCAGATTGGAAACTGTAACATTCTTTGATTGTGCCTGCGCCAGAATTTCTTGTTGCAGTTCCTCACGCTGGGTAAACTGACCGTTAACAAAGCGAATGTCTACATCGTAAGGATAGCGATAATCGGCAATGCTGCCCAGACCTTTAAACAGGGCAACAGTACAAATCAGCGTTATAATAACCATTGTGCTGAAAATACAGATATTAGAAAGGCTTGCGGCATTTTTACGCATGCGGTAGAGCATGCCTGATATTGTCACAAAATTTTTGTTATTATAGTAAAAGCTACGATTTTTTTTGAGGACACGTAGAAGCGCAATAATTCCTGAAGCAAACAGGCAGTACGTGCCAATCAAAACCAGAAAAATTGCGATAAAAAACACCAATAGAAAATAGCTATCTAACTTGAAATTAATCGCAAGGTAATAGCCCCCGCTTAAAGAGGCTGCGCCCAATAAAGCGGAAGGCCATAAGCGCTTGGGCTGCTTCTCACCATGTCGCGCACTTCTAAACAGCTCAACTGGGCTAACCTTTGAAACCTGAATCAAATTGATTAACAGATTAAGCAGAAATATACTTCCAAAGAAGACAGCAGATTCAATATAACAGGAACGCTCGGCCGTGAATCCGACTTCTATCGGAAGTTTGGTAATGTTGAGCAGCATTAAAAAGATCAGGCGCGAAAAAACCAAAGCTGTCACAATTCCCAGCAGCATCGATGCTAGGTATACTGTCACCGTTTCAGCACTGATAATAAAGCCGATGTGGCGCTTTTCCAGTCCCAAAATGCTGTAAAGGCCGATTTCTCTTCTGCGCTGTTTCATCAAAAAACTATTTGTGTAAAAACAAAAGGGAATCAGTATTAAGCCCAAAAGCACCTTGCCAATCTGCATTAGCATCGCAAGGTATTGCGCGTGCGGTAGTTTTTGTAGCATTGGATTAACGACTATCGCACTGAAAATGAAAAATACGGACACGGCAAAAGATGTTGCAAAAACGTAAGGCAGATAAGAAGATGCGCTTTTTCTGATACTGTTAAACGCCAGCCGAGGAAGAATAAAAGTTTTACACATGGCTTCCGCCCCCTGTCTGCAAGACGGACAAAGTATCAGAAATCATACGGAACATTGCATCATAGGATTGTTCACCCCGATAGATTTGGTTGAAGAGGCTACCATCCTTAATAAAAAGCACCCGTTTGGCGTGGCTGGCAGCCTGCACGCTGTGTGTGACCATCACGATAGTCTGCCCCTGTTGATTGATGTCAGAAAACAAGTTTAGCAGCTGTGCCGCGGCTTTAGAATCAAGCGCGCCGGTTGGTTCATCCGCCAACACCAGCTTTGGATTCGTGATAAGGGCGCGCGCAGCTGCCGCCCGCTGCTTTTGCCCACCTGAGACCTCATAGGGATATTTTTGTAAAATTTCTGAAATCCCAAGCTGTTCAGCCAATTTGCCAAGCCGCTCAAACATTTCGTTGTAGTTGGCACCTTTAAGCACCAGCGGCAGCACAATGTTGTCCTGCATTGACAAGCTGTCCAGTAAATTAAAGTCTTGAAAAACAAAGCCTAGATTATCCCGGCGAAAAGCGCAGAGTGCATTAGGTTTAATCGTCGAAAAAGCCTTTCCCTCAAGATAAATTTCCCCGCTGGTCGGCTTGTCAAGGGAAGCGAGCAAATTCAGTAAAGTTGTTTTTCCTGAACCAGATTCGCCCATGATGGCTACATATTCGCCGCTTTCTACCGAAAAGCTCACATTTTCCAGTGCTTGGACGGCGTTTCCCCCGAACCGAGTTGTGTATACTTTTTTTAAACTTTTTACTTCAAGAAGTGTCAAGTGCAAATTCCCCCTTTGCTGTTCTGGCTCTAAGTATAGCAAAACACAAGAATTGCAGCCTTAACTTTGACTTACAATTTAGAGGTTGAACCTTTCATTTTTGTAAGATTCCAGATGCAGGCGGAAAATAGATGTGGTACTGGGTTCCCTCGTTACATTTAGAGGTAATACGAAGTGTAATACCCAGACGATCTGCCACGCGCTTGCACAGGTATAGTCCAATTCCCGTAGATACTCTATCCATGCGGCCATTATAGCCAGTAAAACCGCGATCAAAAACGCGCGGAAGATCTTCATCTCTGATGCCTATTCCCGTATCCGCAATGAGCAGCGTGCGGTCGTTTTCAGGATCTATGCAGATATTCACCCCGCCCTTGAAGGTGTATTTTACACTGTTAGACAAAAGCTGTTCGAGCACGAAGCACAACCATTTTTCGTCAGTAACAACGAAAAGGCTAAATTTCTCCAAATTCAGGGACAAGCCTCTGCTGATAAAGGCACCGGCATATTTTTTCACAGACTGCTTGACCAAATTGTACACGGAATATTCCTGCAAAAGAAGGTCGGAGGACAAGCTCTCCAGCCGCAGATATTGCAGCACCATTTCTGCATACTGCTCAATTTTAAAAAGCTCCTGTTCCATCGCAAACGCATTTTTTCGCAGGTCGTCCGATTGAAGAAGAAGCCGCAGCGCTGAAATAGGGGTCTTAATCTGATGCACCCAGAGGGTGTAGTAATCCTCTTGGTTCCCCCTCATTTTTTCCTCTTCTGCAATCCTGGTTGTCAGAACGTGATATACCTCATGGATTACCTGCTGATACTGATCTTCGATGAAATCAGAGGGATCAGGGAGTGGCTCAAGCGTCAGATTCAACTGATGCAAAATATGGACAAGCTGTCGACTTTTATTGGAGCACTGTATGAAGTCGTAAACACTCCAAAGCGTCAGCACAAACAAGCATAGACCGGTCGCATACACCGACGGGCGCGCATCTATATGTGACAACAACGACAGCAACACGGACAGGAGACACCCGCCTGATACTGCTAGTAAAAGTCTGCAACGAAAAACAAACCATTTGAAAAAAAGCCGCACCCCATTATGTCCGCTCATATCCGTCCTCCAGAAGATACCCTACTCCTTTTTTGGTGCTGATAAAATTGAGAAGCCCCGCATCTTCCAGTTTCTTTCGCAGGCGTGTGACATTTACGGTGAGCGTATTATCATCTATAAAGCAGTCACTTTCCCAAAGCCGTTTCATGAGTGCTTCACGCGAAATGATGATACCTTTATTTTCAAAGAACAGTTGAATCATTCGAAATTCGTTGCGGGTTAGTTCAATCTTTTTGCCGTCATAGACCAGTGTGCCGTCAGAAAGATTGAGCACAGCACCTCGGTGCTCTATAATAGCGGTATGGAGTTGAAAGGCATAAGCGCGTCGCAAAAGAGCCTGAATTTTTGCCGAAAGCATGTCCATATCAAAGGGCTTGGCGACAAAATCATCTCCGCCCATATTCACAGCCATAATAATGTTCATATTTTCGCAGGCGGAAGAAAGAAACATAACCGGAACCTTTGAAATGCGCCGAATTTCCTGGCACCAATGATAGCCATTATAGAATGGAAGCGAAATATCCATCAGAACCAAGTGCGGATCAAAATTCGCAAACTCAGTTATAACGTTTGAAAAATCTAAGATTTCTCTTGCTTCATACCCCCATTTGGTCAGCCCACGCGCAACCTCTTTGGATATAACAGGGTCATCCTCTACAATTAAAATTTTATACATTGAGCTTCCTCACAAAATATGCGTAAATGTGTTCAATAGGATTATTATAGCACATTGTCTTTATGAAAAATACGCTATGCTCTAGCGTGTTTGTTTAGTCGGCGGTGAGTGAAGCTTTCTTTTAGGAATTTATCTTCAATTCCACCTATACTCTTGGCAAAACATCCTTATGGGTATAGGATAGAATAAAAGAAACTCCATAACATGTTATATAAGACAGCCCTAAATTGTTTGTGGAGATATTATTAAAGGGAGAATCAACATGAAAAGAGTTGCAGCTATTTTCTTGGCCCTTGCGATGCTGTTACCTTTGACAGCATGTAAAAAAGAAAGCCCCGGTCAGAGCGCTTCCAATAGCGATAAGGGTAGCACCAACAACCCAGTTGATAAAACCGAATATCACGCTATTAGTACCGACGCAGTATTCCCCAGCGCCGAAATGTTCATTTACAAGGGTGGTGCCAATGTTCCCAAGTACACTGTCTCACCCAAGCTTAGCAATATTATAAATAAAAACCAGTTTAAGCCCGGTACCGATAACGTGGGCGATTATTATTTTGCGCTTGAATTGCCAGAGGCAGCGACCAAGCTGATTGAGCAAAATGGCTTTGCCGTAATGGATTCAATGAGCTACCGAGAATACTATAGTCGATACGAAAGAAATCGTTACAATTTTGTTCCCAGTTTTATTACCACTGATTCTGTCGTTCATACCTTTCACTTAATGTATGACTATGTTCTGAAAGATGTTGAACGAAGCAGTCTGATGCTCAGTTTAAAAAAGCTGTCACAAAATATGGCTGAAGCATCCTATCAGCAGTATTTGTCGCTGAAGGGGACAGAATTTGAAAATGCGGCCTATCGAAATGTGGCCTTTTTTGATGTGGGCGGTAAACTCCTTGATAATGGTTTTAGCGTGCAGGAAGAAGTCGCGGACCTTGTTAGCAAGGAAATTGCCTTAATTGAAGCACATGCGGGGATCGGCCAATCACCGTTGATCAATTTTGGGCAGACTTTCGCAAACCCAACCGATTATTATAACGTCGATTATTCCCAGTTTACTCCCCGTGGTCATTATACGCAGTCAGAGGAACTGCAAAATTATTTTAAGGCATCCATGTGGTATGGTCAGATGACGTTTCGTTCGGCTTATCCCGATGAGGTACGTTCGGCGCTTCTGATGACTTCCGCTCTTCACACTGCGGAAAATTCACAGGACTGGCGTACGATTTTCCAAACGATCAATTTCTTTGTGGGCGAATGCGATGACATTACGCCAATCGATTATGCCCGAAGCTTGTTCGACATTTACGGCAATGATGTTACCACTCTTCCGGTTGTAACAGATAAGAGCAAATTTGAGCAGGCGCTTACGGTAATAAAGGATCTGCCGCCCCCAGCCATAAACTCTATTCCTATATTTGAAGATACTATCCAGCCGGATCGTGATAAGGCCATTACAGGGTTCCGCTTTTTGGGTCAGCGCTTCACCATAGACGCCAGCATTATTCAGCGCTTGATCGACCGAGAAACCAAGGATCGTATGCTGCCAAACGCTTTGGATGTGCCGGCAGCTTTTGGCTCAGATGAAGCTTACAACATCCTTAAAAGCGATTATGATGTCAACCAATATCCGGACTATGACGAAAATCTAGGGAATGTGAGAAAATATGTAAGCTCAGTGAAGGATGGTGTCTGGACGTCTAACCTCTATTGGTCATGGCTCAATATGCTGCGCCCGTTAACAAGTAATATTGATAGAACGGGGTATCCCTTCTTCATGCAGAATGTGGCTTGGACGCGCAAGGAGTTGAACACGTTTTTGGGAAGCTGGACGGAGCTAAAGCACGACACCCTGCTGTATGCAAAGCAGCCTATGGCGGAGATGGGCGGAGGCGGTGGAGACGAGCCACCACCACCGGATGACAGAGGATATGTCGAGCCGAACCCCGAGCTTTTCGGCCGATTGGCTCTGCTTGTAAAGCAAACCCGAGACGGGCTTGCAACGGCAAATTTAATAACAGATGAAGCGGCCGATGCGTTAGAAAACTTATACGGTATAGCGAATAAGCTTACTGAAATCTCTCAGAAGGAACTGGCGTCTAAAGAGCTGACAAGTGAAGAATACGATTTTATCCGTCATTATGGCGGCGCACTTGAGCATATTTGGGACGCGGCAAAAAAAGACGAATTGAAAGCATTAGAGGCCAAGTATGGTTATGCCAACAAGGATTCGTATTTGTATGAGCACCCAGACGCCATTGTGGCTGACGTGGCCACTGACCCCAACGGATTTGTCCTTGAGGAAGCGACTGGCTTCGCCAAACCCATTGTCGTTGCCTTTCCAAGAAACAATGAGGTCGTTCTAGGTGTAGGGCTCGTTTACTCACAATACGAGTTTACAGTGCCAATTAATGAGAGGATGACCGACGAGGCGTGGCATCAGGCTCTCAATAGTAATAATATCCCGCCTCTTTCCGAGTGGAAAAGGGCGTTTGCCGTCCAATGAGTTATAAAACATTATGCGCGCTTATCACGGCGATGCTCATGATAAGCGCGCTTTTGGTGAGCTGTTCACGGGAATACGGAGATACTGATGAGTACAGAGAATTCATGAAGGGAAAAACTCACTCTGAATCAATCAACAAAACGGAGACATTCGGGGACTATACTTATGTCCTCAAAGATGGCGTGCTTACTTTTCTTGATCAAAACAAGAAGGAAATCTGGCGCTCAGACAAATACTGGTTTGTCGATGATTTTCAGCTTTTTGACATTGATGGAGATGGAAGTACCGATTGCTTGTTCTCTCTGTGGAAGTCCTATAGCTTTTATCAGAATTTCGATAAAAACGATGACCCACGTGTCAAAAATCATCTGTTTTTATATACTATTCGCGGCGGATATGCAAAAACATTATGGGCATCATCGAACCTTCCCCGGCCAATCTACAGCTTTGAAATCAGTGAAGGTATTCCGACCCCTGTGGCCACCGGCGCGATTCTAAGAACCGTTGAGGGCGAATATACAGAAGATTATTCAAAAGGTGATCAAGCGGAGTTCGAATACACTTGGCAAGGTTGGGGGTTTGTTCCGTGTGAAGCTGACTAATAATGCATGCTTGCTTATGCGGTTTTACCATATTGCTTGGCAAAATCGGCTGCGCAGTAAAATATACGATTGGCCCCAGTGGGCTTGATTGCACCACAAGCAATTAAAGCTTTATCGGTGCTGCCATCTGCGCTCAGATAAGTCATTTCAAGCGTAATGGCCTTTCCCGCCAGCATATCAACGACCCAATAGGGTATCTGTTGATAACGAGTAGCATCAAGCGTAATAGTACCATCCGTTGTCGTTTTGGCCGTAGCCATCAAGAATTGATTCCAGAAAAGAGTCTCTTCCGTTTGCCGCTCTTCTGCTGCGCGACTGCCTGATTTACCGTGAGACTTAGGCGGCAAGGTGGTGAAAAGGTTATCTAGAATCTCTGCGGCAGTCATTGTGACATAAGAGTCGGGATCTGTTAAATAGCTGCCATCAATGGCCCAAGAGAACTTGCCGACAAAAGTTTTGGGGTTGGTGCTATACGTGATATAGCTGCTCCAGTTTTTATAAACGACAGGGTATCTTTTGCTCCATTCAGGAAAATGTTCGGTCATATACTTCTGCGCTAGTGCGTAGGCTTGACACTCTTCTCCGGGGGCACCATTCTGTGGTGCAATAGCACTTAATTGTACGCCTCCACCGCCTTCACCCTGATAACTGGCCGATGGGGTGGAATGTAGTATGACCATGCTGCCGTCCTCACAGGTTCCCACACACATCCAAATGTGCCCACTCATGCTGAAAATATCACCGGGTTTAAAGTCTGAAATTTGCAGCGCGTCGGCGCTTTCAACCTTTGTAAAGCTGCCAAAGCCTTTGTCGGCATACAGCTTGGCTTCCTTGGTGGCAGAATGTACATAACCCGGCAATCCGCTTACAGCGTTGGCAACATTATAGATCACCCAGGACATATAACCGGAACAGTCGGGTCCGGCGTAGTAATATTCATTATAGCTTTTGTGTGGGTAATAGCTTTGGGTGTAATCACTGCTGTTTTTGTATGTAAAGTAGCTATCCTGCGCCTGGAAGAAGTCGATCCAGGTCTGAGGCACGCCAATGGTGGTCGCCTGAGGAGCTGAGGTTCCGGTGGCGGCCTGTGAGCCTTCATCTTGCCAGTCCCAAGTGCCACCGTAAATATATAGCGCTGTACCTGCCGGCTGCAATGCGGTTGCAAGAACATTTTTTAATGTCTTTTTGCCGGGCGTGTTCCTAATTGGGGGCGTATAGGGCTCGGCGACAAATGTTAAATAAATAAGCTCTGCGGGGTTACCGTAAACCTTTACGGTTTTGCCATTAGTAAGGGTGGAAGGTGTAACAATGGCGCCGCCTGCCTCAGAGGTGATTTGGTAAACCTTTGTTGCAGGAGTTATAGCAACCTGCCGCTCATCGACTCTGATGCAATCGCTACCGATATGGGTAATAGTACCCACAGCTGATGGGGCAGGGACTCTGACATCCACTACGGTATCGTCTTCCACGGTGATATCAAATACATAGCCTTCTGCCAACATGTTATTTAAGGCGAAGTTATTATCGGGCGATATCTTGTATATTTTTTCTGTTCCGTTCACATCAAAATAATAGGTAAAGTTCTTTAAATTTTCCAAATTGCCGTTCCTGTCCGCGGCTGCGGTGCCATAGCCTACAACCCCCCTGTAAACCGCCAGCCCAGAGCCAGAAAAGGACCCCGAGTCCACGCCGGAATCTACACCGGAATCGGTGCTACGTTCAGCGGCAAAAACACACTGCGTCTGCACTGCGATTAAAAACAGCGCCATAGAGAAAGCTATTATTTTAGATTTCATTGCATTTTCCATCCTTTTCTTTGATTAATTAGTCTTTGAATTGCGTTCTATGAATGCTTGGGATGGCCGGCATGTCTGAAAGATACACCTCACTTTCTTTAGATTGACAGCACTTTGTTTCAACTGCGTTATAATAAGTAAACTAAAAAAATCCCATGGCAAGAATGCCAACGGGATCTTGTTTTCGATACAGAATAAGGATTTTATTCCACAAAAAACAAAGCCGCTTCGGAGCAAAGCTTATAATTTTTGGTAAATTTCAATTATTGGAAACAGGTCGTATATATTTTTTAAAATGTGATTTACTATAGTATAGACGCCCTGCCCACTACTTTTCTGGCGTTTTTTGCGAAGTCGCAAAGATATTCTAAGATAAATTCATATGTGGTATTAAATTAAGACCTTATAAGCCCTGTAATACATTTGCAATAACTTAAATAGGTTCATGTGGTTTAAGCACCTTTTCTGCTTATAGCAAAGGTATCAGCTTTTATTCCCAGACGGCAAAGTCTGCATGAGGGCAAAAAAATGTTCAGGCTCACCGGTACTAAAATATTCATACCAAGCTTGCAGTGTATTCGATTGAAAAACGCCTAAATGTTCGATTATTTGTTTTGCCCACAACAAAGCTCCGGTACAACCGGCAGTAATAAGGTTGTTATCCGCCACAGATGGCTTATCTATATAAAAGTCCTGCCCTTTATAACCAGAAGAAACCATTTCAAGAAATCCCGCTCCATTACTGGTATGCGGACGGTTATTCAATAGTCCAAAGTTGGCTAGCGCAGCAGTAGCCCCGCAGATTGCACACACCGTAGCGTCTGCAGAGAGAAGCTCGCTTGCTTTTTCGATAATCGCGCTATGCTTTGGGTCGTTCCATGTATCCGCGCCCGGTAATAGCAGCATGCTTGTTTTACTTACAACAATATCATCCATTAAACAATCGGGCACGATTGTCAGACCTCCCATTGTATGGATCGGTTCTTTGGAATAACTGACCGTTTTGAGCGATACACGCTGCGCACCCTCTTTGAAAAATCGACCAGAATTCAGTTCCGAAGTAACGTACCCCAGTTCCCAGTCAGCTAAAGTATCAAGAACGTAAACATAGATCGTAAACATATATTTTCTCCGCTTTCATTGTTATATTGATTTGTCTGCGCCCTTATTGTACTATGTAATTGTTGACAGCATTGTGGCAACAATCGAGAATGATGAAAAGATTATTTGAAAGGCGACTGTCAGATGAAAGTAGACAGGCTTGTCAGCATTATTATGATACTCCTAGATAAAGAGCGGATAGGCGCACAGGAGTTAGCAGATATGTTTGAAGTTTCGCCTCGCACAATCTACCGTGATATAGAAACGATCAACATGGCCGGCATTCCTGTCCACTCAATCCCGGGAGTGAGCGGCGGATTTGAGATCATGCAAAAATATAAAATTGATAGAAAAGTTTTTTCGACTGCCGATCTTTCCGCTCTCTTGATGGGACTTTCCAGTCTTTCCAACATGATACGGGGTGATGAACTGGTTAATACTCTTGCGAAAGTTAAGAGTTTTATCCCTACTGACAGCGCAAAAGACATTGAACTAAAAGTAAATCAAATATGCATAGATTTAAGACCGTGGATGGGTAACAGGAACTTACAATCATATTTAGAAATTATCAGATCAGCTTTGCAGAAAAGCAAGCTACTTTCGTTTGAATATGTAGTCCACCACGGAAATAAAACTGCACGAACAGTCGAGCCGTATCAGCTTGTATTGAAAAGCAGTCATTGGTATTTGCAAGGATATTGCCACAAAAGAAATGATTATCGCTTATTCAAACTATCCCGTATGTCAAGTCTGCAAAAGCAAGAGGAAACTTTTACTCCGCGAGACTATCAAAAACCGACTTTAGACTTCGCCAATGTTTTGGAATCGATGCAAACAGAAATTAAAATTCGTATTCATAAATCTGTGATGGATCGAATACTTGAATTTTGCTCCTATGAACACTTTTCGCCAGATGGTGATGAACATTACATTGTCAGTTTTCCTTTTATAGAGAACGAATACTGCTACGATATTCTTCTTGGTTTTGGGGATAAATGCGAGTGCTTAGGGCCGTTACATATTCGCGCAGAAATGAAGCGCAGAATACACAATATAGCTGCTTTATACCAAGACTAGAACCGGAGTTTATTCTCATATTCATAAAGATATCGCCCATGCCGATGTTCCAAATACCAGTTATCGCGCTTTCCTGAAACTTGATATGCATCATAAACATAGCACTAAACCGCCTCCAGCGGTAGTGTTGACGGCCATTGCGCTGATAAACTGTAGCCACAATTAAAACCATGTTGCCTCTAAAGAAAATCGGCTGGAACGATAACAGCAAAGGCCTTCTTGTTGTGAGTATGTTTTCGCCATAACTAGCTTGGAAAAAATACCGTTATTGATGCGATTTTTAGGTGTTTTCACTGTTCTTTCTTTTGCGAAAGGGAATTATAGTTTTCCCATCCATTAGTTTCGTGCTATGGCATTATCCAAAGCCAGGCAGTTTGTGAAGTACCACAAACTGCCTTTTTTTTCGCGTTTGACCTCGGATAAAACTATTGCAATCTTATAAAGTCTATCCCATAATTAAAAAGTGTAAATTGGTAGAGTTGAAAATTACGTTCCGGGGGCGACAGCTTGTTTATTATCGTCTTAGGAACCTTGTCAGATAGTGAAAAAATTTGGTCAACAGATTTTTAAAGACTCCAATATTAAGCTTTATAACATATCTTTTCAAATACTGCATTTACATTCGGACGCGGAAGAAGCTGTTTCGCAGACCTTTTTAAAAATTATAACTCATATTGAAATATATCCAAATTGTCATGTCTTGAAATTGCGCCTTACTGTGTTGTAATAGTGAAGAATGAATCAGCAAACATTTTGAGAAAGCGAAAGAAAATAATTCCTATGGATGAGGTGCAGACCGATAAAGATAACAGCAATTATTCTGAACTTGAAAACGAGTGGGCACAAAATATCTCTAAGAAAGATTTTCTTTTCGCTATCAGATCAAGAGAAATTATCTGGTTCACTTGCGCTATGCAAATGAAATGAGTTTTAAAGAGATTGCTGCCTTGTTGGGCGTAAGCAAAGAAACAGCTAAAAAGAGAGGGTATCGCATTCTTAAAAAGCTGCGTGCCTTTTACGAAGAAGGTGATGAAAATGTCCAACACAATTGACGATCTCATGTGAGACGTATGTAAACAAGCCTTGGATAATGATATTACAGAGCTTGAACGGTTTAATTTTAACAATATTTCGGTCAGACCGCTAGCCGCATAAGAGATTCCAACATTGGCTCAAAAAATATCATCGCTACCGCTGAAATATATGAACACGTTTTTCTTCAGGTACTGTTTTGATTTTTTTCAGAGACGAATTTAAATAGCGAAGGAAGTTGAGCGTATTTTGAAATCGTCTATGATGTCGCTTGATGATATCTTATCGCTATCACAGCCACAGGTCGCGAATATCACACAAAAATCCTTAAGAAATTCCTCGCTACAAGTTTTGGCAACCGAGTTCATTTTGTCTAGTAATACGACAAGAAGGCGGATTTAATTGTGAAAAAAACTATCATAGGCTATCTATTATTTATTACAGCCGCCCTGTTGGCGGGAGTGTATTTTACCACGACTTATTTATCAACTCAAGTCGCGAATGAGCATTCTTTTGAAACGCCGTATGATTATAAATTTGAATCAGGAGATTATACTGTCTACGGTGTATTAGTTACTCCTCAAGAAGAGCCTTTCCTTAATAGCTATCATTTTTCAATGTTCAACAAAAACAGAATGATTGGTAATGTCTTGAAGTTTGAGATAAATACAGATTCACTCTATAACTATAATCTTTGGTGGAAAAAAGGAATTGTAAATTGTGATATAAATGGTTCGACTGCGTTGATTCGAGTCGGAATTTTTATATTAGAGCTTAACTTCAAAGATGACACGATAGCATATACACGAGAGTACCCGGAAGAGCGGTTGGGCGATTTGCTGGCGTCAAGCCGGGATGCTAACAAGCAAATCTTTGAAATCGACTTTGATGATTTGTCGGATGACTTGCATGACAGTGACATTGTACTTTTTGACAAAGAAGTCTCTCAAATTCATTATTTGACCGCAGGTAATTTTAGAGGTCGAATTTTGTTTGATAATCAGGATAATATCTTGGCGTATGGGGTTTCCGGTATTATTTGTTTTGACGGAAACACCGGCCAAAGCAAAAATCTTCCGTTTAATTTTGCGTACCAACACAATGAATATAAATTTGTAGACTTTCTTTACGACAGTGTGAATGAAGCTTATATACTCGCCTGGACAGAGCCGTATGAAGTGCAGGGCATGATACCTGAAGAAATAACGCATCAGGAAGGTATACCGAATATTCATGTTAGTATTTTTTCTGCCGATGGTCTTCTTTTATATGATTACGACACAATGCTGATGCTCCCTCAATACAAGTTATTTGATGAACATTGGCCGGTGTTAAGTTTGGATGACGCAAATGGCTTACAGCTTACCGGATATTATCTTGACGGTCGCAAGCGGGTGTGGCTGTCTAAATGCCAATCTGACTATTTGAAAATATTTCAACAAATATCTTGAGAAGCTATAGCTTTAAGCACTTTACCAATTACTTAAAACCTCACACTCATGTTACAACTCCTTTTGATGGGTTTGTAACAATAAAAGAAAAAGTAGGTGTAAGAGTGAATCTAATCAAAAAGGTAGTTTGGACCAGGTCTAAGGTAATGGCTGTAGTTTTTTGTATACTATTTATAGCTTTTTTCATAACATGGCAAGGCCCTTTATACTGGTTCTACTGCTATT
>JAYFNI010000005.1:0-162999 GCA_034933525.1 Candidatus Fimivivens sp.
TACTTAATGTTAGATAAAAGTCCAAAATAAACTGTTGACAAATAAAAACTATCTGTTATCAAACGAGCAACCGTACCTTAAAAACACCATTTTCTGCTAAGTAAGAAATCTCGCCGCCCGTTTTTTCTACAAAGGCGCGAAAAATTTAAGCAGTTACTGATTCGTACTAAGTACTAATTAGATTGGCGGTTGATTGCAGGGGCATGCCGTCTTCTGATAAAATAGGAACGATTAGAAAATAAAACAAAGAATTTGGCAAGTAAAATCAAGCAGTAAACTTTCTATTTCTTTATAATAGATGTAGGGTGATTGAAAAGGGGTGCGCAAGCGAATGTACGAGTGGCACAAGCAGATTCAAATAGTCGTCGATGAAATTGACGCGTGTATCAGACATCATCATGATGAAGCACTAACACTACGGTTTCTTTCTCGCAAGTTGGGTTATTCTGAATTCCATACTACCAGAAAGTTTAAGGAAATATCGGGTATGCAGTTTAGAGATTATTTGCGGCTTAGAAAGTTAGCCTTTGCACTAAAAGAGGTTAGAGATAGTGAAAAAAACATTTTGGATATTGCTTTTGACTATGGCTTTTCTTCACATGAAGCATTTACTAGAGCTTTTAAGGGAACATATGATGTAACTCCAAGTGAATACCGAAAAAAGCCTAGGCCTGTCGTTCTTCGTACAAAAATAAACCCTTTCGATCGCTACTTCTTTGGACTTGGAGAGATTGGAATGATGAAGTCTACAGATGATATTAAAATTTATTTTGTAACTATTCCCGCACACAAATTTTTGCACATTAAAAACTATGAGAGTAATGGGTATTGGGATTTTTGGCAAAAGCAAAGTCTTATTCCTGGGCAGGACTGCGAAACAATTTGCGGCTTACTCGATAGCATCAAGGGAAAATTGGACGACGATGGAGGGAACGAAACCAACAGCGGCAGTGGTCAAATTATGGCGTATATTAATGACCCGGACGGCAGACTTTGCGATTGGGGGTTCCCACGTATAGAGTGTCATGGTGTACGTCTTCCTATTGATTATAAAGGTGAAGTACCACCACAAATGCTTATGATTGATATTCCCGAAGCTGAGTATATTGTTTTTGAGCATGGACCATTCGATTACGAACAGGAAAATCGCAGTGTAGAGGAAAAGATTGAAAAAGCAATGGCAACTTTTGATTTTGCAAGCACAGATTACCGCCTTGACACTTCACCTGGCAGAATAATTTACTTTTATTTTAATCCTGATCGGCATTTTAAGTATGTCAGACCGGTGCGTAAGTTTATTAAGTAACAGCCTCGGCAAATGAGCATACTGGGACTTTGCTAAAATTGTAGCTTCGCATTATGAGTAGCAAATTACCCGATCAAAGACGGGAAAGCATTTGGCACTTTTATTACAAATTAAAAAGCACTGTTTAGTTGGCATGTTGTTGAAGCGGAATACTTCGCTTTATGAGAGGATTCGATCGCGATTAGGCCCACAAAAAACCGCTTGAAGATTATCATCTCAGGCGGTTTTTCTTAAATATGGAACGATTTGTATTCTTTTTCGCTTATATTATAAAACTGACACCAGTATTCATACAGTGAAAAATTTCTGGAAAAGCGGTGGCGATGGCTACGGTTTCACAAAAACCGGTACAGTGACCAACCGAGATAAATTCAACTTGCTCTGCCTTGAGCGCTTCTATTGTGAAATCCAGCCTCTGCTGCCCGGCATTTAAAAGATGCAGCCCACCCATAATACCCCAGATCTTTTGTTCGGGTAGAATCTCCTTGACGCTGCTTATGATGTTGACTATACCGGCATGCGAACAACCGCTTAAAATAAGAACCCCAAACGCTCCCTCGATAGCCAATGCTTGTTCGTCCCAGATGAGATCGGGTGTCAGAGCCTGTGCCTCCTCTGCAAAAAACGGCTCCTGAATCGTTTCAAACGCATTTTTTCTTGGTATACAGCCGGTTAGCCATAAGCCGGGAGCGAGCATGCGGGGACCTTCATTAAATTGGAATATCGCTCCCATCTCCTCGAGCTGGGTGCGGTTGTGGATCATCCCCACAGATTTAAGCTTATCGCCCGGTTTATGAAACCGATTGATAAAAATGCCCGGATGAGCATAAACGGTTAGTGGTTTTGTTCTAATTTTTAGTAGTTCTGCTAGACCACTGACATGGTCTAAATGTCCGTGACTTAAAATGACGCCATTAAGAGAATCCGCCGGCACATTTAGTGTTGCTAGATTTGGTACAAGTGATTTTCCGCGCCCTGTATCATAGAGCCATCGCTCCGTTTCGGTCTCGATTAAGACCGCGAGACCATGCTCTCCCAAAAGTCCAGCTGTTATTCCTGGGATAAAAGGCATAGCAACTGTATTCTCTGCCACTACTGTCAATTTTGTTTTCATTTTTACTCCCTCCTCTTAAGCGCGTTTTGAAAAAAACGTAGGGTTAGTTAAGGCAGGCCACTAAACAACTTGGGTTTGACGTACAATTCGTCATTGCCTGTAGTTGAACGTTACAATTCTTACACGTTAGTTAATACTAACTATTATCCAATATCATATCACAGTAAAAAAAAAGAATCAACTATCTTATTTTAAAAATTCATTTCTCCTGTATGATATCACGGCTGCATCTGATGGTAAAATACTTTTTAACTGTTGACCTTTATAAAAAATATAGTATGATATGGATATACTAATTTTACAAATTTGTATTAAAAAAATGGCAATTTTATACAATATTATATCAAACAAACGCTTTCAAATTAGAAATTAGATTATTTTGTGCTCCTGCAATATGCCGATGAGTTCTTTTTAAGGCCTATTCTGCTATTGCTACAAGATTTAGTGGGGTCTATAAAGCTTATTCTAGATGAAGTGGAGGCGCTATCATAGATATAAGAATGAATACAAGCTTGTAATGAAGAACCAGAATTAGTAATCAAGGCGTGCATGACTTAAAAAAGGGGTATTAAAATGGGTATTAAGAAGATGAAGCTCGCTACCAAGACTTCTATCATAATTGGGTTATTGCTAATGGTAATGCTCTCGTTTTTAACAATATTTTCAGTCAATAAAACAGAGCATGCAATTAAATCTGCGATTCAAGGAGAATTTTCGGGGATTGCAGCACAGAACGGGCTGATGGTTGAGGCTATTATTGATGACGCATCTAGTACAACACAAGATTTACAGAACTATCTGGAAGGCGCCTATCAAACAAATGCTACAATGACGGATGAGGAAAAGACAGTTACCAAAGCAAGCAGAGTATATGCCGTGGATTTACAGCAAGTCAATTATGATGTTGAAGATTACATACTAAATACTGCATGGTCTGTGCTTAAAAGTAACCCCGATATAGTTGGCGTTGGTGCGCTGTTTGAACCCAATGCATTTGACCCTGCTGTAAAAGACTATTCTTTGTATATTACTACTGAAGATGCGAAAGCCAAAAAAGCAAAATCTTTAGGGACATCTTATAGTGTATATTCAGCCAGAGAGTATTACAAAGTAGCAAAAGACACGAAGCAACTTTCAATTAGCAAACCCTACGACTACGAAGGAATCAAAATGATCACAGTTGCTTCACCTATAATCTATCATGATCAGGTACAGGGCGTAATTTTAGTAGACATTAATATAGAAAACTTCTCCAAGATTAAAACAACAGATGAAAAATATCCGACTATGTACGTTGATATTTATTCGCAAGATAATACGATTGTATACGATAGTGAATCAAGCGACTTTGTCGGCGTAAATCTTGACACGCTCTTACCAGCTGCTGATTATGCAGAAATAGCCGCTGAACAGGCTAAAGGCCAGTCGTTTATTATTAACACTAAAAGAGACAATGGGGCAAAGGTTATACGCTTCTTTTACCCTATTCCTTGCGGAAGCCACACTTGGTGGGCTGCTAGTATTCTAAATCAAAGTGATCTAAATAAAGATGTTAATTCTCTTACTATTTGGATGCTTTCAATTTCAGCTTTTGTTTTAGTCATTATTATCACTATTACTTCCTTGATGATTAGAAAGATGATCAATCCAATTCAAAATGTGCTCAGTGCAGCAAATGATATTGCACAGGGTAAGCTTGATATAAACATAAGCAGTAAATCCGAAGATGAAATCGGACAACTTGCAAAGACATTCATGAACATGTCCGCTAACTTGAAGTACATTATATCAGATATAAATTCACTTTTGGGGTCAATGTCTGATGGTGACTTTAGAATAGAAAGTCAATGCCAAGAAAAATATGTTGGAGACTACTACAATATTCTTCTTGCAATTCGCGGCATCAATACGAATTTGAGCAACGCTCTTTTACAAATCCATCAAGCATCTGAACAAGTGTCCAGCGGGTCTGATCAAGTTTCGAGCGGAGCACAAGCACTGTCCCAGGGTGCAACAGAGCAGGCCTCGGCAATACAGCAACTTTCTGCCTCCATTTCTGAGATTTCAGATAATATTAGAAAAAATGCGGAAAACGCGCAAAGTGCTAATAATTTATCCAATGAAACAAGGCTTGAAGTTGAAACAGGCAGTGATCATATGCGCAAAATGGTCGAGGCTATGGATGATATTTCTAATTCGTCTAATCAGATTGGAAAAATCATTAAAACAATTGATGATATAGCATTCCAGACGAATATTCTTGCTCTAAATGCCGCAGTTGAAGCGGCCCGTGCGGGTGAAGCGGGAAAAGGATTTGCTGTAGTTGCAGATGAAGTAAGAAACCTCGCTGGTAAAGCGGCTGCTGCTGCTAAAAACACAACGGTTCTTATTGAAGGCGCGGTTTCTGCAGTTGAAAACGGTACAAGAATTGCAGATGAAACTGCGAAATCACTTGGGATTATAGTGAGTAAGGTCACTGCGGTTTCTAATAATATTAACGACATTGCAACAACTTCGGAACGGCAAGCGGAGGCTATTACTCAAGTGACGTTAGGTGTTGAACAAATTTCTGCTGTTGTTCAAACCAATTCTGCAACAGCAGAAGAAAGCGCAGCGGCAAGTGAAGAGTTGAGTGGACAGGCTCAAATTCTGAAAGACCTTGTTGGTGACTTTAAGTTGCGGGAGAATTCAGATATTAGCGTAAATGACCTTTTTAAAGAGGATTCCCTTGTGCCAAATTACCAAGTGTTAGAATGCGCTGGTGAGTCATCTAAATATTAAATCTATCAGTACCTAGAGTAAGTGTCCCCATGCCATCATTATATAGTCTAAAGGCGTCCCATACTTTGCATGGGACGCCTTTTTATTATTGTACGGCGGTTTTTAAGAGACCACTTTTTTATAATTACAGGCTTTTTCTCATATCGCTGTATCCGATCCACACCGTCCATACATAGGCACAGGTTTTTGGAATCATAAGCATGCCAATCAGTGGATTTACATCTGCCCATAATACAACAGGAATGTAAAACGTAAAACTTAATACTATGGTAAGCCACATAAATTGAAAAGATTTATCTTTGTGACTTTTAGCGCTTTTATAAAACAAAATAATAATAAGCAACCCAATAAGAGCAAAGGGGATATTTCTATAAATTCCCCATGATATAGATGGATTAGCGCTAGTCCAAGCATTCTGGGGGAAAAAGCACAAAATTATTCGCGTAGCAGCCAATAGATAAACAGCTGTGGTAATACCTTCTTTTCCAGTAATGTTATAGCGTTTTCTCCAAACATAGTAAAGTAAAACATAAAAAATAGTCATGGTAATAGATGTAATAAACTTGCCTATTCCAAGTAGAGTAGTATAGTTCTCCAACCCAGTTGTACATAATGCAATAGCGCGAGGCACAAGGTGAAAAGCGTCTCCTAATCCTAATACGACTGCCATAATACCAAATAAAGTGTATTGGTTTTTGTGTTTAGCATTTTTGATCATCAAAACACCCAATGTTATTACGGTAGTAAGATATACTACATCGAACAATGTTTCCATAATTGCTTGCATAATAAACCCTCCGGATATTGTTTTCCTTAGTAGTATTACATCCAGTTCGAATTAGTTTTAGATTTAGATTATTAGTATATTATAATCTCTCAAATCAGTTCTAACAAAAATTTGCGTATAAATTAATTTTTTTAAAGTAGAATAAAAAATTACAAAAAAATGTATAAAATTATAATAAATATTTCCAAATAACAACTGAATTACACAGTATTAGGCAAATTATGTGATGAAAATATAATGATTTGAATATTTTGTTCATAATTATTAAAATCATAATTGCTTTAAAGTTACATTAGTGCTAAAATTTAATAAAATTTTAGGCAATTTGAAACATCATGATTTCATTATCGAAAGGAAAAAACTATGAAAAGCATTAGGTCAAAAATCTTATCTATTACCGTTTTATTATTGTTATTCTCTCTTTCGGTTGTTACTGCTGCTTTTGGTATTCTGAGTGCTAAAAGCTCAACTCAAACGGTTCAGGAAATTTTAAGTGAGACAACAGGTGCGGCTTCTATGGCGCTTGAACACGAACTTGCTGCCTTAAAAAATGTTATACAAGAGTTAGGGGCTATAAAGCGACTTTCGGATTTTGAAATTGCTACTTCAGATAAAATAGAGATTCTGGATAACAAGAAAACAAGATACGGGTTTGTTGAGATAGGTGTACTCAATTCGCAAGGCATAGGTTTAAATGGTGAAAATATGTCCAGTGAAGAATTCTATCAGCGTGCTTTAAATGGGGGAACTTATATTGGAAGTCCTGTGGTTAATTCAGACGGTACGAATTCAACGATAACCGTTGCGGCACCGGTGTGGAAGGACGGACTGTTCGATACACAAGTAGTAGGTGTAGTTTATGGCGTGCTGGACGGTCACGTTCTTTCCAATATTTCGAACAATATAAATATTGGTGAGACCGGCAGTGTATATGTTATAAACGGAGAAGGAACAACCATTGCGGATTCTGACTACACATATGTTTTAGCCGAGGAGAACTCCAGTAATGACGTGCAAAATGACACGAATCTTCAGCGAATGGTGGAGATGGAAAAGCAAGCGATTGCAGGTCAGCCTTCGTTTGGAGAGGTGAGCTATGATGGATTTGAGTGCTTTTTGAGTGTAACACCAATTGAGGGCACGGATAACTGGGCAATGGGCGTTTATGTACATCAACAAGAATTTATGGGTGCTACATATAGGTCCATTCTTATTTGCGTTTGTCTTTCGGTTGCATTTTTAATTGCAGCCATCGCTTTAATGGTGGCGTTTTCAAACAGACTGACTCGCCCTATTAAGGACATGGAAAAAGTCGTTGGCGAGATAGCAAACGGAAACTATGATATTGATGTTACATATAGCTCAAAGGATGAAATAGGCGTAATGGCAGACGGTATCCGCAGAATGATTTCGTCTTCTAAGCTAGTCATTGAGGATAGCGTATATGTCTTAGAAAAGATGGCAGCGGGCGATTTCACAGTTTCGCCTTCTGCACATTATATTGGCGTGTTCCAGCGTATGGAAACGGCAATTAAGCTTATTATATCTTCTCTATCAGAAACGCTTGAGGCGATTCGTACCGCATCGGATGAGGTTGCGAGCGGTTCCGATCAGGTTGCTTCGGGGGCACAGGCACTAAGCCAGGGTGCTACCGAGCAGGCTGCTTCAATACAAGAGCTATCTGCAACCGTTACTGAAATCTCTCAGCATGTTAATACTACTGCCGAAAATGCCAAAAAAGGAAGTGAGATTTCCAACGAAGCAGGTGCAGGGGTTATGGAAAGCAATCAACATATGCAAGAGATGATTGCTGCAATGAACGAAATATCTGAGGCCTCAAGCGAGATTGGAAAGATTATCAAAACTATTGACGATATTGCATTCCAAACCAATATACTGGCCCTCAATGCAGCGGTTGAGGCTGCACGCGCGGGCGAAGCTGGCAAGGGCTTTGCAGTGGTAGCCGATGAGGTGAGAAACCTTGCAGGAAAAAGCGCAGAAGCTGCTAAGAACACCACCGCACTTATCGAAAGTGCTATCGTTGCTGTTGATAAAGGTACAAAAATCGTAGACCAAACGGCAAGCTCGCTCATAATGGTTGTAGAAAAGGCGGGTATGGTTGTAAACAAGATAAGCGATATCAGCCACGCTTCGGATGAGCAGGCAAACGCAATTATGCAGGTAACCACAGGCGTTGATCAAATTTCTTCGGTGGTTCAGACAAACTCTGCTACTGCCGAGGAGAGTGCAGCTGCTTCTGAAGAGCTTTCGGGCCAAGCACAGATGCTAAAAGAACTATGCGCAAAATTTAAGCTCAATAGTTCTAGCAGCTATATCTCTAATGAGGTTTATGAAACCAAAACATCAAATAAAAATAACTATGGTTTAAACAATTCCTCAAAGTACTAGTTTTTCGTTGTGCTTTTATGCTAACTTTAGGCAAATAGCGCCAGAAGATCTGAGAAATATAGATATTAGTAAGCGAAAATCCTCCTTTTTTGAACGCAGGTTGACCTACTGCTCTCAAAAGAAAGGGGGATTTTTATTTATTACAACTCAAAACGTTTATTGGACAAATTAGACCGTTTTATATGAGTAAAGGAAGCAAAAAGCTTGTAAAGGCCTTAAACATATAAATTTGCCAAATTTATAAGCAGAGTATAATTATAATTTGTATTAATTCTATTATAAGTGTATAATATTATGGTAAAAAATTCATTTACAGTTTGAATAGCTCTTTCTTTTGCATAAAAGCAATGGCATGTCTCTACCGTCCAATGGGCGAGTCAGTATTTGGTAAGTAACGAAATGCAGGTACGCTATTTTATAACGAATCTTCAAAGACTTTGACAATGAAGGAGGCTATTGGCTATGGAAACATTGCAAGTGAAAAGCATGGCGTTTGATGATGGCTCATGGATTCCCGTAAAACACTCTGCTCGCGGAGATGATTTGTCCCCACGTTTCGAATTAAGCGGTATAGCAGACGGCGCAAAATCTATTGCCATTACCTTGGACGATGCATCCCACCCTATTTTTCCAAACTATAACCATTGGGTCATTTGGAATATACCGGTGCAAACAATTATTCCGGAGGGGATACCCCATGGTAAATCAGTTGACAGCTTGTCTGGTGCCGTCCAGGGGATTGCTTACGGAAGAAATCGGTATAAAGGACCGAAGCCACCACTTAAGTTTATCCATACTTATATTTTTACGTTCTATGTCTTAGATTGCAAATTAAATTTAACTGCCAAGAGTCGAAAAAAGGACTTTTTGTCTGCAATTGATGGGCATGTATTGCAGAAGACCACTTTTTCAGGCAAGTTTCAAAGCCACAGATAAATGCTCGCAACCAGCAAGACGGGTGGGAATATTTCAGAGCGGTATCCAAGGCGTGAAGAAATTCAAAGATGTAGCATTACAAGCAGACAGGAGTCTACTGCACCTAATCAATATTTAGGCAAGAAAAAATCTTTATTTCAGGAGTGCATGAGCATGCAGAAGTTATCTGAACGTACCGCAATCTTTAGCGACTCTGTCATTCGCCGCATGACACGGATATCCCAGCAGTATGGGGCGATCAATCTCTCCCAAGGATTTCCGGATTTTGAGCCGCCGCAGGAAATTTTGACTCGTTTAGAGCAGGTGGCGCACGAAGACTTTCATCAGTATTCCATTACATGGGGCGCTCAGAACTTTCGGGAGGCATTAGCCAAAAAGCAAAGCGCACGCATGGGACGAACTATCGACCCAAACAGTGAAATTGTTGTCACCTGTGGCAGCACCGAAGCGATGATGGCGGCAATGATGACGGTGGCAAATCCAAGTGACAAGGTGATTGTATTCTCGCCGTTTTATGAAAATTATGGCGCGGATACGATTCTTTCTGGTGCGGAGCCGATCTATGTTCCGCTGAAGCCGCCTAGCTTTTGCTTTGACCCCGAAGTATTGGAGGATGCATTCCGTCAGAGGCCCAAGGCATTGGTGCTTTGTAATCCTTCCAATCCCTGTGGCAAGGTTTTTACACGAGTGGAATTAGAGATCATAGCAGGCCTCGCTCAAAAGTATGATGCCTATGTCATAACCGACGAAGTTTATGAGCACATAGTCTATGCGCCCTTTCAACACACTTATTTTGCGTCTTTACCCGGTATGTGGGAAAGAACAATTTCGTGTTCATCGCTTTCAAAAACCTACTCTATAACCGGCTGGCGGCTGGGTTACACCATTGCACCGCCAGAAATCACAGATCGCATCAAAAAAGTGCATGACTTTCTCACGGTGGGCGCAGCGGCACCTTTGCAAGAAGCCGTCGTTCCGGGGCTGAATTTCAGCCAAAGCTATTACGATGATCTATTGGCGAAATATACGCATAAGCGCAATCTGTTTTTAAGTGGTCTGGATGCACTTGGCCTTTCTCATACGATACCAGAGGGCGCTTATTACATCTTAATGGATATTTCAGAATTCGGGTTCTCCAGCGATTTGGAGTTTTGCGAAGCGCTTGCGCGGGACGTGGGTGTTGGGGCTGTGCCTGGTTCAAGCTTTTTTCGCGAGCCGGTAAACCACTTGATTCGTTTCCACTTTGCCAAGAAGGACGAAACCCTTAACGCAGCACTCAACCGTCTGGAGAGTTTGCGCGAAAAAATCCCGCCCAAAAGATAATACTATATTAATACCGTGAAATTGTAAGTTTAGCTTTGGGTTGTTGCTTTTTCGGAATATTGACAAAGTACGTTTTTGCTAAATGTAATGCCTTTTCTACAAGCTTAAAAAATCAGAACCATCACTAAAAGTGATGGTTCTGATTTTTGTAGTTACATCAATATTAAAAATCAACTTCGGTGTCGTAATAGCAGCATTTTAATAATTTTTCCATTTCAGCCGGGCTGATCTGGCGGGGATTTGAGCCGGTGCAGGCGTCTCCGATTGCATTTATAGCAATTTGGGGTAATCTTTCAAGGAATACATCCTCGGGAACAAAGCCGTTTTCGGTTGGATAGCTATCTGCGCCGTAATTCTTGATGCAATGCGGAATGTTCAGGTCATCATTCATCTTGCGCAGATAGTTAATCAACAGCTTGATCTTTTCCTCGGTTGTAGAACCGCCAAGTCCCATGTAATCTGCGATAATGGCATAGCGTTGTGCAGCAGTCTCAACCTTTGCATTAAACGCGATGACCTTTGGCAGATACATTGCATTAGCTGCGCCATGTATGATGTGTGCGCCCAGATCCGCAAAAGCTGCGCCGGTTTTATGTGCCATCGAGTGGACGATACCAAGCAGCGCATTAGAAAATGCCATGCCAGCAAGGCACTGCGCATTGTGCATGGATTCGCGTTTACTCATATCGCCGTTATAAGAGTCGATGAGATCGTGCTGGACCATCTTAATGGCCTGAAGCGCCAATGGATCGGTGTAATCGCAGTGCGCGGTAGAAACAAATGCTTCAATAGCGTGGGTCATCGCATCCATGCCAGTGTGTGCAACAAGTTTCTTAGGCATTGTTTCAGCCAGATCAGGATCAACAATTGCAACATCGGGTGTAATCTCAAAGTCCGCAATCGGGTATTTGATGCCTTTGGAGTAGTCGGTTATAATCGAAAAGGCGGTCACTTCAGTAGCGGTGCCGGAAGTTGAAGAGATCGCGCAGAAGAGCGCTTTTTTACGCAACTTTGGCAACCCAAAAACCTTGCACATATCTTCAAAGGTGATGTCGGGATATTCATACTTAATCCACATGGCCTTTGCTGCGTCGATAGGGGAACCGCCGCCCATCGCAATAATCCAGTCGGGCTGGAATTCCAGCATCTTCTCAGCACCTTTTAATACAGTCTCAACCGAAGGATCCGGCTCAATTCCATC
Organism: Candidatus Fimivivens sp.; assembly: GCA_034933525.1. Taxonomy (GTDB): domain Bacteria; phylum Bacillota; class Clostridia; order Oscillospirales; family Ruminococcaceae; genus Yanshouia. Next base: position 11,858 of record JAYFNI010000005.1, read on the forward strand.
GATTATCTGAACCTCCATTCCTGCTTCGTTTAAATAGGCAGTGGCCTTATCCAGAAATCCGAATTTTTTCATACTGCCGCCGCCGACGCAGATGACCGCCTTTTTGCCTTCAAATGTTTTCAAAGCTTCAAGGGCGCCTTTGCCATGATATATGTCCCGTGGTAGCGTAAACCTAGCCATAAAGAAACCTCCGATGATTGTTATTTTTTTAATTATCTCACAAAAACTGTAAAAGTCAACTATTAAATTAAAAAATTAACAAAGTACATCGAAGATTCAAAAAGTTTAACACGCTAGGTATCAAGGGTATCATCAGTCTGCGGATAAACATCTTGATATAATTTAAGCCATGGCGCGCTGATTGACATCGTGTGGAAATTGGACCTTTCGTAAGTTTCTCTGTTTATCCCTTTTTGAATACGGATTAAGCGATCGGCCAGAGACAAGCTGTCTGCCAACGTGACCGCCAAAATTACCACCGCAATACCCTGATCCAGCAGCATCTTGAGCTGTTCCCAGATATGCATGCGCAGTTCCATGTCTGCGCGGCGAAAAGGCTGAATGCAAAATGTTATCTTAGGCCGCTGAATGGCAACACGATGATATACCAGTTCGTACTTCTGCATTTCGTTTAGCATATCCACCCGTCGGTCAAACACCTCGTCACCGAGCAGCGGTGTATACTCTCGTCGTATTCCTTCCCGCACGCCGCTATTTCTCCAAACCTCGGGTAGGCGGTGGTCAAGCATAAAGCAAAGATTATCTAAATAGCTCATTTCTTCAAAAAGCATGGTTTTAGTTGGCAGTTCCTGAATGACTGCAATCTCTGCGCCAGGACAGGGCAGTATCGGTTTTCCGGCCAGCCGGATGATGCCACTTTTGGGCTTGGCATCTCCGCTGATTATAGAAAGCAGCTCACCAAAAATCTGATGGTCTACATCCTGTAAGACCACACATTCTCCAGCAGTCACTTGAAAGTTCAAATCGCGAATGGAGTTTCCCCTAATATGCTCCATTTCAAAAACCGGCGCGCACGCCTTGTCTACAAATCCGCTTTTGGTAATTTGCGGTCGAACCTTGCCGCTGTATACCTTGGTATAAGGCCCAAGGGCTTCTGGCGTGTCAGCGTCGCTTTTAAGAATTTTAATAATTTTGCCGTTGGACATCAAGGCCACCTTGTGGCACACTTGACATAGCTCTTCAAAATGGAAGTCTACATACAAAAACGAAAATCCCTGTTCCGAATAATGGCTAAGCAGACGGTGTATTTTCCGAAGCTCGGTTTCCGAGAGGTTTGCACTGATATCACGCAGTACAATTAGCCGATAACCCGCCACCACCGATTTTAACACGGCCACCACAACACGCTCGAATGGGGTAAGGTCACCGACATAGGAATCAGCTGAAATAAAAATATCTATACTCTCTAAAAAAGGTAACAACTGTTTCCGTAGAATGGATGGCCGCACCAACCAAGGCTGAAAGCCCTGTCGCAAAACAAAGATATTGTCTGCCACCGTCAAATCTTCTACAAGACAGCTTTCACTTTGAATTAGCCCAATACGGTTGTAGCGGTGCTTCACGGTGCGCCACGTGTTGACCTGTTCCTCACGGTAATAAACATAGCCGTACCGTAGCGGCGTGTTACATTGCAGCAGTTTTAACAGCGCGGTTAGCCCGTGGTTATTCAAAGGCAGCAAGCCCATAATTTCCCCGGAAAAAATGTTCAAATTAAAATCTTCAAGCTGAATAACGTCTTGCTCCAAACAGCATACGCGCTCCATGCGCAGTATTTCCCGTCTCATGACAGCACCTCGCTGTTGTGAACCTCCCGATCGCTGCTGATGGCGGGCAATGTAATGTCCACGTCAGTTCCCGCGCCGGGGATGGAAAACACATGCAAACCGTATTCCTCACCGAAGAGCAGCCGGATGCGATTATTTACGTTGGCGAGGGCAAGACCGCCTTTTTCTTGCTCTTGCAAGGCAATGTCGAAATTCCCCTTGCCCATGCGGCGGTTGATTTTGTTCAGCGTATCCTCGTCCATTCCAAGACCATCATCTGAAATGCGGATGAGCAGTCGCTTTTCAGTCCGCTCTAAAAAGATGGTAAGATGGCCTGTTCCCACTTTAAGCTCAGTTCCGTGAATAATGCTATTTTCTAAAATAGGTTGCATCGTCAGTTTTGGCAGACGGCATCGGTAGATTTCCTCTCGATCCTCGGGAGCGCATCGAATTTCCAGCTTGAGCCGATCCCCAAAGCGGTACTGCTGTATGCTGAAATAGGTCTCGCAGTTTTGTAACTCCTCCTCTACCGAGACTAAGTTTTCCACCTTAGTAATGGTGTAGCGGAAGAAGGTCGCCAGCGACTCGGTCATCTCGGCTACCTCTTTTAATCCCGCCAATAACGTCTCGCTGCGGATGCTTTCCAACGTGTTATAAAGAAAGTGCGGATTAATCTGGTTTTGTAGTGCCAGATACTGCGCCTGCCGTTTGTTCATGTGAAAAAGCTGCATGGGGCTTAACAGCTCCCGCATCTGATCAAACAATTGTTTATTGGCGGGCGAAATGGCACAGTCGTGCACATCCTCGGCTTCGGAAATCGGATACCCCTCCAAAAACAAAGTAAGCATCCGCTCTATTCGCCAATATGGGCGAATTACCAGTGCCCACCCCATGTACGCAAAACCAAGCCAGCCCGACACTAGCAATACAGAGGGAATAGTCAGCAAGGCACTCAGCAGAGCCGCCAGACTTCCAAAAGCCAAAAGAACAGCCAAGCGAAAGGAAAGATATTCCCAACCCAATTTGAACCGGTTCATACTTGAGACCATTCCTTTCGCTTTATTCTAGGCATAAAACGACCAAGATCTAAAGCCTCAGTTACCCGTACAGTTTGCGGTACTGACCGGGATTCAGGCTGGTTATCTTCTTAAAGGTGCTGGTGAAATGCTTCAGATCGTTATATCCCACGCGGTCACAAACCTCCGCAATAGGCAAACCAGTATCCTGCAAAAGCGATTTGGCCTGTTCAATGCGTATCCGAGCCAAATATTTTGAAAAGCCTTCTCCGGTCTCCTTTTTAAACATGGTGCTAAAATAGCTGATGCTAAAGCCGGTCGCGACACAGACATCCTCCAGTGAAATGGGCTCATTATAATGCTGCTGAATATATTGCTTTGCAATGCGGATAGGGCGAATGGCCTCGTTTTCTTGTTGCTTCCACAGCAGTTCCAACTGGCTGCGCTGGAAACGTCGCAAGCAATCAAAAAGCTGCTCAGCACTACCGCAAAGCTCACAGTGTTCTGAAAAATTCTTTACCGGATCAGATTGATCATTTAGGTGTAGTCTAACCGCAAACATTCGGCCAGCAGACAGGACCAGTTCCAGCAGCTCATAGCCTCGCACATCAGGCACCTGAACTGCCGCATGGCGTAAATCGTCAACCACTTTATCGGCCTCGTCGGTGCTCAGGGCATCCACAGCCCGTTCCATGCCATGGCTATATTTGTCCAGAACCTGCCGCAGTCTTAAAGGGGAAGGGGAGGGTGCCGATTCCAGCAGTCGTCCGGTTCCTTCCACCAAACGCCCACAAATAGCCAACCGAGCACTGAGTAGCGATTGTGGCAGATCCAAGGATGACTGCACCGCTTTGCCGATAGCCAAGGAAAATTCCACCGAGCCATAAAAGAGTTGTTGTGCCACCAACTGGTTTAAACAATCCCTCAGGACACGGCGGATGGCACTTTTTTGATGCGGTTCAAAATGAAGAACGCCATAGCCGGTGCTTCGGTAAAACTGCAACAGGCCGGCATTGTACAGGGGTGTTAGAGACGGTTCTAGCATCTGAGCAACCTTGCTCTGTAACGCAAGCAGAGAGGCATTTTCTATCGCGTCAGGCATGTAATCTATTTTAAGAATATACACTTGAAAAAGCCCTGTGCTCACCGGAAAACCGTATTCGTTTTTAAGCTGTTCAACAGTAGGAGCTTCCAGCCTGCCTTGTAATAAGTCTTCCAAAAGGCGGCCACGCAGCCGATCATGATCTTTTTGGCTACTCTGCCGCAGATCCTCCATGGCAACAGATGAAGCCGCGCGATTTTGGCAGCGCTCAGCAAGTTTTTTTAGTGTGGCGTTTAGCGCATCCTGTTTGATGGGCTTGAGCAAGTAATCACCAACACCGTGTCGAATGGCGGATTGTGCATATTCAAATTGCGCATATCCACTAATGATGACAATTTCTAACTCAGGAGATATTTGCCTTGCACGTTCAATTAACTCCAATCCGTCACAGCCCGGCATGCGGATATCCGTAATCAAGATATCCGGCCTTACCTTCTCTACTAGCTCTAATGCCTCCAGTCCGTTGGAGGCCATTCCGGCCAGTTCCATATCTAATCTGTTCCAGTCCACCAACATCTGCACCAAACGACAGACCCTTACCTCGTCATCCGCAATCACCACTTGAAGCATTGCGTCACCTCCTGCTACCGCCTGTTGTCAAAGAAGTGCTTTTCTATAGCCTCCAGAACCTCTTGCATGGGCGGAATACTAGGAATTCCGCCCATTTTGCGGGTGGAGAGACTGGAAGCTGCACTGGCAAAGCGGGCAATCTCACCCAACTCTGAAAGTGTCAGTGCACTCGGGGCTTTGTTTTTCTCCAGAATGAGACTAACTGCACTACCCCCAAAAATATCCCCTGCACCGGTTGTGTCAATAGTTTTGACGTCAATGCTCGGACAGAACACAGCGCCATGATGGTTTTTTAGATAGCAACCTTTGGGCCCCAGCGTCACCATGGCAAGCTGTGCACCGTACTCAGACAGAATTCGCGTAGCACCTTCATCCTCATCGCAATTCCATAGGAAGCGCACTTCTTCGTCGCTTATTTTAACGATATCCGCCTGAGAAAGTCCCCAGAGAATCTGCTTTTCGGCCTCCTGCGGGCTGCGCCAGAGCGAAAGCCGTAGGTTGGGGTCATAAGTAATGAGCTTGCCATTTTTCTTTGCATAGGCGACCGCTCGCTGTGTGGCGGTGCGTGCCGGTTCATCGGTTAGGCTAAGGGTACCGAAGTGAAATGCTCGTGCCGTATCGATGAAGGATAAATCTATTTCTTCAAAACTCAGACAGGTGTCTGCACCCGGTTTGCGTGCAAAGCTAAAGGCTCGATTGCCTTTTTCATCAAAGGTGACAAACGCTAAAGTGGTAAAAACCGTAGGATCCTCAATAATACCCCCGGTTTCAATCCCAGCGTTTTTTACGGTATCCACTAATAAGCTACCAAAAGTATCGGCTCCAACCTTACCAAGAAAGGCCGTCTTTTTACCGTAGGCGGTCAGTGCAGCCAAAAAGTTGACCGGTGCACCACCGGGCTTGGCCGCCATAGTAGGGTATCCGCTTTTGTCGGCCCCAAGCGTCGCAAAATCAATCAATAGCTCACCGATAGCCGTTACATCATACATAAAGCCCCACCCCTTTTTTATTTTGCAGGCGGATATTCATTGCAGAGGAGACGATAGGGTTTTTCGTCCTCATCAATTGTGGGAAAGCGTCCAATTCGCTCATAAAAGCGATTGTCGCAATTGTCGTCGTTACACTGGCTGACCTCGCCCAGCAGCACTGGACCGGTGCCCGCCTCCACTGTAAAATCGTGATACAAATAGGGCTGAATTGCGATGCTTTCACCAGGAGTGAGCCGCACCTGCGTACCTGCGGGTACCACAAGTTCCCGCCCATCCAGAAAAACGTGAACATCGCTCGTCTTGTCTAAATCCTCTTCTGGGGTGGAGTTATAAACCCGAATCAGCACATTTCCGCCGCCGCGGTTGATGATATCCTCCATCTTGCTCCAGTGAAAGTGCATGGGGGAGTACTGCCCCTCGCTTAAATACAGTAATTTTTCTGCGTAGGTTTTCGGGTATTTATCCCGCATGGCTAAATTACCGTTTCGAATGGTTATTAGGGAAAAGCCGGTCTTTTGAAAGTTACCCAACCCGTAGTCGGTGATATCCCAGCCCAGCAGATTGTCCCGTATCTCGTCATAATCATGTCCCTTTTGTTGCCAATCCTCTGGGGTAAAGTGGCAAAAAGGAGGCAGGGCAAAACGATATTCTTTAATAAAAGCTTCCATTTCTTTTAGGGCAGCATTAATTTCACTGCGTTTCATAACGGCAGACCTCCGATATTTCTATTAGTGATCATAGCACAATGTATAGGGCCTTTCAAGAAAAAGACGCCGATCATGACAACCGGCGTCTTTTGATTTTTGGCGGAAGAAAAGCCTTTTCGGGCCATCCGCCGGTTATGATATTAATTTATTTTGTCAGAACAGAAACGCCGGTATCAGTAACAGCTCCGCCAAGGCTTGTGCCTTCTAAGGCTGAAACCGCTGCTTTAACGCCTTTATAACCCATGACATCGGGGTTCTGAGCCATTGTGCAAAGAAGATGACCGTCTGCAATCAGGTTCAGAATAGCATCGGACTTATCGAAGCCCACGCCGACTACTTTTCCGCCCGCCGCCTTGATGGCATTGCCTGCGCCAGTGGTGGAGCCTTCGTTAGCACCGAAAATGCCCACAACACCTTGCGTGATATAATTTTCTGCAATGGACTGAGATTTTGCCGCGTCGCCCTCGCCGTACTGTGTTTCCATCAGATCAAAGCCTTTGCCTTCAAATGCCGAGCGGAAGCCCTCTTCGCGCTTGACGCAGGAGTCGGTGGCTGCGTTGACGTTGACAATGCCGATCTTGCCCGCGGTTTTACCCGCCGCTTTCAGAGCCTTGAGCATTTCTTCGCCCGCGGTTTTACCTGCTGCTTTGTTATCGGTGGAGAAGGTTGCTTCAGCAGGAACGTTTGCAGGGGAGTCCACGTAAACAATCTTAAGACGCGCGCTTGCTGCTTCCTTCAGTGCAGAAGAAATGGCATCCGGGCCGTTGGCCGCCACGATGATCGCATTGTAGCCGCCTGCTACCGCGTTGTTGACGCATTCAATTTGCTGTGCGTCGTCCTTGGTATTCGGGGAGAGGAACTGCACGGTTACGCCCAGTTCGGAAGCCGCTTTCTGTGCGCCTTCGTTGAGAGTAACCCAATGCTGATCTATGGAATCCATGGTAATCAGCGCAATCTTCCAGTTCTTGCTGGCGGTTGTAGAAGCAGCCACCGCGCTGCCACCAGTTTTAACTAGAACGGAAACGCCGGTATCGGTTACCTTGCCGCCCAGAGATTGACCTTTTATGGCCGCAACCGCCGCCTTAACGCCTTCGAAGCCCATAACGTCGGGATTCTGCGCCATTGTGCAGAGGAGATGTCCGTCTTGGATCAGGTTTAGGATGGCGTCAGATTTGTCAAAGCCTACGCCAATAACCTTGTCGCCGCCTGCCGCTTTAATCGCGTTGCCTGCACCGGTGGTGGAGCCTTCGTTAGCACCAAAAATGCCAACGACACCTTGTGTAATGTAATTTTCTGCGATGGACTGGGACTTCGCCGCGTCGCCCTCGCCGTACTGTGTTTCCATAAGTTCAAAGCCCTTGCCTTCAAATGCCGAGCGGAAGCCCTCTTCTCGCTTAACGCAGGAATCGGTGGCTGCGTTGACGTTAACGATACCAATCTTGCCCGAGGTGACGCCGGCTGCTGTTAATGCTTTAAGCATTTCTTCACCCGCGGTTTTTCCTGCCGCCTTATTGTCGGTGGAGAAGGTTGCCTCAGCCGGAACGTTGGCTGGGGAGTCCACGTAAACAATCTTCAGGCCGGCACTGGCTGCTTCCTTTAGTGCAGAAGAAATAGCATCCGGGCCGTTGGCTGCGACGATAATCGCGTTGTAGCCACCTGCCACTGCATTGTTGACGCATTCAATTTGCTGTGCGTCGTCCTTGGTGTTCGGGGAGAGGAACTGCACCGTCACACCCAGCTCAGAAGCCGCTTTTTGCGCGCCTTCGTTGAGGGTGACCCAATGCTGGTCAATGGAATCCATGGTAATCAGCGCAATTTTGATATTGCCGGTACTTTCACTGCTGCTGCTCTGGGGCTGCGACGCCGCTTGGCTGACACTGGGCTGCGCACCGCCGCTGCATCCTATCAGCGAAGCCACAAGAGCCAATGTGCAGAGAATTGCCACGATCTTTTTACTCAAAACAATTCCTCCTTTATTTAGCTTATCTCATACTAAACACAGACTGAGAACACATAAACTTGGCGGTTCTTATAGCCTCGTAAACTTACTGAAGTCAAAACAACACCGCCAACTTTATTGCGTTTTCAATCAGTGATTAATATCAACAACCGCAGTTTTGCTCCGGGATTGTTACTCATTTGCCGAAATTTTTTCAGTAACCTTTTTCTTAAAAGAATTACCACGGCGCAACACCACATCCAGCAGCACTGAGAACGACACAATAACGCCAATGACAATTCGCTGTATTCCCACTGGCGCACCGATCATGTTTAGGCCGTTTTCCAATGTCTGCCATACAGCGGCACCAGCCAATGTTCCCAGTAAAATTCCGGTACCGCCCAACGGCGATATACCACCGATAACGCCGGCTGCTACACCGTACATTTCGTACATCGTACCCGCTTCCATATTGCCCATGCCCGCCTGTGCGCAGAGAATAAGACCTACCACGCAGGAACAAAAGGCACTGACTAAATAGGTCTTCGTCGTGGTCATTTCGACGTTTACGCCTGAAAGCTTAGCAGCGTCCACATTGGAGCCGATGGCGTAGATGTGTCGACCTGTCCGCGTTTTGGACAACAGGAAGAAAAAAACCGCAAACAATAGAATCGAAATCCAAAAGGTATTGTAAATTCCGAGAGTCTTTCCGTAATAAAAGAAGTTTTGAAGTTGATCTGCCGAATCTTTTCCAATTCCTGAAGCAATAGCGTCGGTATTGCGGTTGCCGTTTACCATGTAAGCAACGCCACGGGCCACAAACATGGTTCCCAGTGTTGCTATAAAGGGCGGTAACTTAAACTTACCCACCAATACCCCGTTTGCCACACCCACGATCAGGCAGCTTATAATCGTCACTAAGATGGCAATTGGTGCCGCCACGCCCTGGGTCATCAGCGTAGCAGAAATCATGGCGCTCATACCCACGACTGATCCGATTGAAAGGTCGATATTTCCGGTAATAAGTACATAGCTTTGCCCAATGCCAATTAGCAGGTATTTGGACATAGAACGCAGCAGATTCATCATGTTTGGAAAGGAAAACACCGTGGGATTGATAATGCCGAATGCCAGATAAATGATGATCAGTCCAGCAAAGGCGGTTAGTGCGGTTCCCATTCCTCTAATCTTTAAAAAGCGCATTAGAGCGGATTGTTGCTTCATCCTGCCTTACTCCTTTTCTCAAATAGCGCCTGCCACTTTTTTTTCAAAGCGGGTGGCAAGGGTTAAAATTTCATTTTGGTTGGTTTCCTGAGCCATAACTTCGCCGGTAATCCGCCCATCGCACATCACCAGAATCCGGTCAGATATCCCCATGACCTCCGGAATTTCGGAGGATACAATCATCACGGCAATTCCTTGCTGCTTGAGCTGATTAATGATGTTATAAATCTCCACTTTAGCGGCCACGTCGATACCGCGGGTCGGTTCGTCAAAGATGACCACGCGGCTGTCGCGCACCAACCATTTGCCCACCACAACTTTCTGTTGGTTTCCGCCCGAAAGATTGGCTGCATCCACTTCGACGCCAGTGGTTTTAACAGCGAGACTGGTTATTGCTCTTTCGCACAGTACATCCTCTTTTTTGCGGTTAATGACCCCAAGTTTATCACATATAAAATCAAGATTGGGCAAAGCAATATTATGCCGGATGCTCAGCTTAGTGCAAAGCCCGTCTTTTTTTCGGTCTTCTGGTGCCAGCACGACACCTGCCTTGATGGCGTCTTGGGGACAGCTAATTTGAATTTGTTTTCCGTCCAGATAAATGTCTCCACTATCTTTGGGGTCGATACCAAAAATCGCACGGGTGGTTTCAGTACGACCTGCTCCCATTAAGCCGGCTATGCCCACCACCTCGCCCTCGAATAAGGAAAAGCTGATATCTCGCACCATACGCCCTGCGTTGAGGTTTTTAACTGCGAAAATTTCTTTTCCTTTTGGGCAGATCACACGGGGGAACTGCTCCTTGATTTCGCGACCCACCATGTGCGTTATAATTTCGTCGATGGTTGTATCGGCATAATTCATAGTGGTGATGTATTGACCGTCCCGCATGATAGTTACCCGGTCCACAATATGCTTCAATTCTTCTAATCGGTGGGATATGTATACGATACCGCAGCCCTTTTCTCGAAGTGTGTGGATGATACGAAACAAATCGCTGATTTCTCTGGAGGTTAGAGAAGAGGTGGGCTCATCCATTACGAGTATCTTGGCGTTGGTGGAAAGTGCTTTGGCTATTTCGACCATCTGCTGCCGTGAGATCGTTAACTCCCCTAACACCTGACTTGGTGAAATGTCTATTTTAAGCTCGCTGAGAATTCGCTGAGCCTCTGCTTCCATTTCAACATTGTCCAGAAGGCCGCCTTTGGTTATCTCGCGACCAAGAAATATATTTTCTGCCACCGAAAGATGGCTGCACATGTTTAGCTCTTGGTGAATGATTGCAACCCCAGCAGCTTGTGCCTGTTTGGGGGTTAGGTTGCCGTAGGGCTTGCCAAAAATGTTTAGTTCTCCTGCATCGCGTGTGTAAACGCCGCTGAGGATTTTAACCAAAGTGGATTTCCCCGCGCCATTTTCGCCCAGCAGAGCCATCACCTCGCCCGCTTGCAGCTCAAAATCCACTTGGTCCAGCGCTTTTACACCGGGAAAGCTTTTGCAAATCCCCTTCATAGAGACGATGGTTTCTTTCATTCGTTCATCCCCCCGTCTTTCGTGTCTGAAGCTCTGGACATAGTATAACGCATTGGTTTGTTGAAATTAAGGGTATATTTTTCGGTTTTGGGTGAACTTTTTATTTACTTTAACCACGAATCTTGCTCTTTAATGCGGTTGACTTTATAATATTGCCATAGATGGAATGCACTTTTATGGGAATAATGTCGCCACTTTATAAGGCATGATTGTAGGAGGTTAATGATGAAGCAGTACGGAGTTGAAATTTGCGCATATGAAGAGAGCGGCTTTTCTCCTTTGGTTTTCTTTAATGGATGGCGGGTTGCGATTCTCAACCACCAGCCTTCGCAAGAAAAAGAAAAGATCTCTTTTGTGGAGTGCCATCATCAGACGGATGAGGTTTTTGTGCTGTTGCAAGGCCCCGCCACGCTTTTGCTGGCCGGATATGGGAACGTGCCGGAAGAAATTGAGTTGCTGCCCATGGAGCCCGGCAAGCTGTACAATGTGCCGCGCAACTTGTGGCACGCTGTGGTGACCGAGCCAAAATCCAAGCTGTTGATAGTGGAAAACGCGGACACAGGCGAAGCAAATTCCTCATACCACCCATTGGAGTTTTCTAAAACGCGGTCATATGCAAAGCACTTTTAAACAGATTTTTGGTTATTGATTTTTTCTAAAATAGTCGTATAATGAATTTAAACAACTGAATAGATAAAAATGTCTTCAGGGCAGGGTGAAATTCCCGATCGGCGGTATAGTCCGCGAGCGCATATGCGCAGGACTTGGCAAAAGTGGTCAAGTCAGGATTTGGTGAAACTCCAAAACCGACAGTATAGTCTGGATGGAAGAAGATGTGTTGATTTGTATGTGATGTCGAATTAGCGGTTCGGCAATGCTTTGCTATACTGTCAGGGTCGGTTAACCGGCACTGACGGCTTTAGCGTATTTGCAATACACCTAGATTTTAACACCTGGAAGGCGTTTCTAATGCTTTCAGGTGTTAATTTTTTTTTGGAGTGTTGCTATTGAATGACGAAACTTATATGGAATTGGCGTTGAAATATGCCAAAAAGGGGTGTGGCTGGGTTAGCCCGAACCCGATGGTCGGGGCAGTCATTGTAAAAAATGGCAAAGTGATCGGAGCAGGCTATCACGAGCGGTACGGCGGCCTGCACGCCGAGAGAAACGCGTTGGCATCCTGCACAGAATCACCGCGAGGTGCAACGCTATATGTAACGCTAGAGCCCTGCTGCCATTTTGGCAAAACGCCACCATGCACGGATGCGATTATAGAAAGCGGTATCCGGCGCGTGGTGGTCGGATCGGTTGATCCAAACCCACTGGTCGCTGGAAAGGGAATTGAGATTCTGCGCCAAAATGGAATAGAAGTCACAGAAGGCGTGCTGAACGAGGCTTGTATAGCACTAAACAACGTGTTCTTCCATTTCATCAAGACAAAAACGCCCTACGTTGTGATGAAATACGCCATGACGATGGATGGAAAAATCGCTACACGTTCCGGTGAGTCAAAATGGATCACGGGTGAAGCCGCACGCAATCGCGTACAGGAGGACAGGCACTGTTACACTGGTATTATGGTAGGCGTCGGCACTGTTCTTGTGGACAATCCCCTTCTGACCTGCCGCTTGCCAGAGGGCAAAAACCCTATCCGGATTATTTGCGATTCCCAGTTGCGAACGCCGATGCAATCGCAGGTTGTAAAAACGGCGAAACAAATCCCCACAATTCTGGCTACATGCTTTCCCAACGAGGAACGCGCTAACGCTTACCGTGAGGCGGGGTGCGAGGTGCTGACGCTCCCATCGAAGGATGGACACATTGACTTGCAGGCGCTTCTGGTTGCGTTAGGGGAAAAAGCGATTGACAGCGTTTTGCTGGAGGGCGGCGGCACGTTAAACTGGTCCGCGCTACAAAGCGGTATCGTTAATAAGATTCAGGCGTATGTGGCACCAAAACTGTTTGGCGGAGCCGAGGCAAAATCTCCCGTGGAAGGTTTGGGCGTGGAAAAACCAGAATACGCATTCCGGCTTACTCCGCCGCACATCACACGGCTGGGTGATGACATTCTACTGGAAAGCGAGGTGATCCCATGTTTACAGGAATTATAGAGGAAACGGGAACGATCCGCGCTATTAGAAAAGGGGGACATTCCGCCATTGTGACAATTGGCGCGTTGGCAGTGTTGGACGGTTTAAAGTTGGGCGACAGTGTGGCAGTCAACGGCGTGTGTTTAACGGTTGTTTCTTTGTCTGACAGCGCATTTGCTGCGGATGTCATGCATGAAACCATGACACGCTCAAACCTTTGGAGCCTTAATGCTGGCAGGATTGTGAATTTGGAGCGTGCCATGCCCATGAACGGACGATTTGGCGGGCATATTGTCTCGGGACACATCGATGGAACCGGCGTCATCCATAGTGTGCAAAAGGATGAAAATGCGGTTTGGTATACGGTTAAAGCGTCCCCCGCCATTTTGCGATATGTGATCGAAAAGGGTTCCATTGCTATAGACGGCATCAGCCTGACTGTCGCCAAAGTATCGGCGCATGATTTTAGCGTATCGGTTATCCCCCACACGGCAAAAAGCACAACGTTAGGGGAAAGACGTGTCGGAGATACGGTTAATCTTGAGAATGATTGTATCGGAAAATATGTTGAAAAGTTGCTGGGGGTACCGGCACAGCAAAGTGGTATTTCAAAAGAACTTCTCTCTCGCTATGGATTTTAGGAGGTATCAGCATGTTTGCATTTAATACGATAGAAGAGGCGCTTGAAGATTTGCGCCAAGGAAAAATAATATTGGTAACGGATGATGAAGACAGAGAAAACGAAGGCGATTTAATCTGTGCTGCAGAATTTGCCACGACGGAAAATGTTAATTTTATGGCGGTGCATGGCAAAGGGCTCATTTGTATGCCTATGAGCATCGCACTTTGCCAAAAGCTTAGGTTCCCTCAGATGGTTTCTACCAACACCGACAATCACGAAACCGCATTCACGGTTTCTGTCGATCACATCAACACCACGACGGGCATCTCCGCGGAAGAACGCGGCGTTACGGCCCGCGCTTGTGTCAGCGAAAACGCGAAACCTGAGGATTTTCGCCGCCCTGGTCATATGTTCCCGCTAATGTCAAAGCCAAACGGCGTTTTAGAGAGAAATGGTCACACCGAGGCCACCGTGGACTTGCTGCGGCTTGCTGGACTAAAGGAGTGCGGCTTGTGTTGCGAGATTATGCGGGAAGACGGCACGATGATGCGAACGTCTGAATTAAAGGCGTTGGCAGAAAAGTGGGGTTTAAAGTTCATCACAATAAAAGCCTTACAGGATTACCGCAAAAAGAATGATCAACTGGTCGAGCGTGTGGCCACGGCTAAAATGCCCACACGATACGGCGATTTTACGGCGTATGGCTATGTCAACAAGCTAAACGGTGAACATCATATCGCACTGGTCAAAGGGGATATTGGCGACGGACAAAACCTACTGTGCCGCGTCCACTCCGAATGCTTGACGGGCGACGCGTTCGGCTCTTTGCGCTGTGACTGTGGGCAGCAGTTTGCTTCTGCGATGGCGCAGATCGCACAGGAAGAGCGCGGAATCCTGCTTTATATGCGGCAGGAAGGGCGCGGAATTGGGCTGATTAACAAGCTTCGCACTTACGAATTGCAGGATCAGGGCATGGATACGCTGGAAGCGAACGAAGCGCTTGGGTTTGCGGGCGATTTAAGAGAGTACTTTATCGGTGCGCAAATTCTTCGCAATTTGGGTGCCAAGACATTGCGGCTTTTGACCAACAACCCGGACAAAGTCTATCAGCTCTCCGACTACGGTATGGAGATTGTTGAACGGGCTCCCATTCAAATGGACGCCACCGACTACGATCTGTCCTACCTGAAAACGAAGCAAACTAAAATGGGACATTTACTTGATTATTGAAAGGAATTTTACAATGACTATATTTGAAGGAAAACTGATCCCTGAAAAAATAAAGGTTGGTATTATTGCCACACGGTTTAACGAATTTATTACATCCAAGCTGCTTTCCGGCGCATTGGATGGGTTAAAACGTCACGATGTAGCTGAGGACTGCATTGATGTGGCATGGGTTCCCGGTGCTTTTGAAATTCCGCTTATAGCCTCCAAAATGGCCAAAAGCGGAAAATATGACGCGGTCATCTGCCTTGGGGCCGTCATTCGTGGAAGCACCACACATTATGATTATGTCTGTAACGAAGTGTCAAAAGGTATCTCGCAGGTGTCACTTGCCAGTGGAATTCCAGTTATGTTTGGTGTACTGACGACAGAAAATATTGAACAGGCGATTGAACGTGCCGGTACAAAAGTAGGCAATAAAGGCTATGACTGTGCAGTGGGTGCGATTGAAATGATCAACCTGATCCGAACAATAGAAGAATAAACTTAAGGAATTTCTAACAACTAAAGAACAGGTATGCTAAAAATTTAGCATACCTGTTCTTTTCTTTTGAAATTGACTATAGGTTAGACGGGTGAATGTTCCAAATATCTTTTGCATACTCGCGGATGGTTTCATCGCTGGAAAACTGACCTGCGTGCGCAATATTGACTGCAGACATCCGAAGCCAGCGCATAGGGTCCTCGCTATAGATGCGCCCGATTGTTTCAGCTGTTTCCACATAGGAGTCAAAATCCGCCAGATAAA
Source organism: Candidatus Fimivivens sp. (assembly GCA_034933525.1). GTDB lineage: Bacteria > Bacillota > Clostridia > Oscillospirales > Ruminococcaceae > Yanshouia. The sequence goes on from JAYFNI010000005.1 coordinate 27,406, forward strand.
AATAGTAATCGTTTTGTAATACGAGTGCATTAAAAATGGGGAGAAATTCCTCGTGAGAAGCGTCGCTGAAGGTTCTATCTGTCAGTGTATCGAGCACTCGCTTAATGCGATGATTGGAGGCGTAGACCTCGGCACTGTGATAGCTATTTTCTCGCCGAGCGCGCATAATTTCATCCACCGAAAGGCCGAACGTGAAAATATTTTCCGGTCCCACCGCCTGGGCAATCTCAATATTGGCACCGTCCATTGTGCCTAAAGTCAGCGCACCGTTTAGCATGAACTTCATGTTTCCAGTGCCGGAGGCCTCGGTGCCCGCGGTGGAAATCTGCTCGCTGATGTCGGCGGCGGGGAAGATTCGCTGCGCCAGTGACACATTATAGTTTTCCAAAAAGAGCACCTGTATAAAAGAGTTGGCCGCGGGATCGTTGTTGACCAGCGTAGCGATTGAATGAATCAACTTGATAATGGTTTTGGCGTAGGCATAACCCGGTGCTGCTTTTCCGCCGAAGAAAAACGCTGTGGGCGTAAAATCGGTGCGCCCATCTGCCTTGATAGCCCAATAGCGATCCAGAATTTTGAGAGCGTTTAAGAGTTGGCGTTTATAAGCATGAATGCGCTTGACCTGAAAATCGAACAGAAACGTAGGGTCAACCAAAAAGCCGTGTTCCCTTTTTAAGAAATTTGAAAACTCCATTTTATTCTCTGTCTTAACACGGGCCAGCGCCTTTAAAAAGCCCTCGTCTTTTTCAAGCCCTTTCCGTGTAATCTCAGAAAGACTAGTGGGTGTTTTTGCAGCGTTGAGGCCAGCCGCATCGCTGAGCAGTGCGGTGAGGCGTGGATTTCCGGCCATCAACCAGCGGCGGTGCGTAATGCCATTGGTTTTATTGCTGAAACGGGCTGGATACGTTTGATAAAAATCAGCAAATAACTGGCTTTTTAATAATTGTGAATGCACTTGAGCAACGCCGTTTACGCTGTGACTGCCCACAATGGCCATATGTGCCATCTTGATATAGCCGTCAGCCTCCACTGCCATGCGCGATATTTTGCCGAGGTCATAGTGATAAACCTGCCACAGCTCATGACAGAAACGCTCATTAATTTCGTGGGTAATCTGATAGATGCGGGGTAAAAGCCGTTGATAAATATCCTTGGGCCAAACCTCCAGTGCTTCAGGCATAACGGTATGATTGGTATAGGAAATGACATTTCGGGTAATATTCCATGCGGCGTCCCAATCTAAACCGTAAATATCCAACAGCACCCGCATCAGTTCCGGAACCGCCAGAGCAGGGTGGGTGTCATTGATGTGGATGGAAATATATTGGGGCAGCGCCATAATACTGTGCCCCTTCTTAGAGAAATCCCTGAGTATACTAGAAATTCCGGCACAAACAAAGAAATACTGTTGTTTTAAACGGAGAACCCGATTGTCAAACTGAGAGTCATCTGGGTAGAGCACATCTGAAATGGCACGTACCGACTGGCGGTAAGCCACGGCACTGGCGTAGTCGCCCTTGCTAAAAAGTTGAAAATCAAAGTCGCCATCCTTTGGCTCGGCGCTCCAAAGGCGCAGCGTGTTTACAACTTCATTGTTATATCCCACCATGGGCATGTCATAAGGAATAGCGAGCACGGTCTGATAATTTTCGTGGACAAAAATCATCCGACCATCGCGGTATTCTTCCCGCACATTGCCGTAAAATGGCACCTCCACAGTATCAGAGGTCTTGACAATTTCCCACGGATTTTCGGTTTCTAACCAATCGTCGGCTTCTTCCACTTGATAGCCGTTGACGATTTTCTGCTTAAAAAGGCCGTGCTTATAGCGAATTCCAATGCCATGACCCGCAAAGGAACAGGATGCCAGTGAGTCCATAAAGCAAGCGGCCAGACGACCTAAACCGCCGTTTCCAAGACCGTAATCCGGTTCGCAGGCCAGAATGTCTTCTAAATTATAACCAAGTTCTGAAAGAGCCTGTTTTGCCTGTTCGGTGAGCCCCAGTCTATCCAGATGTTTAGGCAGCATTTTTCCCAGCAGAAACTCTAAAGAAAAATAATAGACCTGCTTAATATCGTGATGTCGGTAATATTTATTGGTTTTTAGCCAGTTCTTCACAATGTAGTCCTTTGCCAGTAGAGAGAGGGCCTGGTACATATCCTCGGCACTTGCATCCTCTACGCCCTTGGCCATATGGATTTCCAGCTTGGTGATCAGATTTTCCCGCAGCATTTCTTCGCTGATATGAAACATGTTGCTCAGTCCTTTCCTATGGGTTAGGTTTATCGGTAGGATTGCCTCGGGTAGTCAGTACGCTATTTTTAAAGCAGCGAAACTATCAGGTTCAAGTAGAAGCGCCGTCCCCTCCAGAAAAACAGCTCCGCCTGAAAATAAGAGGGAGGGAGTTTCTCCCTCCAGCGCCATACGCTGAGGCTCTTTGCCAAAATGCGTCACGCATAATATTTTCCCCCGGCGGAAGGCGAAAAGCCCTAAGTTTTCCCAAACGAGAGAGAATCCGCTGGAAAAGTCACCCCGGTGGTTTTTGCGAAAGGCCGAGAGCTTTTTAAAATAGGTTATCAGGTCACGATCCTCCCGCCCCCAAGGATAGCAGCCTCGGTTAAAAGGATCCTCAAAACCAGTTAATCCGGCTTCATCGCCGTAGTAGATGCTTGGGACACCGGGAAGGGTAAATTGCAAAAACGCAGCAGCTTTTAGACGACGCTTTCCGGTTTCATATTCTTCTGTTGAAAGCGTGTAGCTGGCTTTTTGTGTTTGTTCTATAGGCTGCGTCACGCCTAATGCATTAAGAATGCGCATGGTGTCGTGGGTCGAAAGCATATTCATGGCCGTGTCAATGGCGGGCTGTGGATAGTTTTCAAGAATTGTTAGAATTTCATCTTCAAATTGAGCGGAATTTCCGCTTAGCGCAAAATCTATAATCGCGTTGCGGAAGGGGTAGTTCATGACGCTGTCCAGCTGCTGCCCCAGCAGATAGCGCCGCCGGTGTCCTTGGCTGATTTTATTGGAGGCATCCTCCCAGACCTCGCCCAAAAGAAAGGCGTCGGGGTCGGCCGCTTTGACGGCAGTACGAATTCGGTCAAGGAAGCTGTCTGGAAGCTCATCAGCGACGTCGAGCCGCCAACCTTTGCTGCCCTTTGTCTGCCAGTGAGCCAAAACGCCCTTATCGCTGGTGACAAACCGAACATAGTCGGCATCCTCCTCAGCTACCTCCGGCAAATTGGGGAAGCTCCACCAGCATGCATAGCTGTTAGGCCATTCAATAAATTGATACCATTGGTAATAGGGGGAATTCTTGCTCTGAAATGCCCCTAACTCGGGATAATGACCGAAGCGGTTGAAATAGCGGCTATCTGCCCCGGTGTGACTGAAAACACCGTCAAGAAGCACCCGAATGCTGCGAATTTCGCAGGCTTTGCAAAGCTCGGAGAAATCCGCCTCCTGCCCGAGCCACGGGTCGATTTTAAAATAGTCACCCGTGCCGTAACGGTGATTTTCCGGCCCCTCGAAAATGGGGTTTAAATATAATAAGGTGACGCCTAGCGCCTCTAGATGGTCTAAATGACCAATAATGCCCTGCAAGCTGCCGCCGAAAAAATCTTTGGCGGCATAGTTGGGCGTATCAAAAGCCGAATGGGGCACGTCGTCCCAATTCTCCCGAAGAACTCTCTCCCCCGGTGCTGGCAAGGGCGTCAAACTATCGCTTCTTGCAAAACGGTCGGGAAAAATCTGATACATCACGCCACCTTTTACCCAGTCGGGGGTGGTAAAATCGGCGGCGTAAACCGTCAGCTGCCACTCGGGCAACCAGTCCCCGGTTTGTAGTTTGCTACCGCTTCTCCCACAGAAAAAAAGCGTTTCCTGAGTCCGTATTTCAAAGCGGTAAAAATATAAATCTGCTGTAAAAAGCGTAATTGTACCGCAGTATGCCATCAACCCGTTGCCATCAACTCTAGTGGATGCAAGTGCAACACGCTGTTCGAAGGTATTGGCATCATTTCGAACAATAATGCGAACATCAGCATCATTGTGTGAGCAATGAACACAAAAACGCACAGGCTGGCCAGTTTTGACCGCGCCAAACGGGTTTTTGCTAGTTTCATCTCGGGAATCAAATTGAATAGTCATAGTAGCCTCCTCCTGTAAGTTTAGCTTTGATCATACAATAATTCCCCGCCCTTTTCAATCTTTTGTGGCCTTTTTATGCCACTATATGCCGAAGGAAATACTATAAAGTGCTAGTTTAGATTGGTCACTGCTGATTTACATTTGGTGGTGAACCCCCTCAAATTTAATAATAAAATCTATTATTATAAAAAATCTCTTTTAATTATCAACAAGATATTGTAAAATATTACATAAAGAATCTGATATGTTAAAACATGTTTTTGTTAAGTTTATATAATGGAAATGTTAAATTCTCAAATGATAATTAGGTAGTACACCAAAACAGGTCAAGCAAACGATTCTTCCAGGGAGGGCGCCAAAAATGAGACGAACCAGCAAAAAAGAAAGTCTTGCGGAATATCTATTTCATGAGGGAACCAATTACCGAAGCTATGATTATTTGGGCGCCCATCTAAAGGGAAACAAGTGTGTGTTTCGTGTCTGGGCTCCAAATGCCGTTGAGGTTTTTGTGACGGGAGATTTCTGTGATTGGGCAACGGAAGCGCATCAGGCGCGTCGTGTGACTTCGGGCGGCATATTTGAATGTGTGATACCCGGCGTAAAACCGTATGATGCCTATAAATATGTCATTGTGCCAAAAGAGGGGGACGCATTTTTAAAAGCCGACCCTTATGCTTTTCACAGTGAAACCCGACCGGGTACAGCTTCTAAGGTTTATGAACTTTCGGGCTATCAGTGGTGCGACGGGGAATGGATGGCAGCTCGACATGCGCCTTATAAAGAACCTGTCAATATCTATGAACTGCATTTCGGTTCCTGGCGGCGATATCCTGATGGTAATGTTATGGATTATACAAAAATGGCTGAGGAGCTAATTCCCTACATAAAAAAGATGGGCTACACCCATATCGAACTGATGCCTATAAGCGAATATCCTTACGACAAATCTTGGGGCTATCAGGTAACTGGATATTTTGCGCCTTCCTCCCGTTATGGGACGCCTAAGGAGTTAATGGCATTTGTGGATGCTTGTCATCAGGCGGGGATCGGCGTGCTGCTCGATTGGGTACCTGCGCATTTCCCCAAGGATGCACACGGCCTGTATGAGTTTGATGGTACCTGTTGTTATGAATACGCCGACCCCGTAATGCGTGAGCATCTGGATTGGAACACCCGCATTTTTGATTACGGAAAAAACGAAGTGCGAAGTTTTCTGATTTCCAGCGCCTGCTACTGGCTGGAGCAGTACCATATGGACGGGCTGCGGGTGGATGCGGTGGCCTCCATGCTATATCTGGATTACGGGCGTAAGTCAGGCGAGTGGAAACCGAACCGCTTCGGTGGAAACGGCAATCTGGAAGCGGTGGAGTTCATAAAAGCGTTAAACGCCAGAGCGTTTCTTGAGTTTCCGGATATCATGATGGTTGCTGAAGAATCGACATCGTGGCCGGTGGTTACAGGGCCGGTTGATCAGGGTGGCCTGGGCTTTAACTACAAATGGAACATGGGCTGGATGAACGATTCGTTGCATTATATGTCAACCGACCCATTTTTTCGAAAGCATGAGCAGAATAAACTAACCTTCCCTTTAACCTATGCTTTTTCAGAAAATTATGTGCTGCCGCTTTCCCATGACGAGGTGGTACACGGAAAACGCACACTTGTCGATAAAATGCCGGGTGAATACCACGATAAATTTGCCAATCTTCGTGCCTACCTGTGCTATATGTATGGTCATCCGGGAAAGAAGCTTGTTTTTATGGGCGCAGAGCTTGCCCAGTTTAAGGAGTGGGACGAGGATGTTGAGCTGGACTGGTGCCTGCTTGAATTTGAGAAACATCGTCAGCATCAGGAATTTGTCAGACAGCTCAACCTATTTTATCGAAGTCAGCCAACCTTGTGGCAGAACGATCATTCGTGGGAGGGCTTTAAATGGGTCAGTTTGGACGACGCTCCGAATAATGTTCTCTCATTTCTGCGCATAGATGATGTCGGTAATAAAATGCTGGTGGTTTGCAATTTTTCTTCAATTACGCTTATCAATTATCAGCTTGGCGTGCCAAACCGGGGCTATTATACGGAGGTGTTTTCTTCTGATCGAACAGAATTTGGCGGAGCTGGGCTAAAAAATGGACGCTGTATGGCGCAAAAGGGCGGACTTCATGGCTTTAAACAACATATCAGTTTGACGATTCCGGCCTTTTCCACCATTTTTCTCTATAAGCCGGGGCTAAAATCAAAAGGTGTCAGTTCTAAAGGCCGGCTATAACGCATGAGTACTCAAACAGAAAGGATGATCTATACGATGGCTGCTAAAAAAGAAATGATTGCTATGCTGCTTGCAGGTGGTCAGGGGAATCGACTCCACATCCTGACAAGGGAAAGGGCAAAGCCCGCCGTTCCCTTCGGCGGAAAATACAGAATTATCGACTTTACACTCTCCAACTGTTCAAATTCGGGAATTGATACTGTTGGTGTGCTCACCCAGTATAAGCCGCTGGAGCTGAACACCTACATAGGCAATGGCCAGCCCTGGGATCTAGACCGGCTTAACGGCGGTGTCAGTATTCTGCCGCCTTATGTTTCAGGCGAAGCGAGCCAGTGGTATGCGGGAACAGCCAATGCCATTTATCAGAATATCAACTTTATTGAGCAGTACCACCCGGAGTATGTGTTGGTGCTATCGGGTGACCACATCTACAAAATGGATTACCGCAATATGCTCGCTTTCCACAAGGAGAGAGACGCCGATATCACCATTGCGGTTTTAGATGTGCCCATTGAAGAGGCAAGCAGGTTTGGCATCATGAATACCCGTGAGGATTTTTCAGTCTACGAGTTTGAAGAGAAGCCAAAGCATGCCAAATCTACTAAAGCCTCAATGGGCATTTACATTTTTACATGGGAAAAGCTGCGCCGTTACTTGATTGAGGATGAAGCTGACACCACCTCATCCAAGGATTTCGGCAAAAATATTATCCCCGCCATGATCAAAAACAACGAGCGGGTGTTTGCCTATCCGTTTCAGGGTTACTGGAAGGATGTCGGTACCATCGACTCATTGTGGGAAGCCAATATGGACCTCCTAAACCCGAACCTGCCGCTCAACTTAAGCGATCCCCTCTGGCGTATTTATTCCCACCATGCCTCTACACGGCCGCAGTATGTGGGCGAAGACGCCAAAATTGTCAACTCTATGCTAACTGAGGGTTGTGAAATGAACGGCCAGCTTAATTACAGCGTCCTTTTTTCCGGTGTAGAGGTTGGTGAAGGTGCCAGTGCGGAATATTCGGTGTTGATGAAAAACGTTCGCATCGGCAAAAACGCCAAGGTGCGTTATGCTATTCTGGCCGACGATGTTGTCGTCGAGGATGGGGCAATTATTGGCGATTCCCCTGAGCAATATCCTAACCGCGACGAATGGGGCATTGCTGTGGTGGGACAGGGTGCAGTGATAAAAAGCGGGCAGATCGTATTGCCTAAACAGATGATTTCCGCTGTGGAAAAATAAAGGAGATGATATCATGAATGCCTTTTGCATTTTGTTTAGTGATTCCTTTGAAGAAGATACTGTCAGCGTGTTGACTAAAAAACGCACAGTGGGCTCATTGCCCTTTGGCGGGCGCTATAGGCTGATTGATTTTATGTTATCTAACTTGGTTCACGCCTCTGTACCGGAGGTCGCCGTGGTTGCCCGAAAGCATTATTCCTCGCTTGCTGACCATTTGGGTACCGGTAAGGACTGGGATTTAAGCCGTAAAAATGGTGGTCTAAAGCTTCTTACACCTTTCATGAACGAATCTGGCTATCATTATCAGAACCGGTTTGAGGCACTTTTCAGTTTCCATACTTACCTGACCCGGTTGCTTCCGGAATACGCTATTGTAGCCGATGCCAATCTGGTCTGTACGGTTGATCTTCGGGAGGTACTCCAGCGCCATATTGAATCTGGTGCGGATTTGACTGTGGTGTGCAGCGAAGGTAAACCGCGCCGAGAAGATACAGAGGTTTCGGTGGGAGAGGATGGTGTCATATGCGATGCCCGATGCCATACCGGAAATAAAGACGAAACCGTCTTGCTGTTGCGGAAGATTTTTATCATGAATAAGTCTGTGCTGCTCGATGTGGTAGATCAGGGCACGACCTATGGCTGGTCTGATCTTGGTCGTGATTATATTGCTAAGAAATTCTCAAACAAAAGGTTTTATGCCTATCGGTATCAGGGCTATTTTTCCGCTATTCGCACCCTTCAGGATTACTACTGTACCAGCATGGACTTACTTAACGCCAATGTCCGGCGGGAGCTGTTTGATTCTAGCACGCATATCCTCACTAAAATTAAAGATACGGTTCCCACCATGTACGGTGAACACGGGCGGGTTGCAAACAGTCTGATCGCTGACGGCTGCCGCATTGATGGCATGGTTGAAAACAGCATTTTGTTCCGCGATGTTCGCATTGGAAAAGGTGTTACTGTGCGCAACTCTATTGTGATGCAGGGTTGTATTCTGGAGGGGGATTCCACACTTTCCAACGTCATTCTAGATAAAGATGTGCGGGTGACGACAGGTCATTCGTTTAACGGTGGTGAAAGCTACCCCTTTGTGGTTGAAAAAAACTCGGTGATCTGATCGCTTTTCCTATGATTTTTGGCTGAAACAGGAGGGACTAACATGGAGAAAATTTTATTTGCGGCAGCCGAGGCCTTGCCGTTTATCAAGGTTGGCGGGCTGGGCGATGTAATGGGCTCGCTGCCCGCAGCCCTTAATGCATTGGGGGCGGACGCCAGAGTCGTGCTGCCGCTGTATGCACAAGTTCCGGAGCAGCTGCGTCAGACACTGACCTTTGTAACCAGCATTGGGGTACCATCGGGGTGGCGGGTGAGCCACTGCGGCATTTTTCAGGGTGAATATAACGGTGTAACCTATTATCTACTGGATAATGAACAGTATTTCAAACGTTCCGCCGTTTATGGCGAATTCGATGACGCAGAGCGCTTTGCATTTTTCTCCAAAGCCGTTCTTGAAATTTTACCGCACATTGGATTTTATCCCAATGTGATTAACGCAAATGACTGGCACACGGGGCTGGTTCCTCTTTATCTGAATGCATTTTACCGGCAGACAACGGGGTATGAAAATATCCGTACGGTGCTGTCTATTCATAACATTGAATTTCAGGGAAAATATGACCCCTATATTTTGGGTAGCGTATTCGGGTTGGATGTGGTTTTTCGCGATATTTTGATGTATGACGGCTGCCTGAACATTTTGAAGGGCGGCATCGAAAGCGCCGATACGGTTATTACCGTTAGCGAAAGCTATGCCAAAGAGATTCTGGACCCCTTCTATTCCTCGGGGCTACACCATATCCTACAGGCCCGAAAAGAGAAGCTGATTGGTATTGTTAACGGCATTGATACCGAGCTGTTTAACCCTAAAACAGATCAATATCTAACCCATGGGTATGACTTGGAAACCCTTCGGTTTAAGGCAATTAATAAGCGCGCGCTGCAAAAAGAGATGGGTTTGGCGCAAAATTCCGGTGTACCGCTCATCGGCATGGTGACGCGCCTGACGCCGCAAAAGGGGTTGGGTCTGATTCGCGAAGCGATGAATGCGATTTCGGAGATGGATATGCAACTTGTAGTGCTTGGTTCGGGTGATACTGAATTTGAAGCCATGATACAGGACTGGAGCGCGCGGGCAAGCGACAAAGTGCGCTGTTCTATTGGCTTTTCTTCGACACTGGCCTCTCGCATTTATGCTGGAGCAGACCTGTTTTTCATGCCTTCTCGCTCGGAGCCTTGCGGACTAGCTCAGATGATTGCTATGCGCTACGGCGCCGTGCCAATCGTTCATGCAGTGGGTGGGTTAAAAGATACGGTGATACCCTTTAACCCTAAAACAGGAGAAGGAGATGGCATCACTTTTTTGTCTTATGAAGTCTGGGATATGGTGGACGCACTGCAACGGGCCTTATCGCTTTATCATCAGAAGGATATGTGGCGAGTGATGCGCCGCAATGGCATGACTCATGATTTTTCCTGGGGGAATTCAGCAAAAAAATACCTCGAAGTTTATCGCGCGCTAGTCGGTGGGCAAAGAGTATAAGTCCTCGCTCTACAAACAAGAAGATTCTTATAAAAATATGGACGCCCTGATGTCATTGAACATCGGGGCGTCTAATTATTGTTGGAAGAAACACGAAATTTTGTAAAAACAGTATTAATCATTTCTGAAACTTAATGCCATTCCAATAAGATTCCCACACCATTGCTGCCTGGTTCTCTGTTGTTTCATCAATTAGATCAAATTGTATAACCTCTAAAAAGCCCTGTATCATCGATAAATATAAGTAAATGGCCCCATCCGTTATGTCTGGTCTAATTTCTTTGTTTTTAATTCCTTTTTCAAAGCAGCTTTTTATATTATTGCTCACACAAATATTACGATTTTTTATTAGCTCTTTGCTAATATTTTTGAGGTGCTCATGCTGCAATAAAGAAATATGATACCAAAATTTAAGTCTACTGTTATCTTTGTAATACTCTACTGCTAAAAAAAATAATGATTTAAGTTCTTCTTCGCAGCTTTTATCGGCTAACTCCAATGTTGTTTCAAAAACAGTATCATAATACTTTTCAATTTCAGACCTTATTGCCAATTCTATAATTTCATCTTTACTCTTAAAGTGACTATAAAGTGATGGTGTTTTGATATCAACTTCTTGTGATATTTCGGACATGGATAAGCTATAACCTTTTTCAGAAAAGAGTGCATATGCGACATCAAGTATTTTTTGCTTTTTATCCATGGGCATCCTCCAGCTGTCATTATAGTTAGTGCAAATAAACTTTACTATAAATCTTACTATTTTGTCAAATAATAGGATGAAGATAGCAAAAAAATTCATAATAAAAAAAATATTGAAAATATATGTTATATATGGTATAAAAAATGTATTAACCTAACATACGATAGTTAGCTTAAAGCGGGTCTGGCAACTAAAAATTACAAGAAAGTCAGAGGACCAATCAATGAGAAGTTTAAAAACAAAACTAATTCTAATTATACTTATTTTAATTACCATTTCCTCTTTGCTAACCGTAACAATCGGGCTTCTAACAAGTTTTAATATTACCAATAATATAATTGAGACGCAATTTCATGATGAACTTGCTGGTGCCCATAATATGCTAAAATCTTATCTTGATGAACAATTCGGTTCCGTGAATCTTAAAAGCGATGGAAAGCTTGTTGATAAGAACGGGCAAAGCATTGAAGGAAGATTTGAGTATATCGATAGAATAACTGAAAATATGAATCTTGTTGCAACTGTTTTTGCAAAAGATGGCGACAGCTATGTACGAGTACTGACTAACATTATAGACAGCACCGGCAAAAGAGTCATAGGCACAGAATTGGATAAAAATGGCTCTGTATATAAGGAGATATTAAAAGGTAACGTATATTTGGGAGAAGCTGAAGCGTTGGGCTCCCACTATATGGCCCGCTACACACCTATTCTTGATAGTAGCAATCAAGTGATTGGAATCTATTTTGTCGGTGTGCCTATTGAGACCGTTCAAAATATTCTTAACAAGGGAATTGAATCCACCGTTAAGGCTGTTATTGCGTTAATTGCGGCAGTGCTATTGTTTGCTGGTATCGTTACTTATTTTATTAGCGCAGGCATTGTAAAACCGATAAGAAAAGTCACGGAGGCGGCAACACAAATTGCTGATGGAAACTTTGACGTAGTACTTTCGGTCAACACAAAAGATGAAGTGGGGCAGCTTGCGAAGGCCTTTAATATGACTATTGAAAGATTGGTCAACTATCAAGGATACATCGATGAGATTTCTGGTGCATTGCTAAGTGTTGCAAACGGAGATTTAACGATTGAGCCACAAAGAGAATATGTCGGTCAGTTCAAAAAGCTAAAAGATAACATGGAAGCACTACTGATGCGTTTAAATTCTACATTAACACAAATTGATCAGGCTGCCGATCAAGTTAACAGCGGAGCCGACCAAGTTGCAAGTGGCGCGCAAGCGCTCTCACAAGGTGCCACCGAACAAGCTAGTTCCATTGAAGAGCTGTCCGCTTCTATAGCTGAGGTTACCGACCAGATCAGACAAAATGCAGATAACGCAAGAGCAGCGCAGAGTAAAGCAGAGTTTGCCGGAAATGAATTAGAAAACAGTAATCTTAAGATGAAAGACATGGTTTCTGCAATGGAACAAATAACACTAAAGTCTTCTGAAATCTCTAAGATTATTAGAGTGATTGATGATATTGCCTTTCAGACTAACATTCTGGCGCTCAATGCTGCGGTAGAAGCGGCACGTGCAGGTGAAGCTGGAAAAGGATTCGCGGTTGTTGCAGATGAAGTCAGAAATTTGGCTGGTAAATCGTCTCAAGCAGCAAAGAACACAACCATTTTGATTGAAGAGACAATTAAAGCTGTAGAAAATGGTTCGGAAATTGCTACCAACACAGCACACGCTCTAGATAAGAGCGCCGAAGTAACCATGGAATCAATTGATCTGATTAATAAAATTTCGCAAGCTTCACACGAGCAGGCGATTGCGATTGTACAGATTAATCAAGGCGTGGAACAGATTTCCTCGGTGGTTCAAAACAATGCTGCCACAGCCGAAGAAAATGCGGCTGCAAGCGAAGAGCTGTCTAGCCAGTCAAATATTTTAAAGGAACATATTTTTAGATTTAAACTTAAAAAGACTGAGGACAGCATTTATTCTACGCCGGTACATATGCCTTCTGGCAAAGTAAATAATCGTAATTCTTTTACCGAAACCAAAAATAGCAGTAAGTATTAAGAGGTAGTTTAATAGCACGAGATATTTGTAATGACTAGTTAAGACGTAAAGAACGGGATTTCCGTCGCAATTGCGGCTAAATCCCGTTCTTCATTTTAATCTTGGAATAGACTTGCGTGGTATTTGACCAGATCTTGTTTCAGGATCGCTTCCGCCTCTTCAAATAGCTTCTTTTGATGCATGCCCGCGCCCAGAATGAGCTTGGAAACCGGAATTTTTAAGATTACCACTGACATGCCGTCGCCGATTTCTGCGCTCGATACGGCAAGCCCGGTCGAGGCATTTAGTGTCACCAGCAGATCGGGAAAAGTGCCAATTCGTGTGCCGTTTTTCTCAAGGGTCATATACTCATTCCAAAAGGATAGCTCGTAATCGTCTAAGCTGTCTTTAACATGTAAAGATCCGATATCATAACCACCGTCCATATTCAAGCCATAACCAAAAACGGTTCCATGGCAGATTACTTCGGCGCTATATTCCTCTTCTAAAAAGCGCAAAAGTTCTGGTATTTTGCCCAAACGGTTAAGATATCCCTTGCCAAGCGTCAGAGCCTGCGCTATAGCGCCCACCGCGGCATGGTCTTTCGCATAGGCCACCGTGACAGGATTGCGCAACACACAACACATACCGCCGCTTGCTACCGCTGTCTGACGGACGAGGTGAGAGGTCGCCGTCAGACGGCCTTTGGCGACTGTCTCAACATAGCGTTCCTCTTTGCCGCCAGCAGCGGACTGTACCGTCAGATAACCCGGGTCTCGGTTGAGGCCGATGCTGCCCATCACGCCTGTTGGATGTGCACGACCATTGCTTGGGGCGTCCACCAGCGGGATGCCGGTGATGGCAGAAATGATCCAGCCGTTGGAGGTGGAAACGCCGCCGTTTTCACAGGTTGTAAATCCTGCGATTTTCATACCGCTGTTATGTTCAAAATTATTGAGGACCGTTTTCCAGTGCTCAACGGTTACGCAGGTGTCTTTGGCGGAGGGGGCGCCAACCAGCGAGACATTTACAAGGGTGTCCTGGGGTTGCAATTCCGAGACATCCAGAAGCGTCAGCGCATCAGTGTGGCGAAAGGCTTCCTCCAAGGCATTCATCCCAAGCTTCAGGCTGCCACCGCCGCCGCCGCCCAGCAGTAATCCGCCGTAAAGCGCCTGCAAGCACTCTTCTTTTGTCAGTTTAATCATTGTCTATTCTCCATTCCATGCAAATGATTTTTTAAAGCCTAGAACTTCGAACGGCCTCAAAATAAGCAAAGGTGCCTTCAGCTAAAACAGGGTCAATTACAGGGATGCCGATTTTACGCTCGATTTCTTCTGCAATGCCAATAGTCGTTAAACCGGTGCAGCCCAGCGCAATAACCTCGGCCCCCATTTCTTTAAGCGCCTTAGCTTTTTTTAAGCAGCTATTCCGCCCTTCGGGGGTCATTAGATCCAATGTGCTGTTGACGCCATCCGGCCTGCCAACAGCGATAATCTTATCGGGTATCATGCGCGAATATGCTTTAGGAGCGTAGTCGACAATGCCGAGGATTGCAATTTTTTGCCCGTATTTCGTCGCCAGTGCTGCTGTGGTTTCGCCGCCGCCCGTAACCGTCATGCCGGGCAGTTCTTTGCGAATTTCCTCTACGCCAGGATCATCGGCACAACTGACGATAATCATATCTAAGTCTTTAAACGATTTGGCCACCTCTAAAATTTTAGGTATCGCCATTCTCTCCAGATCATGGCTGTGGATGCCCTCCCACTGATCTGGAATGCACTTGGAAACACACCGAATGCCTGGAAAATGCGCCTCAATAACCTTGCCATGCATATCGATAAAATCCTGATTGTCAGATGTTAGAACACGGATTACGCCAACCTGAAACATTTTGCAGCGCTCCTTTAAACCTTAGAGTTAAATAACAAAGTTACCCCGGTCAATAATCAGTTTATCGTCCAAATAAAGCGTGGGCTTGAGGATGATGCCATCCATGTGGCAATCGGCCTTGTTGACGCCGCCAAAAGATGTGTTGGTACCAAAGGCGATATGAACGGTACCATATACCTTTTCATCTTCAAGTATCACGCCGTTTAAAATAGCGGCGCGGTTGGTGCCGATGCCCAGTTCGCCCACGGTCGCGTTACGCTCGTTTGCTAGCAGCACTTGTAGCAGTTCGCTTTTGTCACCTGTGATCGCTTGCAGCTGCCCATCTCGAATCACTACGCGCAAGGGAGACGCCAGTTTTCCGATGCCCACCATCGAACCATCGATAATCATTTCACCATTAACGCCATTTTCCAGTGGTGCAATATAGGCTTCTCCCGATGGCAGGTTGCCGCACTGACCGGATTGTTTATAAACCCCAGGGCTTGGAACGCCACGACGCCCTTCTAAATTCAGCGTCAACACAGCGCCATCTTTTTCAATGCGGGCAGTTTTGCATTTGGTCAGCAGACGCGTAATTTTATCGGTCAGCCGGGCAACCTCGGTATAATCAGCGGTCATGGCACCACGCCCGAACATCTCTTCGGTAATGCCCGGCATGGTGGCGACACGGGTGCCCGCCTTAGCGGCGTTGATTCGGGCGTTGGTATGAGTTAGAGACTTTGCCGTGGGGCAAACCACGACGTCGGCCGTTTTCATTGCCTCGGCAATGACTGGCGGGGGCTCCTCGCCATTAAGTGTCCGCTCCTGCATGATAGTCATGATGGTCTCACATCCCAGCGAGCGTGCGCCTTCATAAAGTGCGCGGGCAATATTTATTCGGGTGTCATCTGTGACAATTAAAACCTGTTCCTCTGGCTTTACGCCCATACAGGTGATGAGAATATTTCGGGAAATTTCCACTAAGTCCATGAAAACCTCCTATTCTACGTCGGTTAACTCAGAAATGACCCTTGCCAGCAGCGTTCTGGGAAGCAAAACAAGTTTACCTGTTTTTTTAGCAAACATATTCTTCATTTCCTGGGTAAAGCCGATACAATCTAAAACCACTAAATCAGCGTCGAGGTTTGTGATTTCTTCAGCCGCCTGCTCCAATGCTTCAAAAGGCCCATAAGGGGAAGCTGGGATAGCCTTGACTGTTTTAAAGTACTTCGCCCATTTTTTCTCGCACTGAGTTACCTGTAAGGGGGAGGGGGTCACAGTGACTAGATTAGATTGTTTACTTAATAGTGGTGCCACCTGATTCAAAATATCGCAGGGATAGACGAGCGGCACATGGGAGGTCAGGCTGTCTGGAAAGTCGCCGGTGCAGAAAAACATGATCAGGCGCACGCCTTCGGCTTCCAACTCGTTGATGCACTCCTGTAGCCTGGGCAGAATAAAACGTTCGGCAAAGGTCACTGAACGCCCATCAGTTAAGCGTGAAACCAGCACATAATCTTCTGGACCTGGCTTAAACACTGCAATTTGCTCAGCGGTCAAACCATCAAGACCGCCCCGTTGTAACAGCTCTATTTTTCCGCCGAAAATATGTAGAATATCATCGGTGACGTCAGTTCTGGGTGCTTGCCCAATAGTGATTGCACCTATTTTCATCAAACATCCCTCCAACCATGTTTTAATTTTTATTGCCTAGGGTCATCAGATGGCTCATTGATCCGTAAAGCTTCTGTATTAGGGCAAATTCCTTTTCGTCGTAGAATTTCAGGTCACCCTTTCCGAAATATTTAGCGACCTCTAGCATGAATCTGGACGCTTCCTCCACATCGGAAAAATGGCTGGCACCTGTGGCGCAGCCGGGCACCATCACTTCGGTGGTGATGGCAACACCAACCACGGGGGCACTGGTTGCTGTTGCCGGCTGGAGAATACTATTCAGATGGTGCAGATTATTGCCATATGGGGTGATATCCTGCATTGCAAGCGGGAAGACGTAAGGAAAGCGACCGGTCGTAATTTGCATCTGCTCCAGCAAATCCTCCGAGGTGCTTAGAATATATCCTTCTTTGACGGTGGGCGAAATAGCAAACCCACGTGTGTTGATTACGCGGTTACCCTTGGTGGTGTCTACCGACAGGATGGCATCAAGCTCGGGCGAGACTTCTTCTCTATTCACCTGCGACATCTCAACCGGCGAACCCATAAAAGGTACCGGCTTGTGCGGTGCTGTGGGCGCATGGGGACAAATTTGTGTGGAAATAAAAACGTCACCCTCCAAATAGTCGCCCTTTTGCTGCATATCCAAAAGCTTTGCAGCAACGGCGATAGCTGACAGCGCGCCGTCACCATCAGACACAAAACCGATCACCTCAGGGCGCGCCCCGATTCCACCCAAACGCCCTAAAATTCCGATGGTGGGTGCTGTGCCCCCTGAGGCCTTACCCCTTGTACCCGGAATTCTGACTTTCACCATATCAGTGCTGCCTTGCGGCCCTTTAAGTTCATAGACTTCAACCTGTGCACTAGGATTGATGCCTTTTAAATAAAGTGCCACATCCGCACCGGTAACGGTGCTGCTATCCAAAATATCAAAGGCCTCTATAACCTGCTTAATCAACATTTCCATTCCTCCATGCTTCGATTACTTCTTATCACTATAATGAGCAAAAAGTGCATTACATTAAATCAACTAATTTAGTGACGGCATCTTGTAGCATTGCTTCAAATCCGTCTTTGTCAGACATCGTTTTGTGTTTGCCTTCCTCTATGATTGCAGTCAATTCTTTGAGTGACCGATTACCCGAATCGTTATTTAACATAATTTGTCCAAGGCGCTGCGAAGCTTCGACCAGTCTGAGTGGACCGTAAATTTTTGGTTCATCTCTCAGAGCAACCGCGCTGATCAGCATATAGACCAATAGCTCTAAACATGCCTGATTTTCCTGTTGCGTCATATCGTTTCCTCCCAGGTGTTCCAGTGCAAAATTTCTTCCATCGGACGCAGGCGACGAGGTTTTAAATCGCCTTGGGGGTATCCCACCGAAATCAAGAGTTCCATGCGAAAGCGGTCGGGCAGATGCAGCAGCTTTGAAACTGCTGCAACATTGTAAGATTTGATAGCGCAAGTACCAAGGCCAAATTCAAGTGCCTTAAGCATGATGTTTTCGGCCGCCATTGACGCATCCATCATGCAGCCGTATACCTCGGAATTAGTTGAACCATGTAAGCTGGCATAATCCATATCCGAGCAGATGGCGATGATAACGGGCGGTTTTCCGCTTAAGCCGGGACTGAATAAATTAACCTTTCGTACCAGTTCGGGATTATTAATCACCACAAACTGCCACGCTTGAAGATTACTGGCGCTGGGTGCGACTGCGCCGGCGTGAATAAGCTCAAGCAGCATTGCATCCGATACGGGTCGTTCGCTGAATTTGCGGATGCTTCTTCGCTGTTTTATGGCGTCTGATAATTCCATGGCGCTTTTCTCCTTCTGAAAGATTTGAACCTAAGTGCATTCCAGTGAAATTTTTATTATACGCGTATCCCTCTTTACCGAGATACGCGTATAAGCTGAGCGGAGGTTATCTTAATAAAATGGTACTATTTGCGCTTGGCCAGTCCCAGTGTGGCGGTGAAAAAGCTGTAAACCGCAGCGCCGGCCAGCGCACCTGCGCCGAGAATATTCAAAACCTGCTCGTTTTCCTTATTCCGATTCACGGCGATTAAACGAATTGCTAAGCCAACAATTATGGTCAGGCCATTCATTATGCTGCCTACCAACAGACCAGTGGCAAACAAAATACCAATCTGTCGCTTACCACCGATAAACTGAATAACAGCGCCTGGAATCGCCCAGATCAGAAGCCACTTTGCCACTTCAGGACTAGTGCCTGCATCAATAGTGGTAGCGAAGGTTTTGCTGACAGGGGCCAGCAGACCTTGGTCAAAATATTTATTTGCCAGGAGGGCCACCATTGCAAATGCGATGATGAAAGAGAAAATTTCGCAATAAAACTGCTGCTTTCTGCCTTCCTTTTCCAGTACCGGATCGGCACCTGAGCCTCTGAGAATGTAACCACATTTTAAGTCATAAGCCATGTCGGAGAACGCCGGGCCGGTGGCCGCTGTAAAGCCAACCAACACAGCTAGTGCCATGGGCGGAAATCCAAACAGCATACCCACTAGCAAAAAGATCAGTGCGGTAGCAAAACCGGGGAACCAGCCAGAGTACATAGCAGATATGCCGACAATCAGCTCTGAGGCAATGGCAGCAAAAGCTGCAAAAACTAACCAAAAGATCATTGTCATAAAATTCATACCGCTGAAAATACCGGTAACGAATGCGAGCAAAATTGCAACTACAAAGTAGGCTACGTAGCCTAAGCCCAGCGTCTTTTTTAGCGTTTTCATGCTGCTTGTGAATTTACCTGCGGCAGTCGCGTCGCTGTCACCTTTTTTAAACAGCATGTAAGCGCACTGAAGCAGTGAGACGGCGCCCGCACCAATCATAATGCCGTGTGGCATATAGTTAATCATAGCGTGCTTACTATAGACAAAATCCGCACCAAAGAGGCCGGAAATAAGCGTGGCTTTTAATCCGAATAGTGAGACGACAAACCCATTCGTTTTAATAACGCCGATAATAATGGAGCCGACGCCCAACGCCAGCATCGCATAAAAATCACCGAACCACGATACGCCTAAAAGATCGGTGGGAATGCCCGCAATTTTGCCTACCCAGCCGATGACGACGCCAACAACCAACAAAAAGGCTTTGCGTCCCTTTTCAACGACGGCCAAAATCGATTCTGCCGCTGCGACTCCAGGAGGCCATGCCCCCTCCGCGGGGTACATTTCAGAATCAAAGGTTTTATAAAGGATGGTCGCGTCAATGCAGGTTGCCAGAAATACACCGATCAACATAGGGAAGATCAGGTCAGGGCGCCCCATGACGACCGGAATGCCGATGGGTAACAGCAGGCAGTTAGCCGCCGAAAAGGTGGCGCCGGAAATGGCGGTCTGAATAAGATTCTGCCTGTGCACGCTGCGGTACTTTTTAAGAAATGCAACTGGAATACGGGAAATTAAGATAGCAAACAGCGCGCCAACAATAGATGTGTTTGGCGTCACGCCTGTTCTGACAATGAGCTCAAGCCCGATAATTGCACCCAAGCAGCACATCAGAATGTTGAGAATTAGCACCGCCGGCTCAAAGGCCTTTGGATGCTCTGATGCGGTTATAACCTGTGACTGGGGTATTTTTTCTTTCTCCATCAATGCCATCTCCTTTGTTCTTACAGATGTGCCAAATTACCAATTTTGACTATGGCAACGTGATCAGATCCACTGTAAAAGCAGCGGCCAGAATGATTTTACAGTTGCTTTTTGCCGTTTTATGATTTTTGGATGGTTTTTTCTTGCAAGAAAAAGTGCAAATTCAGCATTTTATAATCAGGTATTAGCCGATTTTGCTTATTTTTAAGTATAACCCTTTCAATATTGGCTGTCGATATTCAAGCTGAAACGAAAAAAGGCCCTGCAATGTGCAGGATGCACATTGCAGGGTTGCAAAATTAAACGTAATATCGAATTCTAAGAGCAAACCCTAAGCGGTAAAGGTTTTCATTTTTAGACAAATTAAGCCCGGTTATCTTTTCAATTTTACTTAGTCGGTTTGCAAGTGTGTTGCGATGAATATATAATTTTTCAGCAGTTATCTGTCGGGCACCCATGTTTTCAATCAGGATATCCAGCGTTTTGGTCAGGTCTGTATCATGTTGATGGTCATATTGTTCGAGCTTACCAATCGTATTTTGAACATATTGGCGGAAATACTCAGTAGAGCAGCATTTTAGCAGCGCTTGTTCAAAACGAATGTCCGAAATTATCTGCACTGGGCCATTTGAACTGGCTATCCGACTGATGGCGATGGCATCACAGGCTTCCTCATAAGAAATCGGAAGTTCCACATAACTTTCCCGAAGGTCGGAAATACCAATCGTAACTGATATATTATATCGATTTTTTATCAGCCCAAAAATCACATTAAATGCGCGGGTCAGTTCTTGTTTCGGAAAACCATCAGCTAGAAGAATAACGAAGCTATTGCCGTATATTAAAACGATGTAGGGATGGTGACAAGGGGCCAGGCAGTCGGAAATCATTTGTAGAAGACTCTCTTTGAGATTTTGTATTTTTTCTTCGCTGAAATTACGAATGACCGCCCCGAAACGGTCAACATCCACCAGAGCTAATCGTGTAGGCAGAGTGGGCCAACGCAACAGCTTTGCTCGGCTTTCAGCTTCGGTGTTAGATTTGACATTGCCAGCTAACAAATCAATTAGCAAGCTATTTTGCATAAAGCGTATGTGTTCGTCGAGTTTTTGCAGTTTGGAAATTTCAAGCGCAACGCTGGTGGCAGCATGGTGCAGCACGATGAGTTGCATATCGTCAAGCGTTTGGTCTCTGACAATGACGCAGATATATCCGCAGATCTGCTTGCGTATGACCACACGCCTCACCGTCAGGCGTCCTATTCCGGATATTTTAGGGCTGATTAAAGTGTCGCTTTGGGCGTCTGCCAGACAGCTACAAACATGTTCACTAAGTTTTATACCATTGTTATCATCGGGCATAATCAGAGCCGGTGGCAACGGCACTTCATTTTCCTCACTGAAAGCTAGTACCGAAAAGGATCGCGATGCAATCACAACAGAAAAGTTTATTAGATTAGCAAGTGTTTTGGCAATACTTTCAAAGCCACCGTTATTAACTTCGAGTTCTAGAAATTTACGATTCATTTGTTCAGAAAATTCCAGATTGCGGTTATGCTCACTGAGAATCGCTTTCATTAGCGGCATTGTCAAATCAATGAATGGTATTTCTTGTGGTATTTCGATAAGTGGTACTGAAAGCTGATCTGCCAATCGAATCGTTTCCAACGGAATATCCCCGAGGAATCGAGTTTTAATTGCGAGGCCAGCGGCATCTGCTTTACCTAAATCACTGATCAGCCGTGGCAATGCGGAGATATCATTACGAATGGCGTATCCAGTCGTGATCATCAGTAAATTCTTTTTAAGCCAAGGTTGAATATTTGGTATTTCCATAGTGTCGATATAACTTACATTACGGCCTAATCCGCCGCTTCCGGCCAGAAGTTTGCAGCGGGACATGTCCCCAATTTTCAAAGCGTCCGCAACTGTTATTGACATTTTTCTCCCGACCTTTCGATTCACAAAATAACTTTTGCGCATAAAAATGGTACATATCAACATTGCTTTCAAAAAACACCGTAGCAAAGCACATAATGGTTGGTTATCCTTGAGTATACGACAAATTATTTATTCAAGCAATAGAGACGGATCTGACGGTTTACAGAAAATAAGAAAGGGTAGCCACTTGAACACATTTAGTTCAAAGCGACTGCCCTATCTTAATCAATTTACCCTGAATTTTGAGGAGGATCGATATTTATATATGCTGCCTCAGATGTAAAGTTGCAATACTAATACATAATATTTAAAACTATGCGATCATGCCGTGCCATAATCTGCAAAATGTGGTGTGATGCTTGTGTAGTTATTAATGAACCGATGATAATTCCCAACCATATAAGGCTGCAAGTGGTTCTTATCGATTGGCATAAAAATGTTAGAAACAGGCGCAAATAAAACAAATCACCAACAAGGGTATAGGCTTTATAAAAAAACTACAGCAGCCTAGGATTTTCCATGGGCGGCTGTAGTTTGAAAATTTATTTCACAGTCACTAACTTTTGAATATTTTCTTCAAGCTTTTCGCGAGTCAATTCGCCAAGACTTCTCTCGACGATTTGTCCATCTTTATCAATAAATATAGTAGCAGGGAAGCCACGAATTGAATATAGAGTTGCCGCCTTGCCATCTGTGTCATAAAATACTGGGAAGGTGTATCCGGAACTTTTAATAAAGTTTCTTCCATCTTCACTACTTTTTTCAGATTTAACAGCATTAAGCATAATAAACTGTACCTGATCACCATATTGCTTATAAGCCTCCTCAAAATGAGGCATCTCAGCTTTGCAGTGACTACACCAGGAAGTCCAGAAATTTAAAACTACGGGCTTACCCTCAAAACTTGAAAGTTTAACATCATTACCATCTGTGTCCTTCATGGAGAAGTCCAAAGCTTTTGTAGCTAAAGCATCAAGCGATTCCGGCTCGGTTGAACTAACGGGCACTTGATTTTCTAGCTGAACTGTGCGGGTCAATTTTCCAGTAGACGGGTCGACGCGATCTTTATACGCATTATAAATCGCAGCAGACACAATCATTGTTAATAGAAGTACGGAAATGGTCACTGCCAGCTTTCTTTTATCGGTCATAAAAATCTTCCCTCCTCAACTATTAAACAGGCTCAGAAATCGGCCAAGCTGTCCAGTCATCATTAAAACGCCGATAATGACCAGAAAAAGACCGCAGACAAAATTGATGGTTTTATAATTTCTTTTTATAAAATCAAAAGCAGTTTTCAGCTTGTCGATCAACAATGCAGATAGAATAAAAGGTATTCCGAGACCAGCGGAAAAGCAAAGCAGCATCAAAGTTCCTTGAAGTGCCGAGCCACTGACCGACGCCATTGCCAAAGCGGAGCCTAGAAAAGCACCCACACAGGGCGTCCAGCTGATTGAAAAAATTATGCCGAAAGCAAGCGCCTTTAAAAAGCTGAGGTTTTCAGTGTTCGCGTGGCCGGAGCTGTGCATGTTGAATATAGGCTTAATGACACCCATAAAGCTCAACCCAAACAATACAACTAGACCGCCTAAAACAATGTTAATAATAACAGTGTAGTTTAATAAAAAACTACCTAGAACAGCAAAGAAAAGCCCAAGTGAAACAAATGCCAGTGTGAAGCCCAGTACAAAGCCAATTGCATTTTTTAACGTTGTTTTTCCGCTGTCATCCTCCTTGCCTGCCGCAAAATAGGATACATAGATTGGAAGCATGGGAAGAAGACAGGGGGATATAAAAGAGATGATGCCCTCTAAAAATGAAATTACATACTGCATGTTGTGCCTCAATTTGCATTTAATCTTACTTTAGTAATATCCGTTTAAAGGGATTTTATACAATTGCTGTCTTATTTGCGAATGATCATTACGCAAAAGCCAGCATATTATAATCAAATTGCTTTAGAACAAAACGGACATGCCGTTTTGGCATGTCCGTTTGCGAGGAAATAGAATTGGAGTAAAGTTAAGTTAAGGTAAGGCATTAAAACCTGAAGTGTGTATAAAATAAAACCTCCGCTATTAAGCTAAGGATTTTCCCAATGCCTGGCACAGCGCAACTCCATCGTCGTCGGGTGCCTCATTAATAATGAGGCCATCTCCCACGAGATTGATGCCCGCGTCGTTGCAACGGGTCTGCCAATCTCTCATCCACTGGCCATCGCCCCAGCCATAAGACCCAAATAGCGCAACTGATTTGCCTGAGAGGTTTCTTTCAACTGCGTCAAACATCGGCTCAAACTCAGCTTCTTCCAGCTGTTCAGCGCCCATAGAGGGGCACCCAAATGCCAAAGCGTCAAAACCGGAAACCTTATCTGCTGAAAAGTCTGCGCAGGTGAACAACGATACTTCGCAGCCAGACTCCTTTGCACCAGTAGCGATTTCGTTTGCCATAGTTTCGGTGTTACCGGTGCCGCTCCAATATACGATTGCAATTTTCTTCATAATAATATTCCTTTCCAAAATATATTCTCATTGCTTGTCAGCAATAATTTAAGCAGTTACAGTTAGTTGGAGTATGCTGCGCCCGTTTTCAAACAACGTCTTATAGATACAAAAGCATTTGCGGTATTGTGCAAATAATTTTTCAGCGCGTTGCGGTTCGGTGTAAACCTTCCAAAAGCCACACAGGCTGAAATCTTTGCCCTTGTTTTCGATAAACCCCTGTACATCGCGCAACGGGTACCCCAAAAATATGCCGATCTCATGTGGAAAACAGCTCGAGTCACAGATGTGGCTACGCAGCGTTTCAATATAATCCTCAAGGTTGAGACGGTCACAAAAACCGCAATCATTCAGAAATCGGATTACATCCTGACGTGTGAGCACGTTTAACAGCAAGGTAGACCTAAATACATAAACCAGTGCGCCAGTTTCTGTTTCTTTGATGAGACGGATTTGAACCCCTTTGCTTAAAAAACTGTTATTCCAGTTATAAATGACGTCGTTAATAGAATCGTTCGGTTCCAAAGTGCAATGGAATAAATTTCCAACCTTAATACCGGCTAGCGTAGGTGCGCATTGCTCAACCAGATGGCGTTCAAATTTAGTTCCCACAGTTTCCACAGCAACCCTTCGGACAATGATTTTGCAGGATGGCTTTAAGCGCACACAAACTGCTGCTATGACAGCGCTCGACGCGGGCGTTATGCCGCTTAGCTTCTCCTAAAGCGGTAATAGCCATCTTATGTGATACTGTATTGGTGAAAAGAATATACAAATCGGCTGCACCAAGCTGTTTTTTCATTTCACCGCCCGTCTTTGTAAAAACCTTTGCACGCTTGTAGCCGTGCTCAAGGCAGGTTTCCTGGTATAATCGTTCCATGCGTTCGTTGCCGCCAATAATTATTACGCTCATTTACATCCCCCTTCAGTATTATCGGTTATTAAGTTAGTTAATACTAACCACCAGAGACAACCAAATGGTTATTCATGGCTAACTGAAGGCAATAATAACATGTCGATTAAGCCTTGTCAAGCATAAAGTTGATTAAATTAGTGAACATTAAGGTGAGACGTGCTAAATACTTTAAAAATAAGGAGAATATAATCAAGAATTTTAATCTTTCTATTTAGAAGCCGCATTCAAGTTTTTTGACATATAGTGAAATATAAATTAAAGCAATTAAAAAATTGGTAAATCTTTAGCTTGGATCAAGCTGAGGAAGCCCAAGTGTGATTTTTTATTTAGATTTAACATATACAGAACTGTTATAAAGCGCGTACTGTGAAATCTGACAATTGACATTTTTGGCTTAATGCTTTAAAATGTTGAATTAACATCAGAATTTCAAAGTGAAAGGAGCAACGGATTATGACGGCAATGTGCACTGCGAATTATCGTTCTAAAAAAACTTCTGCAAATACAGCAGAAGCTCATTCGTTTTGCTCTCGTTTCATGTCTGCTTCTGCTATTTTGACCAAGGACGCCATTATTGTGGCGTCCCTTTTTGTTGTGCTTCTTACTGTCGCTCTATTTGTACGAGTTTTAACGCTAGCTCTATTTGTAGACCTTGTAGTAGTCATTATAATTAGCTGCGATAATTTAATAGTGCGTCGTAAAATATCCGAACCGCAAAGTTGAGTAGATGAACGTATACTCAAACCGGCTCCGTTTTTTATGACGGAGCCGGTTTTTTGTATAAATGAAAATGTAAAGAGGGAGTATATTACTATGAAAAAGATTATTACAACCATGCTGGCGGTTGCTATGATTTTGTCGCTGGGCGCATGCTCGGGCGGCAGCAGCAGCTCTGCCTCTACCCCTGCATCCTCTGCAGCTGAGGGTTCTACACCCACTGCTTCTTCCACCGCTGCTATTAAAATTGGCGGCATTGGCCCGGTCAGCGGCCCTGCAGCAGTCTACGGCATTGCGGCCAGAAATGGTGCACAGATTGCCATCGATGAAATCAACGCCAAGGGCGGCCAACAGTATGAGCTCAACTATCAAGACGACGAGCACGATGCTGAGAAGTCTGTCAACGCTTACAACAACCTCAAGGACTGGGACATGCAGATTCTTAATGGAACTGTAACCACCTCGCCCGCGCTGGCTGTCACTTCTGAGACCTTTGCCGACCGCGTGTTCACGCTGACTCCTTCGGCCTCTTCTACCAAGGTTATTGAGGGCAAGGATAACGTCTTCCAGATTTGTTTCACCGACCCCAACCAGGGCGTTGCTTCTGCAGATTATCTGGCTGACAACAAGCTTGCAACCAAGGTTGCGGTTATCTACAATAATGCTGACGCTTATTCGCAGGGCATCTATGAGAAGTTTGCCGCTCAGGCCAAGGAAAAGAACCTTGAAATTGTTTGCGCGACCACCTTTACTGATGACACTGCAACCGATTTTAGCGTGCAGCTGACCGAAGCTAAGAATGCAGGCGCCGACCTCGTTTTCCTGCCCATCTACTACACCCCCGCTGCACTGATTCTTTCTCAGTCGAGAAGCATGGGTTATTCGCCTAAGTTCTTCGGCTGCGACGGCCTTGATGGCATTCTTACCCTCGAAAACTTCGACAAGACGCTGGCTGAAGGCGTGATGCTGCTGACTCCCTTCTCGGCGGATGCCCAGGACGACGCGACAAAGAATTTTGTTGCTAAGTATCAAGCTGCATACGGCGAAGTTCCCAATCAGTTTGCAGCTGACGGCTATGACTGCATCTATGCTATTGCACAGGCTTGCGAAAAGGTTGGCGTAACCGCCGAAATGTCCGCTGCTGACGTTTGCGACAAGCTGATTGCTGAGTTTACCTCTATGAGCTTTGATGGCATCACCGGCGAAGGCATGACCTGGCAGACCACCGGTGAGGTTTCCAAGGCACCTAAGGCTGTCGTTATCAAGGACGGCGTCTATACCGGAATGTAATTTTTTAGACTTGTTAGGAGGGCTAAAAAGCTTAAAGCTTTAAGCCCTCCACTTTCCCTGTTTTTACAGCCATTCCACAAAAGGTTGCGAAAAGCCCCCAGAGCGCTGCGGGGTGCCGGGTACTCGACGGCGTTAGCTGTCTGTGACTGGCAATCTGAATATTCAATAGTCTCTTTTTTGCATTCTTTTATGGAATTGCTGTAAGTGATCCATTGCATAAAGAAAATGAGGTGTGCGGGTATGACGTTTCTTTCCTATGTCGTCGGCGGAATCAGTCTGGGAAGCGTTTATGCTATTATTGCGCTGGGCTACACCATGGTTTATGGCATTGCAAAAATGCTGAACTTTGCCCACGGCGACGTGATAATGGTAGGCGCTTATATGTCTTTTTGTGCGACGACCTATCTTGGCTGGCCAGCTTTTGTTTCGGTCATATTAGCGATGGTTGTGTGTACAGTTTTGGGCATAACGATTGAAAAGTTGGCCTATAAGCCGCTGCGTATGGCGCCGTCATTGGCGGTGTTGATCACTGCAATTGGCGTCAGTTATTTCTTGCAGAATGCTGCGTTGCTCATCTGGGGCTCAGCGCCCAAGAGCTTTTCAAGTGTGGTGCCCATAAAGCCGATCAAGCTCTTTGATGGCGGACTGACCATTTCGGGCGAGGCGATTCTGACGGTGCTTTCGTGTATTGCCATTATGGTGCTTTTAAGCTGGCTGACGGGCTACACAAAAATTGGCAAGGCAATGCGTGCCGTCTCAGAGGATAAAGGCGCCGCGCAACTCATGGGAATTAATGTGAATGCCACTATTTCCGCTACCTTTGCCATCGGCAGTGCATTAGCAGCGATTGCGGGCGTGCTGCTTTGCTCGGCCTATCCGACGCTGCTGCCCACAACCGGTTCAATGCCCGGTATCAAGGCTTTTACAGCGGCTGTGTTCGGCGGAATCGGTTCAATTCCCGGCGCTATGATTGGCGGCTTGATTCTGGGGTTAGTTGAAACATTCGGAAAAGCATATATTTCAACCCAGCTTTCGGATGCCATCGTTTTTGCTGTGCTTATCGTGGTGCTGCTGGTAAAACCAACAGGTTTGATGGGCAAAAAAATAAGTGAGAAAGTGTAGGCGGCAGATATGAATAAAATTAAAGCTATGAATAAAACCGCCCAAAGCAACTTTCTTAATTACATCCTTGTCACAATTGCATTTATTATTTTACAGGTGCTTATGTCGGGCGGGCAGCTTTCCAGCTCGCTGAAAGGCCAGCTCGTTCCAATCTGCGCATATATTGTGATGGCAATTTCTCTTAACCTTACCGTTGGCATTTTAGGCGAACTAAGTCTGGGCCATGCTGGGTTTATGAGCGTCGGCGCTTTCACTGGCGTCATTGTGACAATGAGCCTGAAGAATGTCATCACATTCTCGCCGCTTCGGCTGGTAATTGCCATGCTGGTGGGCGGCATTTTCGCTGGACTTACCAGCTTACTGGTGGGTGTGCCGGTATTGCGTCTGCGAGGCGATTATCTGGCAATTGTTACACTGGCTTTTGGCGAAATTGTAAAAAACGTTGTCAACTGTCTCTATGTGGGCGTAGATAAAGATGGACTGCACCTAAGCATGACTGATTCTGCCTCTTTGGGGCTTGCCGATGGCGGAACGGTTATAGTTAACGGCCCTATGGGCGCGGTAGGCGTGACGAAGCTATCTACCTTTGTTATGGGATATGCACTCATTATTGTTACGCTGATCATTGTGCAGAACCTGATCAATAGCCGTGCCGGACGGGCGGTTATGGCGCTTCGTGACAACCGGATTGCAGCGGAATCGCTTGGCATCAATATTACAAAATATAAGCTGATGGCTTTTACAACCTCGGCGGTGTTGGCTGGAATGGCTGGCGTGCTGTTTGCCATGAATTATTCCACAGTGGTAGCTAAAAAATTTGACTTTAACACCTCGATACTTGTCCTTGTGTTTGTCGTTTTGGGCGGCATGGGAAATATCCGTGGATCGATTATTGCTGCGGCTGTGCTTACCGTTTTGCCTGAGTTGCTGCGTAGTTTCAGCGACTACCGCATGTTGGTCTATGCCATTGTTCTGATTGCAGTTATGCTTCTGACAAACGGTGAAAAGGGTCGCCGACTGATCGAACAGGTTAAAGAAAAGGCATCAGTCAAAAAATCAGTCCGCAAGGAGGGCGCGCAAAATGGCTAAAATGGTACCGGTTCCAAGCAGCGCGATTATCCCAGAGCGAGACATTGACAAAACGCCTGTACTAGAGGCAATTGGGCTTGGCATTGATTTCGGTGGTCTAACCGCTGTGGATAACTTTAATCTAACAATTGGCCGAACTGAAATAGCGGGCCTTATCGGACCTAATGGCGCGGGAAAAACTACGGTGTTCAATCTTTTAACTAAGGTTTATCAGCCGACGCGCGGTACTATACTGCTCGACGGCAAGGATACCCACGGCATGAATACCATTCAAGTTAACCGCGCAGGTATTGCCAGAACTTTTCAGAATATTCGCCTATTTCCGACTCTTACAGTTGAGGATAACGTGAAGATCGGTCTGCATAATCAGATGAAGTATTCGATGTGGGACGGCGTATTGCGGTTGCCGCGTTATTGGAAAGAAGAGAGAATTGTCCATGAGCGTGCGCTCGAGCTGCTCTCAATATTTAACATGGAAGGCATGGCAAGTTCCAAAGCGGGCAGTCTGCCTTACGGCGCACAGCGTCGCCTTGAAATTGTGCGCGCGCTGGGTACCAACCCGAGCCTATTACTGCTCGACGAACCCGCCGCAGGCATGAACCCTTCTGAAACAGCAGAGCTGATGGAAAATATCCGCAAGATTCGAGATACCTTTGAAATTGCCATTATGCTCATCGAGCATGATATGAATCTTGTGATGGGCATCTGCGAGGGCATTGCCGTGCTTAATTACGGCAAGATCATCGCTAAAGGTACGCCGACCGAGATCCAGGCGAATCCTAAGGTCATTGAAGCCTATCTTGGCAAGAAAAAGGAGGGTTGAGTATGCTGTTGCAGGTCGAGGATATCAATGTATTTTATGGGAGTATCCATGCAATAAAAGGTATTTCGTTTTCAGTCAACAAAGGAGAGATTGTAACGCTGATCGGTGCTAACGGTGCAGGAAAATCTACCGTTCTTAACACCATTTCGGGATTGCTGCGCAGCAAAACCGGCTCCATTCATTTTAATGGTGAAAATATTTCGAACGTTGAGCCGCACAAAATTTTACAGCGAGGGCTCGCTCAGGTTCCAGAGGGGCGGCGCATCTTTTTACAAATGAGCGTACAGGAAAACCTTGAGATGGGCGCATATACCCAGCCGACGGCAGGAATTGCCGCAGATATTGAACGGGTGTACGCACAGTTCCCACGCCTAAAGGAGCGCAGAAAGCAGGTTAGCGGTACCCTTTCCGGTGGTGAGCAGCAGATGCTGGCCATGGGGCGGGCTCTGATGAGTCACCCGACGCTTTTGATGCTCGATGAGCCTTCCATGGGACTGGCGCCGCTTTTGGTGGAACAGATTTTCGAGATTATTACACAATTGCACAAAGATGGTACGACGGTGTTGCTGGTTGAGCAGAATGCTCAGATGGCGCTTTCGATTGCTGATCGTGCCTATGTGCTTGAGACCGGTAGAATTGGTCTTTCAGGTACCGGCGCAGAGTTAATTCAAAGTGATAGTGTGAGAAGAGCTTATTTAGGCGGCGACTAATGAACTAATAAAAATATATTAGCGTTTAGTAAAGCCATAGTGCTCAAAATAAGTGATCTTTTCTGCCAAAGCCCTCCGATTGCCCAAAAAAGAGTTGGATAAAAAAGCCTCCCGCCGATGTTTCAGCTGGACTATACCCTAAAAAACGGACAGTGAAAAAAGAGACCTCCTGTTGTAGAATGGAAACTACGACAGGAGGTCATTTTATGTCCCCAAAATATACAAAAGTGGAGTTTCTGAGTGAAGATGTGTTCCGGAGAAAGGCAGCGGGAGAAACTAATCGGGAAATGGCAGAAAGTTATGGACTAAGCAAAAAACAAATAAAAAAGCTAGTCACACGACAGAACCACAAAGCTCGCCTCATAGCTAACGGCTATATTCCAAAACCCAAAGGCAGGCCGCGAAAAAATGTGATAGATAAAGAGACGTGCCGCAACATTGAACTGGTCGAACTTCGGATGAAGGTGGAACTGCTGCAAAATATTCTGTGCGAAGCTGGAAGGAAGTGAAGCTGAAATATCGGGTCATTGAACAATTTCGTGGTAAATACAGCATTGAGGCTATGTGCCATTCATTTGAGGTATCCCGTAGTGGTTACTATGCTTGGCGGAACCGACAAGCAAAAGAAGCTAAGGATCAATGGCTGACGGACTTAATCACCAATTGCCAGCAACGCTGCAAACAGACCTACGGTTGTCGTCGAGTACGCCGCTGGATTGAGCGGCACGCTGGGAAAAGAGTTAATTTGAAAGCTGTTCTGCGTATCATGCGAAAGTATGATCTTCTTTCGCAGATACGGCGGCGTCGACCATATGTGCATTACAAACAGGCGGTACATAAATACCCCAACCTATTACAGAGAACTTTTGAGCAGCCATTGCCCAATCGTTTCTGGGTTACGGACATTACTTACATCCCGACTGCAAAAGGAATGTTGTATTTATGCGCAGTGGTAGGAAAGACGGCCTCACTCCGTTCGAAATTCGGAGCAAGGTCGCCTAAATTCAAGTTATTCTACAACAGGGCTTTTATTTCTTTGTCTATTCTGCGGGGAACAGTCCAAGCGGCGGGAAGCCTTTTACTTGTTTTTTATGTAAGACTTAAAAAGTTACGCTTACTATATCTATGTTCGCAGTTTATTTAAAACTGTGACGGGATAATTTAGCAAAATAAAACAAATATTTACAGAAATTATTATATTATAAATTATTTCTCTTGTCAAATCGGGGTATAAACATTAAAAAGCATCAAATGTATATAAAAATGAGTCCACACTACGTTATAATCCCTTAATAGGATGGCGATCAGAGTAATATTATCGATTATTCGCCGTCTGAGGAAGCGTCATATTGAAAGGAGCTCTAAGTATGCCACGCAGAGGAGAGAATATTTACAAGCGAAAAGATGGTCGGTGGGAAGGTAGAATTTTACAAGAAGATGGAAAATACCGCTATTTTTACGCTAAAGTATATCGTGAACTAAAAGAAAAAATGAAGAATTTCAGAGCGGATGACTTGTCGACACTTCGAACTCAAGAAGATGTCAAAGATACAATTTCCGATCAGTTTTTGAGTTGGATAGAAGGTGATGTTCGCCATCAAGTCAAGCCCTCAACCTATGAAAACTATCAATATTGTGTGCAGAAATATATTATTCCTTTTTTCTCCCAAACAAAAGATTCACAGATTACGGTAACTTCTGCCGCACAATTTACTAACTATATTAGATGCAATGACAAAATCTCTGAGTCTTATCAACGCAAAATATTAACGATTTTTAAGACTGCACTCAAAAAAATCTTTTTTAATGCACCAGACATTGCTTCCGTTATAGAAGCCGTTAAGTTACCAAAAATGAAAGGAAATGAAGTTCAAGTATTTACAACTCGCGAGCAGCAATTGATTGAACAAGCTGCTTTGAATTCAGAAAACCGACGTGCGCTGGGCTTAATACTATGTTTTTATTCTGGCATACGACTTGGGGAACTTTGTGGTCTTAAATGGGGCGATTTTGATTGGGACGCAGGTACCATGTCGGTTATGCGTACAGTAACCCGCGCCAAAAATTTTGAGCAAGAGGGAAGTAAAACAGCGCTGCATATCGGCACACCCAAAAGTCGGACATCAAACAGAAAAATTCCACTGCCCGCCTTTATCATTCAACAGGCATGTGCTTTAAGATTTGATAAAAAAAGTGAAAGCTATTTTGTTCTTTCAGATAATGTGGAACCGCTTGACCCAAGAAGTTATCAAAAACTTTTTCAAAAAGTTCTATCCCAAACTGGAGTTAAATCACGCAAATTTCACGCCATTAGGCATACCTTTGCTACACGCGCTTTGGAGTTAGGTGTAGATATTAAAACACTAAGCGAACTTCTCGGTCATTCAAACGTTTCTATTACCCTTAATATATATGCACATTCCTTGTTAGAACAGAAAAAAATTGCTATTGATAAGTTTAATAATATGTATGTTTCAAATATGTCTGTTGCTTCATTCGCCGTCCATCCTGCCGTCATATTTGAGAGTGTTTGCGACCAGCATGCACTTCATTAGTTGTTTACCACAGTTTTAAATAAACTGCGAAATAAACTACCCACAGGTTTCAGTTTGGCGAGTGTAATGTTTCTGTTTGGGGGCTAGTATATTTATAGTGGATACAAAAGCTTTCAGTTTAAGCGTTGCAAATAAAATTATGTTGCACTACCTTTTGTGAAAAGAGGGAGTTTTATGACGCCTTCTGTCTATTATTCCGCCAGTATTAAAAGCTTGTTACAAAAGCTTTCTCAACAGCAGATTGACCATATGATTGGTGTTGGTTTATATGCTGGCATCATGGCTAAAAAGATTAGTGACTGTCGGCTGTATTCAAAAGAGTTAGACCGTTATGAAATAGAACAGATTAGCGAAGCGGCTTTTTATCATGATGTTGGGAAAGTATGGTTGCCACGAGAATTTCTTTCTAAGAGTGAGCAACTAACGTCACAGGAGCGGTTAATCGTTACCCAGCATACACTGCTTGCTATGCGGCTATTTAATTATATTGACAACCGCATCATTTCGGGAGTCCCCGGTTCCTTAATTGCGTTATCTTGCGATGCTGCCGTTTACCATCACGAGCATTGGGATGGAAGCGGTTATCCTTTTGGTTTATGCGGCGATAATATTCCGCTCATTGCACGTATTACGGCCATTTGTGATTGTTACGACAAAGAGACCGCTCTAAAAGGAAGCAGTCACCAAACTGCTTGCCGCATTATTGAGCAGGGAAAAGGGACGCGGTTTGACCCAGGTCTAGCACATGTTTTTGTGCGTTATAACAGCGAATTTGCCGCGGCGTATAACGGCTATAGAAATAGTGACTGGTTCTAACACCCATTTAATCGTCGATAATTAAAGGCCAACAGTTCAGTTAAGAACTGTTGGCCTTTCAATTTTACAACTCAGCCAACACCTTGCTCTATTCTACAAATTATCCCAACAAACTCTGCGTCGTTATTGCGCACTGAGAATTGGTCATAGCCCAACCTTCATGGTGCTGACATGGCTTGTCAGCTCTACTAGCCTTCAGCAAAAATAATCAAAAATAGTTATTTGTATTGTTTTATTAGGTGATGAGTTATATAATGGAATTATTACTATATAAATTAATCCATTTTTAGCACTACCGTAGTGAGTGGCCCGAATATTAACACCAAGATCAATACATATATGAAGGAAGATAATCGGATGTTATTTTTGAAATCTAGAACAGGCACCAAAAAAACAGCATCAGCCCTTAGTTCGCCGCAGTCAGCATCTAAAATAAAAAGTATGAGAGAAGCAAACCACAAAGCGGCCGGTATTTTTAAGGGCGTTTTTCAAATCGCCACCATGATTAGCGATTTTGAACTCCGCCTCTCTTTTTTAGGGGCTAAAATCAAACGTTCAGCAAACAGCTTAAGCGAGATGTTTGCTGAGGTTGCGTCTTCTTCGGAGGAAATATCTGTCTCGACCTCTCAAATTGTTGATTCGAACACCGAACTGTCGGATATGATTGAGCACATATCACAGGACGCGGAACTGCTCAACCAAAACACTGAGAAAAGCAATGGGATTCTCAACAGTATTAAAGCAGAAAATATCGAAATGATGGGCTTTTCTAAGGATATGAATCAGAGTGTCATCGATCTTTTACTTGTCATAAATAAAATCAATGATGCGGTCAAGGGCATTAATGATATTTCTGATAAGACCAAGCTTTTGTCGCTTAATGCCTCGATTGAAGCTGCAAGAGCCGGTGCTGCTGGAAAGGGATTTGCTGTTGTAGCGGAAGAGGTTCGTGTTTTGTCCGAGACCACAAAAAAGCTGACGCTAAACATTGACGAACTACTGGCGGAAATGAACAGTGCATCCAACAGAAGTAAGAGCAGCGTTGAAAAAACGATAAATGCCATAAGCAGAGTCAGCAGCAGTATTGAGAACGTTTCAGATGTTATGACAACCAGCACTGATGCGACCACCAATATCACCAACCGTATTCTTGAAGCGGCGCAAACCAGTCGGCGTATTAGCGACTCACTAAATGAATCTTCCACAGCTTTGGAATCGGTCAACAACGATATTCAAAATCTTTCAAGATCCGCCGAGGATCTAAAACTGATAAGTGACTCAATTGGCGAGATTTCCACTTCAGTAGGAAAAATAGAGACCAAGGTTAATGATATGGCAATTGCTTCAGGCGAAATGGTCAACAGTAGGTTGTGCGGCCTTTCAAATGAGGACTTCATCGAAACAGTTGAAAACGCCATTAAAGCACATACTTCATGGATGACTAATGTTAAAAAAATGTCACGCGAAATGTCGGTTATTCCAATTCAAACTGATGAGCATAAGTGTGGGTTCGGTCATTTTTATTATGCGGTTAAGCCATCCTCTGATAAGCTGACAGCGCTTTGGGAAAGCGTTGAAGTGTTGCATCACAATTTGCATAGATTAGGTGATGTCATCATCGACGCTATTAATGCGCAGGATTCCCAACGCGCCTTGACCAATGCGGCGGAGGTCGAAAAGCTTTCGCGCGCAATAATAGAAAAATTTAATCAAATGATCAAAATAGCCAAGGAAATGGACACTTACGGTGAGCTTGTTTTTTAATTGCCCGCGCCAAGTATAATAACAGTGTTACTATTTTGCACAAAATGCTAAAAGCCCTGAAAAACCGATGCATTCATCGGTTTTGGGGGCTTTTAATTTTGAGCTTATGTTGTAATTCTAAATCGAGGCTTGGTATGTTTTTATTGTTCTTTGTTGACACACTAAGAATTTCAACAAAATTGTGCGTAATATAACGACAGTTGTTTTCGGATACTATCGCTAAAAATAAGTATATTATCGCTTGATTATCGTATAAGATTAAATATATATCAATTTATTGTTTAAAACTCCTAATTAGAATTTAGTTTATAAATGGATACTAGTTAAAATTCTGTATTGGTTATTTATATGACAATGTTCTCTATCTATTTACCAATTACTATGGTATTATTTATCACGACAGATATAGAATACGTTTATATTTGTCACGTGACCAAATTAGATGGAGGGAACCTAAGTGAAAAAAATGTTCAAAAAATCTATTGTCGTCCTGCTCGCAGCCGCGGTGCTTCTAAGCACAACTGCTTGTGATTCAGCGACAAACCCGACTGCATCTAGCGGAGCGTCTCCTGCCTCCTCTGCGGCTTCTGCTTCCGGTGCGTTCAAGGCCGGTACTTATACTGCTGCCGCAAAGGGTATGGGTGGCGACGTGACTGTTGAAGTTGTTGTCACCGCTGATGAAATTACCGCTATCAAGGTTGTTTCCCACAAAGAAACTCCTGGCATCAGCGATCTACCCATTGAGCAGATTCCTGCAAAGATTGTAGAGACTCAGAGCCTTGCTGTAGACACCGTTTCGGGTGCTACCATCACCAGCACTGCTTTGCTGACCGCTGTTACCGACTGTTTGACTCAGGCAGGGGCAGATGTGGAAGCGCTCAAGAACAAGAAGATGGAAGTTGAAAAAGCTGAAGATGTTACCCGAGAGGCTGACGTCATTGTCATCGGCGCAGGTGGCGCGGGTCTTGCTGCCGCTGTAACCGCTAATCAGGCCGGTGCCTCTGTTATCGTGCTTGAGAAGACGCCTAAAGTTGGTGGCAACACCATTATGGCGGGTGGTGCACTTAACGCTGTTGACGAAGGCAGTGAAACTGCGCTCGCCAATAAGGATTCAGTAGAATTGCACTATAAGCAAACTTTTGAGGGCGGAGATAAGCAGGGCGATCCCGAGTTGGTTCGCACACTGGTGACAAACGCCTGGGATGGCGTTGAGTGGCTGCAGGGCCTCGGCATGGAATTTAAGCCCGGAACTTTCACAGTTCTTGGCGGTCTGTGGCCCAGAGCGCACAAACCTGTTGAACCTGTCGGTACTGGCTTCTTCAAGGCCTATAACACTTATATAGACAGCCACGACAACATTGAAATTATGTTTAATACCAAGGCGACCGACCTTATGACCGAAAACGGAAAAGTTATCGGTGTTGTTGCTGTTGGCGAGACCGGCAACAAGGTGACCCTCACCGCTAAGAAGGGCGTTGTGCTTGCCACCGGCGGTTTTGCTGCCAATGTTGAGATGCGTCAGGAATATAATAAAGTCTGGGCAACTTTGGACTCGTCCATTAAGAGCACGAACCCGCCCAGCTCCACCGGCGACGGCATTGCCATGGCTACGGCCGTAAACGCTCAGCTGGTTCAGATGGAAAATATCCAGTTGTTGCCCATGGGCGATCCCGATACCGGCAGCCTGAGCGGCAACATTGAAATGGGCGTAGAAAACCGCATTTTTGTTAACGATGAAGGTAAACGCTTTGTAGATGAAGGCGCACGCCGTGACGTCATGACAAATGCGCTGTTCCAGCAACCCAACGCGCATATGTGGGTCATCCTTGACAGCCACGACTATCCTACCGGAGATGAGAAGAATAACTTCAATGAGTCGGTAAACGAGCTGATTGCTGCCGGACGTGCTTTTAAGGGCGAAACTCTTGAAGAGCTGGCAGGCAAAATTGGTGTCGTTCCCGAGAACCTGGTGGCTGCAGTCACCGAGTTTAATACCCACGTGGACAGCAAAACCGCTGACAGCTTTGGTAGAACACTCTATGCCGATAAGATTGACAAGGGCCCCTTCTACGCAGGCGCACGTGTTCCTACTGTCCATCACACCATGGGTGGCGTAAAGATCAACACAGAGGCTCAGGTTATTGATTCCAACGGCAACATCATTCCCGGCCTCTACGCCGCAGGTGAAGTGACCGGCGGTATCCACGGTGCCAACCGTTTGGGCGGCAACGCACTGACTGATACTGTTGTTTTCGGTAGAATTGCCGGTACCAACGCTGCCGCAGGCAAATAAACCTCAAATTATTAAAAGCGCGCTGTATCATTTGGTACAGCGCGCTTTTACTCCGTCAGGGGAAATATAAATTCTAATAGAATATGATTTAAGACTTTGTAAGCCGACCTTCTCATAGTTCGGTTAAAGTGCGCTACATACTTTGAACTGCGCACTCTTTTTCTTCCAGAATATTGATGGAAACGCCGTTGACTTCGACGCCCTGATCAGCACGTATCAAAATGTACTTTCTACCGTTGATAACCCGTGTCTCTACCAGGTCTCCGCAGCCTGGGCTGACACGGATTGTCACATCAGGCGTGCGAACCTCAAGCTGCTTTGTATCTACAATGTTGCGGGGGCTAATTTCTTTGTTAGCGCCAAATGCATCATCATATCTTTCTTCAAAAGCAACCATGTGGTCTTCTGAAACACCGCAGGATTCTAGAACGTCCTTAACTGTCTGCTTGGAGACGAGCAGCGGATCACATATCTTATTAGCCTTATGCTCGGCTATCAGACCCGAAAGCTGCTCATGCACCGCCTGTACCACCTCAAGACTACAGTCGTCGGCAATTGTATCACTTAAAATCGCCTCAAATGTCTCTTTTTGTGCGGCGGCTGGCATAGGCACTTCAGTCTTAAACACAGCGTCGACAAATTCTACGTGGTTTTCAGCGACATTGCGTGTGTAATAGACTGCATTATAAATGTTGGTGCATCGGTCATCAAACGCCGGAAACATAAATCCAAGTTCGGGCGGAGATACCACCCAGTCCGCCGTTATATTACGAAAAATATTTTCCGGTGCGTAATATCCAAGCGCGGGTTTGGTCATTTTTACAGGACAGACGCTGCATAAAAAGTACGAAAACACATCTGATGAATTATTTTGTTTATCGCCATCCTTTGCGTAATTTGGCACATCGTATTTATCATACGCCAGTAATATCAGGTAATTTTCATCGAGGTTGAGTGCTTCAATTACACGCATAAAAAAGGTCTGCACAGCTTCATCGTCATCCAGCGAAGAATTTCTAAGCGCCATCAAAAGTTTATGTTCTTCGCCGTCCACCACCTGCTGGGTCGCAAATTCAATGTCGATAAGATTTTTGCCCAGCGTACCTGAAAGCGTTTTCTTCAGGATGCCCAATAACGATTCGCTTTCCTCCTGAGACATGATGCGCAACGACTGGTTAAACTGCGATACAATTTCTCGCTTCTCATTAACATAACAGCCGCGCACCCGGTTGATATTACTCTTATCAGGACGAAAGCGGCGGCGAATTTCTGAAATTTCTTTTTCGTTCATTTCTAAACGGTCTCCATTCAATATGATCGGTCGTTCAGCATGTCTTTGTAAGAACGGCTCAAGAATAATTTTATCACATCCACAAGACGCAATCAATCCAAGCCTTGTTTAAGTGATTAGTTGTTTTGTAAGTCTTATGTATTACAAAGCGGAGAAGAAGACGTGTTGTCTTTTCTCCGCTTTGATTAAGAATATTTACCTATCGCGCAGCATTATATTTTGCTACGCTAAATCATGAATATCGCTACAATCAATGTTGCACCCATACCACATAATACGGGAATAAGGTTCTTACGCGCAAGATCGGCGGCCTTTACATTACAGATAGCCGCTACCGGAATAACACCCCAAGGGATGATGGTGCCGCCACCGGTCCAAATGGTGATAATTTGACCCAACGCGCCAAGTGTTTCAACTTTAGAACCTGAAGCCAGCGAGAAAGTATGCGCCAGAGAACCAACCAAGGGGAGACCAGAGAAGCCGGAACCATCAAGACCGGTGATTACACCGATCAACGCCTGCATAATAGCAATTGGCGGCTTGGCAAGCGGCACCAGATTGGCCATAAACAAACCCAGGTCGGTGAGAATATCCGGTGCGCCTTCACCTAGGACTTTACCAGCCATGCCACCGCTGCCCATGAAGAAAAAAGCGGCAATCACGATGACGGGGGCAAAGATTTTTATGGCAAAGATGAAGCCTTCCTTCACCATATCGGTAATTTCATCAAGCGAGGCAAGAATATGGCCTTTACCAATAACGATGATACTCATGACAATTACTGCGGTGCCACCAACCAGCGCAGTAGCGTCGCCGCCAACGATATTAAAAGCAATCATCAGAACCACGTCAATAATAAACGCCACCGGGGTAACCACCGCCATCAGATAAGCAAATTTTGTGGGTTCTACGGCTGCCTGAACCTGTGCGACCTGCTCCGCAACCTGCTCGGCAGGTGTTTTTTTGATATCCCTCAAAAGCATAACAAACGCGACTGTAATAGTGACGCCACTCATTACCAACCAGAGCGGAACACTTGCCGCCATAAGCTTAGTGGTCTCAATTCCAGCGGCCTTAGCGGTAATAGAGGGTGCGCCCTGTATAAAATAGTCACCGCAGAGCGCGACGCCGTGGCCAAAGAGGTTCATAGATACCGCAGCCCAGATTGCGGGCAACCCTGCCTTAAGCGCAACCGGCAATAACAGCGCACCGACGAGTGCAACAGCAGGAGAAGGCCAGATAAACCATGCTGCGATCATCATAACAAAGCCGACCACGAAGAAAGCAACCTTTTGAGACTTGATAACCTTTTGGAATGGCCTAATCATCAGTTCGTCGGCACCGATGGCCCCTAGTGACTTGGACATGGACACCACCAGTGCAATAACCACGATGATACCCAAAAACTCAGAGCCAGAGGCCACTAAAGAATTGTACATGATTTGTATTGTTGAAATAATGTTGCCAGAACTAGCAAAGCCCATCAGAAGGACACCGATAATACAGGGCAAGACAATTTCCTTCTTGAACATCAGTGCCGTGATGATAACGACTGTCATAATGATATAAATGTAATGCAAAATGCCCAAAGTGACCATGGTTCCTATTCCTCCTCATATTTTGATTTTGAGAGAAATCTGTAGAATAAGTCAAACGGATCAATGTGTTAGATAGGGAACGTTAGGGCCACTTTTTTCGTCAATAATCAAAAAACAGACGAGCGGAATTTTTTTCGGACATTTAATTTTATAGACACTATCGCAATGTTTTTGATGTTTGATGTTCCATGGTATAAAACCACAGAAAGATTAACGCATCAACTCGAATTCTGGGAATAGTCTTCAGTGCAGGTGATAGATCAACTGACGTTAAGTACATAATTACTACCACAGAATTAATATAGTGTTAGTTAATTATATATAGAACATGAATCGGACTTTGATTACCATCAGTCAGCAAGTTTTCACGCGTACAAGTATCAGGCGCTAAATCTTCTGCGTTGTGGACAAGAATATGAAAACTATGGTAATATCGTTTTATTACTTAATCTACGGAGGTCATTTTATGCGGCTTATTTCTTGGAATGTCAATGGCTTGCGTGCCTGCCTGCAAAAGGGCTTCAGCGATTTTTTAGACAATAGTGGAGCGGATGTAGTCTGCCTGCAGGAAACTAAGCTTCAGCAACCGCCTGCGGATCTTAACCTCAGCGGGTGGCATACCTACTGGAACTATGCTGAGAAAAAAGGTTACTCGGGCACCGCAATATTTTCTCGCAAGGAACCCCTGTCGGTAACTTATGGCCCTGGCGAGATGTTTGATAATGAAGGACGGGTTATCACCGCCGAATATGACGACTTTTATCTCGTCAACGTCTATACACCCAATTCCAAGCGGGAGCTGGAACGTCTTGATTACCGTTGTGTGTGGGAAGACGGCTTTCGCCAGTACCTGCTGACGCTGGACGCCATAAAGCCAGTGGTGCTGTGTGGCGATCTAAATGTAGCCCATAAGGAAATTGACCTGAAAAATCCTAAAACCAACACTAAAAATGCAGGTTTTACCCCGCAGGAGCGCGAGAAGATGACCTTTCTGCTCGAGGCGGGGTTTACTGATAGCTTCCGCCATCTTTATCCGGATAAAACCGACGCATACACATGGTGGTCCTATATGTTCAAGGCTCGTGAGAAGAATGCGGGGTGGCGAATCGATTATTTTATTACATCCCGGCGTTTTGCTGACCGCATTGAAGATAGCGTGATTTACGCTGAAATTTTGGGAAGTGACCACTGCCCAGTCGGCCTTGTATTGCGATAAAAAACCGTTTGGGTTGGATTAATCCAAGATAAAACGAGACGTTTTATATTCCCATCCCTCCGACATACATTTAAAATGAAATAATTCCAGGAGTGTAGATTATGAAAACGGCTCTTCGCCTAAAACCTATAACGTCAATACTGATCATCTATGTGTTCTGTGTGATGCTGCGGGCACTAGAATATATGCTTTTACGTACCGACCAGACAATTTTAGGGGAAGCTTTTGTACATAAACTGGGCGGCATTTTGATTCTGGCTTTGGCAATGAAGCATTTGGCGTTTAGCGGTTGCAATATTGGGTTGTCAAAAGAATCAGCAGTAAAAAAGGTTTCTTATGGGTTGCTGCTTGGAACGGGTTCGTTTGCAATTGCCTACAGCATAGAAATTTTTCTGTTGGTGCTTGATGGTCATACACCGTCTATACAAGGTTATGTCACTGGTTATGCACTTAGCGGTAATCGTGGAAATGAAACTGGGTTGCTATTTTTTGCAATCTGTGTTCTAGGAAACATCATCAACGTGGTGATGGAAGAAGGCGTTTTCCGAGGCCTGTTTATTAAGCTTGCAGAGCATCAATACACATTTGCTAAAGCGGTACTGATTTCTTCGGTGCTGTTTGGACTCTGGCACATTGCCGCGCCGGTGCGCAGCCTAGTGGATGGTGAAATGGATGTATCACAGACGGTGGTGACGGCGCTAATATCCGTGCTGATGACGGGCATAACAGGTGTGAAGTTTTGCCTGCTGACAAGGCTCTCTGGCTCGCTCTGGATGCCGATGGCAGACCATTTTTTTAACAATACGATTATTAATACGATGCATGTGGTAACGGTTTCAGGTGTTGATAGTTTGCAGGTTGTTCGCATTTCGGTTGCTCAAACACTGTCATTTGTAGTGGTGCTTATAATCTATTGGAAAACCGGCGCACGTTATAAACAGACCTTTCGTGGTTAAAATAAACTTTTGATGTATCCTACGCGCAGGGGGTGATAGTTTTTGGCGTTACAGTACCTTACATGAGTAATTCTATGTACAAAAACCGGACATGTTTAGAGTGACTGACATTTAACGGACAAACGTAGTGTCGCCCTGATAAAACCCGGTTAGAAATATACATTAAGCATGTTAAAATAATGGTTTATTAGACAACTGAAGGAAGGATACGATCATGTATTGTGTAAGAAAAGTGACAGACGATTTGTTTTGGGTGGGCACAAATGACCATAGGGTAGGGGTGTTTGAGAACATGTTCCCCATTCCACGTGGCGTTACCTACAATTCATATCTATTGCTGGATGAAAGCACTGTCCTGTTTGACACGGTAGACTGGTCATCGGGGCGACAGCTTTTGGAGAATATTGCACATGTTCTAAATGGTCGTACGCTGGACTATCTGGTCGTTAACCATTTGGAGCCTGACCATGCAGCTAGCATTGAAGAGGTTCTGCTTCGTTGGCCCAAGATTAAGCTTATAGGCAATCAAAAATCTTTTGTGCTTATGCGCCAGTTTGGATTTAAGATAAACGACCATGCGTGTATCGAGGTCAAGGATGGTGACACCTACATGTTTGGTAAGCATAAAGTACAGTTTATTTTTGCGCCTATGGTGCACTGGCCTGAGGTTATGGTCACATTTGATGAGACAAATGGCGTCCTGTTTTCGGCCGATGTTTTCGGTACTTTTGGCACGCTTGATGGCAAGCTTTTTGCCGACGAAGTGAATTTTGACCGCGACTGGCTGGACGACGCCCGACGATATCTGGCTAATATAGTCGGAAAATACGGCCCGCAAATTCAAAAGCTGCTTAAAAGGCTCAACACAATGATGTGTGAGATCAAAATTTTGTGCCCGCTGCACGGCCCAGTATGGCGCAAGGATTTAAACTATTTTGTCGAGAAATATGACGTATGGAGCCGCTATGAGCCGGAGGAGAAGGGCGTGCTGATCGCTTACGCCTCAATGTATGGCAACACGGAAGGTGCGGCTCAGGTATTGGCTGCGCAGCTTTGTGAAAGGGGCATGACCAATGTGGCCCTATATGACGTCTCAAGGACCGATGTCTCTCAAC
Organism: Candidatus Fimivivens sp.; assembly: GCA_034933525.1. Lineage (GTDB taxonomy): Bacteria > Bacillota > Clostridia > Oscillospirales > Ruminococcaceae > Yanshouia. The sequence continues at coordinate 72,253 of JAYFNI010000005.1, forward strand.
TTATTTCAGAGGTGTTTAAATACAGCCATCTGGTACTGGCTTCGGCGACATATAACCTTGGCATCTACCCGAAGATGCACGATTTTCTCTATGACATGAAAGCACTCAATGTTCAAAACCGAACCGTTGCAATTATAGAAAATGGCTCGTGGGCCTGCAAGGTTGGTGACCAGATTGAAAAATTCGTCACAGATGAAATGAAGTATATGGCTGTACTCAACGAGCGACTAAGCATCACCTCGTCGCTTGGCACTGAAAAGGCGCCTGAGATAGAAAATCTGGTCAATGCCATTCTAAAATCGATGCAATAAACATTTAACGTCGCCCCTGACCACTTAAGGCTGAGGGCGACGTTTTTTGTTTAAGTTATTTTAAATTATACTTTAGGAGCAGCGCTGCATCAAATAATCAAAATCAGAGGCGTTTTGTTCGTTTTCCCATCGGACACGAACTTTCTCTAATATTGCACTTGCCTCGGATGTTTGTCCCTCCGACAATTTTTTAAACACAGATAAAATTGCGATTAGACCGCCCAGATGCGGGTGTTCCGCAAATTTTGAAAATTCTTTTTGCTGTTGAATATAAATAGCACAGGCTTGCTCGTCCTCATGTAGCTGAAAATGAACATATGCTAGATTGGCCCAGAATATCAGTTTATTTATACCGGCGATTTTTTTCGGGTTGATTTGCAGCAGAAGTGTTTTGGCCGTATCATATTCTTTTTTCTCGCAGTAGGCGGCACTGAGGTTTATTAGCAGCGCACCGCGAAGGTGGGGCGACTTTTTGCCTTCCAGCAGCGCACTGATCTCCTGAATATAACGGTCCGGGTCGTGTTCTTCTAACAGGATAGGCTGCAAAGATTTGAGCTGCCGGTTAAACGCCTGAAGCCACAGCATATCGATGGCAACCGAAACGATGGCTATCGAACCAAGCCATATAATTAACAACACATTTCTAGTTAAAAGTGAGATTTTTAACGCCTCAGTGATAAAGCCAAGCAGGGCCGAGCCTGAAAGGACAATAATCCAGAAGGCAATCCGTATCTTCCTTTTATTTTCCATCATGAAATATTTTCACCGCCAGATTATGCTTATTCCCCAGAATCATAACACAAAATTGAAATATTTACCACATCACTTAATGCCCAAATAGAGGCGGTTTGAGAGAATATCGGCTCTGTACGCTGTTTTGCGTGACTTTTCGGATGAAGCATAGTAAAATGTAGCCAGCGTATCAATTTACAGGAGGTATTTATGATGATATTGCACGATAATCGTGATCGGCTCGTTATGCAGTCGGTCATGGGCCGAATACACCACCCTACCATCGGGCGCAGCGGCGTCTTTAAGCTATGCCATGACGGTAGCAATCAGGTTTTGCCAAGTGTTGGGGGTATCACCTATAACGTTAAGTTGGGCGATTGCGTTTTTGACAAGGTCTGTGATCACGTTGAGCCGGGTGTGAGCATGAGCAATCCCAATGACAAGGAAAACGACGCACTCGTTATGCTGGCTTGTATCGGTAATGAGGCGAAGGTTGTCTCAGGAGAAGCCAAGGGTGCCCGTGGCTTCGTCACAGGCTTTCACGGTGGCATTGAGCATACGTTGCTTTGGTTCTCAGACGAAGATATGGAAAAGATGCTGCCTGAGGACAGAATTCTGATTAAAGCCTACGGGCAGGGGCTGGCTCTTCTTGATTTTCCTGAGATTATGCTCACTGGAATCGACCCTGCGCTGCTTGACCGCATGAAGTTGTCTTTCGAGGATGGCAAATTAGTTTTACCGGTTGCGGGCATTGTTCCGGCGCATCTAATGGGCGCGGGGCAGGGCATGGGCTCAGGCTACACCGGTGACTACGACTTGATGACAGCCGACTGGGATGAAATTGTCCGCTGCGGTCTTAACCGCCTCTGCTACGGTGATATCGTGTTACTGCAAAACTGTGACAATACCTTTGGCCGCGGATACCTGACCGGGGCGGTATCCATCGGGGTGGTTGTGCATTCCGATTGTACAATCATGGGGCACGGGCCGGGTATCACGACGCTGATGACCTGTAAAAAGCCGTTGATTACCGGTGTACTGGATAAAAGCGCCAACCTCGCAAACTATATGGGTATTGCCCGTTAAAAAGGGGGTTGTAACATGAATAAAAGGGCTTTGGTGCTCGGCGGCGGTGGTGCGAAAGGCTCTTATCAGATGGGAGCCTGGCAGGCATTTCGCGAGCTGGGGATGGAGTTTGACATCATCACAGGCACCTCAATTGGTTCTATTAATGGTGCGCTGATGGCGCAGGATGCTTTTGAAGTTGCCGACGAATTGTGGAACAACATTGAATATGAGAATATCTTTCACGAAGAACGCAAAACCAATATTCGCACGATCAATAGTGCGCTGGATATGGTCAAGTTTGCGGTTAATGATGCGTTGATTCAGGGCAGCGTCGATTCATCTTCGCTCGAAGCTTTGATAAAAGAGGCGGTGGATGAGGACAAAGTGCGCGCGTCTTCTATTCGCTTTGGACTGGTTACAGTCGAGCTGCCAACCATGCGCCCTTTAACGCCAATGATTGAAGAGATACCACGCGGTATGCTCTATCGGTATTTAATGGCGTCTTCATCGTGTTTTCCGGTGTTTTCACCTTATGATATCGACGGTGTGCGTTATATCGACGGCGGTTATTATGACAATGTGCCGATCAACCTTGCCATTAAAGAGGGGGCCGATTATGTCGTCGCTGTGGATCTCGACGGCATCGGTTTCGTGCGTGAGCCGGCTTCCGAGCAGGGCGTTGATATTATCCGCATTCGCTCATATTGGGATTTGGGTACGGTGTTTGAATTCGATAAAAATATCTTTGCCCGCAATCGCCGCCTTGGTTACTACGACACGATGAAGGCCTTCGGCAAGCTTGATGGCTTTTATTATACCTTCGGAAATGGTGAATCGGCTAAAAATCTTAAGGCGCTTGAGGTTGGACTTTCAGTGATGCGCGAGCGCGTGGTCCGTTTGGCGCAAAGTCCAATGGTTCGTACCATCAGCACGGTTGAAAAGGACAATGCCATTGAATTTTTAATGAACTCGAACTGGGAGACCAATGCGCAGGAAAAGCTTTGCCGCGCGGCAGAAATCGCGGGTGCGGTTTATGGCATTTCGCCTGAGCAAGCGTATACCTTTGAAAAGTTTAACAACCAACTGATGCGACTGTACCATAAAGTGCCTTCGATGCTTCCAACACTGGAACGGCAGCCCAAGGAAGATATCAAACGCATTCTTGCGGCCGCATTGCAGTCGATGGAGCCGCGCAGCATGTCAGCCTCTATCACGCAGCTCATGCTTAGGGAACAAGGTGACAGCGAGGCGGTACGCATTCTGGCTGGTTTGTTACCACGTGAATATGCAGCCGCTGCATATCTGGCGCTGTTGCTCAAACAAAACTAAAAAGAGACTGGCTGTGCAAAAATTATTGCACAGCCAGTCCGCGTTTTTGATTAAGTTATACGTTAAACCGGAACAACACAACGTCACCATCCTGAAAAACATATTCCTTGCCTTCAGAACGGTAAATACCCTTTTCCTTAGCTGCGGTAATTGAGCCGCAAGATACAAGATCATCAAACGAGACAACTTCTGCACGGATAAAGCCGCGTTCAAAATCCGAGTGGATTTTACCTGCCGCTTGCGGGGCTTTGGTACCCTTCTGAATTGTCCAAGCACGTACCTCGGGCTCGCCGGCGGTGAGATAAGAGATCAGTCCCAACAGGTCATATCCCGCAGTGATCAAACGATCAAGGCCAGACTCATGAAGACCAAGCTCCTCTAAAAACATCTGCTTGTCCTCGTCATCCAGTTCAGCAATTTCTTCCTCAATTTTAGCACAGATGGGAATGACCTGCGCATTTTCGCCCTTGGCGATGTCACACACTTTCTGGTAGTAGACATTATAGCCGCCCTTGGCGTTTGTCAAATCATCTTCGCTCAAATTAGCGGCGTAGATCACCGGTTTTGAAGAGAGCAGCGGTGCGTCATGCAATAGCTCCTGCTCCTCGTCGGTCAGCGCAAAAGCACGGGCTGATTTACCTTCGGAAAGGTGAACATGAAGTCGTTCGAGTACTTCGACCTCGGCCAGAAATTTTTTGTCGCCTTTGGCTGATTTTTTGGCGCGGTCTATGCGTCGCTCGACCATTTCAATATCCGAAAAGACCAGCTCAAGATTAATAGTTTCAATATCGCGCGCGGGGTCTACCGAACCGTCAACATGAATAATTTCGCCATCGTCAAAGCAGCGCACCACATGTACAATGGCATCCACTTCGCGGATGTGCGAGAGAAATTTGTTGCCCAACCCTTCGCCCTTTGAAGCGCCGCGAACCAGCCCGGCGATATCGACAAATTCAATAACGGCAGGGGTAACCTTTTTAGGGTTATACATTTCGGCAAGCTTATCCAGACGTTTGTCCGGTACAGCGACGATGCCGACATTCGGCTCAATAGTGCAAAATGGATAGTTGGCCGATTGTGCGCCAGCATTGGTTATCGCATTAAACAGCGTTGATTTTCCAACATTGGGAAGCCCCACGATGCCAAGCTTCATATTTAATAAACTCCGTTTCATGATGGATTTTTTAAAGGCATTATACTAAACATATATTGTAGCATGAGTTTTCAGTTTTCGCAACAAATCGTACGCTTTGGCTTTTTATGCAATAAAAATTTAAATACTGTAGCAGAAAATTTCTAAAAATTTCACGATTCGGGCCGTAAATGATGTATAATATAAGGAAATAGCTGCAAATTTTGAACTTGTAACTTGGCGTTGCAAAGCGCCAAATGTTAAAATAATAAGGAGGTCTGTGGTCATGTCGCTGGAAAAAATTATGGTGGCGGATGATGACAAAAATATCTGCGAGCTGCTGAGACTTTATCTCGAGAAGGAGCAGTATACCGTCGTAATTGCAAACGATGGCAATGAGGCAATCGCCAAGTTTAACGCGGAGGCGCCAGCGCTGATTCTGCTTGACGTGATGATGCCAGGGTTGGACGGTTGGCAGGTTTGTCGCGAAATCCGTAAAAAGTCAAATGTGCCGATTATCATGATTACGGCCAAGGGTGAGACCTTTGATAAGGTGCTCGGGTTGGAGCTTGGTGCGGATGACTACGTGGTCAAGCCGTTTGATGCTAAGGAGATTGTCGCGCGTATCAAGGCAGTTTTGCGCCGAACAATCAATGGAGTACAGCCCGAAAGTACCGTACGCGAGGTTAGCTTTGACAAGCTGGTTGTTAATATGACTAAGTATGAGCTGAAGGTGGATGGCCGGGTTGTGGACACGCCGCCTAAGGAGCTGGAGCTTTTATTCCATTTGGCCTCGAATCCGAATCGTGTTTACACGCGAGACCAGCTGCTTGATGAGGTATGGGGCTTTGAATATTACGGGGACTCGCGCACCGTTGACGTTCACATTAAGCGCCTGCGTGAAAAACTTGAAGGTGTTTCTGAAAAGTGGACCCTTAAAACCGTTTGGGGCGTAGGATATAAGTTTGAGACCAAGGACTGATCTCTTATGAAAAGAAATCTTTTTTCGCGATATTTCAGTCTTTGCGCGTCAATAATACTAACCAGCATCGTGCTTCTTGGCGTGATGCTGGTCACGCTTTCTGCACAATATTTTAAGGAAGAAAACTTTGACTCGCTTGAGAAGAAGGCCGGTCAGGCCGCTCGACTGGTTGCTGCAAACTATATGCTTCACGAGGGGTATATTGAATCGCCGGTTGTTACCACCAACTTTGCCATTCTTTCTGCTGCGGCCGAAGCCGATATTTTTCTGACTGACGTTGATGGGCGAACATTGATCTGTCTTGACTCAGGAAACTGTGCACACAAGTCCAATATTGTCGATAAAACAATTATGGACTCGGCAAGAGACGGTGGATATCGCGGTGTTACCCGCTTAAATGGTATTTATTCTGGTGCCACCTACGTGGTCGGCGTACCGGTTGTGGTTGAGATGGTGGTACAAAATGAGGAACCAGATGCATACGGAGAGCAGGTTACATCCAAAAGCAAGATGATCGGTGTCGTGTTCGCTGCAGCAAGTGCCTCAGAAATGTCACGTTTTTTAAAGGACGTTTTTAGAATATTTTTGATCGGTGCCATACTGGTTATTGCGGTATCATTTATCGTGATCTACTTTACCACCGAGGCGATGGTGCGCCCGCTGCGCGCCATGCTCAAAGCCACTGACAGCTTTGCCAAAGGTGATTTTACTGTGCGCGTGCCAGTTGAAGGTGACGAGGAAATAGAGCAGCTTGCCATGGCGTTTAATAATATGGCATCAAGTCTTGCAACACTTGAGTCGACTCGCCGCTCATTTATTGCAAATGTTTCGCACGAGCTTAAAACCCCAATGACCACAATCGGTGGGTTTATTGACGGCATTTTGGATGGCACCATTCCGCAGGAGAAATATCCGCATTATCTAGGCATTGTTTCAAACGAAGTCAGAAGACTTTCACGTATGGTGGTTTCAATGCTTAATATTTCGCGTATAGAGGCCGGTGAAATGCAACTGCGGCCGCAGACGGTCGACGTACAGGAGATTATCTTGCGCACCGTCTTAGGGTTTGAACAGGTGCTTGAGCAAAAGCATATCGATGTAATCGGGCTGGACGCTGAGAAGGTTTTTGCAGAGGCCGACCCTGATCTCGTGCATCAAATCACTTATAATCTGATTGAAAATGCCGTTAAGTTCACGCCAGAGAACGGCGCACTTTCAGTTGACTATAAAAATGAAGGCAAATTGCTACACATTGCTATACGCAACACTGGTGAGGGCATCCCTAAGGAGGAGATTCCACGCCTGTTTGACCGCTTTTACAAGAGTGACCGTTCGCGCAGTATTGATACCAAGGGCGTTGGTCTCGGGTTGCACATTGTCAAGTCGCTGGTTCATCTACAGGGCGGAACGATCACAGTTCGTTCGGTTGAGGGCGAGTATACAGAGTTTGCCTTTACTTTACCCGCGGCTCAGAAAACAGGACAGTCGCTATTTCGCAAATCAGATAAACCTAAATAAAAAAGCGGAAGATTCGCCACAATAGCTTTTAAAATTAAATCAAAATGCTTAAAAAGGCATTCATACGATTTTAATATTTTAAAGTTAGGATAATAGCAATATAAATTCCATTGGAGGGGGAACTGAGTATGTTTGAAGAAAACAAGAATCATGAGAATCAAGATAATCACAATAGCCCAAATAATGCTACTCAGCCTGAAAATTTCAACGCTTCACAAGGACAGCGGCCAAACCAGAACGGCAATAACAACGGATATGGACAGTACAGCTTTAATCCATATGGTCAAAACGGCGGTCAGCAAAACTTTTCGTCAAATAACAAGCAGGAGTACCATTGGAAATTTGAGGATTATGAATCTGCGGGTCGTACCAATCCACGACCTCCAAAAAAGCCGAGTGGGCTGGCAGTTCTCGGGGCACTGCTGGGTACCGTTTTACTTGTAGGTGTTTTGTGTCTTTCAGGCTATGGCATCTACAGCTTATGGGTCGTTAATGATAACACGCAGCTGAGTGCGTCATCCACTACGGCGGCAGAGAGCCCTGATACACCGAAGCTAACCATAAAAGATCACCCAGCCTCAAGCGAAACGATTGAAGTCATAAGTAACGGCAAACTGAGCACTGTTCAAATTGCGAGAAAGGTTCGCCCGTCCGTCGTCGGCATTGCACAGTACAGCGCGCAGGATACTTTTACGCCGTCAGGCGAGGGTTCCGGTATCATCATGAATGCAGATGGCTATATTGTTACCAACGCTCATGTTGTGGCAGGTTCGACAGGCATAAACGTCGAACTCGATAATGGCGAAACCTACTCGGCAAAGCTGATCGGTATCGACTCCAAAACGGATCTTGCCGTTATTAAAATTGAAGCGCCAAATCTTGTGGCTGCAGAATTTGGTAATTCCGATACACTTGAAGTGGGCGAGGCCGTTATTGCAATTGGCAATCCCGGCGGTTCAACATTGGCTGGCAGCGTTACGCAGGGTATCGTTTCTGCGGTTAACCGCATGATCAAGGATGGCGGCTATTCCAGCAGCTATATCCAGACCGACGCGGCTATCAACCCTGGCAATTCGGGCGGCGCGCTAGTCAACGAGTATGGTCAGGTTATCGGCATTAACTCTTCCAAAATTGCCGCGGTTGACTATGAGGGCATTGGTTTTGCTATTCCGATCAGTGAAGCTAAACCGGTTATTGACCAGTTGATGGCATATGGCTATGTCAAGGGGCGTACCAAGATTGGTATCTCCGGCGTTGAGATCAACCAGACGCTTTCGCAGATCAACAGTATCCCAGTCGGAATTTATATTCAGGCAATAGATCCGACCTCTGATCTGGCGGGCAAAAATGTTACGCGCGGCGACATCATTACTGCGATTGACGGTACAAAAATTGAAACTTTTGATGATGTTAGTACTTTCCTGAAAACTAAATTTCCGGGAGACAGTGTTACGCTGACACTTTATCGTTCTGCTCGTGGCATGCAGGGCAGCGGACAGACCTTCACAGTCTCAATGAAGTTGATGGAGGATGTTGACAACGCTACGTTAGTGTCGCGTCAATAATCACCCAAAATGGAACCGCTGCAAAATTTGTTGTCATTTTGCAGCGGTTCTTGTATTGGATTTTACTGGTCTAATTCTGAAATTTATTCATCTATGAGTGAATATCAGAGCTTTTTGAACCCAATACACTCTTTTGAGAACGAAGTTCTGGCGTGTTTTAAGAACGATAAAAATTTTTTAGAGGGCTTAATTATAATGCGATGTGAGTTGAGCCACTGTTCTGTTAATTATGTGAGGAGAAATGCGATTGTGCTTACGCAAATTGTAAAATTGTAGTTGGGCGTTTTGCTTTTTGTAGCATAACATATCAGTGAGGCTAAGCGGCGGCAGCGTTCGGGTGGCGCAAACCGGTTTTAAAAACTTGTTTGCGTCCTTAGACCCGCCCGCGCGCGCGTTACCCGCCGCATCACATAGATGCGCGCCGGCATGCCGGGGCAAAGCGCCAACACCTCCTTGCCCCGGCATGTGAACCTCGCTTTCTGACTGTTGATGAAAGGCACTAGAATTTACAGGAATTGCCCGGTACATTTTATTGACCTTTGAAGGTATTTAAGGTAAAATATTAAAATATGACAGATTTTTCAAACAAAGGGCGCTCTTAAAAAAACTCTAACATTTGGCAGTTCTACTTAAAATAGGCGGCTAAAACGCTGGAAGAGGACAAGTTTTCCGGCCACTTACGGCCTTGTGTTTTTCTCGTATTTCCAACTGTTCCGGCTTTTAAGAAAGACCCTAAAAGGGAGCGTTAAATCATGATTCTTATCTCTCCGTCGATTCTGGCGAGCGACTTTGCAAATTTGGAACGCGAGGTTTGTGCAATTGCAGAGGGTGGCGCTGATTTAGTTCACGTCGACGTTATGGACGGGCATTTCGTACCCAATATTACCATTGGCGTACCGGTGGTGCAGTCGCTGAAAAAGATTAGCCCAATTCCACTGGATGTACATTTGATGATCAGCGATCCGCTGACCTATGTACCCGCTTTTGCTAAGGCTGGCAGCGATATTATCACTTTTCATATTGAGTGTGGATGTGACGTACAAAATACAATTGATACAATTCGTCGAAACGGGGCGAAGGTTGGGGTCTCACTCAAGCCCAACACCGCCGCTGAGGCGGTGTTTCCGTTTCTGGATCAGATAGATATGGTGCTGGTGATGACGGTTGAACCAGGGTTCGGCGGACAGAGCTTTATGTCGGACATGCTACCTAAAATTTCGGCAATACGCCAACGCATTCTAGAAGCTGGCTATAATGTGGATATTCAGGTGGATGGGGGTATCGACCCGACCACAGCACCGCTCGTTTCAAAGGCTGGCGCCAATGTTTTGGTGGCAGGTTCTGCAGTTTTTCGCTATGAAGACTATGCTGAGCCTATTTCTGCCATCCGAAAAGCGGCTGAAGCTGCATTTTAATGCGTGTTATAAAAGGTCGGATATTTTCGACTATGTATTTTGCACTACCTTAAAATCCAAAATGTGCAGGCATGAATCAACTAAAATAATATGACAGCATATCGATAGCATGTTCTCTTATGATCGGTTTGCAGTGTTCCTCTATAATTGCTGAAAGGACACTGCCCCCTTCGGCGCGCTGACCGTATTCTGAGAGCAGATTGACTGCTGGGCCGTTTTGCCCGTCCATAGGGCGTATAATCAGCTGCCAACTTTTCTCGAGCCGATAGAGAGAGCTTTGTAGCAAGCGGTGTCCATGCAGTGAAAAAAGTTGCAACGAGCCGCGAATCAGCGCTTCAGCGTCATCAAAGCTAAAGATTACAGGTTCACAAATAGAAGCCGTTGCTTCCTTTTGTTCCATGACAAAATAGACTGTCGCGCCGCCGTCATCTTCAGGATAAATCTCGATGAGTAGGCGGTCGCCAAGCAGCAAAAATGAGGTGTCGGTGTGAGACTGCGCCTGTGCCAAGACACCGAGCAGATAACGTCGAAGTTTTTTAACCTCGGAAGTGTCTTGGCTCTCCCAGTCTATGCCTACCTGTTGCACATCCTGCGCCGTTAAAACGACCTTTAGTCGGTCGGGCGATACCAGACGAAATACCAAAAACATCACCGCCTTATTGGTTTTGCAAAACAAAGAGACCATATGGGCGAAGGGGGACGGTTGATGAGAACCAATTCTTCCAAGGGAATTTTACTTGAGCAAAATAAGGAACCGGGCCTGTCGCGAGAGATTAAGCGGCTGCCTGGGTTGGAAGTTCCAACACAGAGAACTGAAACGCCGGTTTCACCTACGCCTGAGCTGTTGGCGCCGTATGAAATAATTTCTATTGCGCGAGAGGCTAAGATTGTGGACGAAAGCGACGGCCGTAGGCTGTGGAAAAAGCTGGCTGCTGCTGCGCGGGATGGCATTTCAGGCATCGTTGTCGATGCGCTTGATGATGAACCATACATTTCTAGCCAGCTGGGGCCGGCGCTGCAGTTTCCTGAACAGTTGGCCGAAGGGGTGGCTCTTGCGAAAAGAGCGGTTGGTGCTTCAAAAACTTCAATAGAGATCTACCGCAATCTTTTTGACATTGACACGCGAATACCACATAATATTTTCGGGGTTAAGGTTGACCGAATCAGCGGTGCCTACCCGGCCGAATACCGCGCCAAGCGGCAGATGAAGCGCGATAACGTCCTGATTATTGGTGCCTGCGCGCTGATGCACCTGAGGCGCGCTGCTTACGAGGGTGTATGCCAGACCAGCTGCTTCTTGACAGTTGCGGGTGACTGTATTGCCAACGCAGGTAATTATGAGGTTCCGATTGGTTGCTCTATTGCGCAGGTGCTTTATGCGGTGGGAACCATCGCTAACCCCAAGCGAATTGTAGCGGGCGGTTCAATGACCGGATTTGGCATTACGGATCCAGGAAAGGTCTTTGTTTCGGCTACAACAAGAGGTATTCTAGCATTTGCTGAAGAATTTAAGGACATGGGTTACAACTGCATCGGTTGTGGACGCTGTACAGACTTTTGCCCTGAGTCGCTCTCTCCTTATTTTATTTACAAGGTTATGCAGACTCCGCGTAAGCGAAATCTTTTGCTTGCGGATGCCGAGCTTTGTACCGGTTGCGGAACCTGCAGCTATGTTTGCCCCGCCAAGCTTGATTTGGCGCAGGTTATGGCTAGGGCGGCGGCGATTACACGTACCCGCCAGCAAGGAGGTTCGTTGTGAAACTACGCGCACAAAATCCCCCACATATTCGCTCCCGCGAAAGCAATCAAACAGTGATGCTTGACACCATTATTGCCATGCTTCCGCTTTATGCGATGGCAACCTATTACTACGGAATTCGTGCCCTTGTGCTGGGCCTTTTCAGTGTAGTGGTAACCACTGTAATTGATATGCTTTGCGTCATTGCTACGCGAAATATCCCGAACATACGTGATCTTTCTCCCACTGTCACTGGAATGTTGCTGCCGCTTTTGATGCCGGCCTCCATCCGGTTTGAGGTTATCGCGGCTGCTGCGCTGTTTGCCATCGCCGTTGCCAAGCACCCATTTGGCGGCGTGGGTGAAAACATTTTTAATCCTGCTGTAGCAGGTGCAGCCTTTGCTGCTGTCTGTTGGCCTAAGGCTATGTTTTTGTATCCTATTCCGTTCGACCGGCTTCCAGTAGCCGTGGATGACACGCTAAAGCTAATTAATTCGCCGGCTTACACGCTGTTATTGGGCGGCGCACCAAACACCGATCTCTTGGATATGCTGCTAGGCAATTTTGCGGGTCCTATGGGGGCCACTAACATATTAGTTTTATGTACATGTTTCTTATTCCTCACGGTGAGAAAAACTGTGAGCGCTTGGATGACCGGCGCTTTTTTGACCGGTGCCGCACTGGTTGCAGCCATTGTGCCGCGTGCCATGCTTTCACCGCTGAATTCGGTCAGCTATGAACTGATGAGCGGCCTAATGCTTATCGGTGCCATTTTTCTGATAAACGACCCAGTGACATCGCCCAAGCGCAAGCTGCCCAAGATAATTTACGGCTTTATGGCTGGCGTTGTCAGTATGACGTTTCGACATTTGGGCGAGTATGAAGATTCGCTGCTGTTCGCAATACTGGTTATGAACGCCGCGGTTTGGATTATTGATTTATGGGGAGAGCATCTTGCACATGCTTTCAGGAGGAAGAACATTGAACTTAAAACCAATTCGGAAATATCGTCGGCGGTTGAAGAAAACCTCGGGACTGATTAAAAATAACCCTGTTGTCGCTCTTGGCATGGCACTGCCTTTTGTTATTGTGCCGACTCTAAATTTAAAAAGCGGACTGTTAATCAGCGTTTTTATTTTTGCTGCAACTGTTCCAGCTGCAACGTTAGCACCTGTTGCACATAAAAAAATCCCGGTGATTTATCTTGTGCCCTGCTATACGTTGTTGGCAATGACCGGCGTCATAGTAGCTCAGCTTTTGTTTCGGCGCTATGCTGTTTTGCTGGATGGGCTAGGTTTATATATTCCACTGGCGGCTGTCAACAGCATTATGATGGATATCACTGCTTTAAACCCACGCAAAACGCCACAGCGGGGCCTGAGAGACTCAGTTGCCATCTGCTTGGGCTTTGCACTGGTGGCGTGTGGAATCGGTGCTGTGCGTGAGGTGCTGGGCAATAGAACGATCTGGGGCGTTCCCTTTGGGCTTTACCCTATTAAAATGATTGGCGTCACGCTTCCGTTTTTCGGCTTTATCATCTTAGGCTTTTTAAACGCGTTGTGCCGTAGCGTGGATCGTGCTGTCGTAAATGGTATGCTTTCGCGTGATCCTGTGCCTGTAGAAAGGGAGGAGGGTGACTGCGAATGAAAGCATTATATGAAATGATGGCGGTTATAATTGTTGCTGCTGTAACTGAAAATCTGCTTTTTGCACGTGCGCTTGGTGTAGATCATATTCTTGAACGTACAAAAAGCTATCGCGCTATTATACGCTTGGGTGCAATGACCTGTGTCGTTTCCTTTTTGGGCGGTATATTTGCATGGGTTTTTAAATTTGCTCTCAAGGGCTATTCATGGTGGCCAATTTTCAGGGGTCTATCAGTCTTGCTTAGTATCAGCATAGCCTATTTTCTCATTTCGGTCGTTATAGGAACCCGAAAGGTTAAAACGGCGCAGTCACTGCCTGTGGTTGCGGCTTTTAATGGTGCTTCGCTCGGTGCCGTACTCATTGCAATTCTAAACAAAGATACGTTGTTACAAACGATCGCCTATTGCATTGGTTGTTCAGCGGGTCTGACCATTGCCATGATGCTTGTGCATTCTGGGCGCGAACGTCTTGAGCTGTGCAAGGTTCCCAAGTCCTTTAGCGGATTGCCTATTACGATGATTTATATCGGCATACTTAGCTTGGCGATTTATGGTCTGATTGGCCATCAGCTGCCTACTTGATTTTTCGCGGGGAGGTGTTTTAAATGGCTAAAAAAGGGACAAAAATTAAGCGATATGGCAATATTTACGGAAGAGGGATGGGTGCAGGCTCATGGCCTATTCTTGTTGCCATGATTTTTGGAGTGGTGTTGTTTGGGGCTATCGGCTGGAGCCTGTATACCCCTGTTCACGAGTTTGTTATGAATTTGGGGACACAGCCGCCTCCTGAGCCTTCTTCTGTTGCCGCTTCTGTTTCTTCGCCGGCAACGCCGGAGTCACAATCACAAACACCACAATCTGCGCCAGAAAATTCAACTCCAATCCAGCCGCAGCCTACTGAAACCGCGCCTACTAATAAGCCTCAGGGCATGCGCGGAATTTATCTACCGCAGGCTCAGCTCATGGATGATACAGTTCTTTCAAATATGCTGGCTAGTGCGGCTCAAGCGCAGTTGAACACTGTCGTGGTCGACGCAAAGGATGCCACTGGTGCTGTGCTGTTTTCTTCTGAAAATGCAGTGGCACAAAAAGCGGGTGCTTCCTCAGATACCGCCTATTCGGCGCAGCATTTGGCTGAAGTCATCAACAATAAGGGGTTCGTACCAGCCGCGCGAATCCACGCTTTTCATGATAGCATCACACCTTTGAATGAACGCGACATGGCGGTGCATTATTATGATACGGATATTTATTGGTATGACAATTCTCCTAGCATGGGTGGTAAACCTTGGCTGAATCCTTATTCCCAATCGGCACAGCAATATATTATTTCACTGGCAGGTGAGCTCTGTTCGCAGGGCTTCAAAATTATCTTGCTCGATTCAGTACAGTTCCCTTCCGGTGTAGGACTGGATAAAGCAGGTTATGGCGCTGCTGCTAAAACTACCACTAAGGATCAGGTGTTAACACAGTTCATTGACGCAATTTCTGCTGCGGTGAAAGCCAAAGGTGGAGAGCTTATTCTATGCACGCAGGAAAGTTGGGCACCGACTGGAGATGCGGCGCGCGACATGCAAATTGAGTCAAGCAACAGCCAGCTTTATGGCGGCAACCCCGTTGGTTTCTTTACCGAAAGAGCGACACTGTCGTTGCCTTCAGATGGTACGCTTTGGGCCTCGGCACTACGCAATGCAACTACCGCTGCGCCCAATACTGGTTGGATCAGCGTCATACCTGCTTATGGTGCTGATGGTACCCTAGCTGACTGTATAGCATTGACCTCCTTGCTTAAAAATGCAGGGGGCGATAATTACGTATTGTATAATCCGCAAGGAAACTACAAACTCCAATAATTAAAAGGAGGACTATTGAAATGTCTACACCGCATAATGCCGCGGAAAAGGGCGATATTGCCAAAACAGTGCTGATGCCTGGTGATCCGCTGCGAGCCAAGGTGATTGCTGAGACTTATCTAACCGACGTTAAGTGCTACAACACGGTACGCAACATGTTCGGTTACACCGGCAATTATAACGGAAAACCTGTCTCGGTGCAGGGGAGTGGCATGGGTATTCCATCCATCGGCATTTATTCCTATGAGCTCTACAACATGTATGATGTTCAGAGCATTATCCGCATCGGCTCCGCCGGCGGACTTGGAAAGGATATAAAAGTACGCGATTTAGTTGCTGGAATGGGTGCTTGCACCAATTCTAATTATGGGGCGCAATATGGCTTACCCGGAACTTTTGCACCGATTGCCAGCTGGCGGCTTTTGAGTGCTGCCAACGCTGCCGCTCAGTCACTAGGAATCCCGATGAAGGTGGGCAATCTTTTGTCTTCCGATACTTTTTACAGTGAGGCGGGGAACAGCAAGTGGGCAGAGATGGGCGTGCTTGCAGTTGAAATGGAATCAGCTGGGTTGTACTTTAATGCGGCTAGAGCTGGTAAAGAGGCGTTATGTATCTGTACAATTTCGGATATTATCGCCACTGGCGAAGGGCTTTCTGCTCTTGAACGGCAAGAAAGCTTCCACGATATGATGAAGGTGGCCCTTGAACTGGCATAAGTGTGTATAGCGGCGGCGTGAAGCGAGAGGCTTTACGCCGCTTTTTTTTATAAGCTAGAGAATCAATAATAATCATTAACGAATATTTCGGTTGCCAATAACAAGGCCCACGGTGTATAATCACGATAAGTTGTAAGATTACTAATGATCTAACCAATGATAGCAATTTGCAGGGAGGTTATAAACATGATTTCTGACAGAGAGCTGATCACACAGGCATTGTTGGCGCGGAAAAACGCCTATGTACCTTATTCACACTTTGCCGTAGGTGCGGCGCTGCTGGCGGACAGTGGCCTAGTGTACACCGGCTGCAATGTTGAAAACGCTGCCTATTCGCCGACCAATTGCGCTGAACGTACCGCCGTTTTTAAAGCAGTGAGCGAAGGGGAGCACCGGTTTATAAAGCTGGCAGTTGTAGCAGGTAATGAGGAGTTGGGTACGCCGCTTCCGGCAATTGTGTCGCCCTGTGGAGTTTGTCGACAGGTTCTAATCGAATTTGCTATGCCGGAGATGGTAATCCTCTTGGCTAAAAGCGAAGATGATTATGAAACGCACACGTTGGGTGAATTGCTGCCTATGGGGTTTTCCCCCAAGGATCTTTAGCCGAGCGGGGAAGATAAGGCCTGAATATGAAGCATGTTGCAATCAGGTAGAACGATTATAAAGAAATTATTGAATATATTCTCATAGGTGCTGCAAACACTATGACTACGATCATCTTTTGAATACCTTGAATAGTAAATAGACATAAAAAGCAGGCCGCTATAGCGCGGCCTGTAAAAGTAATATAATAAAAAATTAATTCGGTACTTCGAACACCTGGCAATATATCCCCCAAGAAGGGCAACGCCAAATTTGCTTGCGATTAATCATTAAAGCTAATGACAGAAAGCGTTGCATTGTTTACAGTAACACCGGGAGTAATATCTATAATTGAGTTTGTGGAGATTTCAATAGAGTAGGTGTAATTTCCAGATCGCAAGTTACTGTCCGCAAACTGGAAAGCAAACGATTCAGATTCTAAAGCAGTTGCAAGAGTAGAAAACGTAAAGGTAGGACCCACTTTGATAGTGGAACCTTCCACATTCGTTCTCGTGATTTGGAAATTTAAAGTAACTGAAATTCCGAGCGGAAGGCTAATCGTACTTGTGAATATAAGAAGATTGGTTACGTCTCTTCCAGCCGTTTCAATAGTGGTCGATACTACATTGATAGGATCAGCCAAGAGTGTTGTAATTATAGGCAGTGGCCCTGCGCCGCCAGTGTTACTCGCTACTGTTACTTGCGGTCCTCTTCTATCGTCTTGCTGTCCTCTTCTATTTTCATTCATGCAACCATAATACATACTACAAAATTCCTTTCATGCAACAAGGCAAAACGCCTTAATTGCTTAGATTTATAGAGAAAGACTGTTAATCCCTCTCTATGTAAATCCAAACTAGAAGAGGTAATGCAGTAGTAATACATTATATGGTGGATGACTAGGGTTTGTTAAAGCGTTTTAATTAATGCTTTCCTCAGAAAGCTCTCTGCATGTTTGAAATTCTACCGTGTCAAAAGCGTTTGTTTTTTAAATATTTTAAAATTAATAAAAAATAAAAAGACCTTATAAACAACGTTAAAAAGTTATTTATAAGGTCTTTCTTTTGGTGCGGATAAGAGGACTTGAACCTCCACCGAGTTGCCCCGACTAGAACCTGAATCTAGCGCGTCTGCCGATTCCGCCATATCCGCATTTGATAAGCCGTCTCATGTGACAGCTTATTTATAATATCATTGCAACTGATATTTGTCAACAGTTTTTGCAAGATTTTTTAGCGGATTATACTGGCGAATTAGTTGGCATATTAGAAGGGACAAGATGTTCGAGGTCGAATTAGATAACGCATATCAAGCGCATGAAAAGCAGGCCAACGACGCCTGGAATGCCCAAGAATAGAGCAACAGCAACGGTGAATGCGTTTAGAGCCAATAGCGCTGTACCCCACAGTGATGAAAGATGAACGGTTAGTAGGCCGAGCATGCCACCAAAAGCGGACGGCAGCAATGTTTGCATTGCTCTTGCTCGCCCAAGCGTACGCAGCATTACAATAATAGCGCAACACAAGACAACAACAATATAGGTGGTCATGATAAAGCCCCCTTTACATCGTCAGTGCAGGAATATTGACCTTTTGGGTCTGTGATTCATCATAGGCGCGTATCAGGCGAAAAAGGTAGCTATATCTAAATTCCAAAGCTGCCCGTTCGTGAATGGTATACGCGGTAATATCAAAATCATCGGTCATGTTAAACAACTGCTCATTATTGTCTAACTGTTGCTTTAATAGCCATATTTCCTGCATCCATTGTTCTCGCATTCCTGCACTGCTGTCCTCAGTAGGATCAGGCTTGACTTGCAGCTTCATGCGGGCACCACCCTCCGTGACATAATCTATGTCAGTATTGTGCCGTAATATTCCTGTTTCTATACAATATACGTAAAAAAAACGGCAAAGCGATATAAACGCTTTACCGTTTTTTGAAATCTTCAACCGGACATATAAGCCGGGTTCTGTTTTAGACAACGATCTATCTTGGCTGCAGGTCGCCCTACAGCTCCAGCCACGCTTTCAAAGGCACGGCGGGCCGCCGTATCGCCTCTTATCGGTGTTGCTCCGGATAGGGTTTGCAGGGCCGCTCCGTCTCCGGAACGCCGGTGAGCTCTTACCTCGCCTTTCCACCCTTACCTGCCAAAAGGCAGGCGGTATATCTCTGTTGCACTTTCCCTAAGGTCGCCCTCGGCTGCCGTTAGCAGCTATCCCGCCCGATGGAGCCCGGACTTTCCTCATGCGGGCAATGCCGCACGCCGCTGTCTCGTCCACTTGCCGATTTCATCATATAATATATCACATTTTGCTAAAAACTACAATGCCAAATATAATAGCGAGGTAACCAGACCAACAATCTGTATTATTTACCATTATAAAAGCACTTAAAGTTGTGTTATGATGAGATTACGGTTTGTTTTTAACGTTTAGAAAGGAAGTCTTTGCTGTGTGGAATTTAGATAACAGGATAGAATTTTCTAATTGCATAAAAGATATAATTAATGATGAAGCGGTGCAGTCGATGGAGGATATTAAGCATCATGTACATAGTGTTAGCTGCCTTGACCACTGCGTTTTTGTTGCCTATGTAAGTTTTGTGCTCTGTAAAAAATTAAAACTGAATTATACTGCTGCTGCGCGGGCAGGACTTTTGCATGATTTATATCTCTGCGACTGGAGCAAAACTGATGTCAGCCGTTTTCGCCGTCTGTTGATACATCCTGCCATGGCACTTAAAAACGCAGAAAAATTTACACTTTCAGAACTGGAACGCGATATTATTTTAAAGCATATGTGGCCTGTAACACTGCGCCAATTACCAGGTTATCGCGAATCAGCTGTGGTGAACTTAGCTGACAAGCTTTGCGCTTGCGTGGAGTTTTTGCGTCTTTATCACGTTTTTAAGGCGGGAAGCGTGTTGTCAGCTTTTAACCAGCGCCGTTGTGCCGCAGCCCTCACACAATAAGAATTGTGTGAGAATTCTACGCTTATTTTATATTGACGAGTCTTTTTCTTTGTGATATAATATCGTCATTGCGGTTATCGAAGCATCTTACGGAGAGGTGTCCGAGTGGTTTAAGGAGCTGGTCTTGAAAACCAGTGACTCGCGAGAGCCGTGGGTTCGAATCCCACCCTCTCCGCCAACTTAAGATGTTTTAAAAATTTAATATTTTAAAGCGATTACCAATACGGAGATGTACTCAAGTTGGTGACGAGGCGCCCCTGCTAAGGGCGTAGGTCGGGAAACCGGCGCGAGAGTTCGAGTCTCTCCATCTCCGCCAAAAACCGCACCAGAAAGCCATAAACCGGCTGTCTGGTGCGGTTTTTCTTTGCGTTTTTGACTTGTAGAAAATTGATAAAAATTGTTGTACTACTGCACTTGCGAGTTGGCCTTATAATTCATCTAATTTTTTAGCTATATTGCGCTCGTCTCTCTTATTGAGAGCGGGTGAATTTTTTTGTTCTTCTTTGTTGACTAAGGCGTCTACCGTAACATTGAAATAGACCGCAATTCTCTTGTGGAAAAATCATTGAACATGGAGGTGCAGCGAATACCTTCGACGCTTTGTTTAAAGCCAGAATCATTTGCCCTACTCCATAAAAAGCAGCATTATGGTACAAGCCCATAAACACTCTTTTGGACGCATTACAAAGAAAAGAAGAATCTTATTTTATTTTTACTTCAAAAACCGCGAAATCGCATAAAATATTTATAATATTGAGTATGTAACTGTAAAAGCGAGCCAAGGAATTTTCCTTGACTCGCTTGTCTACCTATCAAATCATTTGCCTTGCCGTTGAACATAACTTAACAGATCACTGGTTTTACCTGCACGAAGGATATAACTGTGGCCTGTATGTCCGATAAGTTTTTCTAACTTTCGAGCAACGGCAATTACTTTGTCAATATCCAGACCGGTTTCAATACCCATTTCGTTCATCAAATGCAACGCATCTTCAGTGGATAGATTACCTGCCGCATTGGGGACAAACGGGCAGCCGCCCAGACCCGCAAGCGAGGAGGCAAAACAGGTCACACCGGCTTCCATACCTGCAAGCATGTTGCACATTGCGATTCCGCGGGTATTATGCAAGTGTAAAATCCAGTTCATGTGTGGGTAACAGCGCTTAAATTCCTCAAACATATCATAAACTTGCGTTGGTACAGCTACACCGGCGGTATCGCAGATAATGACAGTATCTATGCCATAGTTGGTATAGATATCGATAAGACGTTTGACATTATCAAGCGGAATGCGATGCTCCCAAGGGGAACCGAACGCCATTTGTACGGAACTGCGCAGCTGAAGGCCATTAGCACGGGCCTTTTCGATTATACTGCCGTAGGCTGCTAGACTTTCGGCAGGCGTGCAGTTATAGTTGGCGATATTGTGCGCCTCGCTGGCTGAAACACCAACTCCAACCAACTTTGCGCCTGCCTGGATGGCACGATCAAGCCCGCGCATGTTGGGTACCAACGCGTAGTAGTTGACGCCACAGGTATAATCAAGACGTTCAAAAACCTCGGGACTGTTGGCCATGGTGGGCACGCGGTCACCACGTACAAACGAGCCTCCCTCCATATCGGTAAAGCCGGCATCAATCAAGTCGTTAATAATTTCCAGCTTCTGTTCAACCGAGAGAATAATTTTTTCGTTCTGAATACCATCGCGCAGACTTGATTCACTGAGCGTAACCCTTTTGGGTAATGACATAATAGAACCCCCTTGCACTAATATTTGATAATTTTCTATCAATCAAATATCAGTATTAAATGACGCCCTTGCTTTTAAGCTCCTCGAGTTTCTGGTCGCTCATACCTAGCATTCCCTTATAAATCTCGTCGTTGAATGCACCCAACTCAGGACCGATCCATTTGATTTGGCCAGGCGTTTCAGATAAAACAGGACAGACCGAAGGAATATGTACCTTGCCAAAATCCTGAGAATCAAACTCAACCAGATTCTGACGGGCTTTATAATGCGGGTCTTCCCAGATATCCGCGATACTGTAGATAGGACTGAGCGCCACTTTTTTTGCTTGGCAGCGCTCAAGTGCGTCTTTGGCGTTAAGCGAAGCAAAAAACTTTGTGGTTTCTGCCATAATGTATGCTTCGTTTGCAAAACGATCGGTCATGTCTGGATATTTTTCAAAAAGGTCGGGGCGTTCCATAGCCTCGGTGAGGTATTTAAATGCATTGTTGGTTGAGCAGGCGAGCATCACCCACTTGTTATCCTTGGTCAGGAACTTGCCGCCGGGTACTGAGGCACCATCCATTCTTGCCTTGCGTTCGCGCACCTTGCCATTAATATCATAGTCGGCAATCAACGAATCTTGCATACGGAATAGACCCTCGTAAAGGCTGACATCAATTTCCTGAGGTATGCCATCCGAAACCACATCACGATAATACAGTGCGATCATGGTGCCGATTACAGCATTGAGACCTGCGACATAGTCGGCCAGTGAAAAACTAGGATTTACAGGTGGCGTCTCTGGGTAGCCTTGGGTATAGGTAATGCCAGAAAAGCCAGTGAGCGGCCCTCCAAACCCTGAAAGATCTTTATTGGGTCCAGTTTGGCCATAGCCAGTAACGTGAGTAACAATAATCTTGGGGTTGACGCGACGAAGCTCCTCAATGCCGAGACCCCATTTTTCGAAAGTACCGGTGCGGAAATTCTCAATTACGACGTCGGCTTGCTTTACTAAATCTAAAAAAATTTGACGACCTTCTTCGTAATGAAAGTCAAGTGTGATACAGCGTTTGTTGCGCCCCATAGAGGGCCAACGGACGCTTTTGCCGTCTTTTCGGGGACCCATTGCGCGAAAATTGTCACCTTTGCCAGGCATTTCGACCTTGATAACATCTGCGCCAAATTCCGACATAATGCTTGCGGCATAGGGACCCGCAATAACGTTTGCTGCATCAATAACGCGAATACCTTCTAATGCTGATTTCATAATGATAGTTCTCCATACTGAAAATTATTCTGGTAGAATTTCATTATACGGAAATTGTTTTTGTGCAATGAAACAGTAACATATATTTTTAGAAATAGCAATTGGCAAAATGTAAAGATTTTTGCATGATTTTTAGTGCCTTTGAGTAGATAGAACAGTACTTGCAGAAAAAACAATCATCGGATATAATCAGAATTGTAATACCACTGTACGAAAACCAAATTGAAAACCGGAGGATTTTTATGGCTCAAGAAACCGGCGTTCGCGCTGTTGAACGCGCGTTATCGATATTGGATTGCTATACAGCCGGCAAGGGCAGTTTTACACTAATGGAACTTTCTCGGATGATTGACCTCTCACCCAGCACTACCTTGCGTCTGCTTGCGACCCTAGAAAAACGTAATTATATTTTTAAAGACCCGGAAAGTCTGCGGTATTACCTAGGCTTTCGACTGGCGCAAATTAGCAATGTTTCATTTGAAAACTTGGATTTTTTACGTGTGGCTCGTCCGTATCTTCAGCAGCTAAACATGCTATTTAACGAAAGCGTTGGCATAAGCATGGTAAAGCGGGGCAACCGCGTATGCGTTGAGCGTATTGAAGGTACACGACCCCTGCGAAGCGTGCTGCAAATTGGCATGCCGCTACCGCTTACCCGTGGGGCGGCCGGTAGAATGCTGCTTTCTTACCAACCAGAGGATTTTATTCTTCAACAACTCCAGGAGGATCCTTATGTCACTTTAAGCGATCTGCAGCTGGTGAAAGAGAAGGGCTACGCTGTTAGTTTTGGTGAACGCGAGCCGGGTCTTGTATCAGTGGCGGCTCCTATATTGGACGCACAGCATAAGTTGCTCGCAACCATGTTCCTATCTGCACCCGCGGCTCGGGTAGATGACAGCCTAGTCCAACGATTTGTGCAGGCTGTTACCGATGGCTCCTGTAAAGTGTCTTGTCAACTAGGGTACAACGGTGGAAAATTCTGATTTGTAATGCCTGTGAAGCCGGGACTAAGTCCTCGGCTTCTTTTATTTACCTAGTATTTCGCCAATTGCAATACGGTAGTGCATTAGTTAAATCGTAAGAATCAGTATTTAGAATTTATGAATTTGTTACAAGATTTTATTTTAGCATTAAATAATCTTTGACATTCTTTATTGCTATGATATCATTGTGTCGTGGTATGAAGTTTGTTTTCACTAGACGGAAATAAGTGTTTGTGCAAGATAATGAATGAAAATTGCCGTCACCTGATATGACGAGCAAAAAGAACGTGTAAAGTTGTTGGAGGAAAGATAACATGAAAAAAATTATTGCGTTAGTAATGGCTCTCTCCATATTTTTAGTAACAGGTTGCGGTGGCACTCCTACTACATCTTCTTCGTCGGTAGCACCAGCCCCTGAGTCTGCATCAGCTGTGCCATCTACGCCTGAGGCTGCCTCAAAATCTGCCGGTACTGACATCAAAATGTGGCGAATTGGTACGGCTAGCATGACCGGCAATTTTTATACCATGGGCAGCGCAATTGCTCAAATGATTACCAACAAAATAGACGGCGTTGAGGGTGCAGCGCAGGCAACCGGCGGCTCGGCCGATAACTGCTTTCTACTTCAGGATAAGGAAATTGACCTTGCGCTCAGTCAGTCTGCCACTGTTAAAGAAGCGGTAGACAGCAAAAACGCTTTTGAGGGAGTCAAAATCGAGACAATGCGCGGCGTGGGCGTTCTATACATCATGCAGTTCCATGTAGTCGTTAATAACAAGTCTGGTATTAAAACCATCCCCGAAATTGCCGGCAAAAAGGTAGCCGTTGCACAGATGGGTGGCGGCGTTGAAGTTAACGCTAACATTCTTCTCAATGAGTTTGGCGTTACCAATTATACCCCCATATATGGCACCATGGGCGAAGCTATTGAAGCGGTCAAGACCGGTGAAGCCGATGCGTTAATCTATGCAACATCGGTCGGTGCCGCCAACATCACCGACGCGCTTAACAGCGGCAACTGCTCGCTGATTGGCATGACCGAGGAAGAGGCTAAGGCAATTACTGCTAAGCGAAGCGAGTTTGGTTATGCGCTAATTCCGGCCGGAACCTATCAGGGTCAGAACAGCGATATTCATACGTTTGCTGGCTCCGCGCTTATACTCACCCGCGATAACATCAGCGAAGAGAGCGTCTATAAGTTTACAAAGGCGTTCTACGAAAATAACGATTATCTCATTTCACAGAATGCAATCTTTAGCGGCAGCATACCTGAAAATGCCATGATCGGCATGTGTGTTCCCTTGCATTCCGGCGCTGAAAAGTATCTGAAGGAAGTCGGAGCCATCAAGTAATCTGTTATGATGTGTTGGCTGCCGCAATATGCTGATTCTAATAACGATACCTAACTTATACGGTTATTTTAAGGCGGCCAGAACTCCGCCAGTGCGGGGGCTGGCCGCAGGCGAAAATAATATTTGAGGTAATCACATGAAAAGAACAACATCTGCCGATGATACTGCGAAAAACGCCCTGAAGGAAGAGAATATTGATCTTAGAAACCTGACAATTGAACAGGTGGAAAAAATGAGCGATGATGAGCTTGAGACCATAGGCCAGAAAAAGAAGAAAAAGCGGCCTAAGCGGCGCAAGCTTGAGGGCAAGCTGGGTTTAATGATCAGCGCGATAACCATCTGTATGTCGGCTTATCACCTTTATACTGCTATTTTTACCATCAGCCCCATGCTGCAGCGCGCTTACCATCTGGGGTTTGTGCTGTCACTTGTATTTTTGCTTTATCCTGCTACAAACAATTCACCTACCAAACGGCCCAGTGGCATTGACTGGATTCTAGCTGGGGTATCGATTTTTGTTGTCAGTAACATTATTCTTAATTTTCAGCGTCTTGCCAAAAGTGGCGGGCGCGGCACCCAGACAGATTTAATTTTAGGTGTCGTCACCGTATTGCTGGTGTTGGAATGCGCTAGAAGAACGGTCGGGCTGGTACTGCCCTCCATGGCCGTTTTTTTGGTAGCATATGGTTATTTCGGTGCCTATATCTCTGGCCCGCTCAAGCACGCGGGTTTCTCGACAAAGCGCATTATCCAGCACTTAACACTGACGACCGAGGGAGTTTATGGACAGATTCTCGGTGTTTCTTCAACTTTTATTTTCTTGTTTATCTTGTTTGGCGCTTTTTTGAGTGCCACCGGAATGTCTGCCGTATTTAACGACATTGCCATGTCGGTTGCGGGTGGTGCGCGCGGCGGCCCTGCAAAAGTGTCAGTTGTGGCTAGCGGGCTGATGGGGTCTATCAGCGGTTCGGCTTCGGCCAACGTGGTTACCACCGGCGCATTTACCATCCCGCTGATGCGCCGCACTGGGTACAAAGATTATTTTGCAAGCTCGGTTGAGGCAGTGGCATCCACAGGTGGGCAGATTATGCCGCCGGTTATGGGATCGGCTGCTTTTATTATCGCGGATTCGCTGGGCGTGCCATTCCTATCTATCATCAGAGCAGCACTTCTGCCGGCGATACTCTATTATGTCAGTGCGTGGATTATGATCGACCTGCGCGCACGTAAAGAAAATATAGAAGGGCTGCCCAAGGAAGAACTCCCCAAGCTAAAAAAGGTGCTGTTAGAGCGCGGCCATTTATTACTCCCGCTGGTTGGTATCATTTTTATGCTGGTTTCGGGTTATAACGCCATGCGCGCGGCGGTTGTCGGTATTGTACTGGCAATCCTGTCCAGCTTTTTTAAACGCGATACATGGATCAAACCGATGGCGTTGTTGAAGGCGATGGAATCGGGCGCACTTTCGGCCCTTTCAGTTGCGGCGGCCTGTGCGGTCATCGGCATTTTAATAGGTATGGTTTCTCTCACCGGTGCCATTCTTGCAATGGGCGCAGCAATCTTAAAGCTTTCGGGCGGATTGCTAATTACAACACTGATTCTAACCATGCTTACCGCCACCGTACTGGGTATGGGTCTGCCCACCACCGCCTGTTATGTGCTCACAAGCACCATTGCGGCACCCGCCATTATTCAACTAGGGATACCGGCCTTGGCGGCACACCTGTTCGTTTTTTATTATGGTATTTTGTCGGCCATTACACCCCCTGTTGCAACGGCGGCCTACACCGCCGCGGGCCTTTCGGGTGCCGACCCCAACCAGACGGGCTGGGCGGCGGTACGCCTGGCCACAACGGGTTTTATTATTCCGTTTATGTTCGTTTATTCGCCTGAACTGTTGCTGCCGAACGGACTGGGCATTTTTGACGGGATTCGAGTTATTATCACCTCCGTCATCGGTGTATTTGCACTGGCGTTGTCTATAGAGGGCTATTATCAACGTAAACTAAATATTATAGAACGCCTAATGGCGGCTGTTGGAGCAGTATGTTTGATAAACAGCTCGCTGATGAGCGATATTATTGGCTTGGGATTAATTGCCGTTGTCGTTCTGCTACAGATGGCATATAGGAAGAAATGCTGCGTAATATAGTAATCAGTTTTTTCATCAAGATAAAGGGGCCGCGTTGAGCAGCCCTTTTATTATGTCCAAGAAAATATATCCTGTATTTTTAGTGCAAAAATGTCAAACCAGTTTCCTTCATTCATAATCTTTTCAAGCCAAGCGTACTTTTGTGACTAAAGCTTACTACCTGCAGACCGCTTTTGGTATTCCCAAATAATAGGCCAAAAGAGAGATTACGGCATTCGCCGCAGGTTCAACTATTATAGGCGTTTTTGTTCTCCTGGATTTGAGTTATGATCTACCGTTAACTAACTTCACTTTCCGAAATAGAGTTCAATAAAGTTGGCATTTTCAAAAACAATTCCACTACTTTTTCATTTGTTTCAGCTATGACAATATTAAACGCTATTATTATTGCCGTTGGGCGAAAGAATAAAAACAATGCAATAAAGGAACTTGAGAAAGGCAACGTTATTTACAAGAAAATAATGTACACTGCCATTGATTTTTTAGGATATTCATAGTTAATTTTATCTGCTATGACTTATCTAGGGGCATAATAACGCTATAGGCTGAATGTAAAATAGCTTGACCCAATGGACCCACCAAAAACAGATTTGTTTTTGTACTTTACATCCTTCTGGCAAAAGCTATAGTGCTGAAAAAAGTTGTTAATCTGTAACATTGCGCATCACCCTTTCCTACTTTACCGGAACTAAATGAAAAAGCCCAGCATATGCTGGGCTTTTTCTTGTTACACGATATTGAAGTTGACTTATCAAGTAGCAAACTATCCTGAGTACTCACTAAAATCAGAATTTACATGAAAACGGTCCGCTCAGGGCTTATAGCATAGGGGGCTGGTAAAGGATGATGTAATCATTTATTACTGTTGTCGTTGGTTTCATTCCTTACAGTTTTTTCTTCCGCATAAAGCTCAATAAGCGCAAGCAGCATATTGACAACCCGATCCATTGCCTCTACGGTCGTGTGCTCATAAGGCCCGTTAAGCGCATAGCTTCCAGTACCAAGATTTGGGCAGGGAAGCCCCATAAAGCTTAAATAGGTACCATCTGTTCCTCCACGCGTTGGAATGACTTTTGGCTCTATACCTGCGCGTCGGGCGGCAATACATGCTTTTTCAATAATATTGAAGCAAGGTTCAACTTTTTCTTTCATATTGCGGTATTTATCAGTGATTGTTAGAGAAACAGTATCCTTACCATACTTTTTGTTCATTTTCTGCATGATTGTGTAAAGCAACTGTTTGCGCTTCTCAAAGCAATCTCTGCTGTGGTCTCGAACATTGTAAATTAACTGAGTGAGCTCAACACTGCCGTGAAAATGCAGAAGATGAAAAAATCCTTCCTTCCTTTCGGTCATTGAAGGTATCTCGTTTGGTGGTAGAAGATTATTAATTTCAATGGCAACTAACTGGGCATTAATCATGATGCCCTTAGCACGCCCAGTATGCACATTTTTGCCGTTGATTTGAAATATGGCAGTAGCTGCATTAAAATTCTCATAAACAATTTCGCCATCTTCCCAACTATCAAGCGTATAGGCATATTTTGCACCAAACTCTGCAAGATCAAAGTTTTCAATGCCACGTCCCACATCACCGTCTGGTATAAACGCGACACTGATTTTTCCATGCGGAATTCGATATTCAATAACCATTTCCAATGCGGTTAGAATTTCTGAAATACCTGCTTTGTCATTTGCACCAAGCAGCGAAGTGCCATCGGTTGTGATAAGCGTGCTGCCTTTCAATTTGTACAGGTGGGGAAAATCTGAAACCTTGAGTACCTTGCCTGATTTACCAAGCGCAACGTCGCAGCCATCATAGTTTTCAATAATTTGTGGGTGAACATTGCGGCCATTATATTCCGGAGAGGTATCCATATGCGCAATGAAGCCTATCGGCGTAACGCCCTCGTATCCGGGCATCGCCTCCAGGCTTCCATAAACAATGCAATGATTATTGACTCTGGCGTTTTGCACCCCAATGAGCTTCAGATCGTATGTTAATTGGTGCGCCAAATCAAACTGACGAAAGGAGGTGGGCGACGAGGAGCTTTCAGCATCACTTGATGTCCAGAATTTTATATAATTCAAAAACCTCTCGTACGCCCGCATCCAAATGCCTTCTTTCTACTCTTTAATTAACAGTTTGCCATTCTCATAGGCAATGCTAGTGTTATAAAACTTTTTCGAAACATGAATAAAATCTATAAAGTCTCTTACTCCTGCCGTTTCATAGGGGGAATGCATAGCCAGCTGGGGTAAACCGACATCAACGGTATTGAGTGCAACCTGTGCATTTGAGATATTGCCCAGTGTCGAACCGCCCAACATATCCGAACGATTATGAAAATGCTGATATTTTGCTTCTACACTTTCACAAATACAGCGGAACACCGCATCTGAAACCGCATCGGTCGTATATTTTTGATTGGCGCTGTGCTTTATAACAATGCCTTCATTAATAAAAGGACGATTGGTCGGGTCAGTTTTATCTGCGTAGTTGGGGTGTACCGCATGTGCGTTGTCTGCCGAGATCATAAAGCTGTTAGAAAGGCTCATCATATATGCTTCTTCCGAGCGTCCCATAGCGCTGTTAATACGATGCAGCACATTCGACAGAAACGTAGACGCCGCACCTTGTTTGGAGGCGCTCCCTACTTCTTCGTTATCAAGCATGCAATGCACCGCTACGCTGTCACTGCCATTGCTTTGCAAGAGACCCTGCAGCGAAGCATAAGCACATTCGATGTCATCCAGACGCGGCGCCGAGATAAATTCGCTTTCAGTGCCCCATATGCTTCCCCTCATCCGGTTGTACAGGAACAAGTCGCTGCCCTTGATCTGATTCGGTTGCACGTTAACCTCTTTGGCTAGCAGTTCCAAAAAGCTTTCTTTACTGTGGCCGTCGCTCCAAAGTGGCAGAAGATCTTTTTGAAGATTGAAAGTATAGCCATCATTAACTTCCCGGTTCATGTGGATGGCTAAATTCGGGATGATCAGTAGATCACGGTCAATATGTATAAATCTGGTTTCTAGCCCGCTATCAGTTTCCACAACAACCCGTCCTGCTACTGAAAGCGGACGGTCAAACCAGGGGGCGCAAATCATGCCGCCGTACTTTTCCACGTTGAGCTTGACATAATGGTTTTCCACGCGAATTTCAGGATTTTCCTTGACTTTAAAGGAAGGAGAATCGCCATGACTTGAAATAATTTGAAAACCCCGGTAGCTTTTGCATGGAATTCTAAAAGCAATAATCGCAGATTCGTTACGAGTAACGTAATAGCGGCCGCCTTCAACCAGATTCCAGCTAACGCTCTCGTCAAGCCGTTCAAATCCTTGTTCTGACAGTAGTTCTATGGTGTTTTGTACAGCCTGAAAGCTGGTTGGGCTTTTTTCGATAAAGGATAATAAACCGTTGATATAAGTATCAGACATTTTGCGCTCCTCAGCCCTGCTTAACACTTTGGGCTTTTATTCTTTCTTTTTTTGCCAGATAGGGCATGATAAAGCCCAGACCGATCAAAACAAAGGGTGTGATAATATTCATCGCCAGCATGAAGGGATCTTTAGAATAGATGCCACCCAGGCAGGCATATGCGGTTAGCGCAAAACACCAGCCACCAATAAACATTCCTATCTTTTTATTTTTTACAAAGCGATACTCTGCTGGGAACTTCTCTCCGGCCTTTTTCAGTGCGATATAGGCCGTAAATACCCAGAGATAACGCAACGGCATACAAACGGAATTCAGCTTAACCAGCCACTTGACCAGCACGTCAACATCCTTGAT
The DNA here is from genome assembly GCA_034933525.1 of Candidatus Fimivivens sp. Taxonomy (GTDB): domain Bacteria; phylum Bacillota; class Clostridia; order Oscillospirales; family Ruminococcaceae; genus Yanshouia. Next base: position 103,089 of record JAYFNI010000005.1, read on the forward strand.
ACCGAACGCTGGTACAATAATAATAACAGAAACAATGGTAAACACAAGTTTTAATCCATTGGAATATGCGCCATATTTGTTTTTTTTCATTAAAGAAGAAGGGATATACTGCCCATCTACATTGTTTAAAAGTATGCGTAGCGGCGCATCCACTGAAATAATGATCACGGAAACCTGATTGATGATATTACAGATTGCATATATGATCATAAACAAATTGCCACAGCCATAATGCTCGCCGAGTCTCTGGAAGGCATAATAAGCGCCGTTGGTCATCAAATCCTTCGGGATGTTGTTGGAATCAAACATCATGCCGAGCGCTATGGTACCCAGTACCGCGCAGGCAACGACCATACCGGTCAGAGCAATCATGCCCTTGGAGAAATCCTTTGATGGATTTTTCATCTTGTTTACATACGGGGATAATTTTTCGCAACCGCCGACGGCGTAAATCAAAATTGAAATGTTCAGGAAGAAAGATGCATTGAAATTCGGGGCAAATGTCGTGGGAGACCAGTTGATGTCCAAAACCTGCGCATGTGTAATGGAGGGTGCGGCAATCATCATCAGAATAAACAGCATCGACATCGTAAACATAGCCGTACCGGCGATAGTCGCAAGTCGCTTGAGAATTCTAATGCCTTTACTGGCAAGATACAACGCAACAACGAAGATTACAAGACGAATCAGCTGCATCGTCATGGTACTCATCTGACTGACGCGGTTATCGTGGAAAATCGCCCAGCTCGTCGCGATAATGACTGTTCCAGGTTTTTGAGAAATATAAGGCATATGTACGATCCAGTAGGTCCAGCCCGCAAAGTAAGCGAGCTTGGGCCCGATGGTTCTGTTAATCCAAGTACTAACACCGCCATCCGTATCCTTGAATGCGGAGCCCATCTCTCCGACCATCAGCGCATAGGGGATAAAATAGAGAACAAAAATTATTGACCAGGCTATAATTGCTTTTAGCCCGCCGTATTCTGAAAAACCATTAATAATGTTACCAAAGCCCCAAACAACGGAAAATGCCATGAACGCCAGTGTATACCAGAGAATCTGATTTTCCTTTTGCTTCTGCATAAAAATCCCCCTATTATTTTTTTTACTTTCGCAGCGCGAATCATATATCTTATTTTACAAGATGTTTACATTATCATCCAATACATATAACGGTATAATACTTATAAGATGTATGTTATAATGTTGGTAATACAAAGACATTGATGTCATTTTGCCTAAAAATGTTTCAAAATATTTTTAAAAAGCTTTTAAGTTCAGGAGAAAACGCAATGTTTCATGGAATGGATTATGTTTATGAAGTATATAAGGAAAGAAGTTTTTCAAAAGCAGCTCGTAACCTCTATATATCACAGCCCGCACTGAGCAGTAGCATAAAGCGTATTGAGGAAGGTATTGGTGCACCGATTTTTGACCGTAGTACTTCCCCGGTTAAGCTCACCGAATGCGGTGAACGATACATTCAAGCAGTAGAGCAAATTTACGGTATACAACAGAGCTTTGTTAATTTTCTTACTGATACCCAAGAAATGAACAGCGGATGTCTTTCAATTGGCGGAACCAATATGTTATCCTCCTATATTCTGCCGCCTTTGATTTCTGAATATAAAAGCCGGTTTCCTAATATTGATGTCAGTCTTGTTGAGGAAAGCCATAGCAAACTCGAAACTTTAATGATGAACGGTAGTCTCGATTTTATATTGGATTACGACCGCTTTTCGGGGGATACCTTTGAATCGTATGCCTATATGCAGGAACATCTGATGCTGGCTGTTCCGGCACAATTTGAAATCAACAAATCCCTATATGCATGGCAATTAAGCTTGGAGAATATATTATCAGAAGCTTATTTGGAGGATCGCTATCCAGAGGTTCCGCTCAATGTTTTTAAAAATGAACCGTTTATCCTCCTCAAACCTGGCAACGACACATATCAACGCGCAATCTTGCTTTGTCGTAACCATGGCTTTACTCCTCACACTATTCTGACGCTGGAACAACAAATCACAGCTTACAACATGGCATGTGCCGGTATAGGCGTAACCTATATCAGCGATACTCTAGCCAAAAATATCATGCCGAATCCCAACATCATCTATTATAAACTTGATGAATCAATTTCCCGCCGAAACATCTATCTATACTATAAGCGAAACCGTTATATCAACCGCATTATGCAGGAGTTTTTGAAACTCATGCAACAACTTTATCGTTAAATAAACGCTTGGTTGCCTATCGAATTCCATTTTATCGCTTCGTGAATAGTATTAAACAGCTTTGAATGAATAGACACAGCTCATGATTTCCGAAATTAATTTCTCATTGGTACTATAAAAGCACAAGAATCTGATCAGATTGCAATGATTGGATACTTGTGCTTATTTTGATTTTGTTATAGGCATTGGGTCAGCAGGTTGAAACTCGTTTGAGCTTTCATGAGCTAACCTATTGAGTGTTAATAAGCAAGGATGGATACAGTTGCAATATTAATAAGGAGGTCTATATGGTTAGCATTGGTGTAGATGTATCAAATGGGAAAGTACTGTTTGTTTTCTGACAGAAGGATAATTGATATGACCTACCAATATGGGTTTAATTTGGATTACGCAATATGTTGAAGTTTTATATAATACACTTTTTTGTTAAATTGTAGGATTTACTTACTCGCAAAACTAAGTAAACTATAAATAGTAGATAAATTATATAGACAAAATCTAATTTTATTTGTTAGGGAGGTTAAAGCAATGAGAGGTTTCTCACGAGTTCTATCATTCTTGCTGGTCGCAACGTTGGTAATAGCATCGGGCTGCAGCCCCGCATCACAACCGGCTCCGGCCCCGCCTTCTTCAGCCGCAGCATCGGAAAGCACAACACAGCCATCAGAATCCCCAGCAGAAGAACCTGTATTGGTCGTTTACACTGCACGTGGTGAATCACTAAACAATGCGGTAATTCCAGAGTTTGAGAAGGATACCGGTATTAAGGTAGAAGTAGTAGTTGCAGGTACAGGCGAACTTCTCAAACGAGCGCAATCTGAAAAAGATAATCCACTCGGCGATATTTTCTGGGCAGCAGATGAAACCATGCTTTCGGCTTCAAAAGAATTGTTTATGGAATATATTTCTCCTGAGAATGAGAACATGCAGGACGCATTTAAAAATAAAACCGGCTATTTTACCCCTGCATTTGCGGATCCAACGGTTATGATTGTGAACAAAGACCTTCGGGGTAGCCTCACTATCTCCAGCTTCGAAGATTTGCTTAACCCAGAACTGAAGGGGAAAATTGCTTTTGGTGACCCTGTAAACTCCAGTTCTGCTTTCCAATCACTCATGGCAATGCTTTATGCTGCAGGAAAAGATGGTGACCCACTATCTGATGAAGCATGGAACTTTATAGACAAGCTGATTGCAAACCTTGATGGAAAGATGTGCAACAGCTCCAGCCAGGTATATAAAGGTGTTGCAGGAGGAGAGTATGTTGTTGGCTTAACATGGGAGGATCCAGCCGCAAACTATGTTAAGAATGGTGCTCCTGTTGAGGTTGTGTTTCCAAAGGAAGGCGCAATTTTCCCAGGAGAATCTGTTCAAATCTTAAAAGGGTGTAAACATCCTGAAAATGCGAAGAAGTTTGTAGACTACATGATTTCTGAAAAGACACAAAACGCCGTAGGCATGAACTTAACAGTTCGTCCATTACGAAAAAACACAAACTTGGCTTCTTATATGACCCCAATGAGTGAAATTAAGCTTTTTGACAACTATGATGAAGGTTGGGTCTCGGCAAACAAAACAAAGATTACTCAGCTGTTTAGTAAACACATGGAAAAATCAATGGGGTAATATTAAAAACGAGGGTGTTGCATCAAAGCTTGCAATACCCTCGTCCTATCTCAATAATATTTTGACACCAAAGAAAGTAGGCTGACCTTATGGGTGTATCGATACATATAGAGGACGCAGTGAAAAGGTTCGGAAAGGATACCGTTATAAACGGGTTATCTTTAGACGTAAAGCCAGGTGAGTTTTTTACCTTATTGGGACCTTCCGGATGTGGTAAAACAACTTTATTGCGCATGATTATTGGCTTTAACAGCATTGAGGGTGGCACCATTAGTGTCGACGACAAAGTGGTAAACAATATTCCAACCAACAAACGAAATATGGGCATGGTTTTCCAAAATTATGCGGTGTTTCCACACATGTCGGTTCGAGACAATGTAGCTTTTGGACTAAGAACGCGAAAGTTACCAGCAGAGCAAATTGCACCACAGGTAGATGAAATTCTCAAGATTGTCAAGATAGACCACCTAGCTGATAGAATGCCCAGCAAGCTTTCCGGTGGTCAGCAACAACGCGTCGCACTCGCGCGAGCAATTGTTATCCGTCCTGAGGTGCTGCTCATGGATGAGCCACTATCTAACTTGGACGCAAAGCTGCGTATAGAAATGAGAAATGCAATCAAACGTATTCAGCAAAAAGTGGGTATTACAACGGTTTATGTTACGCATGATCAGGAGGAAGCTTTAGCAGTTTCGGATCGAATCGCCGTTATGAACAATGGTGTCATTCAACAAATTGATACACCAAAAAAAATATATCAACGACCGGTTAATTTATTTGTATCTACCTTTATTGGACTTTCCAATATTGTTCCAGCAAAAATAAGAATAGAAAACAACATGACTTGCCTAGACTTTGGTGAATATGTTTTGCCAATGAACAACTTAACCCGCGATGTAGTCGATGGCCAGCAGATAACTGTCTCAATCCGTCCCGAAGAATTCCAGATTAATTTAAATTCGCAAGAAGGTATCCCTGCCATAGTAAAAAGCAGTGTGTTTTTGGGCGTTACAACTCACTATTTTTTGGAACTTACAAATGGAAAAGAAGTAGAGGTCATACAAGACTCGGACATTTGGGATATAATCCCGGATGATACTTCGGTTCGTCTTACCGCCCAGCCTCATAAGATAAACGTATTTGTGGAGGATGGTTCTCGTTCGTTGATTGCAGGGGAGGAAATTGAATGAATAGCTTCCGGGAAAAAAAGCTCAATCTGTGGTCTGGAATAACAATATCAATCCTTGCTTTTTTTATCATATTTGTGGTGTACCCTTTGGTTTTGATCCTTTACAAGAGCGTCCTTGATACATCTGGGAACATCACTTTTTCTTATTTCACAAGGTTTTTTACCCGTAAGTTCTATTGGAGTACTTTGGTAAACAGCTTTAAAGTTACCATTGTTTCAACGTTGCTCGCAGCGGCTATTGGTTTACCCATGGCATATGTTCTACGCAGCATCAGGATTAGAGGCAGCAAACTACTCAATATTTTCATTGTCATTTCCTATTTATCGCCACCGTTTATTGGAGCTTATGCATGGATTCAGCTCTTGGGCAGAAACGGCTTTTTTACAAGGATAATTAATGCACTGTTCCATGTAAAGCTTGGTGGTATATATGGTTTTACAGGCATTGTTCTTGTCTTTTCGCTGCAATCCTTTCCACTAGTTTATATGTATATTTCAGGTGCACTAAAAAACATGGACAATTCCTTATGCGAAGCGGCAGAAAGTTTGGGATGTACGGCTTTTCAGCGCATGCTTCAGATTATTATTCCGTTGGTAACACCTACACTACTAGCGAGTTCGCTGCTCGTATTTATGCGTGTTTTTTCAGATTTCGGAACGCCGATGCTTATTGGTGAGGGTTACAAGACTTTTCCTGTATTGATGTATAGCCAGTTTATGGGTGAAGTTAGCACTGATGACCACTTTGCGGCCTCATTATGTGTCATTGTCATTGTCATTACGCTGTTGCTATTTTTTATTCAAAGATATCTAGGCAACCGCTATTCTTATTTTATGACTGCACTTAAGCCCATGGAGGCACAACAAGCATATGGTGCAAAGGGCATTTTTGCCCACATATTTGCGTATGGTATTACCCTGCTGGCAATGCTCCCGCAAATTACGGTTATCATTACTTCGTTTATGGAGACAAAGGGCGGCTCGGTATATACTGGCCAATTTTCATTAGATAATTATCGAAATACCCTTTTGGCAAAAGATAACTCAGCTATCACCAATACCTATCTGTTTGGTATAGCGGCTATTGTTATAGTAGTAATTCTAGGTGTACTGGTGTCCTATCTAACAGTGCGTAAAAAGTCGCTGTTAACTAATGTTCTCGACACGCTAACCATGTTTCCTTATATTATTCCGGGTTCGGTTTTAGGAATCTCATTCCTTTATGCATTTAACAAAAAGCCCCTTTTACTGAGCGGTACTGTATTCATTATCGTCATTGCGTTGTCTATTCGAAGAATGCCCTATACCATACGCTCCAGTACGGCCATCATAGGACAAATTAGTCCAAGTATTGAAGAAGCGGCAATAAGTCTTGGTGCATCTGAAATGAAGTCTTTTACTAAAATAACGGTTCCAATGATGCTCCCAGGTGTTTTGGCAGGTGCCATTATGAGTTGGATTACCCTTATTAGCGAGCTAAGCTCGTCAGTAATTTTGTACACTAGTAGAACTAGAACGCTAACTGTTGCAATTTATTCCGAAGTTATTAGGAGTAACTTTGGCAATGCGGCAGGGTATTCAACAATATTGACCTTAACTTCTGTTATTTCGTTATTATTATTCTTTAAACTGACTGGCAAAGAGGACATTAGTGTGTGAAAGGTAGAGTGGTACCAGTTTTGTCTGGTGCCATTTGCCATTTATTTGGCAATACACTATTATAGAGATAATACTACTGCAGCAACGGAGGTAGGCATATGCGGAGCAAAAAATACAGCGATCATTTAAAGCATACTTTTTTTAGATATGCAGTGATGCTTATTTTAGTAATGTTCATCTTGTTTATTGGCTTTATGATTGCAAATATTTTGCTCACAACAATTTATACAAATGAAAGATCTAACAAGACCTTGGCAACGTTTTTTAATTCACAAATGAACAATTTGCAAGCCACTGTCGAGCAGATGAGTACAGATGAGATTATTATTGAATGCCTAACTAATGCTGATAATGAGACTACTACAAATGCGAACCGACTGTTGTATGACTTTTCGGTTTCACATACGCTCCGTCCAATTTTTGTGTTATTAGACCGAGATTTTAACATTACCTGTTCCAATTTGTTCGAAGATAACCGCAAAACATTCCTACAAAGTGCCATGATACATAACGTGGTTGAAAAGTTGGATGACAATAGCGATGTTTTTAGTTGTGTGAGCAGAATGGATTACAACAACGACCAGTCTTGCGACTTCCTTTTCGCCAAAGCAATATTTCAAAATGGTTTGCCAATTGGCTACCTTTTTGTAGATGTTCGTGACGACTCCATCTATGACTATGTACGAAACCTTTCTGTTGATAAAGTCATTATAACCGATCGTTTTGATAATATTATTTTTATAACATTCCAACCACTCACCGACCCTATTGAAAAATATCCGACAGGAAAGTTTCAAATCAAGCGAACAGACAAAAATACTGTTTCAATTGATGACCGCCCATACTATGCAGGATACAGCACGCTAGCGTACGATGACATTCAAATACATACTTTTACCTCGGTGGAAATGCAAATCAAAATGTTTATCTATGGTGCAGTTTTTCTGCTGATAATGAGCGTTATATTAATCTTGGCCATCAGTTTTTTGAGCGATATTGTAATTTGCAAAAATCTTCGTTCCTTGGATGAATTAGTCCTAGCTGTAATACAGTTGAGTGAGGGGAATATTACCTACAAAATTCAAACTACGACTTATGATGAATTCCAAACCTTATATGATGCCTTTAATGGCATGACCGCACGACTGGAGGAATTAATAAAGAAAAATGGGGAACTGGCAGAACATAAGAGATTAATGGAAGTGAAGCATCTTAAAGCACAGTTTAACCCGCATTTTGTTTTCAATGTTATGGAAGCATTGCGATATGAAATCATAATAGACCCACATAGCGCCTCCGATATGGTAGTTGCGTTTGCTCGGTTAATGCGATACAGTATAAATTATGGAGATTCGATGGTTCCACTCAAAACCGATATTGAGTATGTGAATAACTATCTTGCACTCCAAAAGCTTCGGTACAATAAGCGCCTGGAATATAACATCCATATAGATGAAAACCTGATGTCTTGTAAAGTCCCTAAGCTGCTTATTCAGCCTATAGTGGAAAACTGTCTTAACCATGGTGCGAATAATTCAAAGTTTATTCATATAGAAATTTCAGGTGCGTTATACCAAAAAAATGTGCTGGAATTAATGGTCTCCGACAACGGCAGTGGTATTGAACCAGAAAGACTGGCAATGATTCAGTACAACTTGGATCATGAAAATGTGGACCCAAACCATATTGGCCTCTATAATGTACACCGCGCATTGCGCTTGCAGTTTGGCCCGGGATTCGGACTTTCGATTGACAGCAAACCAAGCCGGGGGACAAGCGTCATGCTACGAATTCTGGTGGAGGAGGAGATAAACAATGTATAGGGTACTGCTGGTTGAAGATGAAGACATCATTCGAAAAGGCCTTATGTTTCTTGCAAACTGGCCAAGCATTAACTGTGAAGTTGTGGGTGAAGCAAACGACGGGCAGGATGGCGCTGATAAAATAATGCTCCTTAAACCAGACATTGTTATAACTGATGTAAAAATGCCTGTAAAAAGTGGCATAGAAATGCTAAGTGAAACCATTCCTAATAATAGTTTTGAAACCATCATCCTTTCGGGATATAGCGAGTTCGAATATGCACAAAAAGCAATGAGCTTAGGGGTAACAGAGTATCTTCTAAAGCCACTAGACTATGAAGAACTTTATGTTTCGCTAAAAAGGCTCATTGCTCGCCTAAAAGAGAACAATCAGTTGGAGAACTATCGAAAACAGTCAGAAGAAAATAAGATATTAGATTCCAAATTGATGGATAACACAGTCGGCTCAAATAAACATGTGATAGATATCCTTGACTTTATTCGAGAGCACTACTCAGAGCATATTACCCTGGCGCAGTTAAGCGATACTTTTAGAATCTCTGGCACTTACGTCAATTTAAAATTGAAGGCAGAAATAGGGTATACATTTAACGACTATCTAAATCGTTATAGAATATTACAGGCCATTGCACTACTCAAACAAGGGGAACTCAAGGTTTATGAAATTTCTGAAGAAGTGGGCTTTCGCGATTATAAATATTTTATAAAGGTCTTTAAAAAGTACACTGGGTATTCACCAGCAAAGTTCTTAACATTAATCTAGCAACTTGCGTCAATAACCACAAGTTATGAAAACTGGCAAAGACCAGTTCAAGGCCAATTGCGGATAATTCTCTACTCATACTTTGCAGGCTGGCAAGATTTCAGCTGCGCTTAACGATTAAAATGCCAAAGCGGTCGAAGGCCGATTAGAAAGAGGAAACACTATGATTCAATCTATCATGAAAGATCCAATATTTTTGGCACAGAAGTCCATGCCCGCCACGTCGGAGGATTTGACCGTAGCAGAGGATCTGTTTGATACCTTGATAGCCCACAAAGATGACTGTGTGGGTATGGCCGCCAATATGATCGGCGTGAGCAAGCGCATCATTGCCTTTGAAAACGATGGTACTTACATAATAATGTTTAACCCGAAAATCATTCGTAAAAGCGAACCCTATGAGACAGAAGAGGGCTGTCTGTCCCTTAATGGAATGCGAAAGACCAGACGCTGGAAACAAATTAAGGTAGAGTATCAGACCGACCAATTTCAGATGCGTCTCAAGACCTTCAGCGGCTGGACGGCGCAAATCATCCAACATGAGATTGATCATTGTGACGGAATTATCATTTGAAAACAAATCGCAATGGGGCTCACAATTAAGATAGTTCGAAACGCTTAATGTTTAAAAGACCGTATCTATTTTACCCCGATTTTTAATGCCACTCTCTGTGCGGACGATCGGAGGATTAAAAATAAAGACGTGACATCTTTAACTTGATGCCACGTCTTTACTTACTGATTATTTGCTTTATATTGTAGAACCTAATCCCGCATGCAATCCAGAATAGATTTTATGTTATAGCTGTTTCGGTCAGAGCGGACTTAATTCTAGTTAGCTTCTTATAATAAAAGGCTTGCTTATTACAGCAAGCCTAAGGGGCGTATTTAATACCAGAATCGATTACAACATCTGCAACCGCAACAATTTCTGTTTGAGCAACCGAAGGCGCCCAATAATAGCAAGGGCCAAAGGCACATAAATGTCACTCCTTTTAGCTTAATTACAAAGCAAGAAAAGTGGGCATATTACAGATTATGGCGAAAGAGGCATATATGTGAAACGCAAAAAGGAGACTTATTTGGATAGCATTAAAAACAGATCGTTACTTCGCACTAGACGATAACAAACACGGGACTAAGCGCCGCAAGGAAGCAATTGACCCCGATAATAATCGCCTAAGAAGGTAACAGCTAGTTATGGCCTAAAACCGGCGGCTAATGGTGACAAATAATGTTGCCTAGGTTAAGTCAAAGCCTTACGACCGGCTGACGGCTGCCACAGGGCTGCAACGAAGTATTCAAGTAGAAATTTATACCGTGCAGGGCGTGCTGCTGTGATGGAAGAAAAAACACCTCGCAAGAAGCGTTGTTGTAGGTGTAAAAGTAAGGATTGTATTGTGATACGGGTTAAAATAGTTCAAAAAAACAACCACATCATTTCGGATATGGCTGTTGTAAGTAGTGTTATTCAATCTCTAAAAAAATCTAAAACCGCGTACCCAGCGCCAGCAGTAATTTCCACAGGGACCCCATCGCATCCATCTGCGATACCAGTAAAACATAAAATTCATCCTTCCGATAAAAAACGTGAGTGAGGTGTGAATACGACCCCACATATGGATTGTATGCAAATTCCGCGCTGCAAGTGAATTTCACACTCTAGTTGGTTATCCAAAAGCGAATGTCTACTGTTATTATATTTAATAGTAACATATTTTAGCATTCTTACATCATGCGACAGGAAAATATTGCCAAAATACTGCTGCGAGTGTATTATATACCTTGAGAAGAAATATTTTCGAGAGGTCTGAATATAATGGCAAGTAAGAAGCCTAAATGTGAATATGGGGAATGCCGGCTACCCAAAAATAACAAAAAGTACTTGTGCCAGTTTTGTTATATGACCATGGCCATTTTAGCATTGGCTGTTAGCAGAGCCCAAATTACTGCATTGGCTATTTTACTGTTCGTACTTCCGGTGCTTTTCGACTTTATTTTTAATTTGGACGATATAGAGTATCTTTGGTACAAACATTTTTGCAAGATTGGCATAATCACTAACAGCATGGTTGCGCTTTTTTGCTTTGGTGTTTTCACGGGAGCCATCATAGATGTCGGGGATGCTTTTATAAATGCCCCAGCGAGTGTATTGCCATCAATATATCTTCCAAAAGATTATGTGCTATTATTTTGTATTTCGGATTTAATAGGTCCGATAGCTTTTTGGCAAGGGTGTACTTCGCAAGAGACCCTCCAAAAAGTAACGTTATGAGAGGCGTGAAAACAATATGCTTGTTTGGTATGCAGCCGCATTTATATTGGTTCTTTATTTAGGCAACGTGCTTGGCATCAAGATGCTGGCTTTTAAAATTAAGGAATTACGAAGTATAAGGGGCTTAGTTTGTTTTATTCCAATTTATGTGATATTTTTCCCGTTTCTAATCTTGTTTGACAAAAGTATATATGGAAAAGACAAACTAAAAATGCTATTAGGATACTTTTTGTATCCTAATAAAAATATTTTATTCGCCCGAATTTTAGCTAGAGATTGCAAAGAGAGTTTTGTAAATAGAAGAGAAAAATCACCGTCAATCCGTGATCCTGAATTCAAAAAACAGATTAATGAACTCATTGGGGCATATGTTTTTGCATAATCGCATAAACAGTACCAATATATACGTTAAGCGCCTCCACGGGGGCGCTTTTCTTATATAGTAAAACCATAGGCTGGGTCAATGGTTTAAAAGAAGGCTACTGCTGATAATGATTAAATAAAGATTCCCTTTGTGCTGGGCTTTTTGACACGATGCAGCTGATGCTTGACGGAAACAGTTTTGTGAATGTTGTACAGCCTGTTCCCTAAAACACAATATTTCTAATAGCATGATTATGGAGATATATTTTGTGATTGATAGTCTTAAGGTATAAATAAAAACGTGTTATAAACCTTGTTTTAAAGCGAAAAATCATTATTGCGTTTTATTTGAGTGTCATAATAAACCAGCATCTTAATGTGATATAAAACCCATATAGGTAATATTAAAAATAAGATAAAATTTACTATTTATATATATAATGCTACAAAATTGGTGACTAAATCCAATACTATTGCAAACTTCGCCCAATTATAGTAATATATATTTAACAATTATGCCATGGATTTATTACATGATAAGACAAAAATTAAGTGCGGGCAATGACTCGCCGGCAGAAGAGGGGTTACATAAAGCATGTTTAAAATCAAAGGCGACAAGAAGACAACTAAGCGTGATAAAGTGAAGCCGATTAAAGCTGTAACTAAAACAAAAAAGATTAAAAAAAGCCATGGCAGAAGCATCGGCAGCAGACTCAACGTGATATTTACGCTTGGCCTTCTTGCTATGATGGTTGTAATCGTGGGTTTTGTCAGTGTATTTAATATGAATTTGTTGGAAAAAGACTTTTTGGAGAGCTGTAACTATAATATAAATGCTATTATTGCGTTCAAAGATGAAAAAACAAATGAAGCTGTCAGAATAACTGGCGAATTATCATCTTCAGTGCCATTGTCAAGTGCATTGGCAAGTGGCGGACCTTATGGTTATGTGCAGGCTGTAGCGCCCTATCGTAAAGATAAGCCCATAGATATTTTGATCGTCAGCGCAGAGGGCAAACAGGTCTATTCCTCAAGCGAAGCGATAAGCAGCATAATCAGTCAGGATTATGTTACACAGGCGCTTGGTGGGACCTTTAATAGCTTTGTCGATGTTGTCAATGGAGACAATCTCGCGGCTATTTCATCGGTGCCTGTTTATAAGGGTAGCAAGGTGGTAGGCGCTATTATCGTGGCAAATTCGTTGCAGGATCAAGTGGAAATAGATGCATTGAAGGCAACAAGTGGTGCTGATTTTACGGTATTCCTACACGATACGCGACTTGTCACAACCATAACGGTAAATGGTGTTAGCCAGGCAGGGACACAAATGTCTCCGAAAATCTATGATGTCATCAGTAACCAAGGAGTGCGTTATTCAGGCCAGACTAATCTTATGGGCGCAAACTATATGGTTAATTATGAGCCGCTGTTTAATCTTCAGGGCGTTGTGGTCGGTTCGCTGTTCAGCGGTAGAAATCTCGCGGGCGTGAAACTGCAAAATCTGACCATAACTGGTGCAGCTGCAATTATCGGATTGATTCTATTTATCATTACCGACCTATTGCTTTTGGGGTTTGTTCGTCGTAGCATCGTCAAGCCACTGGCGCGTATTGTTGATTTGTCTGACCAGGTTGCTGACGGAAATCTCGGGCTTTCAAATATGCTGGATGAAAACTATGCTTATACGAATGATGACGAAATAGGCCGGGTGTTTTTTGCGCAGGTTGAAACTGTTCGTTCTCTACGTGCTTACATTAGTGAAATTGACCGTATCCTCAACGATTTGGCTGAGGGAAAATTGACAACTCAAACGCAGCAAAACTATAAAGGCGACTTTATCGGCATTAAAAGCGCTTTGACTCAGGTTCAGAAAAAGCTGATTGACAACATGACAAGAATTAATCAAGCTGCTTCCATTCTTTCAAACAGTGCTGGCGAAATAGCTGCATCCTCACAATCGTTGGCACAGGGGGCAACGGAGCAGGCTGGGTCGGTAGAGGAACTCAATGCTACAATTGATGGCGTGTATCATAATGTTAAAAACACCGCTGAACATGCGCGTTCTGCTTCAGAAAAGACAGAACTTGTCGGGCATGAGGTTGCTCTGGGTGATAAGCGGGTTCGCGAAATGATTGAAGCGATGAACGAGATCAGCGAAGCCTCAAGTAAGATTGAAAAAATCAATAGAACCATTGAGGATATTGCTTTTCAGACCAATATTCTTGCACTTAACGCTGCTGTTGAGGCTGCGCGTGCGGGTACTGCGGGCAAGGGTTTTGCTGTTGTAGCTGATGAAGTCCGTAATCTAGCGGGCAAAAGCGCCGAAGCGGCGCGCGACACAACCGCACTGATACAAAACTCACTTAATGCTATTGCAGCAGGAAGTGGGAAGGCGGATGAAACCGCTAAAGTTATGCAGCGTGTCGTTGCGGATGTCAACGAAGTGGTGACCACCATAGGAAATATTTCTCAGGCAAACGAGGAGCAGGCTGTTGCTCTGGGACAGATTCAAAGTGGCATGTCACAGATTGCAAATGTGGTTGGCACAACTTCTGCATCGGCTGAGGAGAGCGCTGCCACAGCACAGGAGCTTTCTGCTCAGGCTAAGTTGCTTGAGGAATTGGTATCTACGTTTCAATTGAACTGACGCAAAATCAAAAGCAGGGTGCTGCGGACTTGTTCCGTAGTACCCTGCTTATTGATTAAACCGCTTAAAAAGGCCAATAATTCAATTTAACACCGGACTGTCTAATTAATTGTTGATTATTACCCGGTGATAAATTTTCAATTTATATAAAAATAACAATCCAAATGCCATCAGTTAATTAAAGATGGCGCAAAATGACTATAAAAAGCTCTTTTATGACGGCGTTTTCTAGCTTTTTTATCGGAGATAACTATCTAAAAACTTGACAAGAACGCATGAAATGAATAATATGGTAAAAGTTTAGGTACAATAAAACAACCAAACTGAAAATTTAATGACAAAAGGTGAAACAATGACAGACGTAAAACGACGACTACGTGAGGTTGTGCAAGTGTTGCGCAACAGTACAAATGGTCGTGCGCTGTGGAGCTGCCTATTGGCTATTTCACTCTCGGTGATTATTCTGTTGATTTCAAAACAGATGAAGGCAGTCTACATCAGGGACGGGGAAATAACGACGCTAAAGTACACGCTGAGCCATGAGCCCCAAAAAATTCTTAATGAAAGCGGCATCGTCACAATGGCATGTGATATTGTTGATTTTTCGGGCTTTGAAGGTAAGATGGGCGTCATTAATATTACCCGTGCTTTTCCTGTTACCATTCAGGTAGACGGAAAGCTCAGCGCGATGATGGCCACCGATATTACGGTGGGGCAGCTGCTTCGGCAGCAGGGGATTACGCTTGGTGAATTCGATGAGATTAATATTTCGCCGGTGCTTTATTTATCTCCAAACGACCACATTATTATCAAGCGCGTACAGTTGACCACGACAGTCGTACACGAAATTATTCCCCATGAAGTGGAGTACAAAGAGAACAGCCTAATACCAAGGGGCCGGACCCGCACGCTGATCAATGGGCAAAATGGCGAGCGCGCCATCACCTATATTGACCGTGTGGTGGACGGTGTTTTGCATGCGCGCGAGCAGCGCGAAGTTATTGTGACTCGTCAGCCTGTCACGCAGCTGATTCTGCGCGGAACATCCGCTCCAGTGTCTGATCTGGACTTTGGTATTCCGCTTGATGCCAATGGTGTTCCGGTGCGCTACAAAAGGCTGCTTACAAACCAAATATGTACGGGCTACAGTGCGCGGATGGGCGCGCGTGGTGCCAGCCGGATGACGTTACTTGACGGTTATGTGGCAGTACGTGCCAACGAAATTCCTTATGGAACGAAAATGTATATCACTAGTTCCGATAACAGTTTTGTTTATGGCTATGCCATTGCGGCAGATACCGGATTAGGACTCATGAAGAATGTCATTGACATTGACCTGTTCTATGAGACCTATGTTGAAAGCTGTCTCAATGGGCGCAAATATCTGAATGTTTATATTCTAGAGTAGTTGCTTGCCGCCCTGCGCATTTAGCACCGGGCGGCATTCGCTTTGTATCATGTAAGTCAAGATGATTGAGGGGGTAAGCAATTAAAAATAAACTTTCATATCATAAAATATATTCATAAATTTAATCAAAAATAGTCATTGGTAAAATGGTGGCATTATGATAAAATGACTACGGTAAAATAACATTTTAAGGTGGTACGACGATGAATATTAAACGAATGGCGGCACTTATGGCGGCATTTTGTATGATGTTAGCAGGCTGCGGCGGCGCATCTAGTAGTGCGCAGCAGTCTTCTGCTGATGAATCTTCGGTGCCGGAGAGCAGCAGCGAGGGAAGTGACATTTCTAAGACTGAAAATACTTGGGAGGCTGGCTATCTTCCACAGTTTGAAGAGCCGGAGAGCGGCACCCCCATTATTACGTTGCATACGTCTATGGGCGATATCAAGATGATGCTCTTCCCGCAGGCTGCCCCAAAGGCTGTGGAGAATTTTGTCAAGCACTGTAAGGACGGCTATTACGATGGCGTCACCTTTCACCGCGTCATTGAGGATTTCATGATTCAGGGTGGCGACCCCAAGGGCAACGGCACTGGTGGTGAAAGCATATGGGGCGAAAATTTTGAGGATGAATTTTCGGACAACCTTTATAATTTCCGCGGCGCTGTTTCAATGGCTAATGCAGGATACAGCACCAATGGCAGCCAGTTCTTTATTGTGCAGGAGGATGCCAAACAATACCCCGAAAGCAATTATCGCGTTTCAAAAGAAAATGCCGATGCAGTTATGCAGTATATTCTACAAAATGCTGAATATTACAAGGCCAGCATGCTGATGATGGAAAAGCAAAAGCAGCCTAATGTGACCAACGAGGAACTTCAGGCCTATGCTGAAGAGCTTAACGCTAACCTTTCAGCCGTGAGAGAAAAAGGTGTCACCGATGAGGTGCGCGCTAGATTTGCGGCAGCGGTGGATAAGTATATTGAGGTTGGCGGCGTGCCAACATTGGATTATAAGCATACTGTTTTTGGACAGGTTATCTCGGGTATGGATATTGTTGACGCAATCGCCCGTGTGGAAACTGGCGAAAACGACAAGCCTTCAACTGACGTCGTTATTAAGTCTACAACAGTTGAAACTGCTGCTTAAAGCTAATTTGATATGGCATTAAAATAGCTTCGTGGCAGATTGCTCGCGAAAAATATAAAGACTTCCGGCTGCAATAATGCGCAACCGGAAGTTTTCTTTATCTTTAATGATGGTCATTTCCATTAACACAAAGACCTTAGAAGTACAAATAACGTGTGCGCTTTGCCAGTGCAGGACAAGCCACAAAAACAGTCGCGAAGATAGGGGTTAAGCGCATTCAAAGTGCTGTTATAATTGAAATCTATAACATTAGGCATATACAGAAAACCGACCGATTCCGTTTAGCGCGGAGCCGGCCGGTTCTTTTTAAGTACGCTATTGCACGAGGATACTTAAGCCTTTAACAGGTTGACAATGCCATCTCCGACTGCCAGTGCAGTTTGATAAATAGCCTCTTTGGTGCAAAGATTATCATAATCTACGGGGTTGCTCATATAACCCATCTCCATCAGCACCGAAGGTGCAAGTGAATTGAGCGTCACGCGGAAAGCGTAATACTTGACGCCGCGGTTTGCTCTGCCGGTTCGCGCACACATCGCAGGCAGAAGGTTTTCGCCCAGCTTTTTACCGATGCTCTCATAATAGAAGACTTCGGTTCCGGTTGCGTTGTTACCGTTTGCATTGGCAATAGTGGCGTTGCAGTGCAGCGAGATAAACAGGTCTGCACGTCCGCTGATGGCCGGTTGCATACGCTCGTTAAAGCGGCTGTTGAGGTCGAGCTGCGCAGGCAGCAGAACAGTGGCGCCCATTGCCTCCAGTTGTATTTTAACAGCTTCTGCGGTGGCGCGGTTGATCTGGCTCTCAGTCGGGCCGGTCAGCTGTGCAATGCCCAGCGCACCGGGGTCCTTGCTGCCGTGTCCGGCATCCAACGCAATAGTAATACCGGAAAGTGGCTTATTCACATCGCCAGAAAGAACAGGGCGATATTTGCAGATGAGCTGTATACCGCCGTTAACATACTGTACGGCATGCCCCCAAAGTGTAACGCCAGGCTTTAGTTGAAGTGCAATGGTTGTGGAGCCGTCAGCATTTGCCGTGACGGTGCTGCCGGAAAAAAGCTTGCTTTGTGGAGTCGAAAAATCTGTAAGGCCGCTGGTGTTGAACAGATTGACCATTAGTTTATCCTCGGTCTGCCAGCTCTGAGCGATCGCGCTGACGGGAGCACTGAAAGTGAATACTTCCGCCGTGTTTTCTGGTGTAAAGCTGACCGAAGAGATTGTGTTTTTGATGTTGTATTTTCCGACAAGCGGGGCGACGTTGGCGCGGCTGATCCAACCACCCATCGAAAGTTGATACAGCGATTCGTTGCCGCCAATAACGTTATCCACGGCGCCGAGCTTAGCGGTGGCAATATAGGCGCCGTTAGGTTCTTTGACGACGGCAGCTGAAACCTGTGTACACTGGACGGTCAGTGTATTGCCCGCACCGGTTGTAATCAGCTCACCGACGGAAGTTTTGGTGACGGTTTTGCCCTGATATGTCATGGTGTAGGTCACATTGCCCAAGCTCACTGTACCGTCGGCGTCGGGCATGATATATTCGCCGCGAAAACGCGCTGCCACACCAGCTTGTGCCGCCGCAACCTGTGCAAGGGTGACCGTACGGCCGTTTACATTGGCAGTCACCATGGCGCCCGACGGTGCTACACAGGAAAGTGAAACTTTGTCGTTAACAAAATAAGCGTTATTGTAAGAGGGGAACATATCTGAAATAGTGGTAGCCTGTGCCGCAGCAGGCGGCGCGTCAGATCGCGTGATATATACGCTCACGCTTTTATTTCCTTGAGTGAATTTCACCAGGTTTTTTCCATTGGCCAACGCAACATAAACGCCAAAGCTACCCAGCTTGCCACGGGTGGTAATTTCATAGCTGTTATCGTTACCCATGTAGAGTGGTTGGCTTGGATCGCTGCTTCCCATGATGAAATAATAAGCGGAAGAGACGGTGATATCCTCAGCGGGCTTCGTAATTTGCAGCGTCTGTGGGACTTTCAAATCGACGTGGCTGGTGACTGCCTCAAAACTGCTGTAGTCGGCCGCTGCGGGCAGCGCGAGAGAAAATACCAGTGCCATTGCGCATGATACTGCAAACGCGCGCCGAACAAAAGAATTCATTGATAGGCTCCTTTCCTGCCTGTGGCAGAAACAAAATATAGTTTTACTTCTATAATATAGCGTTAATTTATGACTTTTTTATTGCAGTTAATAAAAATAAAGTTGAAAAATGTATTTTTAAATACCTATAAGTGGAGATATAGAGAAAAATATTTGATACGTTACGTTTATCAACAGGCCTTGAGATTTTGGATGCAGTTTCATGAAAGCCTTCTTCGAATAAAATTCGCATCAAAATATACTTGTAATCCTTTGACGGATATGCCATAAGATGGTACAATAACTTATTGAGTAATTAATAAAGGAAAAGAGGACCCATGAGTAGTGCAGGTATTCGGAGTGCCCTAAAAAATAAATATGCCCAAATGGGTGTTTATTCAGTAGCTATAGGCTTTTTGTTAATTTCAGCGCTGGGGTTTGCGATGATGAGCATTTTTGTCAGAATGGCGGGTGATCTGCCGACGCTGCAAAAGGCATTTTTTCGCAATCTGGTCTCAGTTGTCGTGTCTGTTTACATGTTGAATAAAGGCGGAGATGGATTTTCGGTGCAAAAACGCAACCGACTGCCGTTGCTTGTTAGAGCTATATCAGGAACCACCGCTTTGGCAGCCTGTTATTACTCTTTTGACCATATGATAATTGCAGACGCAACTATTTTAACGAAAATTGCACCGTTTTTTACATTGCTTTTTTCTGCATGGCTAATGAAAGAAAAGGTGCGTCCTGTTGAATGGGGCGCGCTGACGGTAGTTTTTGTGGGCTGCATTCTGGTCATCAAGCCTAGTTTTGATGTTGCAGCGATGACCCCGGCACTGTTTGCGGCATTTAGTGGTCTCGGCAGCGGTGTTTCAGTGACGATGGTTCGCTATTTACAGCTGCGAGGTGAAAAGAGTGAAACAATTGTTCTGGCATTTTCGTCCTTTTCGTGTGTGATGTTTCTGCCATCATTGCTTATAGGCTATGCTCCAATGAGTTGGTCACAGTTTGCCTGCCTCATGGGGGCGGGTACTGCGGCGACGGTTGGCCAGTTTTGCATGTCAGCCGCTTATAAGCGCGCGCCTTCAAGTGTTCTTTCGGTGTTTGAATATTCTCAGGTTTTATTTTCTGCTCTACTTGGAATGATCATGTTCGCCCAATATCCGGATGCCTATTCTCTGTTGGGATATGCGATTGTCATTGCGGCTTCGGTTATGATGGCGGTGCACAGTAAGAAAAACAGAGAGATTAAAACTGACCATTTTTGAGTACAGGAAAATAATATCTATTGACAAGATTATTTTTCCGTGTATAATGATACCATATTTTAAAAGACAATGATGAGGAGAGTACGCTTGAGGCGCCTCGCAGAGAGTTCTTGGTTGGTGCGAAAGAACAGGCAAAACAGGCGGAACATGGCTTCTGAGTTGCGTGGGCGATATGTAGTCCATGACGGGTGCACCCGTTATAGTGCTGTGCTGTAAGCAGTTTTGCCGCAGCAGAGAAGGCTTATTGCGCGAGCTATAAGCGAATCAAGGTGGTACCACGGAGTTTTGCCGCTTCGTCCTTGCAGATTATCTATCTGCAAGGACTTTTTTTATTGTATAAGGAGTTAAACATATGATACAGATCATTGATCTTTGCAAAACCTTTGACGAAGTGACGCCCCCAGTCACAGCGCTAAAAAATATTAATTTGCGGGTAAATAGGGGGGATATCTTCGGCGTTATCGGCATGAGCGGCGCAGGCAAAAGCACGCTGCTGCGCTGCCTTTCAATGCTTGAAGAACCCACCTCGGGCGATATTTTGCTTAACGGACGTAACACCGCGCATTTAAAAGGGCGCGAGCTGATTGAAGCGCGCCGCAGCATGGGCGTCGTTTTTCAAGGCTATAACATGTTGATGCAGAAAAATGTCTATGAGAATGTGGCGTTTCCGCTTACGTTAAGTAAAACGCCAAAAGAAGAGATTGAACGCACAGTTACCCGATTGCTGGAACTGGTGGGGCTGGCCGATAAGGCGAAAGCATATCCGGCGCAGCTTTCCGGCGGACAGAAGCAACGCGTTGCTATTGCCAGGGCGCTTGCGACGAATCCACAGGTGCTGTTGTGCGATGAGCCGACTTCGGCGCTTGACAGCTTGACGACACGAAGCATCTTGCAGCTTTTACGAGACATAAACCGTGAATTAAACGTCACAATTTTAATTATTACGCATGAGATGAGTGTGGTTAAAGCGCTTTGCAACCGTGTAGCTGTTATTGATGAGCAGCACATTGTCGAGAGCGGTAACACACAGGAAATTTTTGATAATCCCAAAAGTGATATTACCAGACTGTTGCTGGGATATGAGGTGCACGTATGATAGAACTAATGATAAAATATATGCCAATATTGGTCGAAGGCACGATTGATACGCTTTATATGACGATACTATCCACTCTGTTTGGTTACATCTTTGGGTTACCGATGGGCGTACTGCTGTTTGTTACCAAAAAGGGCGGCATTGCTGAAAACAAGCATTTTCACGCAGTGTTTGGTTGGGTCATCAACACACTGCGCAGTATTCCGTTTATCATTCTGCTTATAGCAATCATTCCGCTGACCCGTTTGCTGGTTGGAGCCATTATCGGCAACAACGCCGCTATTGTTCCGTTAGCTGTCAGCGCAGCACCCTTCGTTGCTCGAATGGTCGAGCAGTCACTCGAGGAGATTGACGTCGGCGTTATTGAGGCGGCGCGCTGCATGGGTGCAACCAATTTTCAGATTGTTACTAAAGTTCTGCTGGTCGAAAGTATCCCGGGAATCATTCGTGGCTTAAGCATCACCACAATTACCTTGATTGGCTATGGCGCTATGGCGGGCGCTGTGGGCGCCGGTGGGTTGGGCAAAATTGGTTACAGCTATGGCTTTCAACGCTTTAACCCGACGGTGATGTACATGACTGTTGTGCTGCTGGTAATACTGGTTTGCATTATTCAGGCGATTTTTAATCTTGCAGCCGCCAAAATGGATAAACGTAACAGATAATTTCTGTTTACGATAGATTAAAAGCTCGATGCCAAGAGGTGCACATCTTGACTGAAAGCTAATCGGAATTAAAAGTAAAAATGTAAGTGTTATAAGGAGAAATTTAACATGAAAAAAATATTATCTGCTGTTGCAGTCATTCTGGCGCTTGCCGCCTGCTCAAACAACGCTTCCAGCGCGCCCGCTGCGTCTTCTTCTGCCGTACCGTCTGAATCGGCTGTGTCTTCGGCATCCGCTGAGGCGACTGTGCTGAAAGTCGGCGCGACCGCAGCGCCCCACGCCGAGGTTCTGGAATTTGCCGCACCCTTGCTCAAAGAGAAGGGCATCACGCTTGAAATTACGGTGTTTGATGACTACGTTCTACCCAACACTGCGCTTGATCAGGGCGACTTGGATGCAAACTACTTCCAGCACCAGCCCTATCTCGACTATTTTAACCAACAGAACGGTACCGACCTTGTCAGTGCCGGTAACATTCATTACGAGCCGCTGGGAATCTATCCCGGTAAGTCTTCCGACCTTTCTGTGATTGCCGACGGTGCTCAGGTTGCCATTCCCAACGACGGCAGCAACGAAGCCCGCGCGCTTTACCTGCTTGAAACACAGGGTCTGATCAAGGTTGACCATAGCGTTGGCTATGAGGCAACTAAACTTGATGTCACGGAGAATCCCAAGAAGCTCGATTTGGTCGAGTTGGATGCTGACAAGATCCCCGCCGCACTTCCGGATGTGGATTTTGCTGTCATTAACGGCAACTATGCCATTGCTGCTGGTGTGAACGGCACAGTGCTGATCACAGAAGATCCCAACGGTGAGAGCGCGCTGACCTACGCCAATATCATTGCTGTGCGCCCCGAAAACAAGGATAATGCCGCCATCAAAACACTGATTGATGTACTGCACAGCGAGGAAGTCACCGATTTTATGCTGGAAAAATATCAGGGCAGCGTTCAGCCTATCGCGTAAATACTAGCTCAAAATTAAGACCCGCATCCGTCGAAGCGTTGGCGGAGGCGGGTCTTTTCTATTTTTTAACTAAGTCGCATAACCATATAAAACGGGGTGATATAGGTGAAGCGTAAAGGGCGTGCGTTTGCAATAGTGTTTCTTTTCCTTGCGGTGATGTTGGCTTTTTTGTGGCATCCCAAAAACCAGCAGCAAAATACAAGGGTTCTCATCGCAGGTTCAACCTGCATGGGAAAGATGCTCGATGCGCTGTGTGAGGAATACAACAAGACTTACAACGGGTGGGTGCAGCCGCAGCTCGGCGGCACAGAACTGGGCCTGATGGCACTGCGCCGCGGTGTGAGCGATATAGCCAGCTGTTCACGCAAACTGACGCCAGCAGAAACGGCTGGAATTGACAGTCAGTTGGTGGCACTGGACGCCATTGCAGTCGCAGTGCATCCGTCTAATCCTATTGAGAATATTACGCTTCAAACACTCAAAGATATCTATTCAGGCAAAATAACTGACTGGGCGCAGCTAGGCGGAGAAAAAGCACCGATTGTTGTAATCGGGCGCGAAGCAGGTTCAGGTACCCGCAGCGCATTTGAATCAGCCATTGGGCTAACTAAACCCGCTATTCATTGTCAGGAGCACAGCGAAACAGGGATGCTGCGTACTGCGGTGGCTACAGCGCCCGGAGCCATCGGTTATCTCTCGTTTGATTATGTGGACGATTCAATTAAACAGCTTTTGGTCGATGGTATAACACCTTGTGAAAAAAGTGTGCGTTCGGGCGACTACCCCATTTCGCGCGGGTTTTGGCTTTGTACACTCACAGAGGAACACCGCGGCGCAGTGCTTGATTTTATAAACTATGCCACCAGTGAAGCAGGGCGGCGGGTAATCGTGTCGTTAGGTATGCTGCCCGCTGAGCCGGTCGCGGAGGTTTTGCCGTGAGCCGGCGCATAAGGGGGCGTCGCGTGCAATCTTGCTTTTTTGACGCCGCGGTATATTTGTTTGCGGCGTTGGGGATTGTGGTAGCTGTCAGCCTCGTAGCCTTCCTTGTAATAGGCGCAATGCCCGCGATTCGTCAACTTGGGGCAGGGTTTATTTTTAAAACCCGCTGGTCGCCTCAAAGGGGAGAATACGGCGTTATGGCGATGCTGGCCTGTTCGGCGGTGGCCTGCTGTGGTGCAGTGGCATTGGCGTTGCCCCTGGCACTGCTTGGAGCGGCATGCGTTAAAAACCTGTTTCCGAAGAGCATAAAAAATGTGGTACGCCAACTCGGGATGGTGTTGTGCGGCTTGCCTTCGGTTATATTCGGGTTGTTAGGGTTAACGGTGCTCATGCCGTGGCTGTTAAAAGTGATGCCCAGACAGATGGCGCAAAGCGGTGGTGCCTCTCTGTTCACTGTCATCTTGGTGTTGGCGGTCATGCTGCTGCCAAACTTGTTTATTGGTTGTCTTGATTCGCTGGAGCGGGCAGGTGAAACGGTTGACGCCGCTTCGTTGGCGTTGGGCGCCACGGTAACACAAACAGTATTTTGCGCTGAGCTGCCCGCCATCCGGCGCCAGATTGTCAAGAATGGCACTGCTGGAATTCAGCGTGCCTTGTGTGAAGCGATGGCGGTGCTGTTGGTTTCAGGCAATGTGGTGAGAATGCCTGCACTCTTTAAAAGTGCGCGACTACTTGCTTCTGGCATGGTACTAGAAATGGGATATGCAAGTGGGGTACACCGAGGGGCGCTGTTTGCAATCGGATTGGTGCTGCTGGCCTTTGCGCTGCTATCAGAACGGCTGCTCAAACGGCTGGATTCATAGAGGTACGATGGTGATGAAATGTATAGGCGAATAGGTGAGTATATCCGCTGGCTACTGCTTATCCTCTGTGGTGTCGGCTGTCTTTTTTTAATGATGGCTGTCGCAGTGCTGGTACTGCGTTTTGGGCTTGAGACGTTGATAAAACAGTGTGTTAATGCGATTAGAAATCATGCGGCAGTATCGACCGGTCTGTCGCGGTTGATGCCGCAGATTATTAACACGGCGGTTATCTGTGGCCTTTCGCTAATGCTTGCTATGCCGGCAGGTATGTTTTGCGCGGTCTATCTGCTTTATTATAGCAGGGGAAGCCGCACAGCAACCGTCGTGGAAACCATACTTGGCGCGCTAAGGGCTGTTCCATCAGCGGTTTATGGATTGTTTGGATTTTTGGTGTTTTGTCAGCTTATGCGGCTACGCTATTCGGTGATTTCGGGGATCCTGACTATGGCGATAATGTTGTTTGCAGTGGCTGCTGGCGCGGCGCATTCAGCGCTATCCGCCGTGGACGATAAGCTGTCAGCGGCCGCGCTGGCTCTGGGAGCAACCAAGGCTGAAATGCTGCTGGATATTGTATTTTCTGCTGCAAAAAGTGGGTTGATGTCGGCGGCGGTACTGTGCGCAGCCAAAACAGCGGGTGAATCGGCGGCGCTGTTGCTCACAGCGGGCGTGGGAAAAGCGGTTCCCGCCGATGGTTGGCTTCGGTATTTAACCTCGTCCGGCGCGACACTTGCCGTAGGGCTGTATCAGTCCGTGTTGGAGGGAGACATTTCCTCCGCTTTTGCGTCGGCGCTGGTACTGCTTCTATTTACCGGCCTTTGTAGCTTGTTTTCGTGGCTGCTGACGCGAAAAAGGGGAAGGGAATGAACGCCTTGGGGCTATCGATTGATTCACTGTCGCTTTGGCGGGGCGAGCGAAAGATTTTAGACGATATTTGCCTGCGTATATTGCCCAACAGCGCCATAGCGTTGCTGGGCCCCTCTGGCTGTGGAAAATCCACGTTGCTAAAAGCCATCAATCGTCTGCACGAGCAGGAAAACGATTTGCGGGTTAGCGGTAGTGTTCAATTGGATGGCAAAGAGCTACTAGGCAACGGGGTCAACTTACCCGATCTGCGCAGACAGGTGGGAATGGTATTTCAAACACCGACGCCTTTTCCAATGAGCATTACAAAAAATGTGGCCTATGGCATCCGCCTTCACGAGCGGCTGCGCGAAGATGCTTTAAATGCAAGGGTGTGCGATGCACTAAAAAGGGCAGCGCTATGGAACGAAGTTTGCGATCGTCTCGACCAAAGTGCGCTGTCGCTTTCTGGTGGTCAGCAACAACGGCTCTGTATTGCCCGTGCGTTGGCAGTTGGGCCGCGCGTGTTATTGCTCGATGAGCCGACCAGCGCACTTGATCCACTCTCCACTAACAAAATAGAGCAGCTAATTACACAGCTTAAGCGGGAGATCATCGTGGTACTTGTGACCCACAATCCTGCGCAGGCACTACGTTGCTGCGATGATGCCGCCGTATTGATCAACGGCCGGATATGTGAACAGGGTAAGGTGCAACAGGTAATCAGTGCGCCACACAGCAAGGAGGTACGACGTTTTTTGCAGCAGCATACATAAAGGAAGTCTTATAAAACAATGCGCCGCCATAATACTTTTAAACGTATTGTGACGGCGCATTAATTTGTGATGTTTAATATGGATTCCCTTAGGAAAAGATGCATTTTATCAGCTGTTTCTAGTTTGCATGCGTAAATTATTTTTAGTTTTCTAAATGTCTATCGAAATTCCGCTGCTGAGTCGTATAGAACAGTGCCGTCTTTATCGAGAATTACCATACTGCCCCAATAATCCATTTCTCCAAAGCTCGGCGAGGTAGCACCTGCATCGGTAATCTGCCGATCAATAATAGTACGATAAGTTAGTCCATAGCTGTCTGTAGCAATTACAGCGGTCTCATAAGTGTGGTTTGCTTCAAATTTTATTTCTACTTTGTAATCAATGGGTTTATTTAGCAAATTAGCATTTAACATAGACTCCTGCAAAGGTACATCGTTATCAGTGGTGACAATTTTAAGCGACGTCACGGGATTATCGTCAGGTGTTTTAATATCAATATGCACCTTGCCTTCAAAGGTATATTTACCACTATAGTGTTCAAAAGTACTGCCACCCTCATTCTGGGCGTCCAGCATCAGAAGTTCCTCTTCAAAAGGGCGCTCAATAGTATCTAACCTTTGGCTGGATTGATTCCCTTCAGATTCAAAGGTAACATAGGTCTCAAGGGGCTTGAACAGGTCAACAGGGATTTCAGCGCCGAAATTGACGCCGTTGCGAATCATTGGTACCGATACGCCGTTAGCGGTGAGCGTAGCAGTGGTGGTGGTGATCGCCTCCTTGGGCACGACAGACACAACCAGTGGAATGGTCATGTTTTCTGAGTTGAGTGTTCCAAACGACCACGAAATATTCTCAAAAATGCTGGCCTGACGCTCCAGCGTACTCGATACATTATAGCTGATGTCGTTCACTTTGCTTAGAACATGGCTGAACTGGTTGAACATTTCGTGCTGTAAGTTTTGGATATTTTGTTCCAAAGCTCTTGTGCGAAACAATAAAATAAGGTTTAATACAATCATTACCACTAAAAGTGTGGCGGTGATATTCTTTTTCATCATACGCTCCTTATCAACTCCATTTGCGCCAATCACGGTTTCGTTGCGTGCTTTGGGGTTTTGTCGGCAGAAGTGCTTTACCGCTATCTTAACATATCGCGGAAGTTTTTGCACGGAAAAAGCGGCCCGAAGGCCGCTTTTTCCGGATGTTTAAGGAGGGTACACTACTTAATGCAGGCTGCGCCTGCGGACATGGCTTTAACATTGATATCTATTAGCTTTTCCTTAGGCCCATGGAAAACGTGCCTGAGCATTTCATAAACGGTCTCAACCTTTAGCGCCTTTGTCGCCTCAAGGTAAGCACCCAGCATGGCCATATTGGATACTTTGGCGTTGCCAAGTTCGGAGGCGATCTCCACACACGGGACATAGTAGGTCTTAACATCAGAACGAGTGGGCTTAATATCCACAATAGAGCTGTTAATCAAAATTATGCCGTTAGGCTGTACCGCAGACTCGAATTTTAAAAGCGAGGGCTTGCTCATCGCAACAAGTTCGGTTGGGTTGATGACAACCGGCGAGCCAACTGGCTTATCAGAGAGTACGACACAACAGTTTGCAGTGCCACCGCGCATTTCGGGCCCGTAAGAAGGCAGCCACGACACGTGTAGATTTTCAGCGAGACCTGCCTCAGTCAAAGTTTTGCCGATGGCCATAACGCCCTGACCGCCGAAACCAGCAATAATCATCTCTCTGGTCATACCACTGCCACCTCCCGGATATCCTTAACCACGCCGAGTGGATAGACAGGAATCATATTCTCTTGCAGCCATTTAACAGCTTCTAGTGGCGTTTTTCCCCAGTTTGTCGGGCAGGCCGCAAGTACCTCAACAAAGGTGAATCCGGCGTTTTGCATCTGAAGCTCAAAAGCGGCTTTGATTGCTTTTTTTGCTTTGTTCAGGTTGGGTATGGTATCAACCGCCACGCGTGCGACATAGGCAGCGCCATCGAGCGTGCCAAGCATTTCGCTCATGCGAATCGGAGAGCCACAGTGCGCCTTGTCGCGTCCCAAAGGGGCGGTGGTCGCTTTTTGCCCTATTAGAGTGGTAGGCGCCATCTGGCCGCCCGTCATGCCGTAAATGGCGTTGTTGATAAAAATAGTGGTGAACTTTTCGCCACGTGCTGCGGCGTGAACAATCTCAGCCATGCCAATGGAGGCAAGATCACCGTCACCTTGATAGGTGAAGACGGTCGCCTCGGGCAGCACGCGCTTAATACCGGTAGCAACTGCCGGGGCACGCCCGTGTGAAGCCTCCTGCATGTCGCAGGCAAAATAGTCATAGGCGAAAACCGAACATCCCACCGGGCTGACGCCCACTGCCTTATCAGTTAAATTTAGTTCCTCAAGTACTTCGGCTACCAGTTTATGTACGATGCCGTGAGAACATCCAGGGCAGTAGTGCAGTTCTTTGTCGGTTAAAGCTTTAGATTTTTCATAGATGATTGCCATACTGCTCACCTCCCCAGCGCTGCTTTGGCAGCGGCTGCAATTTCATGCTGTGTCGGTATGATGCCGCCCGATCGGCCGCAAAACGCAACAGGCTTTTTGCCGAGCGCTGCATAGCGGACATCCTCAAGCATCTGCCCCATGCTCATCTCGACGCATAGCACAGCCTTTACGGATGGACGCTCAATTGCCGCGCGGAGCTGGAGCTCTGGGAATGGCCAAAGGGTGATGGGACGGAACAGTCCCGCTTTAATGCCCTCCTGAGCCAGTAGTTCGACAGCGCTCATCGCGATACGTGACGGTGTACCGTAGGCTACGAGCAGAACCTCGGCATCTTGAGTACCGACTTCTTCAAAACGCAGCTCATTTTTGCTAATCTCCTGAAACTTTTCATCCAGACGCCGGTTGTGCTGTTCGCACAAAGCGGGATCGATGAAAAGTGAGTTGACGATATTATGCTCACGCCTGCCCTTTGTGCCGGTAGTGGCCCAGCCCTTCTGGATAGGCGTTTTCTCGGCTTGAATGCGCCACTCAATCGGTTCCATCATCTGGCCGATCATGCCGTCAGCCAGCACCATAACAGGGTTACGGTAGAGGTCGGCTAATTCAAACGCATCTTGCGTGAGATCCACTGCCTCCTGAATTGTGTTGGGCGCTAATACTAGTGTGCGATAGTCACCATTGCCACCGCCGCGGGTGGCCTGAAAATAGTCGCCCTGTGCCGGTTGAATGGTACCCAAACCTGGGCCGCCACGCATGACGTTGACTATGACGGCAGGCAGCTCGGCACCGACCATGTATGTAATACCCTCCTGCTTTAAACTGATGCCAGGTGACGAGGATGAGGTCATGACACGTGCGCCCGCACCAGCGGCGCCGTATACCATGTTTATGGCGGCCAGCTCCGACTCGCTTTGCAGAAAACATCCGCCAACCTGTGGCAGCCGCATCGACATGTACTCGGGAATCTCATTCTGCGGGGTGATGGGATACCCGAAAAAATAGCGGCAGCCGGCGCGCACCGCAGCTTCTGCGATGGCCTCGTTGCCTTTCCAAAGCTCCATTGCCATAATTTCTTCCCCCAATCAGATTTTTTCGACGGTGATTATGGAATCCGGGCAGATTTTCGCACAGCTCGCGCAGGCAATGCACAGTGAGAGATCGGTCACAGTTGCGGGATGATAACCCTTCCGATTGGTCACGGTGGTGTCAATAACGACGATGTGACGCGGACAAACGGCCGTACATAGCTCACAGCCTTTGCAACGCTCCTGTGCGAAGGTAATTTTTGCAGCCATAGCATCTGTTCCTCCCATTCATAAACTCAAAGCACAGAACCGCTCTGTGCCATAGACCCTTCTTATGCTTCCCATGGCTTTTTCATCCAGATATCTATAGGAAAAAGCGCACCCTCAATTTCGTTGGTATCGTTGCCTCTTTGTGGTAAAGTTCTTGGAATCACATTGCAGACCAGCGGCAGACCCGCCATCCGACAAAGCTGTGTTGCCAGCACATTGCCACGGCGCACCTCATCCAGCGTGGTCTGGCCGCAAAGATGGGTGTTGTTGACAATGCCGCTTACTTTCAGACGACTGGCCTGCTCTATCCGGTGCAGATACGCCAAGGCCTGTTCCGGGGATCCGGTTTGTGGGCGATTGGCGTTAACCACCAACCAAAGGTCATAGACACTCTTTTCAAACTGAGGGTGATAACGTGAGAGCACCCGTGCGCCCACGTCGTCGCCGCCGACATCTACAATATAGCTGTCTGCGGTTCCAGAAAACATGCGAGAGACTTCCGGTGGCAGCGCGGGAACATCGGCGCTGCGGCAGGCGGATGATTGTGCAATAAGCTCAATGCCGCACTGCGAAAGCTGGTTTTCTCGTTCGCGTGAACAGAAATAAGGGTTGACGATGTCGAGATCAACCAGCGTAACACGTTTACCTGAATTCGCCATAAAAAAAGCAAGATTCACCGAGAATTCAGTTTTTCCGCTGCCATAATGCCCTGCTATAACTGTAATATTTTTGGTTGACGACAGCATAACGCACCTCATTTTCCACGATGTGGTTGTCTGATGTCAGAGTAATCCTTTTGAAAGTGAATGTCAATGAGTTTTAGCAAAATTGCTATAATGCTTAAACGTAATATATTATAATTGGTAATCATGTTGCATTTGGTTCCTTGACAATCCTATGTGTGAGGTATAAAATTTAGACAAGTTTTTAAATATATTAATTAAACAGTTGTTTTACAGCTGATGAATGGGGTCTTAAAATATATGCGAGTTAAAACAAGTCTTTCTGAGAGAATTTCCGACGCAATCTACGAACAGATTGTCACATTGAAAAAGTATGCGCCAGGTGATAAGTTACCTAATGAAAATGATCTTTCCAGTGAGTTTGGTGTCAGCCGTGCGACGCTGCGCGAGGCTATACGTTCATTGGTGACGCAGGGGGTACTCGAAGTATCACATGGGCGGGGAACCTTTGTGTCAAAAGAGGTAAAGCATTACCGTGATATTCAGTTTGGCGATTTGGGAAGACTGCGCATGAAGCTGATGGATCTGTTTGAGTTGCGACGTGTTGTTGAGACTGAGGCGGTGGCTATGGCCTGTGAGCGTGCCGGCGACGAGGAGATCGAGGTGATTCTTGCCCTGGGGCAACAGGTGGCTGAATGCATCAATGAGCGAGCGGGCAGAACCCCCGCAGATGAGCAATTTCACCAAGCGATTGCCGCGGCCTCGCACAACGAGTTTATGGTGCACCTTGTGCCGATGATCTACCGCGCAGTGAGCGATGCCCTTGTCCGGATGGGTACTGACGAGCTGTTTGCAAAAAGCACTTTGCAGGACCACGCACTGATTATGGAAGCCCTTTCATGCCGAGATGCCGCCATGGCACGCAATGCAATGGCTATACATATGAGCCACGCCATCAAGTCGCTGAAGGCAGGGGACGATTCAGACAAGTTGGTGTGAACCCGCGGAAAACGCAGTTCAAATGATCAAGTGCCGGGTCGAAATAAATTTGGTGCGGTCGCTGTGGAAAGAGGATAATACGATGCGCTATGAAAACAGCGATAACCACAATCAGGACTTCATCGCCTTGTGCCGCGAATTGGATGATTTCCTAAACCGGGTGGCGGGTGGGGAAGATAACCGCGCGCAATATATTCCTTATAACCAATTGGATGACGTGTGCGATGTCATTATCGCTTATGATGGGCATTTCCCTGTTGGCTGTGCCGGATTAAAGCATTACGATGAAACTGTTGGTGAGGTTAAGCGGGTGTTTGTCAAAAGCGAATACAGGGGTAGAGGCATTGCCAAAAATATAATGGCGTTATTAGAGCAATGTGCAAAAGAAAAAGGGTTTCATAAATTAATATTAGAATCGGGAGAGCCTTTGATTTTCGCTATGCAGTTGTATAGAAGAACCGGTTATCGTGTGGTACCCAATTATGGACAATATAAGCATATGACAGATTCAGTTTGCATGGAAAAGCTGTTATAATCATTTGTATAGGCCTACAATGTGCACTTGGATGGTCAGTGGTTTACATAAAATACCCCTAAAACAAGAATATAAAGACAAGAAAACACCCCGCAGAGTCGGCGCTATTTGCGCCCTGTCTGCGGGGTGTTTTAGATATGTGCCTAACGGATTTTTAACCTTAGTTTGAACCGCCTTCTAATGCAGTTTTTTTGGCGGCCTTCTTTGCTTCTTTCTTTTCCTTTTTAAGTTGCTTTTTGCGCAGTCGCTCCTGTTTGTCAAAAAGCAGGTAAAAGGTGGGAAGCAGTAGCAGCGTTAGTATGGTGGACGTTACCAGGCCACCGATGATAACCAGTGCCATACCGCGCATCAGCTTTGCGTTGCCGCCAATGCCGATTGCCATCGGTATCATGGCAAGCACGGTGGTTAACGTAGTCATGAAAATCGGGCGCATACGCAGCATACCGGAGGTGAGGAGTGCATCCTCCGCGGAGAGGCCACGCTCTTGGCGCATACTATTGGCCGTGTCGATAAACAGAATACCATTGTTAACCACGATACCGGACAACATCAAAAAGCCGAGTAGCGATGGCATACTAATAGTGCTGTTAAATGCATACAAGCCTAAAAATGAACCGATAAGCGCAAAAGGAATAGAAATCATAACGACAATGGAAAACACCGCCGATTCAAACTGCATCGCCATTACCATGAACACCAGCAAAATTGCAGTGACAATCGCCTGAATTAGTACAGTGAACTCTTCCATCATGCGTTCAGAGTCGTTGGTTTCAGTTAACTCGACCCCGTTAGGGAAAGCCAGACCCTCAGCTTGCGCTTTCAGTGTCTTTGAAAGTGTCTTAGGTGCATCAGAAGCTGGCTGGCCTTTAACGGTGATGATGTAACGGCCGTTCTGGCGCGAAATACTCAATGGACTGTTGGAGTATTCGATCGACGCAATATCCAGCAGCGGTACAGGCATGCCAGCAGCATTTTGCAATGTGAGTGAGACAAGATCGTTTACCGTTTCAAAGCTGTCTTCGGGATATTCCACCCGAACCTCATATTCGCGGCCGTTGTTCATGATATCGCAGGCTTTGCTGCCCTGCATAATGGTGTAAATCTCACCCATAACCTGCTTTGGTACCAGACCGCGCGCGCTGGCTTTGACCGGGTCGATTTTAATCTCGGCTTGTGGGTTACCAGTGCCGACGGTGGAGTTAACGCGCAGAATGTGCGGATTTTGCCGCATCATATCCTCAAGTTGGAGGGCACCCTTTTGCAGACTTTCATAATCAGTAGACTGTATATACAACGAAATATCGGTGCCGCCGGTCATCTGGGCCGTCTGGCTTGAGGAGGATACGCTGATATCGCAGTCAACGGGGTTGCCAATTTCTTTGCGCCACTGGTCAACCAGATCCTTAGTTTGGGTTTTGCGGCCCTTTTTCAGATAGGCGGTGATCGAAGCGTCAGAAGTATTACCCATCAGTGTTGACATGCCCGTAGTGCCTGAAACCATCGAGTAATGGTCGACATCCGGATGGCTTGTAACCATTTCTTCGAGGGGAGCGAGTAACTCGCCGACGCGGTCAAGGTTTGTGCCGGGGCGCACATTAAGCCCAATGGTGACAATGCCGTCGTCAGTTTCAGGCAACAGTTCCATTCCAATAAAGGGAACCAGTGCAAACGAGGCAACTAAGAGAACGACTGCAACGAGCACTACCGTTTTTTTGCGGCGGAAGGTTTTGGGCAAAAAGACGGCATACGAGGCGGAGAGTTTATCCATAAACCGCATCATGAAGTTGCTGTCCTTTTCGACGGGCTTAAGCCGATAGAACACCAATGGAACAATGGTGAGCGCGGAAATAAGTGATGCGATAAGTGAAAACACGATTGTAAAGCATAGCTGCCCAAATAACTGGCCCGAAAGGCCCTTGACAAACGCGATGGGCAAAAACACGACCACGGTTGTAGCGGTGGAGGCAATAATGGAACTTGCTACCACTTTTGTGCCCTCTAACGCCGCTGAGTGATAGGATTCGGTTCCGCATTTTAGTCTGAAGCAGCTCTCGATAACAACGATGGAGTTATCCACCATCATACCGACACCAATAACCAAGCCGCCTAGCGATAACATGTTAAACGAGAAGCCCATGGCGCTCATGGCCAGCATTGTTACCAATAAAGAAAGCGGTATGGAGGAACCAACAATGACCGATGCGCGCCAGTCACCCAAAAAGATGAATAGAACAAACATGGCCAGCACAACGCCGAGCAATAGAGTTTCTACAACGGCGATAATGGCTGAGACAATGCGCTCACTTGCATCATCAATGACCTCAAGCTTAATTCCCTTGTTTGAATTATTGATTTCCTTGACGACTTTCTTTACCGAATTGGCCATAGCGACGGTCGACGCGCTTTGGCGTTTTGAAATACTCAATGTAACATTTTCAAGACCATTATAATAACTCAGAGAATTCTGTTTTTCCTTGGCCTGGTAAACGTCAGCAACATCTGACAGATGAATGGTGTCACCGCTTCTGAGCGTAATGGGAAGATGACGCAGATCTTCGGCGGTGTTGTAACTGACACCACCGCGCAGCGTCAGGTCAAGATTGCTCTGTTCAATGCTGCCAGCAGGCAGAGAAAAGTCCGCCATGCCTACAATACTCGAAAGACTGCTCATCGTCAGCCCATACTGCGCCATCTTTTCGCGCTTGAGCTGAATCTTAATATAGTCGGCTGAGCCGCCCGATATGTCCACAGAGGCGACGCCGCCCAGCTTTTCAATCTCGGGCTTAATCTCTTCTTCAATATAGTATTTGAGGTCTACGTCACCTGTGGCAACAGCCGAAACCGTGACAACCGGCATCATATCCATGTTCATCTCAAATACAATGGGGTCCTGCGCATCTTCAGGTAGTTGATTGCGGTACATATCGATGTTGTTTTTAAGATCGGAATGCGCTTCATCCATGTTTGTGCCATATTCTAACTCCAGAAAAACAGCCGAAGCATTTTCCATCGACATCGATTCTATGTTCTTGACGCCGCTTAAGGTGGAGGAGGCATCTTCTATGTAGGACGTGATCTGATTTTCAACATCTTGAGGCGATGCGCCAGGGTAGGGTGTATATACGATCAGCATTGGCATTTCAATTTCGGGCATCAACTCCAACGGGGTAGAAAAAATGGTGCTAGAACCAAAAATGAGCAGCGCCAGTACGATGATGCAAACTGAAACTGGACGCTTTAGAGCTGCTTTTGTTAAACCGGTCAAATGTTAAACCTCCTCGCTGACTTCAACGGTTACGCCGTCGTTCAGATTAGGATTCCAGGTGGTGATGACCAGCGCGGTATCGTCAATCCCGGAGAGAACCTCCGCCTTGTCACCGGAAATAATACCGATTTCAACGGGGGTTTTAACTGCAACACTATCAGACACAGTGTAAACATAGGCAGAGCCGTTGTCGTAATAAACTGCCGACTGCGGAATGATAATAGCGTTTTGCGATTTTGCTGTCATAGCGGTGAGCTTTACCGAAACACCGGAAAGGATGTTGGCCTCGTCAAGAAGCTGAGCCTTTATAGGAAATAGGCCACTGTTGGCGTCAATCATCGTGCCAATTTCGGTGATTTTGGCCTGATAACTGCTTCGGCTATATTCTACCGTTACTTCATCACCGACTGTCATCGCTGCGGCCGTGTCAGCTGCAACGGAGAAGTTCACCACTAGGACCTCTTTGTTGGAAACCACGTAGCCCGCACTATTAGGGGCATACTGCCCGTTGATGGTGACGTTTTTCTGTTCGATCACGCCGCCAATGGGTGCATAAACCTTGAGATTATCCATTGTCTGCTGCGCTGATTCGTAGGCCAGTTTAGCTTGCTGGCGCTGCAGATCATAGGAGGTATCATTTTCGCCAGTGGTGATGCCTTTATAAATGTCGTATTGCTTCAGTGCAGCTTCGTAGTTGTCATAGGCGGTCTCAAATCCGACATAATAGCTGTTATACTTGGTTCGATTTCCATATTGATCCAACTCAATGTTATAGTCCTTCTCTGCAGCCAACAATGCAGAGTAATTCTCATCAGTAGGATTTTTATCCCATGTATCCTTTGCATCCTTATACTTTTTTCGCGCCTTCTTGTATGCACTCATACTGAAATCGTCATCAACCTGCAGCTCGAGAGCAGCACGCGCCGATTCATATGCATTTTGCGCGTTTGTTATGGCTGTCTGGTACTGGAGTTCCGTCAGCTCATTGCCTGAACCTTTTTCAGCCGAGTCGATGCCGTTAAGCGTCAGCTCATAATTGAGCTTTGCCTGCTCAAGTGATATTTGATAATCTTTAGGATCCAGTTCATACAAAAGCTGACCTTCTTTAACAGTGTCGCCAACCTCAAAATAGGTTTTCAGCACCGTGCCGGAAGCCTTGCCGTACACAGAAACCGAGTCATCGGGCATCACGCGCCCGGTAAAATCAGATTTTTGTGCGATGCTATCCCGAACGGGTGTTTGGGTATGTACGCTTATTGCTGGAGCTTCGCTGACTGCGACTGTGCTGTTGTTGCAACCGACCAAGCCCAATAGTGCAAGGGAGGCGCAAACGACGGATATCGCCTTGTTTGTTAATGTTTTTTTCGCTTTCATAAATACCTCCAAAAGTATCCAAAAAATACCTAAAGCTAGTATAAAACAAGGATATGGATAAAGCTTGAACAACATCAAAATATACACACTTATTTAGTAGATATAGTTAACTTAGATCATACTAAAATTGTTTTACTAACTTTAATCCAACACATTGTTGTGATACAATGAGATATATTATGAGGCAAAATTTTCAAATAGTCAATCAACAAATCACGACATTGTGTCGGGCAATTTCTAGATGGAGAATGCGTTATGAAAAAACGAGATGAACAAACACTTCTAACAAAAGAAAAGCTGACGGATGCTTTTTGGACGTTATATTATCAAAAACCATATGACCAGATAACTGTTCGGGAAATAACTGAGCTTGCGGGGTTTAACCGCAGCACATTTTATACCTATTATAAAGATGTATATAATGTCCTTGAACAAACTGAAGATGAAATTTATCAATTGTTGGAAGAAGAATTCGAACGCTGCAAATATGTTTGCAATAAGGAGCAAATGACAGAATCTGTGCGGTTCATGGGGTCGTTTCTTGAAAAGAATAAGAAACGACTGGTGCGGTTGTTAGGTGAAAACGGCGATGTTAAGTTTGCCCACCGCATATTACAGCAGATGCGGGACAGGTTGCGTATTCGTCTGAGCGAGGCCGATATGGAACCCGACATATTTGAATATGTAGTGGAGTATATTATGAACGCCCACGTAGGGTTGACAATGCGATGGTTTCAAAACGGTTGCGATATCTCATTCGAGAAAATGGCGGAACTGATTTTTATGTTGACATCAGGTGGCCTTGTTTCGGTGTTGACCGGCAACGACGCTGTTCCTGAAAATTTTTCGTCAGTATTAAAAACGGCTGAGAAGGATAAGGCGCAATAAATAAGGGAAAAGGAGATAACATTATGAAGTATCTAATTATCGGCACAGGAGGAACCGGCGGCGCAGTTGGCGGTTTTCTTGCGGCAGCAGGCTACGATGTCACATTCATCGCGCGTGGTGCGCACCTGGCAGCTATGAAGGAGAAAGGATTGGTCGTTAAGTCTGGTATCAAAGGTGAGTTTTGTGTAAAGGCCCTAAAAGCCTGCACCGCCGAAGACTATAATGATACACCCGATGTGGTTTTTGTCTGCGTCAAGGGCTATTCTCTGGACGATGCTACAGCGCTTTTAAGCCGTTGTGCCAATGAAAAAACGGTCATCATCCCGATTCTTAATATATTCGGCACCGGTGAAGTGCTTCAGCAACGTTTGCCTAATTTGCATGTGCTCGACGGCTGTATCTACATTACGTCTTATGTGTCGGCTCCTGGCGAGATTACACAGGGTGGTAAGCTGTTCACTGTCGTTTTTGGCGAGCGGGATGGCCATATTGACCCCGAGCTTGAACAGATTGCAAAAGAATTGGAAAACAGTCAAATACGTCCTGATCTCACCTGTGATATACGCCGAAAATGTTTCCAGAAGTACGCACTCATTAGCGCAATGGCTACAGCGGGGGCTTATTACGATGCCACAACCGGTGTTGTCTCCTCAACTCCTGAGATGCGTCAGACATTTATCAACCTGTCGAGGGAAATAGATGCGCTTTCGAAAGCGATGGGCATCCCTTTTGAAGAAGATATTGTAGCAAAAAACCTGCGTATGTTGGACACGGCAGCCCCCGACACGACGGCCTCCTTACAAAAAGATCTCCAGAAAGGGAAGAGCAGCGAGATTGATGGCCTTATTTTTGAGCCTGTACGTTTGGGTCAACGTTATCATGTTGAGACGCCTACATTTTTAATGGCAGCCAAAAAATTTGGGTATAATGGATATTAATGAATGCCCTTAATAATGCATTGACAAGTATATCGCTTGGTGATATATTGGATTAAAATTATATCGCTACCTGATATACTTAATGCTAATTGCAGGAGGGACTTTTCATGGACGAGATGACACAAAAATTGATTTCTGACTATCTGCCCATGAGCGAGCAGAGCTTTTTACTGCTTTTATGCCTTACTGAACCTCGTCACGGATACGGCATCATGCAGATGGTGCTAGAGCAGTCGCGTGGAAGGGTCAGTCTTGGGCCTTCAACTGTTTATACAATTTTGTACAAAATGGAACAGGATGGCCTAATTGAGGTAGTAAAAGAGGTGGATCGTCGCAAGGTTTATTCTATTACATATGCCGGGCGGCAGGTGCTGCAGGCGGAAGCTGACCGGGTTACCGAGCTTGCCCGGTATGCCCATCAGGTTTTGGCCCAAAACAGTACTGCGGTAACGCTATTATGAGGTGAAGGAGAATTATATGATGGGGATTCTAATAACGCTTTCCCGGTTTATGCCCCTTACTTGGTTGCTTATCGCGGTAGCGCTGGGAGCCATTGAGGCCGCAACGATTGATCTGGTTGCCATCTGGTTTGCGTTGGGTGCGTTTGTTACGATTATTCCAGCCGCTATGGGCCTTCCGTTTTGGATGCAGCTGATTGTGTTTTTGGCGGTGAGCCTTGTCACGTTGGCGTTCACAAGGCCGATTGCAATAAATGTGCTTAAGGTCAAAAAAATTAGCACAAATGCCGACCGCATAATCGGCATGATCGGCGTGGTGACCCAGCCCATTAACAATATTGCGGGCGAGGGCCGCGTTTTGGTCAACGGTCTGGACTGGGCCGCGCGTTCGGATGACGGTTCGCCGATTGCTGAAAAAGAAAACGTACTCATCAAAGAGATTGAGGGCGTTAAGGTTATTGTAGAACGGGTTGTTTAAAGGAGAAAAAATGGTTGCTACGAATATATCACTCATTCTGTTACTCTGCGGCGCTTTTTTAGCAATAGCCATCGGTTTTATTTTAGCGTTGGCTTTAAACGGAAGAAGAAAGTAATCTGTTAGGGCACCCGCTTTCCGCTGTTATATGACACAATACAATAGGTAGGGCAGAGATGCTGCCTAACGCGCTCAGATTCTTGCATAACAGCTGAGGCAATTTAGTACGGTCTTGTGTTGCCGCGCTTTTTATGGCATACTGTTCATATTACGCGGTGCTAAAATATGGGATTTAATACAAACCAAAAATAAGTTGGAGGGAATTTTATGCCACCTATCATTGGAACTATTATGCTGCTCATCATCATTGTCGTGGCGCTTTACACTATCGCCAACTGCGTGCGCATTGTGCCGCAGGCTACGGTTTATGTCATTGAACGCCTCGGCGCCTATCACATGACTTGGGAAACCGGTCTGCACATCAAGGTGCCGTTTTTTGACCGCATTGCTAAAAAAGTATCGATTAAAGAACAGGTCGTTGATTTTAAGCCGCAGCCCGTTATCACCAAGGATAATGTCACCATGCAGATCGACACCGTCGTATTCTTTCAGATTACCGATGCCAAGCTTTATGCCTACGGTGTAGAGCGTCCACTTTCGGCAATTGAAAACCTTACTGCTACGACACTGAGAAATATCATCGGCGATATGGAGCTCGACCACACGCTGACCTCGCGTGATATTATTAATACCCGCATCACGGCCATTCTTGACACCGCTACTGATAAGTGGGGCATCAAGGTCAACCGCGTCGAGCTGAAGAATATTATTCCCCCTGCGGAAATTCAGGACGCCATGGAAAAGCAGATGAAGGCCGAGCGTCAGAAGCGTGAGAACATTCTGCGTTCAGAGGGTGAAAAGGCAAGTAAGATACTGGTCGCTGAAGGTGACAAGGAGTCTCAGATTTTGCGAGCGCAGGCAGAAAAAGAAGCCGCTATTCTACATGCCGATGCTGTTCGCGAGCAGAAGATTCGCGAGGCTCAGGGTGAGGCCGAGGCTGTGCTGATGGTGCAAAAGGCGCTGGCTGACTCTATTAAGCTGCTCAACGCCGCGTCACCCACCGAGCAGGTTATTGCCATTAAGAGTCTTGAAGCGTTTGCTAAGGCTGCCGACGGCAAGGCCACTAAGATTATCATTCCGTCACAGATTCAGTCGTTGGCTGGCATGGTAACCTCCATTAAAGAACTAACCACCGAGCCTAATCAGTAAGCGTCGAAACAGCTAGATTAAAGCCACCCGAAAGCATATGCTTTCGGGTGGCTATTTATGCCTTTTGAGCGGTTGGCTTATGTAGCGATGGTGTTATAGGATGATACCAAACTTTTAGAGCACCAGATTGCTACGCCAAAACAAACAGGCTTCTGTGAACTTGGGTCGACACATCTTATAAAGCGCATGATATCGTTGCTCGATGCGCATGATATTATTAATGTATAATGTCGTATATGTGTCGTATTAAGACTAACTTTGTTGCTTTTTTAATAATCATAGGCTATACTGTTATTTGCTTCTCAGCAAAATATGCATACGGAGGTACTCCATGGAAACCTTTCTCGAAAAAAAGTTTAAACTCTCAGCGAATAAGACCAACGTCAAAACTGAAATTCTGGCGGGATTGACCACTTTTATGGCGATGGCTTATATCTTGGCAAGCAATCCTAAAACTCTCGCTGATCCTGCGTACATCATTGGTGACGCAACACTGGCAGCACGTCTTCAAACTGGTGTGTTTATTGCTACCTGTCTGGGTGCTTTTGTCGGCACCATGCTGATGGCGCTATTGGCTAATCTACCTTTTGCATTGGCACCGGGTCTTGGGCTTAACGCTACCTTTGCTTACACCATTATGTTGGAAATGGGCTATTCCTATGCTGAGGGTTTAGCAATTGTTTTTATATCGGGTGTTTTGTTTTTTGTCATCTCACTTTTTGGCTTGCGCGAGGCCATTGTTCGTGCACTACCACATAATCTCAAGGTGGCCATTTCGGTCGGCATAGGGCTTTTTATCGCATTTATCGGGCTTGTCAACGGTGGCATTATTATTAATAATGATGCGACGTTAGTTGGCATTGTCAATTTTTCCGATTTTTCTGCAGGAGCCGGTGCGCGCTATGCGCTGGTGACTATTGTCGGTTTGTTGATTATTGGATTTTGCAATTCCAAAAAAATCAAAGGTGGCATGGTTATCGCTATCCTGGTGGCAACGCTGGTGGGCATTCCGCTTGGCGTAACGGTTATCCCAGAGACACTTTCTGTCAACCATGGGGCAATGTTTGCTGAGTATGCCGAGTTCTCGCTTGGCGCTATGATCACTGGCTTTGGTACTATGTTTGCAGGCAAAAGTGCATTG
Source organism: Candidatus Fimivivens sp. (assembly GCA_034933525.1). Classification (GTDB taxonomy): domain Bacteria; phylum Bacillota; class Clostridia; order Oscillospirales; family Ruminococcaceae; genus Yanshouia. The sequence continues at coordinate 145,555 of JAYFNI010000005.1, forward strand.
GCGGTCTTCTCAAAAATATTTATTGTAGTTATTTCTATCTCTCTAATCGATATGTTTGATACAATTGGAACACTGGTGGGTACAGCGCAAGGTGCTGGTATGCTTGACGAAAAGGGCGAAGTCAAGAATATGCGTCAGGCGCTGCTTTCTGACTCAATTGCAACTATGGCGGGCGCATTTTTTGGTACCTCCACTGTCACTACCTTTGTGGAATCTGGCTCGGGTGTTGCCGAGGGTGGACGTACTGGCTTAGCGTCGGTGGTTACTGCGCTGATGTTTTTGGTGTCGCTGCTGCTGGCACCGTTTATTAGCATCATTCCTCTGGCGGCCGCTGCTCCGGCGCTTATTTATGTTGGTGTGCTGATGATTGGCTCGGCGCTGAAAAGTCTTGATTTTAGTGATCCTACTGAGGCGATTCCTGCGTTTTTGACAATGGTGATGATGCCGCTGACCTATGGCATTTCCAACGGTATTGCGTTTGGCATCATGAGCTATGTGATCATCAAGGTTATCACGGGAAAAGCAAAGGATCTCAATCCTACGCTCACGGTTTTGGGTATACTGTTTATTGTTCGCTATGCACTTATTGCTTAATTGGTTTTATAAAATCCTCCGCGAAGCAACCTGCTTCTCGGAGGATTTTATATTTTTTCAGTTGTTATTTTGCATTGGCATATGCTTTTTCAAGCGCTCGGAGCTGGTCAGTAACCGAAATAGTTACCGATGTTTTAAGATCGGCTTCATCCGGAACATCTTTTTTGTTATTGTCACCTTCGGTGACCTTCATAGCTAAGACATCATCAACGGTTTTTCCACGCATCCAGTCTTCAAGGGCTGCAATCTGCTCATACCATTCCTTTTTGATTCCGGATGCTTGTTTCATGCCATAGGCATCTCCAAGTTCTTTTTTAGTTTTTAGTTCGGTCTTAATATCGCCGGTCAGCGCACCACTGATATCAAATCCGACATCGGCTTGCATTGTATCGAACTTGATGTCCAAAATTTTACCGTCGGCATCTACGCTGACTGCACAAGCTGCTGCGTCAAATTTGGCGTTACCGGCGGCCGTGGAGCTGGCAGCGCTGGATTCTGACGTGGTAGAAACAATGCCTAAACCAACCCGTACATTGCCGCCTGCATTTGAACCAGCGGAAGAAGATGACGGCTGACTACTGGTTGAACTGCTTACTGAGCCACTAACCGAGCCGCTGGAAGTAGAACTACTGCCTTTTGATGGTGTAGTGCACGATGTTTGCAAGAGGCAGCATGCTACCACTGCTGCCAAGATAGATAAACGTTTCATCACATATCCTCCTGTTATTTGTTTTTAGCATTTCTTTTGCCGGAAGTTTTCTTCTATAAAAATCTCTGGCATGGGAAAGCTACAATTGGAGAGCGGATGAAGGTGTGTTATGAAACGAATTTTATTTATATTAGTAATTATTTCAATGTTATTAACTCGGCCTGAACGCAGCCAGCGATACACTGTAACCTTTTGGGGCGCCTTTGATTCTATGATAACGATCACTGCAAACGCAGAATCCAGACAGCAGTTTGATACACTGACCAGAGCTGCTATAGCTAGGTTCTCCGAGTTGAGCCTCGATTATGACAGGTTTTTAGAACCGGGCACAATTGTCAATCTGGCCACACTCAATCGATCTGCTGGTCAGGGCCAGGTTCACGTTTCAAAAGCGCTTTTTAATCTGCTCTCATTTGCGCAAGATGGCGCTACAAAGACGGATTTTTTAGTGGTGCCAACCTTTGGCGCAGTGACCGAGCTGTGGCGTAAACAAATTGTTTACGCCCAGAACGGGCCAGGCACGCCGCCCGAACTTAAAGCGCTGCAAAAGGCGGCAAAAAACACCGGAATAACTATGCTGCAACTAGATGAAAAAAACCAAAGCGCCACACTTCTTTCAAATGATGTATTGTTAGACGTCGGTGCGGTTGCAAAAGGTTACACCACCGAAATTGTGGGTCAAGAGCTGGCTGCAAATGGCCTAACCCGCCTTGCGATTTCAAGCGGCGGGAATATCCGTGTATTTTCTCCACCCGTAGGGAAAACTTGCTGGCGCATTGGGGTACAAAATCCAAACGTGGCACTTTTGGGGGATGATGACACGTTGGGAACTTTGTCCATCAACGATATGGCGGTAGCAACCAGCGGGGATTATCAGCGCTTTTTCTGGTATCAGGATCAAAGGTATCATCACTTGATTGATCCAAAAACACTATATCCTGCGCAATATTATCGTAGCGTTACGGTTGCCTGCGGCGATGCGGGGGAGGCGGATTTGTTTTCCACAGCGCTGTTCCTGGCAGACTGGCCACAAAGCTTTACCATGGCTGAGCGTGAAAGGCTTGCCGCACTATGGGTGATGCCGGATGGCAACGTCAAAACCAATTCGCGGATGGATAAACTGCTTAAAAACAAATAAGATTCTCCGCCTGTTAAGCGGAGAATCTATTTGCTTATAAATTTAAATGTTATAGCTTAAAAATTATACCGATAGCTGCTGCACCTGCGATATAAAAAATTGGGTGTTTATTGAAGCGGATATAAAGATAATAGAGTACCGTGAACAATATTATAGCAGGAATATTTAATACTGATAAGAGACTATCGAGACCCGCAAAACGGTCAGTGTATAACAGTGTGGTGCGCAGTACTGCAAAACCTGCGGCGGCGATCATGCCAGTAGCAGCAGGACGTATGCCGTAGAACACCGATTTGACAACAGGGTTGCTCGAAAATTTAGCAAGAAATTGCGCAATGATGACAATTACGATATAAGACGGAAGCACGAGAGCAAAGGTGGCGATAAGGCCGCCTAATAGACCAGCAGAGGTAAAACCAGCATAGGTTGCAACGTTGACGCCGATAGGTCCGGGTGTCGATTCTGCAACCGCAATCATGTTCATCAACATGGGACGGTCAAACCAGGGATACCGGTCGGCGATATCAAACAAAAAGGGCAGGGTTGCCAGCCCGCCACCGATGGCAAATAGGCCAGTTTTAAAAAATTCAATAAATAAAAGCAAATAGGTCATGCTTTATCGCCTCCCTTTCGAGCCAATCGTTTTGACAAATAGCCGAGGAGGCCAGCAATGACAACAATGGAGATAGGCGAAATATCAATCAAGACCATGATGGCGAAAGTGGCAACAAAAATAAATGCAGTCAGTTTATCTTTTACACTCGGTTTGAATAGCTTAATGACCGCTGCAATAACCAATACGCAGACTGCCACCCGGATTCCACCGAAGGCGTGGGCAACAATTTCGTTACCCGCGACGGTTTTAAGTGCCCCTGCGATTAAACTTATAATGATAAATGACGGTGCAACAACGCCGGCAGTACAGAAAAGAGCACCCAGATAACGTTTTCTCTGAAAGCCGATTAGCGTTGCAACGTTGACGGCGATGACGCCGGGCGTACATTGTCCCACGGCGTAAAAATCGAGCAGTTCCTCGGAAGTTGCCCAATGCCGACGATCAACAATTTCACGTTCCAGCATAGGAAGCATAGCATAACCGCCGCCAAAAGTTAGGCCTCCAATGCAGAAAAAGGCCCAGAACATGTCCAAATAAACATTCAAAACCATTTACTCCCTTTCAAAACCTGTATTTTTAATCATTCGGCTTGCGCCCTTTATTTAACAGGCGTTTTATTTCTTCGAAATCCAATTGTACCAAAATAACTGAAATTAAAATGATGCTGCCGCCTGCCAGTAACATGATGGTGGGCTTATCGAAGCCCCACAGTACCGAAAGCAGGCTTCCGAACAGTCCCTCGGTGGAAAGGATGATTGCAGTGCCCGAGGCAGAAAAACGACGCTGTGCCCAGCTTTGGACAAAATAGCAATAACCGGTCGAAAAAAGTGCAAGATACAAAATGGCACCTATACCTGATTTTAACGCAGGCACTGAAAACATTGGTCGTTCAAAAATTAGAAATGTCACCAGCGAGAGGGCAGATACTACAGCCAGTTGGAAAAAGCTTAAGACTGCCGCGCTGCGTATTTGTTTTGCGGAAATTCCAAGGTAGGCATAATGGCAGGCAAATAAAAATGCGCACAGCAACGATAGCCAGTCACCGATATTAAAAGTAATACCTACCCCCGGGGACCACGACAGCACAGCAGCACCAATAAAACAGATAAAAGCGCTCACAGTTGAGCGTAATCCCGGTTTCTGTTTAAATAGCACCAAGCTTAAAAATGGAACCATAATGACGTTAGTGGCGGTTAGAAAGGCATTGTTGGCAGGTGTGGTGAATTTAATACCGTAAGTCTGGCAGAAAAATGCAACGAATAATATCGTACCTGCAATCAGACCAAATTTCAAGTCTTTAAGGCTTGAAACGGCCAATTCTTTGCTGAACAAGGCAGCCATGATCACTGCAGGTATAAAGAAACGCAATGTAAGCAGCAGCGCAGGGGAAATGCCACATTGAACCGCTATATTCGTAAAAATAAAGCCGCCGCCCCAGATAAATGCCACCGAAAGCAGCAGCATACTTGGCAGCAGCGGAGAGGTGGAAAGTTTGTTATGTATCATTTAAATGCCTCATTTTTTTAACCGTTGTTCTTAAAGTGTTCAACCAAATAATGCACCTCATATCAAGAATACACCGGTAGATGAAGTGATGAATTTCTTAGAGATGAGCAGGAGTTTTAAGTAACGAAAGCAGTGCATACAGGTTTTCAATAGTATAGGTTGGCTTTGGGGCCTCCGGTATAGGCGCTCGCTGAGGATTATACCAGCAGGTATCAAGGCCATAACTGTTTCCACCCGCAATATCTGCGGAAAGAGAATCGCCCACAACTAGTGCTTGAGTAAAATCCGCTATCCCACAACGTAAAAGGGCCTGCTCAAAAAAAGCCGAGTCAGGCTTAGAGAAGCCAATTTCTTCAGAGATAATAATGTTTGAAAAGTAATGATCAAGACCGGCGCCAGCCAGACGGCTTTTTTGTATCTCAGTAATGCCGTTTGTGATGACGGCTAATTGAAAATATGGCTGAAGAGACCGGAGCACCGAGATGGCTCCTTCAATCAAGTTAAAGCCTTGCGCAAGACCCTGAGCATAGTGGCGCCCAAAGTCAGTTGGGTCAATACCTGCTATTCCCATTTGCTCAAAAAACAGTTTAAAACGCGTTTTAATAAGTTGCGTACGGGTAATTTCCTTTCGTTCCAATTGTTCCCACAAAGCTTGATTAATCTTGTCGTATTGCTTGAGCATTAACTGACCGTCAGCTATTTGAAACTGGGCGCAACTCATTAAAAACGCCTGATTTTGTGCAGCGGAAAAATCCAGCAGCGTTCCGTCCGCATCAAACAGAATAGTTTTGTAACGCATGAATCCTCCAAAAGTATTAATGTGATGTGAATTCAACTCAAATTATGTATTTATTGTTAATTTTTTGGGAGCTGCAATATAATGCAGCCATATTTCCCACATTTATATCGTACCGCCGACTTTAAGCGCCATCCAGACCAATAGAGACATCTGTACAAGCGTTGACAAAACGGCGACGACCCAAAAATACCAGTGCTTTGTTTTGTGGCGGAAGCAGAGCATACCGCACCAAAGTCCCGCGCCGCCGCCGCACAGTGCTAACAAAAAGAAATGTTTTTCGGGTATGCGTCGTTTCTCGTGTCGGGCTGCGCTTTTGTCTATGGCGCACATCGCAAAGGACAGCAGTGATAAGGATAAAAACAGGCCTCCTAACACAATTGAGAGCAACTTCATTTCCCATAGGTCCTTTCTTTAAGCGCTTTTCGGAGCCGAAATTGGACGAAGACCGCCTTACTTGAATGGGTGACTGTGTTGTACTATCATAACATGAACCGTCGCATTTTGCTATGACTTTTATCTTTTACGACGTTTGTTTTACTTGACAGGCAACCGGCTTTTTATTAAACTATTGTGTAGTGTTTTGATGTGGGACAAGTACCTTAACAAATCTAAAAGAGAAAATGAGGAATTACAGATGAACAAAATGTTTTCCACAAAACTGATAGCTCTCATGTTAGTGCTGGCAATGGCACTTACATTTACCGGCTGCGGAAAGAAGCCGTCTTCTTCGTCCGATCAGTCCTCTGAACCAACCAGTTCGTCCTCCACAGAAGAAGAGGATGACGGCGACGTGGTGCGGGTTTTCCAGATTGAGAAGATTGACGAAGGCGTTAAACGTAATGCGGATACCAAGGGCTGGCTTTATATTCCCAACACTGAAATTGATGACGCGGTACTTCAGGGTAAGGATAACGAGTATTACCTGCGCCTGACTGAAGATAAGCAGTATTCAATTTTCGGCTGCTATTTTGCTGATTTCCGTTGCAAACTGGGTACCCGTGATAACCTGAGCAAGAACACCATTATCTATGGCCATTCCGACTATAAAGATAATCCCGACGGAAAAAAGTTTTCGCAGCTGTTCCATTATGCAAAGGATATCGACTTTGTTCGCAACAACCCCTATATCTATTTCTCAACCGCCGAGGATGATCTGGTTTGGCAGGTGTTTGCAGTGTTCTACACCCGTGTCGACTTTAATTACATCCAGAATAACCCCAGCGCTCCCGAGTTTAAAAATATTATCAGCGAGGCGAAAGCCAAAAGCGAATATATCATTGATGTACCGGTAGACGAGAACGATAAAATCCTGACCCTTTCTACCTGCACTGGTCTTTATAATGCCGCTGATAAGGACAATTACCGTATGGTCGTAATGGCGAAGCTGCTCCCCACCAATGAAATCTCCACCAATAAGATGACGATGGAGGTTAAGCCCAATCCCTCTCCCAAGAAGAGCTAATATTACTAAATAAACAAAACGCTCCTATTGCAGCCAGTAATATGGCCATTGCGATAGGAGCGTTTTTACTATAAAATATTTGCCATTTTATGATTGAAGCTTGAAGGAATTGCAATCGGTACACTCAATCATAGTTGGGTTCGGCTCATGTGTGCCTACATTAATCTGCGGCAGGGAACAGAAGTTTTCGGATTTGCAGTGATGTGCGCACTGAGAAACAGTACATCCAATATTTTTGTTGGCAGATTTGTCCATTGTTTTTCACCTCACTTTTATTGGGGTCTGCAATTATTATTTGTTTATGTTCTTCATTTATTCTGGGTAACTTTTAGGTTTACCATTTTTTAAAAGTTCATTTTTCAGAATTTTCCTTGATGATTTAAAAATGATTGGAAATTGTGTTAAAACCGTCGAGGGGAAGATATTTACTGCGGAAATACGTTTGCAAATATGGTAGCATTGAACTGGAAAGGGGGACAAATATAGCACTAAAATAACGGAAAGGAAAGGTAATAGCATTGACTAAATACCTAAAAACACTATTTCTGGCAGCAATCTTGGCTGCAACACTGTCCGGATTTGCCGTAACTTCCTCAGCAGCTGGTGCAGGGGCGACAGCGGGTGTTGTAAGTACTGTATCCAGTCCGCTGATGGTCAGGTCTACAGCCTCTACCGAATCTTCAATAGTAGCGACACTGCCAAAAGGCAGCACGGTGACGCTACTATCACAATCAGGTTCATGGTGGTATGTCGAGTATTCAGCAAATAAGTTTGGATACTGTCACGCGAATTATATTACACAGCTTGCTTCAAGCCACGCAGGTTATGTCGCTACTTCAAGTGGTTCGCTAAATATTCGTTCGGGAGGTAGCGCATCATATTCGGTAACAGCGCTATTGCCAAAGGGTACAGGGTTAGTTATTCTTTCTGAAAACAATGGTTGGAGCCGAATCCTTTATAATGGAACTTCAATTGGCTATGTCAGCAGTGCATATGTTTCAGATTATGCAGCAACTCAAGTAGCTGCGGCTACCACTTATAAAGCGATTTCGCTGTCAGTTCCCGATTATAAGCAATATGACAGCCGGTGGGCATCATTAAAGGTTGGTAATTCGGGTAAAACACTTAGCACCATTGGCTGTGTTACCGCGGCGCTGGCTGATACAGAAAGCTACCGTCTGGGCAGCAGTTCTGTAACACCCGCAACGATGCTTAAAAAGCTTTCTTATAATGCATCTGGCGATGTTTATTGGCCAAGTAACTATCAAAAATACATAGGTTCTGATTACCTTACGGTGCTGTATCAGCAGCTTAGCATCGGAAAGCCGGTCATTATCGGAGTAAAAACTTCGGCTGGCCGTATGCACTGGGTAGTGGTTAAGGGGTATACCGGTGGTAGTACGCTAACCACATCGGGCTTTTTAATCAACGATCCTGGCTCCAGCTACCGTACAACGCTTGCAACACTAATGAAGGAATATCCCTATTTTTATAAATTGCAATTTTATTATTAATTTTGTCGATACTTTGCGGCGGCGGATGATTATACATCCGCCGCCGCAAAGTATCGACAAAGCAATTATCCAAACCATAGCAGTAAAAAAGCGTGCCTATTCCATTTTCTTGTTGCGACTGCGATAGCAATACTAACACACCGTATAAGCAGTCTGAATAGAGGTACTGTTTTGGATTAAAGCACTTAATGGGTTGTCGATTGTCCTTAGGTCAGAAAAGGGATAAAGTGCTCTTTTGGCACTTGACAAAAACGGTGCCTGCTGCGCAGAACTTTTTTCTAGAAAAGGGGCGAACGGATTGCATGAGTATCCGATATTCTAATAACGTATTTTACAGCGTATGGCAATCGTAAACAAAAGCATAGCTGAATAAAAACGACCTAAAGCGAAGATTATCCAGAAAAAACGACTTAAATTAGAATATTCAAAGAAATTTACGTAAATTATTGACAAAGATCATGGATATGATATAGTAGGGATTGTATTTTAATGCATTATTTTTAACACAGTGTCGTATGTGCTGACTTACATTTCGCCCGGGATTTTCTCCTGCGCGAGATAGGGAAACCTTTTGCGGGTGGCGGCATGAAAAGGGCTGTGGGGTCAGATGATGGTTTCTTAAGTGAACGTCATTAAGGCTTAAATACCGCAAAGGGGAATGATCATGGATAATTTAATCGTCCTTCGGGACATCGCAGTCTCGTACGACGGGGAGCAGGTTCTCAACCGCATCAACCTCGAAATTCGGGATAAGGAGTTCATCACGCTGTTAGGGCCTTCGGGGTGTGGTAAGACCACCACACTGCGAATCATCGGCGGTTTCGTCGAGGCTACAGAGGGTGATATTTTTTTTGATGGCGTAAGAATTAACGACCTGCCGCCCTATAAGCGCCATGTCAACACTGTTTTTCAGCGTTATGCGTTGTTCCCGCATCTGAACGTGTTTGAAAACGTTGAGTTTGGTCTTAAAATCAAAAAGATGCCTCAACCTGAGCGACGCGCCAAAGTTAAGGAAATGCTTGATCTTGTGGGGTTAAAGGGGTTTGAGCGCCGAAACATCAACCAGCTTTCGGGTGGTCAGCAACAACGCGTTGCTATTGCCCGCGCACTTGTAAACCATCCCCGTGTCCTGTTGCTTGACGAACCGCTGGGTGCACTGGATTTAAAGCTGCGCAAAGAGATGCAAATTGAGTTAAAGCGTATACAACAGTCGACCGGCATCACGTTTGTCTATGTTACTCATGACCAGGAAGAGGCACTTACGATGAGCGATCGCGTGGTTGTGATGAAAAGCGGCAACATTTTGCAGATTGGCACGCCGCAGGATATCTATAACGAACCTATTAGTGCCTTTGTCGCCGACTTTATTGGCGAAAGCAATATTATCTCCGGCATCATGCGTCGCGATTACTGCGTTGAGTTTGCCGGCAATAGCTTTGAATGCGTTGACGTGGGCTTTGACCCTGACCAGCTTGTCGACGTCGTGGTGCGCCCTGAGGACATCAAGATTGTCGATGCCGAACAAGGTATGCTGACTGGTGTGGTTCAGTCGGTCACCTTCAAGGGCGTACATTATGAGATGCTTGTTGAGGGTGCGGGCAAGCGCTGGCTGATTCACAACACGCTAGCGGCGGAGCCTGGCAAGCTGATTGGTATGAACATTCTGCCAAACGACATCCACATTATGGATCGCGAGGAGGACCAGGTGGCCCCGGATGTGACGGAGGGCGGAAATGAAAAACAGTAGGATTACCGCCGTACCTTACCTAATCTGGATTGTAGTCTTCACCGTCGTTCCGTTGATGCTCGTGACCTATTTTGCATTCACTACTGAGAACGGCACTTTTACCTTCGCCAATATTTCGGCGGTCAACGAATATGTCGCGGTTATATTCCGCTCAATTTGGCTGGCATTTATCGCTACCATTATCTGTTTGATTATTGCCTATCCACTTTCCTATATGATTTCACGCATGGAGCCCCGCCGTCAGAAAAGTTGTCTGCTGCTGGTGATGCTGCCGATGTGGATGAATTTTTTGCTGCGCACCTACGCGTGGATGACCATTTTAGAGAATACCGGCATCATCAATAAGCTCATGGGCTTGTTCGGCGTGGGCCCGTTTGCCATGATCAATACACAAGGTGCTGTAGTTTTGGGCATGGTTTATAACTATTTACCATTTATGATTCTGCCGCTTTATTCGGTTATGACTAAAATCGATAACAGCCTGATTGAGGCGGCACAGGATCTTGGCGCACCATCTTACACTGTGTTTTCCGGCGTGGTTCTGCCGCTGTCGATGCCTGGCATTATGACAGGTATCACCATGGTGTTTGTTCCGGCAGTTTCGACCTTTATCATTTCCAGAATGCTGGGTGGCGGCTCCAATATGATGATTGGTGATCTCATCGAGCTGCAATTCCTGGGGAATGCTTACAACCCGAACCTCGGTGCTGCTATTTCGCTTGGTCTGATGATCCTCATTTTGTTCTGCATGAGTATGCTCAACCAGCTCAATGAAGAGGATAAGGAGGGCATGATTATATGAGAAAAAGCAATTCTTTGCTGGGTCGCGGTTATCTTGGCGTGGTAATGGCTTTTTTGTATGCACCAATTGCGGTGCTGATTGTTTTTTCGTTTAACTCCTCAAAATCGCGTGCACTTTGGACAGGCTTTACGCTTGACTGGTATAAAAAGATGTTTACTAACGAGATGATTTTGTCTTCGTTGGCAAACACGCTGATTATAGCGATCATTTCAACCGTCATTGCGACGATAATTGGCACATTGGCGGCTATCGGTATAAACGCGATGAATCGCTGGGTAAAATCGTTGGTTTTAAACATTACCTATATGCCAATTATCAATCCTGAGATTGTTACCGGTGTTTCGCTGATGCTGCTGTTTGTCTTTGTGCGTGATCGCCTGGGAATTCCAATTGAAATGGGCTTTTTGACGCTGGTATTGGCGCATATCACTTTTTCGATTCCTTACGTTATTCTAAATGTGCTGCCTAAGCTGCGTCAGATGGATAAAAACATTTACAATGCTGCGCTGGATTTGGGCTGTAATCCAGCATTGGCGTTTATAAAGGTGGTCATACCAGAGATTATGCCAGGCATCGTTTCGGGTTTTCTTATGGCATTTACATTTTCGCTGGATGATTTCATCATTAGCTATTTTGTGTCCGGCACCACATTTTCGACACTGCCGATTACAATTTATGCCATGACCCGAAAAAAGGTCTCGCCCGAGATCAACGCGCTTTCTACCGTTGTGTTTATTGTGGTTATGCTTGTGCTAATCGCCTCAAATTACGTAGATGCCAAGCGCGAGGCTGAAAAAAAGCCTTATTGATGTGAATAATCGCTTTTAAAGCGACAAAGAAATGGAGATAGATAGATGAAAAAAATGTTTATGCTTGTTCTTTCACTGCTCATGGCGGCGCTTTGTAGTCTGTCCGTACTTGCCTACGATAACGCAGAGCTTTTTACCAAACTGGACATGGATTATTACAGTCGCTTCAAAGGGCAGGATATCAGCATTAACGTTTATAACTGGGGAGAGTATATATCCGACGGAGCGGATGATTCGCTCGACGTCAATAAGGCGTTTGAGGAGCTTACCGGCATCAAGGTGAATTACACCTTCTATGCGACAAATGAGGAGCTTTATGCAAAACTGCGCGCCGGTGGCTCCAGCTATGATGTCATCATCCCTTCCGAGTATATGATTGGCCGCATGGTCCAGGAGGATATGCTGGAGGAAATCAATAAGGCCAATGTTCCTAATTTAAAGAATATAGATTCTGCACTGCTTAACATGAATTTTGATCCGAATAATGCGCATTCCATTCCCTATACTTGGGGTACGGTTGTGCTCATTTATAATAAGGATTTGGTATCTGCGGACACTGACGTTGAAACTTGGGACCTGCTTTGGAATGAGAAGTACAAAGGCAACATTCTAATGTTCAACAATCCCCGCGACGCCTACGGCATTGCGCTTAAAAAGCTGGGCTATGGCACTAACCCTGAAAATCAGGAGCAGATTGACAAGGCTACTGCGTTGTTGAAGGAACAGAAGCCGGTTGTACAGGCTTATGTCATGGATGAAATCTTCGATAAAATGGGTGCGGGTGAGGCCGCTGTCGCACCTTACTATTCGGGCGACGCTATCACCATGATGGATGAGAATCCTGCGCTAGCCGCTGCTTTCCCACGTGAGGGTACGAACATTTTCGTCGATGGAATGTGTATTCCTAAGGGGGCCAAACAAAAGGAAGCCGCTGAAATGTATATCAACTTTATGTGCGAGCCCGACGTGGGTGCTGCCAATTGTGAATACATCGGATATTCCACCCCGAATCTCGCTGCACTTGAACTGCTTGACGAAGAAGTAAAAACGAACCCGATTGCTTATCCGTCCGCAGAAGTGCTGGCCAAAACCGCGTATTTTGTTCCGCTTGACGATACAATGAACAAGGCGCTTGATGCCGGTTGGAAGCAGCTTTTGGCTGATGATGAGAGCTTTACTTTCTGGTTGGTGCCTGCGCTGCTGTTGCTGGCAGTGGTCGCCAGTATTGTGATTGTAGTGCGAAAGGCCGCAAAGAAAAAACGTGAGAACTACTAGAAGCTAACAGTTGTAGACGGCGGTTTGCGGTTGTTGGCCTGAAAACAGGGGGGACGTTGCTGTTAGCAACGAACCCCCTTCGTTTTTAATTTATCAGAATATGCGTATTAAAAGGAGTGGCAGACTTGATTACCATACCGGCTAAAACCATTGTAACCCGTACCAAAAGCACCGAGTGGTTTGGCAGTGAATATAATATGAATATTTACCGTGGATGCTCGCACGGCTGCATTTATTGCGACAGTCGTAGTGCCTGTTATGGCGATGACAATTTTGATACGGTAAAAGTCAAAGAAAATGCCCTCGCAATTATCAAAAACGATTTAAGGCGAAAAGTCAAGACAGGCGTAGTGGCCACAGGCGCGATGAGTGACCCCTATAACCCACTCGAAAGAGAGCTGCTATTAACCCGCCACGCACTAGAGCTTTTAAGTGCATATGGTTTTGGTGTGACAATCGCGACAAAAAGCGATTTAATTACTCGGGACATTGACATTCTAAACGAAATAAAGGAAAATGCCCCGGTGCTATGCAAACTGACGGTGACGACCTGTGATGATAGCCTTGCCCAAAAGATTGAACCTCGCGCTCCAGTGAGCTCGTGTCGATTTGCCGCGGTTGAGGCACTATCTCAGGCTGGCATATTTGCCGGTATATTGCTGATGCCGGTACTGCCCTTTTTAGAGGATTCAATTGAAAATGTCGAAGGCATCGTCAACCGTGCGGCTGAAAGCGGTGCACGCTTTATTTATCCTGCATTTGGCGTGACATTGCGTGAGAATCAACGTGAATGGTATTTTGACGCACTGGAAAAGATTTTTCCTGACAAAGGACTAAAAACGCGTTATGCCCAACGTTATGGCAACCGTTATGAGTGCCGTTGTTCCAATGCTGCCGTACTTTGGCAGCATTTTACAACGCTTTGTGACCAAAAAGGCATTCTTTATAGCATGAAAGACATTATTCGTAGTTATCGTCAGCCCTATCAACAGCAAATGTCACTATTTTAGTATAGCTTTATTGCATTGTCGGCAAAAATATGATATAGTACGAAAGTTGGTTTTCTAAAATATTAAAAGAAGGAGGTTTTACGGTGTTTGAAGGGATAAAACAAGATATCAAAGCTGTTAAGGAACGCGATCCAGCGGCGAGAAATTCTATCGAAGTACTGCTGCTTTATTCAGGCGTACACGCCATTATACTGCACAGGCCAGCGCACTGGTTGTACAATCACAAGATGTATTTTTCTGCGCGTTTTATTTCTCAGCTATCCCGTTTTTTGACCGGTGTCGAAATTCACCCCGGTGCAAAGATGGGACGCGGTATTTTAATTGATCACGGTTCCGGTGTCGTCATTGGCGAAACGGCGGAGGTGGGCGATAACTGTACCATCTACCAAGGTGTCACTCTTGGCGGAACTGGTAAGGAAAAGGGCAAAAGACATCCCACAATCGGCTCTAACGTAATGATTGGAGCGGGCGCACGTGTGTTGGGTCCGTTAACGGTGGCAGATAATTGTAAAATTGCCGCTAACGCTGTACTCCTTCATGATTTAGCTGAGTGCTCCACAGCTGTAGGCGTACCTGCGAGAACAGTCAGAATTGCAGGGGAAAAGCTTGACCCCTCGAAGTTGGATCATGTCCATACGCCGGACCCCATCGCAGCTGACTTGCAAAAGGCGCTTGAGCGTATTACACAACTTGAGAAGCGATTGTTTGAATTGGAAAAATCAAATAACCCGTTGCTTTAACGAAACAATCTTTGTTGGGTTTAATAACGCATTGCCGGATGCACGTTGCTGCATCCGGCAATTATTTCATTTTTAGAAAAAGTTTTGCTTGCAACTTAAGGTGTTTTATTGTATAATACTACTCGTGTTGATCCTTCTAGTATCAATGCGTTTTAAAAAAATGTGCCGGTGTGGCGGAATGGCAGACGCGCGCGACTCAAAATCGTGAGGGAAACCGTGGGGGTTCGAGTCCCTTCACCGGCACCAAAATTATCAGGTTAAAAAGATGCACATCCTGTGCCTTTTTAACCTGATTTTTTATGTTATTATAGAATGAAGATTATGTATAGTAGGTGAGGCGCTATTATGATTGGAAGAAATTCAGAAGTTGATGATTATATCTCTACGCTTCCAGAGGTTGAAAAAGATTGGATGATTTATTTCATCAATTATATGCGTGTATACCATTTGGAATTAGAAGAAATTATTTCTTTCAAAATGCCAACATATAAACTTGGCAGTGGCAAACTAAGAAATTATATTGCATTTTCACTTGCGAAAAACCATTTCTCTATGCACTCAATGGATTTTGAATATATTGCTACGTTAAAAGATCAGCTTTCAAATCCCGGCAAAGGCAAGGGGTGTGTTAATGTAAACTATTTTAGAAAAGATGAAAGACAGATATTGATCAAAGGAATTGAAGATATAATCGAGCGCAAGAAGTTAGCGGCATACGGAAATTGAGCATAATCCTCTCTGCATCTATTTTGACCTAATTACACACAAAAAAGCTTCTATAGACCTGTTGTTTAAGCGGGTTTATGGGAGCTTTTTTATGTTTCTTCACCGCTTAATGCTGTCGATTGCTTGTTTCAAGGAGTAGGATATGCCGTATTATGAAGAAGCTTAACTTGGAACCAGCATTTCAAGAAATAGGTTTAAGGCCACGGCAGCAAGTACAATGAAACATTGATAGCTAACGAATCGGACCGGCAGTCCGATGGACAAAGCCTGTACGCCGCCATTGTAAGCGACCTGACTTATTATGTCAGGGTGAATTATAAGTGCTCCAGATTGTGGGGGTACGGCTCCACTTCGATTCCTGTTTTATCTAGAAAGCGGAACCCTAACGCATGAGCCATCCCTATACCGCAATCATTGGTTGCGCTGCCCCCCAATCCAAGTAAGACATGTTTTACATTTCTATCTGCTGCATGAAGCAGCATTTCACCCACGCCATAGGTGGTTGCGATCAACGGATTTTTGTTATCTCCCATAGCAGGCAAACCAGCAACCATAACCATTTCCATTGCCGAGCACCCGTCTGGCAACATGCCATAGCAAGAGAATAAGCTTCCGCGCATGCGGCAATTTTGACGGCGACTATGATTTGATTGGCCAGCTTGACCGTGTTGCCCGCGCCGTTGATCTGCGTTAAATATCGATCAAGTTGAAGCAGATATCATATCTGTTGTTGGAAAAGGAAACAAAGTGCGTAAGTTTTACACGACTCCGGCAGAAAACAGGCATTGATAAAATGGTTTCCTTACGCAACGCACTTTCAGTAAATACTAATGCGTTATTCAATTCTCGAAACAAGTCTAGACTGACAGCACGCTCTATTCAAAATCTTGTGAAAAAACACATTGTTGCTGCCGGTATCGTTCCTAAAGGATCATCTACGCATAAACTGCGCCATACGGCGGCAACACAGATGTATAAGTATGGGTGTGTCAATATTCGATCATTGTAACAGATATTGGACACGAGAGTATTGCAACCCACACAAATATACACGCGTGTTGATGTCGGTTATCTATGCGTTCGCATTATGGTACTAATGTATCACGCCAATTTTACGCTATCTAGGTACTCAACCCGACAGTTTGCTTATTTTACTTTGGCTACATCAATAATAATTTTATTGCATGTAGGGCAATAGTACGCATCTACTGTTGCTTGATAAAAAAGACTGTATTTTGCTAACACAATACCATTAGGACTTGTAGCCCAGCGTGTAAAGCCCTCTGCTGATTCTCCATCGGGAGTCCATGACAATAGATTATCCGCTTTTATTGTTCCTAATTTCATGCTTCCGCTACAATACGGGCATTCCATGATTCTCCCCGCTTTCGATAAATTGTAAATTTGATCTAGCAATGAATTATCTATGTTAAGCTCAGAAGCGTGCTTTCTGAGCTTGTCTTTTGGGTAAACATAATGCAAAGTTCACTTGTGTCACTGAATTTCAGAGAGTGCTTAAATATGTACTTATGTTAGCTCCTTGCCACAATGTGGACAATGCTGAGGAACTGGGTCATTAACGCACGTAAGTGACTTGCCACAATAAGGACAACGATAAAATATAGCAAATTGAATCATTTCTGCAATCAATATAATAACTCCAGCAATCAACGCCCAATTTTTTGCAGTAATTATTGCTGCGAATATAACGAACAAGCAAACACTTAATCCATACAACAATATCAATCTACTTTTACGGTAGTTCATAGTGTAACACCTCCACATGATAAGCATAGCATTAAACCGCTACCTGTGGCCTGATGCTACGGACAATCTCACCGCGCCGGTTGTGCATTTTCTATGTAATAGGCACATCGACAATCCGCTTAGATTCTACTATTATTAACGCTTATATTTTCCGGTTATATTACTTTCCTGCAAAATATGTCCCTGCATAGCTTTTAGCAACTCTTGTTTTCTCGCGCTGGGTTTCAGATT
>JAYFNI010000006.1:0-44067 GCA_034933525.1 Candidatus Fimivivens sp.
GTATTTTATGTAGTCTGAGACTCTGAACTGATTAAGGTTGAAGCCTTCGTCGAGTAGACAACTGTCAGATATGACATGATTTACCGATTTTCCTCTAATTGCTACGACCTACTGTTAGATGGACTTCACGTTATGGTACTATTGCGCATATATCTTGACACCATTGCTGCTAAGTTTATTACCAGTAAACTATTTCCAATAATTATACTTAATCTGATAATCTTTTACAAGGTAACTCTTGTATAATTAATGATCCTTTCCACGTCTCAAAAGGCAATTTCATAATACTGTCATCATCAGGCACAATAATTTTTGAATAGCCCGTTGAATCTCTTGCGTATTCATAAGCATCAAGCGACTTAACTACTATTAGAGTACGGAATAAATAAAAAAAGAGGGGGCCACCTGATAAAAAATCAGGAGGCCCCCCTCTCGGGCTGGTGAAAGTTCAGTAAGCTATTTTGGCAGTGAAATGAAAAATAGAAAAAATAGTAAAGATATTAGAGCGGGTGAGCACGTAAAGATACAGTCGCACTTGCGAACAAATAACTTCACATATAAGACAAACGTTTTTTCTTTTATTACGAATTATTTTCTTCCTCTACTAGCGCCTGCAGCTTGACCAGTAATCCCTCATATTTTCCCTTATAGTCTGTTGTATTTATAGGTGGAACGCCGGACAACCCATTGTACCCCAAAGCCGCAATTACCCCCGGATAGTCCTTGTAACAATAGTTTCGGTCACATGCGCCGACTACACCCGGACAAGATCCCTTGTCACCAATATACTGCCACATGCCATAGTTGCTATGTCCTAGCTGACTTTGCATCAACACCTCATCGCCCCGATAGTCCGCGACCCACAAATCATAGGGTGCCAACCGTGTATGATCGAGATATTGCTTAGCAAACGATGTATAAGTGTAGTAAACCGCATAATAGCCCAGCCGGTTGACTTCCTCCAAGAAAGCAATCACAGTGTCTGTCAGCCCTTTTCTGCCCTGCTGAATCAAACAGGGTAAAGCAGTTTCTTCTACATCAAAAGCAATAGGCAGGCTGATCATGCCGGGGTAACGACTCGCGATCTCCGCGCACTCAGCGGCGGCTATACGCGCCGCTGCGGGTGTTTTGGTGTAGGTGTATACATATAGCCCCACATCCAGCCCAGCGACGTTCGCGTCCCGAATACTGGCGTCAAGGCTCATGTCAATGGCATTGTTTGAAGCAATGCCGCCCTCGTAGCCCGCCCAGCCTATGCGGATCATAACGCCGGTCACGCCGGCCGCCTTGACCTCGGGCCAGTTGATGGCACCGCGTCGGACATTATGCTCAGAAATATCAATAATCTCTCGCATTGGGACCCCCCCGAGGCTTAGGCTGTGGAATTTCTTCAACCGCTTGATCTAGCGACTTCTGCCACGCTTCCCGATAGGCTTTGCTTCCATCAAACGCTGATTGCATAATCGCTTTTACCCGCACCTTTGTCAAAAAAGGTCTAATAGCAGTCGGAACGATTCCATAAATCTCATTGACTACCCAATCAAGGCGCTGCTCTTTGTCTTTATAAAGGACCTGCGCCGTCGCAATGTACTTGCTCGAAATTTCTCGCAACCGTGCATTCGACTGATAATACGCCGATGCCGCACCAAGAATTAATATTGCTATGTATTTGACTGCCTCAATGATGTCGACGGAGTGAATATTGTTAAGAAGCTCTTTCATTTGTTCTCCTCCGTTTTTGTTTGATTTGGTATCGTTACGCTTGCCTCCGTTATTTTTCTGGCATACTCCGCTAGAGGGAGCATCCACGGCGGGAGCTTAACCCCGATATCACGTATATTTTCCAATATAGAGATCAACTCATTAAATACAATCCAAAGGGCGACAACTGCCGCGATAGTACCGCTGAATGGTATTTTTAACTTTACAATACTAGCTGCATATTGAAGAGCTATATCCACCATCGCCGCCACCGCAACTAATAGCCACATACAAACTTTTTTTGCGATACCTTGGATACCTTTATAGCTGTTCCGGAGTTCGCCGCGATGAGGCGCAGCCATTAGCCCCGTGCCATAGTCGATGATGTTGAAACCTATCATAATGTATACTGGCACAGCCAATGCACCAAGCCACGCAGATAGCAAAGCAAAAAAAACGACGAACATTCCCTTGATGTCGTTTAGTTTCATAACATTTCCCTTTCGTTTTGTCCGTAAAAAAACACTTTTCAGCAGCGTTTCATTTTTTATTCTATCCACACACCCGACTCAAACCTTTGCCAAGCCAGTTCTTTCAGGTCAAGCTGTGCGAAGTTGAGGTTTTCATCCTCAAGCTCTGCCCAGCTCAGCGGTCGATACTCCGCTTTGACCGACAGAATAAAAGAAGCCCCTGTCAACACCGTGGCAGGGGCTATCGCCGCTGAGATGAATTTAATCGACATAGAGCATCAGCCGCTCCTTTCGCAACTCAGGCGGCACTGTGACGGCAACCTCCAATTGGTAAACTCCCTGCTTAACGGGCGCAATCAGCGCGCGGATGATTCTGCCATGCACCTCGCAACTGCCAGACTCCACCGTGGAACTGTTTTGCTGTAATTCCCACGACGCTGCGGTTACTACCACCGTGTCGTTGGCGCGACGAGGGCGAATTTCATACTCAATATAGCGCTGCTCGCCCTGCATAAAGTGTATACTATTCATTTCTTAACACCTCCAGTGCCTCACAGGAATCTAGCCGTGCCTCTGACATTAGATGTACCGAAAACAGTGGCGGTAACAGGTTAACAGCCTCCACTTCCCGCGGCATTGTAAGAAGTTTCAGCGCATCCGGCTGTAACGCCAATTTGCAGATGCCCGCGCACAGATACAGCACACCACGATAATCAGTGACGTTTCCGGCCTCGTCGGTGGCGGTCAGCGTCACGACATACTGTCCATCGGCAAGATCGGGCGGCAGGATTGCCCGCCACCCATTGCCAATGGGTTTCAGCACCAGTTCATGCCCGTCAGCGCTGCCAGTCACCGCCGCGATCATGTCAGGCTCACCGACAGGATGTAAGTCTGTCCTGCATCCACAGGATTTGGCGTAAGCGTCACGCTGGCAAACTCAGGCGGCACGGTGTCCACAGTCACGGTACGGGTCACGCTGGTGGTCTTCCCCGCCGAATCGGTTGCCGTAATCACCACCGTGTTGTTACCCTCTGCGTAGGTGACCGCCTTGCTAAAGCTGCCGTTGCTCTCCACTGTGACCGCACCGACGCTGTTTCCGTTGATCTTGATGCTCAGCGTCACAGGGCTGCTGGTGGCATCACTTGTTGTGCCAGATACCGTTCCGGCGGTCTTGTTGGTAATGAGTCCGGCGGCGGGTGATACGACGTTAAGTGTCGGCGCTACTGTGTCTATGGTGAAGCTGCGCGAGGCTGTGGAGGATACGTTTCCGTCATTGTCGGTGACCACCACGGTGACGGTGTGCGCCCCGTCGGAAAGCGCTGTTTTCGGCGTATAACTGATGTTGTGCCCGCCGGTTACCGCCGTGCAGGTCATGCCCGTGGCATTATAGGCCACCGTTGTGCCGTCGAGCTTGAACGCCAGTGTGGAAATCTTCACGCCGCTGTCTGCATCACGCAGTTGTGCGGTGATAGTGGGCATGTTGCTCGTGAGGAATGCCGACGCGCCCGGCGAAACGATGCTAACCGTAGGCGCGACCTTCTCCTTGACCACCAGACGCAGGTTTGTTCCAATATCCGCATCGGTAGCGTCAGCAGTTGAGACATTGCCCGCCTCATCCGCCGCCGATAGGCTTACATTGTAGTATCCGCCGCTCTTATTAAAGGAAGAACCCGAGGGCGCGGTCAAGGTAGCCTCCCACTTGCCGGTTGCAGAATTATAGGTCAGCGGATGAACTACGCCGTTAATTGTCGCCGTGACTGTTACGATACTGCTCATTTTTAATCACTCCTTTAAATTATTTGATAGGATGGCATGCGCTCGCGGTACCAGCGCCAGCGCAAGATATCGTCAAGGATAATAATCGGCCCCGAAAGCAGCACCCACAGCAAACTATACTGCGGGCAGATTTGCCCCCACAGGTTGCCCGGCAGCAGCGTATAATCCCACACGTTCCAGCCCAGCCAGAGGTTCACAACAATGCCGGTCAGCAGCTCGCCCACCGTGATAATCAGCCCGCCGAGCAACATCTGGTGCAGCAGCGGCATCTCCCACGGCAAAAACTCATTGAGGCCGCCCACCAGCACAAAGCACAGCCCGCCGAGGACAAACATTGTCCAATGAGAATAACCCCGCCACAGTGTTTCAAATAGGAAATACAACACCCCGCCCGTCATGAACAGGGCGCTTATGCGCTTCATGATCCGTAGGCGATCACAATCGCCTCGACTTCGGCCACGGTGCTACAAGCGCTGATGGCTACCTCGGTAGCCTGCTGCTGCCCAACAAGCGGCTCGACGTAGGCCGCAACCGCCAAAGCCAGCGCCGCCAGATCAGCGTATTCCCACACGGTGCATTCCTCGCCGGTGGCGTTCCACTTTAGCGACGTTTGAACCCCGGCGGCGGTAGCGATCTGATACCATGCCAGCGCCGAGGTCAGCAAGCTTTGTTTCTCGGCGGTGACGCTGTACTGCTTGCCGTCCGTATATGTAAGCGGGTGGGTTTCGAGGTAGTCGGCAAGCTGTGTTTTGCTGGCCGCGATTTTGGAGGATTTGACTGTTTCAATGCTGACAGCCTGTATTTCCGCTAGCTCTGCGGCAAGCTCCGCGTCTGTCGCCTTTCGCACCTGCCCGTTCTCATAGCGGTACAGGTGGCAACGTGTCAGCGTATTGTTGAGATCAGGGTTATCTCTCTCGGTCGATATCAGTTTAAATTGGCAGCCACCGTTTTCCCGCAACAGCACTGCGCCCGAGGTATCCCGTTTTGGAAAACAACCATTAGACCATCCTTCGATAATTTTGCCAGTAATATTGACTACGATAAAGTGTTTATATCCTTGCATAGCCGCCCTCCTTACAAGTTGGCATCATATATTATTCTAGCGTTAGGGTCATTATCTGATATTAATTGATAAAATTTACCGGCAGTAATGCCACTTGCGGATACTTTCAAAAGCATACTTCCCGAAACAGCCCCGCGTTCCGCAACGATTGATGTGACTGAATGGGTACTCGGTGCGGCAAGGTCAAACAGAACAAGATTACCACTGTAACTGCACGCAGGATATGTTCTGAGATTTGGGATTTGACATTCAATAATTGCAAAAGATCCATCAGTCCAAGCCACGCCTTGTCCAAAGAACGCGTACGGGTTTTTAACAGCATTTGCAATATATTGGAACCACTGGCACTTCGCTGTTTCTTGCTGTGGATTAGGCGGTGGATCATTGGCAAGCGTTGATACTGTGCCTTCTTCAATCTTTACGGCTACAATATCGAACGAATGTCCAGCACCAATGGCGATATGGAAATATGGATAGCCAATGGAGTTTGCCAGAAACAACCCCAACCCCTCTGCTACATCTATTCCAACGGCAGTATTATTGTCCCAAGGCACAGACACACTGTGTATTGTACCGTTCAATAGTTTTAGGGACATCGTGTAGACGCCATTCGGTAAGTACTCGTACCGCTGTCCCTGCTGTAACCAATGGTTCCCAGCAGCCATGTGAAGGTGGCTACCTGGGACAACCTCTAAAGTAAAAGTGTTGGTACCTTCACTGTACGTAAGCCACCCATCAATATTGTGTGCGTCCCATACCTGTGTTGTAATGCTTCTTTGGTTTACAGGACGCGCCCAATACCAGTTGCGTGCCAAGTTCTTGTTTTTTCCACCCACCTGCGCCAGCGTCGTCTTGTGCGGGTTTTTATTATCCGCTTTATGATTATCTATGCTGTTTTTCATATTGGTCAGCGCCGTGTTTGTTTGCGTAATTCTGCTATTGAAATTTTCACGACTGACCACCTCGTTAGCCGGAAATTGTGTAATAAAATCAGCCAATCCATTCACCTCTCTTAAATGTGTCCCAGTCTACGTTCAGCGCATCGAACTGGGTAAATGTTATTGCTTGCGCGTCGAGCACATCCCATATCATGTAAATAAAAATATAGGCATACGCCAAATGTGCGGGCTTGATCTGTTCAATGGCCGCGGTTAGATCATCCATGTTCGGCGGAATGCCCAGCGTACCTACAAATTTGACATCAAACCGGTGTTGTGCCGGTATCTCAATAATTTCAACCTCACCGTTAGAAAAGCTCTCGGCAACATTTTGTATCAGCGCCGCCGTAGTCGTTCCCGCACCGCGCATCTTTGAAATAATACGCGTGCGGCGGTACTCATAAGACTTGCTGACATCGGATGTGATGCCGTAAAGTGCCTCCCACAAGGACAGGCCCCATGTCGCAGTATCCATATTGAGCTGCAACATAAAGTCGTCTCGCGCAGCCTGCACAGCGGCAATCTCCTGTCCAAAAGCGCTTTGCAGATCCGCCGTTTCGGGCGATGCCGCATATAGTTCCGGCAGCAGGTTTATAAGCGTCATGTGTTGCTCACCGTCCCCACCATCGGCACCTGATTTTCTGTCACCGCGACATTCGCTGTGCCACCATTGACGGCCAGATTTTGATAATCCAGCACGCCGTCAATACCAGCCAGAAGATACCCGATGCGGCTATAGGGCACCGTGTACTGCACAAATGATATTGATTGCAGATACTTTTCCAGCGCCGCCGTAAAGGCTGCCTGCACTGCCGCCACGGTCGTACTTGCGTCGATGGCCACCGTAGCGGATACATTAATGTTTAGTCCCTCTACCGTTTCCACCGCCACCGCCGCGCCGATCGGCCGCACTGACTCGATATAGTTAGCACAAGCCTGCACGATTGTGGTATCCACCGGCCCCATGCCCGCCGAGGCAATCAGCACCTTAACAGTACCCGGACCGTTGGCCAGTGGCAGCACCTTAGCAGCACCCACACCCGCAACGGATAGCGCCCATTGCTTGTAATGGGCTGCATTGCCGGACGTTGCTGGACTCTGCAATCTCTCATAGAGTCGTGCCAACAGCGCCGCGTCCGTTTCGGGATCGCTGCCGCCCTGCGCCGCCGTTGCATTGGCCACCGCCGTGACGCCCGGAATAGAGGACAATTGCCGAATGATCGCACCCGCCCCGACGTTGTACGCGCTGCCCACCTCCGCGGCGGTCGCCGCCACCTGCGCGCTGCTACCGGCCAGCGTTGCGGCCGCGTCGGTTGTGAATCGCAGGTTTTCAGCAGTCAAAAAAACCGCACCCTTCGGCACGGTCGTTTCGGTAGTCCCGGTGATGGTCAGCGTCGCAGCGGCTTTTGTCCCCGCCTTGCGGGTTATCCCATAGTAAGCGCACTTTTTGTCGATGTACGCCCCGCTCGTTTCGTCGGGAAACATCATCGGGATCAGTCCGTTTAGTGCCTGGTAGATTTTCCAGACCTCCAGCATAGCGGGCGCCACCAGATCGCTTGTGTAGCTGCCCTCTCGGGTGTCGATGTCGGTTTTCAGCGCGTCAAAAACCCGCTGCTTTAATACCTCCGGTGTGATGCTCTCAAACATTGACTGATACCTCCCCATAAATGGTCACAACGGTGCAGGTAATGCCCAACGTTTCACCGTCAAAGGATACCACCACGTCGCTGACCTCCTCGATATACGGATTGACCAATAGGCACTCCTTGACGTACCGTGCCGCCTCGGCCTGCTTTAATTCGTCGGTGTAGGCGGTGCCAATGAGCGTCTCGCACTCGTTGCCATAATTCCAGGTGTAAATTTCATGACGATACCGCACCACCTGCAAAGCACGGTAAATCCATGACAGCACCGCATCCGCGCCGGTGACGACATAAGGACTGCCCCCGCGCCAGATTGGCGTATTGGTCTTGTAGTCCCAGGCTACCTCCCGATAGAGAGGCAGCACGTCCGCCTGCGTTTCAACTTGCGGCTGGATGATCGGAAATAAACTCACGCGCTCACCACCTTGCACAGAACGACAAACACGTTGTTATCCTCCGAAAGTAGCACCACCCGGTCACCAACGGCCAGCGCACCGTCCTGCTCAACTGCGGTGCAAAGAACGCCTGCTTCCTCCAGATCAAGGATCAGGGTGCCGCTTGCCGCGCCGGTCGCCATCGCTTCAATGGTCCCCTCCGGCTCGGTAAGCTGCACCTGCCGTGTGCGCGGCAACAGATCGGCGTTGACCAGCAAATCGGAGCCGGAAAGTGTGATTCCCCCCGTGCTGACTACCAGCGGCGAAACGCTTACCACCACACCGGTACGCATCGGCTGGATCATCCCATCCTGCGCCTGTTTTTTGATGCTATTTAGCATTTGCATATATGGATTGTCCTGCACTATTCCATTTCCCCTTCCTATGTGCTTGTCCCGCCTAAGCCAGATCCGCCGGACGCCTCAATCTCCTGCCCGGCACTCTTTTCGTCCATGACAGCAACCAGATTCAGCGTCAGCTTGTTGGTATAGGCTCCGTTTTTCCACTGATGCTGGTCGCTGTCAATATAAAATTTGCCATATAAATTCGTGTACGGCTCATGAAGCATCACCGCGCCGCCGGTCACGCACGAAATATCCCCGAGGTTGTTGACTGTGATTTTCTGCTCGGGCGTGGATTTTTTTAGCAACTCGGTCACCGTGGTAGCCGCGTCCTGTCCATCTGCCTGCTTGATTGCCGTTTGCAGTACGCCATACAGCGCCGCGCTCGCATCGTCCGACTTCGTGTAGAGCGGATTGTCGTTCTTGTCGTAGACCGCCACGCGGTTGGCAACGCCCTGCGCGCTTTCGGTGACTGTCGCGTCAATGAGGTTGCTGCCGCCCTCAATCACAAGAATCTTTCTGGCGCCGCCTTTTTCCAACACGCTGAGCGCCCCGCCGGAAAAGGAAACAAAATAGGCTTTGCCGGTGGTTTTAGCTGCCTCGGTGTATAGCGTCATCATAATCTCATACAACGTCGGCGCTCCCCGCGCACTCGCGGGGAAATTACGGCTCACTGAGACGCCGGTTGGTGCCAGCGTTCCAACCGCCAGCCCGAACTCCGAAGCCAGTGCAGTCGCTGCCGCCTCCGGTGTCATGCCGACATACTTTTTCGCCGTTTGGTTTTGGTTGAGATAAAACCCGTGGTCAAAACAGGTCAGGTCAATTACCTGCGAGGCAGTGGACTTGGTGCGGTCGAACACAAAGCCGGTGAAGATCGTTCTGCCGCCCTCCTGCATAGCCACCCCCGCACCCGGTGCACAATCCACAACTCCGAACAGTTCTGAGGACAGCAACCCCAGCGACAGCGTTCGGGCGCATTGCCGGTAATCCCCCGACCATCTAACCGTTGTAACCATGTTGGTAATATTAAAACTGCCTTTCTTGTTGGTCAAAATTATCTTCATTCAACCGCTCCCGTCAAGTCACGGTACGCATTTTTCACTAGGGAAGATATTGGCGGGTATTTAATCGCCATATCCTTTTCCAGTGTCATTCTTAAACTGCCGTAGCCGTTATAGTTCGCCAGCCTAATCGCGTTTGCGCCCCAAGCGGAGCCGCTCCCATAAACGGCGCGGCATATTTCGTAGAAAGTCTGGCCTTTTTTCGCGTAGTAAATGCGTTCCACAAAATCATCCTGATCAGGCTCCCTAAAGCGATTGACACTCGCTTTAGGCTGAGCAGGCGTCGCTACCGTCTGCGTGGCACTTACCACCCGATAGCCTCGCATAGTGATCGTAGCATACACATCTCCCGTGCCATCCCTCTCGCCGTAGACGATATCCTCAATCAGCACCCGCTCGTTGACGCCGGTTCCTGAAACAATAAAGCGCACCGGCTTTTTCTTAGTAATAATCTTCTTGATGCTGCTCACGTAGTCATAAGGGTCACCGGAATCAAACGCAAAGGCGTAATCCTGCGCTGGGAACATACAGTTTATTTTGAAAGTACCAAGCGCCATCCCACCCGGCAAGTTGACGTCGCCCACATCATGAATGTTCACTGTCTCAATGCGACGACAATAGCTGACTTCAAAGCTTTCAGGCGTGACCGGCAGCGTAAGCTGCTTGCTAGCTTTGATGATAAATTTCCTCATGTTTCACCTCTTTTCATAAATACATTGACCTTAAACCGATACCCTATGAAATAATCTTAGGTTGGTGATACCATATACGAAAATAGACGCTATAAAGAACGTAATACTCCATCCGGAAAGGTCAATTTGTCGATGAAGGGGTTTATACCGTAGATCAGGATGTTTGCCACCTAGAACGTGAAAATAGCGACAACTAATAAAAACCGTGCTTTATACAGCAGTTTTATTAATGCAGGGGTTCTGTTTTTATCTTCCGCGACGCTCTCTTTGTGCATCCTGCCATTCATCCGCCTCACGCTGGCAAAACGCCGTCACCAGCAAACGTTCTCCCGGGGGCATCCTGTAAAAGTCCCCCGGTGTGATGTTTTTATTTCTAAACAGGTAATAAAGCAGCATCAGCCGGGGATCTTCAGTTAGTTTTTTTTAACGTCTTCTACTGTCGCCGTTCGATAGCCCGAAAGCTTTTCAACTTCACGTGCAAGCGCCTCAATTTCGCCTGGCAGCAGCAGCGTTTTTGCCAACTCGGCAGGGGTAGGGGTGTGGTATTTCTCCATCAACCCCTTGTCTCGCAGATTCGGGGAGGCAACCCCTGCTAACAGAATCTCAACCGAGACATCCCCGGTCGCTCCCTCCCGGATTTCAGCCACTCGGTTATAGGGCAGTGCACGCAGCGTAAAAATCACATCGGCTCCGCACTCTTTTGAGAGGCGCTTAATCTTTGACTGCTTTTCAGGCAGCTTGGGCGGGGTGAGGCCCATCAGTAAATCCAATACATCCTGCATTTAAATATCTCCTTACTGCGGATCAATCGCGTCAAGGTACTCGTAATCACTGAATGTGAATGGTGCTTCAATCTTTCCTAGATTGTCCGCCTCCCAATCAGCCAGTGTTAGGTCATCAAAACCGGCGTTTTTAAGTACCACGCGCTCTGCGCCGTAGGCATCCGGATCAGCCAGCTTCGAGATAATGATAAAACGCACATCCTGACCATTGCGGATCTTTTCCCCAATCAGCTTGGCCATGCGGGAAGAAACCTTGTGCATCTTAAGACTACCGGTTCCCTTATAGGACTTTACCTTGTAGTCGGTTCCCATCTGTCCACAAAGGGCAATATCTTCCTTATTGTAAGTAATCTTGGCCTGCAAGCCATAGCATTCGGAAACCTTTTCGCCCTCCAGCCAGACCTCGCCCCATGTTCCACTTAAAACTCTTTTTGCAGCATCCATTGTGTTAATCCTCCCTTAAAGTGTGACATTAATCGAGATATCCTCAATCGCGTCCAGAATTTTTACCGAGCAGGCGATAAATACCTGATCGTTGGTGTTGGCTTCTTTAATGTCCTGCTCGCTCATTGCCGCAGTGTCAACGCCCTGCGCTTTCAGATAGTTTTCCTGCGCATTCACGTCAATTTCACAGGTTGATTTGCCCGCGTCCAGAAGGCCTGCTGTTTCCAGGCTCTCAAAGTACCCCTTAATCGCCGAAATCAGCACGCACTTATTGTCGTAGGAGTTCGCGTATTTGCCGATATAGCTGTCTTCACAAGTTCGGCGGATATCATATTCAATCATGTCGATCGCCTCGACAATTTTAATCTTTTTGAACATCGCGCTCTTGTCCTGCGTAGTAGTCACAAGGCTGTTGATTCCACGCGCCACCTTCACCTTTTCACCATCGTGGTACAGAATGAATTTGCCCGCATCAATTGCGGCATCCATGTCGTCACGGCTCATTCGGGTGATGTCGCTCACCTCCGGCAACGGCGCATAGGTGCAGGAAATACTCATCGGTGTTCCAGCAATCAGTCCGGCCACACGGCTGCACAGCTCGGCGGTGGTCAGCACAGTGCCATCCAACGTTGCGCCCTGAACGGCAACATTGATAATTCCCTCATTATCGGCAGTTGTGTTCGGCAGCACCGCCTTAACGATGTAATGCTCTGCACGTCGACTCTTAATCCATGTCGCAATAGCGGTGGCTTCGGCGCTGGTACAATTATGCGGTCCGCAGAGGTAGTCCACTTCCACGGTAGCAAAGTAGGCAAAACCGGCGTTTAAATCTGTTGCATCGCCCGGCAGCACAAATACTCGAACCGACTTGGGCGGATTGATATAGCCAATTAGCGCGCGTTCAATATAGGCTTTATTGCCCAGATCCAGTACTGCGGGGATATCGGACACCGACCGAATGATGTAACCCTTGTTTTGCGCCTCAGTGTTGGCGTCCTTTAGAATCAACCCCACGATGCCCTTTTGGCTGCGCGCAATTGCCGCCGCAGCAGTGCTCTTAAAATTGATGTTGATGCTTGGAAGTCCCATTTAAAATTTCCTCCTTTTTCCCTTTTGGGGATCTTTAATTTTAGCGATCTATAAAAAAACGGCGCATTGCACCGTCTTTTCCCTTAACTTACCATCTGTGCATGCAGCAGCTCACCGGCCAACCGGCGAGCCAGCGTATCAAGGTCGGCCTCCTCCCGCACCACAGCCGTTTCAGCCAATGTTCCGACCGAAACGCGGGGCAGTGCGCAGACCTCGGCCAGCTTTTCAAGCGCCGCGGCCAATCGTTCAGAAAAGCCATCTTGTGCGTTAAGCGTGCCGTTTGAGTCTGTCCCCAGCCCGTCCATTTGGTAGGGGGAGGTATTTACTGCTGCAGTATCGAGCGCACCTTCTCCTCCGGTCTGCGGGTTAATGAGATTATGGCTGAATTGGAATGTCATAATTTGACTAGGCGTCTTGATAGTGGGTATCAACCCGTCATTCTGCCAATTACTAATCATGTTGCTATCTGGTTCAGTCTCTGACTTTGCAACATCCTCTACGCTGCCGTTTGAGATGTATATTCTGGTCGGTTGATTTTCTTCTGATCTTGGCGGTATCCCAAGATCGGAAAGCAGCGAGTTGCGCACATCTTCGTCACTATTAAGTAATGACAGTCGGTCGGAGTACAGCTCTGATGGTAATTGTGAATGTTGCACTTTTAACTCTCCGTAGATTGTCGGTTGCGGTACCGGCAAGCGTTTTTCTTTGCCCTTTTTCTCAGCATCAGAGAAAGAAATATATGGATCTGGGCCAGCTATCGCTATTTCCTGATCAAAATACAGTCGGTCCTTGTCGTAAATATAAGCAAGCCATTTTTTCCGCCAATATGCATTATCGCCGTATTTTTTAAAATCTTCTTTGGTCGCTGTACCTTCCTTTACTTTATATAAAAATTCTTGTTTTGCTTTACTCCTTGCTTCCATCGCCCTTTCTTCGTCGAGCAATTCTTTTCGATGCCCTATAATATAGCTGCTAATCGACGCTGTTACCCCTATTGGTCCTGGCACCAAAAGACCTGCTAATTCCACTAAATCAAATATAATGTCCTGTGATAAGTTGCCATTGTTGCCTTGGCCCTCAAGATTTACTTCATTTGTTGTACTATCTGGAATTACGCCAAACTTCCCATCTGAGAACTTTGCCACCTTCATACCAGTTTGTTCCAACAAATCGTTGTTTTTCTCCTGCAAATCGTAAAGCTGCTCAAGGAGCGATTGTTGCTCATCTTCCTTATCGGTTGCGGCAATCTGCACTAACAGCGTCAGCGTCTCACGCAGCGCCTCGTCCACCATCGCGGTGCCCTCTTCCGACTCATCCTGTTCAAAATATCCCGTTTCATCCGTTAATGCAGAATCCTCCGCCGTAATGGCAAAGCCTTGTGCCCCATTTCCGACTGTTGTCATACTATCTCCTCCTTTCCAGTCATCACTTAAATTTCTGCCCGGCTGTGGATTTCCTTCATCAGAGGCAGGTGATCTTCTGTGGCGGTTGTTTCTACAAACGCACAGTCAAACACCGTCCTGCAACGATCCGCCTTAAAGGTGGTTTCCTTTAACGAAAACCGCACCGCCCGGCTTGCCACCGTAAGGTACCCCGCCGAAAAAAGCGCGTGTAGCGTCTGGGCTTCTTCTGCCAGCCAGTCGGCGTCGGCCATACCATTGGAATCAGTTTCTCCAAAGCAAGTCACAGTTACCGTTCCCGTTTCTTCATATAGCGTCCTGCTCATCACCCTCCGCTCTTGAATCGATATTTCTACCAGCAGCGCTGGTCGGTCAAAAGCCGCCGGGCAGGCATTCCGGCGAACATTACGCCCCGGCCATTGTTCTTGCAGCGCCTCACCAACCGCACCGGCAACTGCTACCATTGTCATCATAAAGCATCCTCCTTGTCACGCTTCTGTCGTTTTCCAAAGCGCATATTTGTTTTTATGTTCATCTAGTAGTGATATACTAGGCCCGCTAAAATGATCATGTACACGCCCAACATCCTACACTTTTTAGCATCCATCAGACAGCGCTGCGTATGTCTTACTGTTAGGTGCATATTTTACACTTCAATGACCTTTGTTATGATCACAAACCGGCTGTTCTGCAATGGATAATCACATATAATATTTTCTTTTTTGACATAACAAAAGCGCCTCTGTTAAGAGACGCTTTTACATTCATTGCTTTGGGAACATGTTTTATCACAAACTCATACAACCGGGACAATAGTTTTGATACTGGAGTGTATTTGATTGCTCTCAATATTTTTTATGTTTCAGCTTGGTCTTCAATTTTCTTTGCAAAACTTCTCTCAAGCAATCCTCTACAAGTACACAATATCATACATGCAATATGACATTCCATGACTTTATAAAATGTTTATACACTTTAGCGCTGTATCATGTAGCCTTAGAACATGGCGCCATTCAACACTCAGTTTTTCAGCAATTTTTTCCCAGCCCAATTCGTCTATGTATCTGTACTCCAAAAGGTTGCGCAGTCGTGCATCTTCAACCATATCGATTGCCACCTGAATGTTTCTGCGCAACTCTGTTGCATCTACCAGCCGAGTATATAATTCCGATTCAAGCTCGAGAATCTTAATAACGGCCGTCTGCATTTTATCACTGTCCGAACCGTGTGAAGGTGCCAAACTGTAACTAGCTGTGACTCTCTCTGCACGGGATTTCCAAAGCACAATTTCTTCTTCAAGCCGTGCAATTTCGCGCTCGTTAACGCCGTATTGACATAAAAAAGCTTTCTTTTCACTATTAGTCAAAACAACACCTCTTTTATTTTTTAATGGTCCATTGCATTGCGTTTTTTATAACATATTGCCATCAGTTCCGTGCTTTGCTTACTAATGTTGGTAAAGCGTCTATAGTTGTTGGCAACCGGCATTCGCGTATGAGCTAAAACAACGAGTGCTCCCTCGGCTCTGAAAGTTAAAAGAAGACGCCCTAAAACCATATAGATGGATGCGAATTAAAAATAAAATCATAAAGAGCGGCGTTGATCGTTCTGGAATACATCCTGAGACTTCTTGTTAGAAGACTTAATAACACTCACCCAGAAGAAACAACTCTACTAGTGAACTAATCCTCGCTGTTGATTATTATCGGGACAGGTCAAAGTAATAAATTCAACTCATTGATAGAGCCCATATTTCACCGCCCAGTTATGTTTGTTATGCAAAAAAGACAGCCTTATTGGCTGCCTTTAATATTTTAATGTTATTAAAATAATTAAAACTTTGCGTGGGTGCTCATAACATTTTCATCCTAAAGTATTAATAGTTCCATTTCCTGTTCTATTGTGAATCTCATTAAGCAATTCTTTCCAATTACAAATTATCACACTTTCAATATGACATTCCATGACTTTACAAAATTTGTTTATTATGATTTCGTCATTACCTTGTTTTTACATAATTATCATTTGACGAATTGCGCATAATGCTAAAACCTTCTATTAGCCGAATTGGTCATTATTGCTGAAATTTGTACCTGCGAAAATGCCGTACAGAACGTAATTCCTGTACGGCACACATGCATAATTAGACAGGCGCATAGCCTACCGATAATTAATTATACCAAAATTCGCCATCTTTTTCAATATACATGCCATAATGATTATCTAAGTCTACTTAACTATTGCCCCTTCTGCTGCAGATCAAATTCCTGTTCAGGATCCTGCTTTTCCTCAACTGCTTTGTCCATATGAATTCCTAGCTTGTTTGGCAGATAATCGCTTAGCCAAGTACCGCCAAAGTTCCTATGTGTAGAGTTACGCCATAGGGCCAACTTACCGATGTCTAGTCCCACACCGTCCATTGTAAATAATATGTTCGTCAGGCCACCATATTCAAAAACCAAGACCTCTTTAAATATATCATTGTTTTTAAATATACCCTCGCAAGTGAGTAGTTGATTGATACCCTCCACTACTTTAATAGCCAAACAGCTCTTCACATTTTATTTCCAATGTGGCGCAAATCAAGAACAGAACATAAAAATAAGCGGCGTATTTTCATAATGAAGATACACCCGCTCATTTTGCCGGATTACCGTATTCAGTTGTTACGATGATATTATTAATGTCCTCTAGTGTACAAAACCAGAAATCAAATGTGGCAAAAAAAATGATGTTATGCAGCTTACACTGCATAACATCATTTTTGGTGGAGACGAAGAGGATCGAACTCTCGACCTTACGGATGCGAACCGTACGCTCTCCCAGCTGAGCTACGCCCCCGAATTAACGCTGCCTTTAACCTGTGCAGCGAAAATTATTATAGCACTCGGTTTGTTATTTGGCAAGGGCTGTACACTAAAAAAGCTAAAATACTTGCATGAATTAAATATTTCTGTCATTAACCCCTCTTATTTTGCCTTTATGAATGACAAAATAGCCTGCGGAGAATCGATTATTGCGTCAGGAGACGCCGCCTCAAGTACCGCTCTGTCACGCAGGCCCCAACTGCAGGCCACCGAAAATACTCCCGCATTTTTTGCGGTTAAAATGTCCACATCTGAATCGCCCATATATATTGTTTGTTCACGTACCGATCCTAACTGTTCCATTGCCTTGAGCACGCCGCTCGGATCCGGCTTTATAGGTGTATTCTCATCTGCCCCGACGGAAACTGTGATACAGTCACCGAAATAGTCTTCTATCAAAGGTGTTACCGCGTCCTGAAACTTATTAGAAACCACTGCCATTTTAACACCCCGCTGACACAACTCCGCAATCAGCTCAGGAATGCCCAGATATGGCTGGGTTTTATTGAACATATTTTCGGAATAAATTGAGACAAAAGCATTGTGTACAGCATTATAATCCACCTGATCTGCGTTTTGAGGCAATGCCCGACGAACAAGCATGTCCACACCGTCTCCTACGTAACTTTGGATTTCTTTTATTGTATGCTTTGGAAAACCACACTGTCCAAGTGCTTTGTTGATACTATCGGCTAAATCGTCGATTGAATCGAGAAGCGTTCCATCAAGGTCAAAAATTACGGTATCAAAATGTGCTATCATGTTGTGTCACCCCGCATATTTTATTACCACAATTTTACCGCCAACTGTCATTTATGTCAACCGCAGCAATCTTTCGTTTTTCTTGACTTTGTCGATGTTCTTGTATTATGATAACTTTATATTTTTACAAAAAGCAAAACAGGCGATAAGTGGAGGGAAAAGTTATGGAGTTAAGAAGTCAAAAGGTCACTCAGGGGGTGGAACGCGCACCGCACCGTTCCCTGTTTTATGCCCTTGGATATACCGATGAAGAGTTAAATCGTCCGTTAATCGGCGTGGTGTCGGCTCACAGCGAAATCGTGCCTGGACATATTCATTTGGACAAGATTGCCGAGGCGGTAAAAGCCGGTGTTCGAATGGCAGGAGGCACGCCCATACTGATTCCCGCCATTGGCGTTTGCGATGGCATAGCCATGGGCCACATCGGCATGAAATACTCGTTGGCTTCGCGCGAGCTTATCGCTGATTCAGTCGAGACCATGGCGATGGCACACTGTTTGGATGCGTTGGTGCTGGTGCCCAACTGCGATAAGATTGTGCCCGGTATGGTAATGGCTGCGGCCAGAATTAATATCCCCGCGCTGGTGGTTTCAGGCGGACCTATGCTGGCCGGTGAGCATGACGGCGCACACACCAGCCTATCCTACCTGTTTGAATCGGTTGGCGAGCACAAGGCTAACATGATTAATGACGCCGAGTTGCGTGCCCGAGAGCTGGATAGCTGCCCCGGTTGCGGTTCTTGCTCCGGTATGTACACCGCAAACTCGATGAATTGCCTTTGCGAGGCCATCGGCATTGCGCTGCCCGGCAACGGCACGATTCCTGCCGTTTATTCGGCCCGTACTCAGCTGGCAAAACAGGCGGGTATGAAGATTATGGAGCTTCTGGAAAAGAATATCCGTCCACGTGACATCATCACCCCCGCTTCCATCAGAAATGCGCTCTCGGTTGATATGGCGCTGGGTTGCTCTACCAATAGTGTGTTGCACCTGTTGGCCATCTCCAACGAAGCCGGCGTTCCGATGGATTTAAAAACCATCAATGAAATCAGTTCTAAAGTGCCCAACCTCTGTCATCTGGCACCGGCTGGACGACACTATATTCAGGAGCTCAACACCGCTGGTGGCCTGCCCGCAGTGATGAACCAGCTGGCTGCTGCTGGGTTTCTTGATACCTCGGTCATTACGGCTACAGGCAAGACAGTCGGCGAAAATATTGCAGGAGCTGTCAACAAGAACCCTGAAATCATTCGCCCCATTGAAAACCCTTACAGCAAAACCGGCGGCATTGCCGTCATGTGGGGCAATATTGCGCAGGATGGCTGCGTAGTTAAGCGCAGCGCCGTCGCTCCAGAGATGCTCACGCATACTGGCCCCGCTCGTGTGTTTAACTCCGAGGAAGAGGCAATCGACGCCATCTATAACGGCAAAATTGTCCCCGGCGATGTCGTTGTGATCCGGTTTGAGGGCCCTGCCGGTGGCCCCGGAATGCGCGAGATGCTCTCCCCGACCTCCGCGCTGGCAGGTATGAAGCTGGATAAGACCGTTGCGCTCATCACCGACGGGCGCTTCTCCGGTGCCTCACGCGGCGCTTCCATTGGGCATGTCGCGCCTGAGGCGGCAGCGGGCGGCAACATCGCCTACATTGAGGAAGGGGATCTCATTGAAATTGACATTCCGGCTAGCCGCATCAATGTCAAGGTCAGCGATGAGGCACTTGCAACCAGAAAGCAGAAGTTTGTTATGCCCGCTCCGAATGTTACTTCCGGCTGGCTGGCACGTTATGCCCGTCTGGTAGGCGCTGCCAACACCGGCGCGGTCATGAAATAGTGCCAACGAATGGCAAATGAAAAACAGCCGTTTGGCCTGACGCCAAACGGCTGTAATTTTTTATAGCATTGCGATTGCCTTTTGACAGGTTGGGCAGATATGTTTGTTATGAAATGCTTTTAAATTTTCGGTTTCCGCGCAAAAAGTGCAAGTGAATGTATGCCGTTTGATGACGATTTGCTGCTCTGCTGAATTAACCGAGATTTCCACGGGCGTTTTTTCGCCCCAATCCATTACATTTCTGGCTTCGGCAGGGATCACGA
The DNA here is from genome assembly GCA_034933525.1 of Candidatus Fimivivens sp. Taxonomy (GTDB): domain Bacteria; phylum Bacillota; class Clostridia; order Oscillospirales; family Ruminococcaceae; genus Yanshouia. The sequence continues at coordinate 19,556 of JAYFNI010000006.1, forward strand.
CCCGCCCAAACTCATCAATCTGCCTTACCTGTTTAGATTCATCCATGTCTAACCCCCCAATCATTTATATAGTAATTATAATTACTGTAATAGAAAATAGCAAGCTTCATATAATAAATTGGGGTGAAAATATGCCAATTTCTTTCGGTCCTATGCGTCAATTTATGAAAGATCATCATATTTCTTATTACTATTTAGCTAATCAGGGAATTGAATCGCCGACCCTGCACAGAATCAGACATGATAGCCCTATCACCACCGAAACGCTCGGGAAATTGTGTAAAATTATGAAATGCCAGCCGGGGCAGCTCATTGAGTATATAGAGGAAGACGAGCAGCAATAAATTATTAAGTACAACAAAAGCCGCAAACAGTGTAAAATAACTGTCTTGCGGCTTTTCGTATAGGGTAAGATTTCCACTACGAAGTGACTTTGTTTCCCCAGATTGCATTGGTGATTAATCCTGATACAGCTTGACAACGACATCGCGGCAAAAAACATCCTGCGCGGCAAGCAAATCCTCAAGCGCTTCAGGGTCCATATATGCCATTGAAAATCCCGCCAGTTCATGGTCGTCTATACACTTCTGATCTTCCATTGTTTTTCTAAATGCCTCAGCATAAAAGTCAATAACTTCCCGTGGGGTATTGTCGGGTGCCACCAATGCACGCGCGGAACCATACCATGTGTCAATCAAACCCAGCTCCTTCATAGTGGGGACATCGGGATACTGTTTCATACGATTTTCTGTAAAGACAGCAAGCATGCGCAGTTCAGGATTGTCGCCCGTTACCATTGCAGTCAGGTCGCCGACCTTTGGAATCGAAAAATCCACTTCATTCTGGCTCAATGCCTGTAGCTGATCAGCTGTTCCGCCATAGGGGACAGCTTTGTATTCAAAACCGGCTGCCTTGGCCAATAGCTGAGCACTTGTGTGATTAGACGCCATGTTGCCATTGGTGGAACACTTGAGCTGACCAGTTTTGCAGGCATCTATCAAATCCTGCAAGGTATTGTAAGGGCTGTCGCTTTTAACGACAACAACCGACGGCTCCAAAAGGTGGTTGCAGATTGGAACAACGCTTTTGATATTGAATGTTGAATCGGGGTCAAGCGCCAGCGTTGTATAAGTGGGCAGATTAATAAACCCTATCGTATAACCGTCCGGTTTAGCACGCGATAACGCCGTATAACCAATTTTGCCGTCAGCTCCATCAAGATTCTCAACGACGAGCGACTGCCCCACATACCTCTTAGCATTGGCCAACAACAGCCGGGCACTGATATCGGTTCCCGAACCTGTTTTATAAGCCACGATAACTTTAACATCCTTAGTGGGTGACCACGCGGAAGCCGCACTTTGTGTATTGCTGGAATTGCCCCGTCCGCAACCGGCAACGCCCAAAATAATGGCGGCCGCAACAGCAAAGGATGACACTTTGTTCATTATTGTTATCACTCTCTAATTTTAATGTTGCGAATTGTTATTGCACGAACTGTAATGCACTAACCAAATATTCAACAAATTTTATGTTGCCCCACATGTAAATGTTAATACTCCCCCTTAGTTATCAAATCACATCTGTGATAAGCTAAAAACACAAATGCAGTGCCGTTTTTAGCTAACAGGCACTGCATTTGTATTCGATACATGAACGCTTTTTATGATACAAGCAAATTAACGCAAGTATAAGCTGCCTATCACAGCACCAATCCCTGAAAACATAATCATAAGCGCAAGAACCAACGCAATCGCTCTTTTCACAAGACCACCTCTAAGTATGTTTTTATATTGTTATGTGATCATACTAACAAATAGACTGGTTGAAGTCAATGACACGCGGCGGTTGAGCAACAAAATCTCTGCAGAAAACCCTCCTGCTTGCAGCATATTATTTCTTTTATAAATATAATAGCTGAAATTATAAATAAAGAATAAAATTTTTATTTTTTTGACTTACTGGCAAAAATCGGGTAAAATAAGAGTGCTAATATCAGCAAAAGGAGGTTTTAAAATGTCTGTAATGGTCGTTACAAAGGATAATTTCAAGAAGGAAGTGCTGGAATCTGACATCCCGGTGCTGCTTGATTTTTGGGCACCCTGGTGTGGTCCCTGCCGTATGGTGTCTCCTGTCGTCGATGAAATTTCACAGGAAATTTCACACGCAAAGGTGGGCAAAGTAAACGTTGATGAACAGCCGGAGCTGGCAGCCCAGTTTAAGATTATGAGTATTCCAACGCTGGTCGTAATCAAGGAAGGGAAAGTTGCTTCTACCACTGTTGGTGCAAAGCCAAAAGCTGAAATTTTAAACATGATTAAATAAATACGGATGGAAATTAGGCGGACTGCTAAGCATTCCGCCTTTTTTCTAACACGCATTTTATGTTTATAACAAAGAACCGGGGAGATTTAATGTGAGAACTTTTTTTCCGTTAAGTGCAAAAGCTTATGATCTTAAAACACTTATAATTATTTCACTTGTCTACATTGCAGCATCGGTTGCAACTGGGGCTGTACTGGGTCTGCTCAGATGGATTCCACTTTTGGGTACAGTTTTAGCCATCGTGTCACAACTGATAGATCTTTATTGCTTGGCTGGAATCGTTGTAGCGATTATGATCTATTTTAAGATTTAACTGCGTTTTCACCCCTAAGTTTGGTTTGTATTATTGGCATAATTTCCTATGTAGTTTTTTGACTATTTGATTGTAAAAATTTTGCCTTTTTTATTTGCATAGAGTATAATGATGTCAAATAGCATCGAAAATCCAACAAATGGGGTGGAAATTGTGAAAATCAAGAAAGCAATGAAGAAGCTCTCGTTCGCTGTTCCTGCAAAAATGATCGCTTGCATATTTCTGGTTATGGTTTTAATGGTCTCTGTCTTGGCAGTAGCGCTAACAAATTTGACGAACGGAATGATTGAAAAGCAAGTTGAATTTTTAGCTACAAAAAACGCCTCAATAGCCGGAGAGTATTTGAATACCATGCAGAAAACCTCTGACGCTCTATCTCAGGAATTTGAAAGATATCTGTTCCTGGATACAGCTAATGCCGAGATGATGATTAAAAAAGCGCTACATTCGGCGTTGGAGGACCCTAGAATTTTCTCAGCTTATTTTGCAACAGAACCGAATCGCTATTTTCCCAATACGCCCGACGGATTATCTTATTATGTCTACCGAGACGGTGAAAAGTTGCTGATGGATGTCGCCAACGACTACGCAATTTACCGCGATGGCGATTATTACGCCACAAGTAAGGAAACACTTTCAGCGCACATAACAGAGCCCTATTCTTACCAGCTTTCTAACGGCGAGACTGTTTGGCTTATCACCATCAGCAACCCTATTTTCGATCACAATGGCACCTTTATAGGGGTTACAAACTGTGATATACTGACCGACACGCTTAACAACCTGCCTTATGACACCAACAACTATAAAACCGCCTATAGCTTTATATTAACAAATAATCAGAATCACGTGACGCATACAGCTGATCGATCGCTCTTTGGAACACAATTCCAAACCGATAATGCTGAGCTCTTAAACGCAATTGCTACCGGGCAGGGGCACACACATTACACTGAAAATCGCATATTCGGTGGCAAAGCCATTGAGATTTTTGAGCCTATCAGTGTTAACGGCCTAGATCAGAACTGGTTAAGCGCATTTGTTGTTAACAGCTCAGAGGCGCTGGCGGCAACACATCAGGTCATCTTTATGATAATGGCAATCGCAATTGCTGGTATTGTTGCACTAGCCGTATTGTCAGCGCTTTTATTAAGAACATCGCTCAAGCCGGTTGCGGGTATTGTTCATTTCTCTCAGGAATTGGGCGATGGCAATTTGGCAGCTGAGCTGAAAATCAAACAGGACAATGAGCTTGGCGACATTGCTACCAGTTTAAAGGGTACCGCTGCAACGTTACAAAATTATATAGGTGAAATTTCCCGCGTCTTAGGCGAGATATCCCAGTGCAATCTCAACATAACAACAAGCGTTAATTTCTCTGGCGACTTTGTGCCGATCAGCGCGGCCATGACCGAGATCATCGACGCCTTAAATCAGACAATGCAGCGTATTCAGACTGTTTCCAATCAAGTTTCTTCCGGAGCCAGCCAGATTTCGAGCGGCGCCCAAGCGATGTCGCAAGGTGCAACTGAGCAGGCTGCGACAATTCAAGAGCTTTCGGCTTCAATCAGTGAGGTTGCCAAGGGCATTCAGAATAATGCGGCGCAGGTTCACGAGGCAGCTAACCGTGTAGATGAAGCTGTTTTAGGCATTGATGAGAGCAACAGCTACATGGAAAAGATGTTGCATTCGATGGATGCCATTAATCAGTCCTCCAACCAGATTGGCAAAATTATCAAAGTGATTGAGGATATCGCGTTCCAGACCAATATTCTAGCACTTAATGCTGCGGTGGAAGCCGCCAGAGCAGGCGAGGCCGGCAAGGGTTTTGCCGTTGTGGCGGATGAAGTGCGCAATTTGGCCAGCAAGTCTGCTGAAGCAGCAAAACAGACCACTGCATTGATAAAAGGTTCTGTTGATGAGGTCACACAAGGTTCTAAAGTTGCGCAAGAGACTGCCAAATCTCTTAAGACCGTCGCGGATAAAGCAATGCTGGTAAAAACAAACATTGAAGAAATCGACCGCTCTTCCTCGGAACAGGCCTTGGCTATCGCCCAGATCACACAAGGCATCGATCAGGTTTCTGTTGTGGTGCAGACGAATTCCGCCACTGCCGAACAGAGTGCTGCGGCCAGCGAAGAATTGTTTAGCCAATCCGAAATGTTGAATAATGAAATCAAAAAATTCAAGCTACGTTTCGACAGTACTGAAGAAACTTTTCTTTTAGATGAGATTGCCCCCGCAGAAATGCCCCATTATTCCTCTTCAAAATATTAAAAAAGATTTCTTGCCTTCATTTTTAAGGCAGGAGACCTTTCAATGATCATAACTTTTGACTTTTTAAGAATCCATACGAGATTACGTTGGAGTAAAAAAAGCTTGCCATTCGTTTAAAAAAAGAGAATCTCTTAAAAAAACATAATTAAATTCCCGCTGCGCCTGCATGCATTCCAGGCGCAGCTTTTTTAGTTTCCCACTTTTTAATTCGGCGCGCACCACCGGTTCATATAAAAATGCAATGCCAATCTTATCGCAGACTAGCTGTTTAATAACCGCAAAATCGCTGATAACGGTGGTCTGGGCAATGCTTTCAAACGAGTAGTTATGCTGCTTTAAAAGCTGCTCAAAAATTGCACGGGTGCCTGAGCCTGGTTCTCGGATAATTACATTCTGCGTCATAATATCGTCTATCGTCAGCACGCGGTCAGCCAAGGGGTGATCTGCAGCGCACACGCCGAAAAACGTTTCGTTTTTATAAAGACTATACCCATATTTTGACTTATCAAAAAATCCTTCAACTACAGCAAAATCAAGCTCGCCGCGTTCAAGCAAGCCAAGCAGTGTATGGGTGTTATCCACTTGAAGGCTGAGTCGGCGTTCGGGGTTCTCGCGCAGATAGGTGCTAAGCATAGGTCCGATAACAAATTCGCCTATAGTCTTAGTCGCGCCAAGCCGCATAACGGGTTGTTGCTTGCGCCCTTGTCGCATGCGCTCTTGGATGCGCTGGCTGTTGTATGACATTGAGAGCGCAAAATCCTGCAATCGCTCACCCTGCGGGGTCAGCGATAGCGTTTTACCAACGTAAGAGAACAGCTTACAGTCGTACTCTTCTTCAAGAAAACGAATATGCTGCGTGACTGTGGGCTGTGTCACATTTAATAGTTCGGCCGTGCGGGTATAATTCATAACACGGCAAAGCGTCAAAAAAGTCTCAATTCTAAAATCCAGCATTTTTACACCTATTATTAATTTTTATCAAACAATAATTATTTATAATTTTATTTTATTATAATTCTGCGTTATAATCAACCCAACAAAGCTAAAAAGGAGAAATTATAAGTGAAAAAGCAGCTCGATTATTTAGGCGGCATTGCTATTACTGCGGCTCTGGCCGTGATTGCAAAGTTTTGCAGTAGTTTAATACCTTACGATCTGATTAGTCCTGGCGTTTTTGCCATGCTGATTGGTATGGCGATGTTCCCGTTTGTCAAAAAACTTGGCATTCCATCAGGCGGTTTAACCTTTGTATCCAAAAAGGTGCTCAAGGGCTCCATTGTATTGATGGGCGTAACATTAAGTTTTGCGCAGGTTATCAATGTGGGTAAATACTCCCTGATTGTTATGATATTCACCCTGTCTTCTGCCTTCTTTTTTGGCAATTTATTTGGCAAAATGTTTAAAATGAACTGGAAACTTTCCAACCTGATTGCTGCCGGAACCGGTATATGCGGCGGTTCTGCAATAGCTGCAATCTCCCCCACTATAGATGCGGACGACAGCGATATCGCCTATGCCATCTCCGCAACATTCTTGTTCGATATTGTTATGGTTATTCTCTTCCCGATAGCTGGGCGCTATTTCGGCATGTCAGATATGGGCTTTGGGCTATGGGCCGGCACAGCTGTCAATGATACCTCCTCCGTCGTGGCAGCGGGCTACGCCTTTTCGGATATTGCCGGACAGTATGCTACTGTTGTCAAGCTGACCCGCACGCTTTCCATTGTGCCTATTGTGCTAATTTTCGCTTATCTGAACCAGCGGATTAAAGCAACTGAAAGTGGGGTTTCGGGCTCACACGTTAATGTTTCGGTTAAAAAGATATTCCCTTGGTTTATATTATTATTTCTTGGCATGGTTTTTCTACGCAGCTTTGCCGACGCCATGGCGGTATCCGGGGGGTTATTCTCCGCCATTCAGATTAGCACAATGGCAGGAACCGCCTCTAAAATCAGTAAATTTGCTATGGTAATGGCGTTGGGTGCCATCGGTCTGAAAACCGACTTCAAAAAGTTAGCTAAAAGCGGATTTACCCCTATGCTGCATGGGTTTATCATCTCCGCTTTAGTCGTTATTGTTTCGTTCATGGTGCAGATGCTTTTAGGGCAGATGTAGTCGCGATCTTTGATCAAAAGGCCGGTATGAATTTTCCATACCGGCCTTTTTTATATGTGCTTTTTGCCGTACGGCTTAAATATTAGCCCAACCAGCCAAACTGTATTAGGCTCACGCAGCAACAGCAGTGTCATACAATAGCTGACAGTGCCGCATAGCCCCAGTAATGCGCAAGCTAAAAAAGCGGATGACATCTGTAATCTGGCTACCGCAACCACACAGCAGATACAAACCAACGCAGCAACTACCACTGCTTTAAAATTTGGCAGCACCCGCCGACCCTGCAACACAGTTGAGGAAAGCGCTGCACCTAAAAAATATGATGCCGCACTGGCCAGCGCAATGCCGCCCACTCCAAAAATGCCTGACAAAACCCAGCTAAGCGAGACATTTAAAGCAATCGACCAAAGACCAATTTTTAACGGGAGCCGGGTTTCGCCAACCGCATACAGTCCACGTAAGAATACCGTTTGCAATGAGAGGCCAACAAGACCCGTTGCATAGCCCGAAAAGGCCTGTGCCGTCAAGGCAAGCGCCTGCGCGTCAAAGCTTCCGCGTGCATACACCAACCGAACCAGATGCGGCGATGCCGCTGCCGCTATAATGCTGATCGGCAACAACAGCAAAATTAGCAGTTCAGCGGCGCGGCAAAGCGATTGAAGTAGCCCTGCGCTGTCGTGATGGGCCGATTTCTCAGAAAAATGTGAAAAGGTCACCGCCCCCACGTTGCTGACTAGTAACGCTGCTGCAAAGCCCTGTAAAACCTGTGCGTAGCTAAGCGCTGAAACAGCACCTTCCTGCAGACGGGAGGCAATTGCCTTGTCCACAATGTGCGAAAACTCAGCGGCGGCATAACTGAGTATAAGTGGAAGTGCCGCTATAATCATCTTTTTGCTACTCTCTCCCCTATCTGCACTTGGCCTGTCGGTCAGTGCCGGTATAAGGCTTTTCCTAGCTGCCCAGCATAAATAGGCCGTTTCAAGCAGCAATGCCGCCAACATACCTGCTACCAGCGCTCCTGCGCCAAGATGGCTGGAGAGCAACCATACCGCCGCAATAATGGCAACGCTGCGCACCAGCCCACGCCCCTGTGCTGGTAAAAAATGTTTTTGGGCCTGAAGTTGGGCTGTTAAAAGCGCCGCTGCGCAATAGAAAACAATGATGGGAGATAAAAGCCTTAATAGTTTTGTCAGATTCTTCTGGAGCACCGGCGAGAACCCGAAACCAAGTAATTGTGCAGCCCATCCTGCAAAGCACGCAAAAATCGCTGCTGAGACGGCCGAAATGAGACTAAAGGTTATAAGCGATTTTACTGCAAAGGCATCTGCCCGCCCTCGCCCCTGCTGCGCTGCTTGTAGATCGTAAGCAGTTAAGAATACAATGGCCAGCGGGGTAAAAAAGATGGCTGAAAGATCGGCAAAAAAGTCAGACGCCACAAAAAACACGTCGGTAGCGCCGCCCGCGCCAAAATAAGCAGCAATAATAGCCTGTTTGACAAATCCGACTGCTTTTACCAACAGCGTAAAGGCGGACAGTAATATAACCTGCCCGCCCGCCGTTTGAAACGCTGCTCTTTTTTGCATGTGTGTATGCCATCCTTATTATTCTAAAAAATCCTCCGCCATATCGGCGGACGAAAAGTCAGGTAGCGGTAGCTTTAGCACCTTGCCTTCTTTTTGGCTTTTATATATTGCCAACACCAGTTCCAAAGCAGCTCTACCCTCTTTTGCATCAATCAGTGGCTGCCTGTTGTCCTTTATTGCGCATAACATATCGGCATAAAGGCGTACGTGCCCGTTACCATAAACATTCCTGATGCGTTCAGAAATTTCTGGCGGGGGTCCGCCATCAGCAAACTGCCAGTGTTCAATGCGCCCGGCAGATTTCCCCCCAAGCTTCACGGTTCCCTTTTCGCCAAAAATACAGAGCGTTTCCTCAAGGTTCTGGGGGTAGATGTTGGTGCTGCCCTCAATGGTTGCCACCGCGCCATTCCCAAAAGTCAGAACCGCAAGCCCAACATCTTCCGCCTCAATATAAGCGTGCAGTCGGTTACGACAGACACCGTAAACGCGGTTGATGCTGCCACCCATCAACCAGCGCAGCAGATCTATGCCATGAATACACTGATTCATCAAGGCACCGCCGTCAGTTTGCCAGTGCCCACGCCATGCAGCCTGTTGATAATAGCTTACGCCCCGGTTCCAGCGGATAGTCACAGCCGCATGCGAAATTTTACCAAATCTGTTCTGTCTTACAGCCTGATACAGCGCCTGTGAAGCGCCGTTAAAACGGTTTTGATGGCAAACCGCCACTTTGACTCCTGCAATCTTAGCTGCTTTAATAATGCGGTCAGCATCACCGAGTGACATGGACATTGGCTTTTCTAGGATAATATTCGCGCCTGCGGCAATGCAGTCGAGTGCAATTTGTGCATGTGAACCAGAATCGGTCGCGATGGCAACAAGCTGTGGCGCACTATCCATCAGCATTTGCCGGTAGTTGGTGTATTGTGCGATATATGGCACTGCTGCCGGTGCCCCTTCCATCAACAGTTGCTGCATGGCAACAGGCAAAAGATCGCACACAGCCGTAATATTCAGTCCACATTCAAGCGCCGCTGCAAGGTGATTTCTGGCGATTCTGCCGCATCCGATGATTGCATATTTCATAGTTTTTCCTCACAGCGGCGCAATATTCCCGCCTGCCGCAGACTCCTTCATCGCGTTTTTGACATCGAACACCATGGGAGCATAGCGCGCCACACGCGCATAATCCACCGCCGCGTGAGCTGTTGCAATGATGACAAGGTCGCTCTCCCGCAGCAACTCTTCGGTTAAAGATTGCGCACTGTACCACATTTTCCCGGCACAACTGCAATGCGGCACATGCGGGTCGTAATAAGAAATAGTTGCGTTATTGCGCACCAGTAACGCCATTAGGCGCAGTGCTGGGCTCTCGCGACAGTCACCGACATCCTGCTTAAAAGCAACACCCAGCATTAGAATTTTTGCTCCATTAATCGATTTATGAACGCTGCCCAGCATAGCCGCTATCCGGCCTACACAATATTCTGGCATTCGGTCATTTACAGCGGTGGCGCAATCGATTAGGGTGGTATGAAAGTCATATTCTCTCGCCTTCCAAGAGAGATAGCACGGGTCGACCGGAATACAGTGTCCGCCGGGTCCCAGCCCCGGGTAAAATGCCTGAAAGCCATACGGCTTGGTATTGGCCGCCTCAATGACTTCCCATATGTTGAGCTTCATTTCGTGGCAAAGCATGGCCAGCTCATTGATGAGCGCAATATTCACGCTTCGGTAAGTGTTTTCCAGCAGCTTCTCCATCTCGGCCACCGCAGGCGAAGAAGCAATGTGTACCGGCTGCTTGAGCACTGCTCCATAAGCGGCCGCAATAACTTCTGCGGCGTCTTCGCCAATGCCGCTGACGACCTTTGGGGTGTTTTGCAGCGAATAGCGCAGGTTGCCTACATCGACCCGCTCGGGCGAAAAGCCTAAGTAAAAATCTTCGCCGCAGACTAAACCCGAGCCCTCCTCAAGTGCGGGACGCAAGAGTTCTTCAGTTGTCCCGGGGTAGGTGGTTGATTCCAGCACCACCACCATACCCGGATGCAGCTGCCTTGCCAGCGCTTCGGCACAACTGCTCAGGAAACTTAAATCTGGCTGGCGAAACCGGTCAAGCGGGGTCGGCACACAGACAGCAATAAAATCCACCTCCCCCAATGCGGAAAAATCGTCAGTGGCACTCAACCGGCCACTTTTCACCAGCGGCCCCAGTGCCTCGCAAACCACTTCGCCGATATAGTTTTCGCCCTGGTTAACAGCGTCCACCTTATGGCGCTGCACATCAAACCCAATGGTGCGAAATCCCGCTCGCGCCTTTTCCACCGCCAGCGGCAAGCCGACGTAGCCTAACCCGATCACCCCCATCACGAGGGAGCGGTCTGCAATTTTTTGCAGCAATTGTTGCTTCATGCTATCCATCCTTCTGGCATAGGCCTGATTATCTTTATGCTAATACCAAATTTATATAACTAAAAACAGTTTTCATCAGATTAGGATATTAGCATTAATATTCTATGAGGTCACAGGACGGGCTAATGCTAAAATCTAGCAGATTGCTTGTTTTAAGGACAATGTCAGAAAAGATAAAAGGACTTTAGCATACAAATTGCCGCGGTGGTAAGCAAACGCTTATCACCGCGGCATGATTTTATTATTATTTTGACAATCACCTTGTCAGGAAGGTAGTGACCCTGGGTTTAGAATTTTTGCAGCGTGACTATAAAAGTAGTCCCGCTTTGAGCATCACTTTGGGCAGTGAGGCTGCCCTTATGTGTTGTGACAATGCGCTCTGCAATAGCCAGTCCCAGTCCATAACCCCCTTTCTCCCTTACGCGGGAAGCATCAGCTCGATAAAATCGTTCAAATATATGCTTAAGCTTTTCAGGCGGAATTGGCGCACCGGTGTTGTTGACCTTCAGACGAATTTTGTCCTGTACGGCCTCAAGCTGGACAAACACCCTACCACTTTCGCCGGCATATTTGCAGGCGTTATCCAACAAAATCGCACATACCTGCCGCAGCTGCCCCGCATCACCTTGCACCATGATGTCGGCAGAAATATCGCTATCTAGTCTGAGCCCTTGTTCAAACGCCACCGATTCAAATGGCAATACACTGCTCCACACCAGGTCACTGAAATCAATCGTTGTGTGCGGTAAGGGAGACGAGACAGCGTCCGCTTTTGCTAAAAACAACAGGTCATCCACCAGCTTTTTCATACGTTCAGCCTCGGCCTCAGTATTTTTTATCCATTTGCGCTGCTGCTCAATCGTGTCACTCTGGTGAGAAAGCAGTATACCAGTGTTCGCCAAAATTACAGTCAGGGGGGTTTTAAGTTCGTGGGAGGCATCAGCCACGAATTGCCGCTGTTGCTCCCACGCCCGCTCAACCGGACGCAGCGCCCAACGCGAAAGATAAAGGCTGACTACCAAAAATGCCGCAAATCCGCCCAACAGCGCTCCCAGAGACGTCAAAAGCAGCTTTAGCAGCGACCGTAGCTCGTGGGTTCGGTCAATAAAGGCCAGTCTTAGTCCCGACGGGGTTTGCTCAACACGATAACGCAGCATCATATCACCGAGAATGCCTTCGGTACTACCGCTTGAAAGTGCGGAATCGACCGCCTGTTGCACCAGCTCGTCCGAGACTTCAACATTGTTGGACGTCACCGTTAGAATTTCGCCATTTTGGTCCAGTGCAACCCCAAACACCGGAAACAACAAAAAACCTTCTTTCGGTGGTTTGAACCAACGGTCGGAAAGTTCAAATTTTGGAGGTGTCGCCCAGGCACGCTCCAGTGCGCGCTTACTTTCCGACACACTGTTCTGATAACCCGATATGCAGGAGGCTGCTACAACAACAAACAGCACTGCCGTGACAAGTGACATGTTTATAATTACAAACTTTTTGCGAAGCTTTTTAATCATTGGGCTCCCCCTCCAGGCGATACCCCACCTTGCGCACCGTGCCAATGGTTACCTTTGATCCCAAAAAGAAAAACTTTTTGCGTAAAAAAGATATGTACGCTTCCACATTGTTGTCCTCAGCCTCGGACTGTGCACCCCATACCTTCAAAATCAGCTCCTCCTTCGGCACAATCTGATTGCTGTTCGACATCAGGATTCGCAGTACCTCAAATTCCTTAAAGCCAAGATGCACCGATTTGGCTGCGCGCGACAGCGTATAAGAGGAAAGCGACAGCGTCAGATCGCCATAAGACAGCGCCTCAAGCTGTACGTCCCCCTGTCTGCGCGTGAGCGCACGTACGCGTGCCATTAACTCCTCGGGGGAAAAAGGTTTGGTCATGTAGTCGTCTGCGCCGCAGTCCAGGCCGGTAACTTTATCGCCAATTTCATCACGGGCGGTCAACATCAGCACTGGCGTTGCATTTTTGGCCTGCCTCAGTTCACGCACAACCTCAAATCCCGTTTTTTGAGGCAACATCACATCTAATATAATAATGTCGTATAGACCGCTTTTGGCATATTCCAGTCCATCTTCGCCGTTGTAGACTATTTCCGCGCTATATTTCTGTTCGATTAATATCTGACATAGCGCCTCGGCAAGACGCTGCTCATCCTCAACAATCAATACCCGCATTCTATACATCCTCCCACTTTAGTCTCTTCTAATAATACTTTTAACGTAATGCGCCTGCAAGTATTGTAATTTAGAAAGCTGAAATTAATCTGAAATCGCTTTTTCAGACTAATTTAAGATAAACACGTTATTCTTGAGGCACAGACAACGACAACACGCCGCAAACACGGCAGCCGATAAACTTTAAGGGGGAAAATGCAATGGCAGCATTGATGAAATTTGAGCGCACCGAAAAGAAATATCTGCTCACGCCAAACCAGTTTGACGCTTTAAGCAGAATGCTGGCGCCCAAGATGACCATCGACCAATATGGCGAACACACCATTTCAAATATCTACTATGATACCGTGGATTATCGCCTGATACAAGCTTCTATCGAAAAACCGGAATACAAAGAAAAACTGAGGGTGCGCAGTTATAAAACGCCGCAAGCCAATGACAAGGTGTTTATTGAGCTAAAGAAAAAATGCGGCGGCATTGTATATAAGCGTCGGGACGAAATGACGCTGGCCCAAAGCAACGCATTTTTGTTAAGCGGTGTGACGCCGCCAAGAGAAAGTCAGATCATCCAAGAAATCGCCTGGTTTCGCGATTTTTATCATCCGGTTCCAAAAGTTTTTCTAGCCTATGATCGCATTGCCCTTTATGGCAACGAAGATCCGGGCCTTCGCATCACATTTGACAGGAATATCCGCTGGCGGCAGACCGCTCTTGACCTTTCTATGGGTGACTGGGGCATTCCGCTTTGTGAAGACAAAGGTATCATCATGGAGATCAAGCTGGTTTCTGGCATGCCGATGTGGCTTTGCCATGCATTGACCAGGTTAAATATCTATCCCAGTTCCTTTTCAAAATATGGAACTGTCTATCAGCAACATTTAATTTATGATAATATGCCCATGAAAGGGGAAGATCATTGTGCTTGAAAGCATTATAACCAGCACTTCAACAGGGGTGTTCACCCTACAAAGCCTAATGGCCTGTACCATCGCGTCCATTATTCTCGGCATTGGCGTTGCCGTTGTCTACATGTATAAAAACGAGTATAACCGCAATTTTGTTATTACGCTAGCCTTACTTCCTGCCATGGTACAGGTGGTTATCTCGCTGGTCAACGGCAATTTGGGAACCGGCGTGGCGGTACTAGGCGCTTTCTCACTGGTTCGTTTCCGCTCAGTTCCCGGCAGCGCAAGAGAAATTTCCAGCATTTTTTTCGCTATGGCTATCGGCCTTGCCACTGCAATGGGCTATATTTTATATGCTTTTGCGTTTTTGCTAATTATCGGCGCAATGACTATTTTGCTCACTTTAATCCGCTTTGGAGATAGCCGTTCTAAAGAAAAGGATTTGCGCATTACCATCCCTGAGGATTTGGACTACACCGGTATTTTTGACGATCTGTTTGCAGCCTATACCCGGCGGGCCGAGCTGCTAAGAGTGAAGACCACCAACATGGGCAGCCTTTACGAGCTTAGATATCGCATTGTCTTAAAAGATGAAAACACTGAAAAGCAACTTTTGGATAAACTGCGCTGCCGCAATGGCAATCTGACCATTTTATGCGGCAGGGTCGCGACCGGCAAAGAAGAGCTTTAAGCTGCAGAAAGGATACACAAACATGAAAAATAATATCATTTGCTTTCTGGCAACAATGTTGGCATTGGCCATGGTCATGGTCGGTTGCTCAAACACGACTTCGAGCAGCAGCACTGAAAACAGCAGCTCGTCCGTAGCTTCCTCAGATATAAGTGGAGAAAAGCGCGGCAGCTATTCCGACGAGGATTTTTTAGAGAGTTATGATGCTTCATCGGCCACAACCATTGTTTTATCAAACGCTAAGACCACCATCAGCGGCAGCGGTGCCAAGCTTGACGGCAGCACGGTGACCATATCTAATGCTGGAACCTATATCGTCTCCGGTGAACTAACCGACGGACAGCTATTGGTTGAGACAACAAAAAATGACACGGTGCATCTGGTTCTAAATGGCCTCACCCTTAAAAACAGCAGCACGTCACCGCTTTTGATTAAGCAAGCCGAAAAAGTAATTCTGACCCTCGCGGATGGCAGTAAAAACAGCATTTCCGACACCGAAAACTATGTTTTTGTGGCCGATGAAGATGAGCCGGACGCCACACTGTTTTCTAAAAGCGATTTGGCCATCAACGGCGGCGGCGCACTGGCCATCAACGCAAACTACAAAAATGGTGTCGCCTCTAAGGATAATCTGGTTATCACCAACGGCGACATAACTGTTACCGCAGTCAACGACGCGCTCCGCGGCAAGGATTCCGTCACCATTGCAGACGGCAGCTTTAACCTGACAGCAGGCGGCGACGGCATAAAATCTACCAACACTGAAGATTCTGCGCTCGGCTGTATCACCATAGACGGTGGCGACTTTACTATCAACGCCGAAAACGACGGTATTCAAGCCGAAACAGCGCTGATCGTCACCAATGGAACCTTAGACATAACCTGTGGAGGCGGTAGCACCGTCAGCGTCACGCAGAACAATAACGATATGCCCCAGAACGATTCATTCCAAGGGGGCCCGCCAAGCGAAATGAGCGGTAAACTTCCAGAAGGCGGCATGGGTGGTAGTCAGGTGCCCGACAGTACGACGACCACCGAGACGGACACAATCAGCCAAAAAGGTCTAAAAGGTGCAACCAATATTGAAATTACGGGCGGCGTCTTTACCATGAGCTGTGTTGACGACACCATACATTCAAACGGCAATGTCACGATATCGGGCGGTACCTTTTCTCTCGCTTCCGACGACGACGGCCTACACGCCGACGGCAACCTGCTGATTTCGGGGGGCCATATCGATATATCTCAGTGCTATGAAGGACTAGAGGGCACCACGATCACAATATCCGATGGTACAGTCAATATTGCTGCGCGGGATGACGGTATTAATGCTGCCGACGCCAGTGGTAGCGCAGAGACTTTCGGAAGGCCGGGCACCGCAAATTCTAACTGTTATGTCATTATTACGGGCGGCACTATCATCGTCAACGCTGCAGGTGACGGTTTGGATTCAAATGGAAATATGAATATTGAAGGCGGTCTGATTATTGTCAACGGTCCGACGAATAATGGTAACGCTGCTTTAGACTATGACGGCAGCAGCACCATCACAGGCGGCACACTGATTGCCGCAGGTAGCTCCGGAATGGCGCAGGCGCCTGGCAGCACTTCTACCCAACCCGTGTTAAGCGTCACCTTCTCCGAGGCGCAAGCAGCCGGAACTATCGTGAATCTTACTGACAAAGACGGAAGCCTGATTGTATCCTTTGCGCCCGAAAAACGCTTTCAAAATATTGTAATTAGCTCACCGCTGTTGAAAACCGGCGAAACCTATACGCTTTATAGCGGAACTGCCGGCAGTGAAACGCGCGTCAACGGCATAGCTGAATCAGTTGATTCTCTCGGTAATACGCTTTGCAGCACAACCTTAACCAACATCATCACCACCATCTCCAGCGATGGCTCAGCTATAACCGGTGGCATGGGTATGGGTGGCGGTATGGGCGGCGGCAAAGTCGGCCGTGGCGGTATGAACCGCCCAGATGGTGAAACACCCCCAGCGCCCGGCGAAAGCATTCAAGGCCAGCCCACAAATTAAAACCTGCTTTACTTCTTTTAACTTTTTCATATTTCTCCTATTTAAGTTAAGACGGGACTTTAACCATCAAGTTAAAGTCCCGTTTTAACCTTATTATTTATCTATTAAAAAAACAGAGTAGGAGTGCTTCTTGCAAAAACAAAATGTTCAAAGGACCGCCTTCTACGCTATACGCTAACCGTGTTGACTTGATAATCCGGCACAACCTGTTGCAACGCCTGTTTCATGCAATTATTTGACCCTGTTTCAACTGCTTTTTGAAGCAGCTTCAGCCCCGACTGTAATTGTTGTTGTGAAAACTCAGGCTGACACTCGATAAAAATTTTACTGTTTGGTGTTTGCACCAATCTGTTCTCGGTAATCAGCAACGATTCGTACAGTTTTTCTCCGGGACGAAGGCCTTCTTCAACAATCGCAATATCGGTATAAGGCCGCTTTCCCATCAGGGTGATGAGCGTTTCCGCCAGCTTTAAAATATTGACAGGGTTACCCATATCCAACACAAAAACCTGAGATTGCTTTGCCATAACAGCTGCATGCAGTACAAGCTGTGCCGCCTCAGTCGCTGTCATAAAATAACGCACTGCGCGCTTATCGGTCAAGGTCAACGGCCCTCCACGAATAATCTGGCGCTGGAAAAGTGGAATGACCGATCCGCTGGTACCAAGCACATTACCAAACCGCACCGCAGCAAACACCGTCGTGTTGCTATGCATCGCCTGAAGCATCAGTTCACAAAGGCGCTTGGTCGCACCCATGACGCTGGCGGGAGCTACCGCTTTATCGGTGGAAACAAGAATAAAGCGCTCTGCGCCACAGTGTTCTGCCGCACGCATGACGTTATAGGTGCCAAAGACATTGTTTTTAATCGCCTCTGAAGGATTTGCCTCCATCAGCGGCACATGCTTGTGCGCCGCCGCATGCAATACAATATGGGGGTGGTAGCGACAAAATACCGTTTCTAGCTTATCTGCGTCTCGAATAGATGCAATTTCAATATCGCAGTCCAATATGTCTTTATAGGAATACCGCAGTTCCTGCCAAAGCTCATAAGCGTTGTTTTCGTAAATATCCAGAATCACCAGCCGACCAATGCCAAGCCTCGCAATTTGACGGCATAGCTCGGAGCCAATTGATCCACCACCGCCAGTAATTAGAACCGTTTTTTTACGAAATGCCGAAGTGAGTTGCCTGACTGATATTTCGGGCATTACGCTGTCTCTCCCCATTAGCAAGCTCGGGGATAATTCAGCCATCTCCCTACTTTTAAGCGCGCCGCTTTGGATAATTAACCGCCGAACCGCTTCTGCGCTGTCGTTGTTGCGTCTGTTTTTGCTTTTCAATTTGCAGCGCCCCCTTTTATATAGCACTTCAATGTTATTTCTATTCCTGTCAAAGTAATAAAATCACTTTTTATACCGCTGAATCGATGCTATAATAGTCAAAAAGGAGCGTGACAATATGGGTGAGCTTGCAAAGCTGCCAAACATTGGCGGTGTACTTGAACAGCAGTTGCACGAAATCGGCATTACCACTTATAAAGAATTAAAGCAGATTGGCAGCAGGCAGGCATGGCTACACATCAAGGCCATGGATGACTCCGCCTGTTTGCATCGTTTGTACGCACTTGAAGGCGCTATTCAAGGTGTTAAAAAAACGCTGCTGCCGCTAAACGAAAAGGCAGATTTAAAAGCCTTTTACGACACGCATAAATAATAAATGAAGCTACATCGCGCATATATTACATCAGACTATAAGCCTTATAGTAAAATTGATTACGTTTTATACTATTTGTTTAAACACTAGCGTAAATTATATTGAATATATACGTGATAGAATGAGGCGTTAGAAATGCTTATCAAAAGAGTTCTTCCGGGCAATTATCGACATGCTCTGGCCTTGGTCTTACGGGTTTTTTTGCAGTATGATGCACCTGATTATCCAGAACACGGGGTACAGACCTTCAAAGCAGCCATTACCGATCAAGCATATTTAAATTCGATCGAAATGTGGGCCGCTTATTCTGATGAGCGTATCGTGGGTGTGATCGCGCTTAGGAATAACAGCCACCATATTGCATTGCTTTTTGTGGATGGCGATCATCACCATAAAGGCATTGGTCGTTCTCTTGTTGAAATGGCACGAAATTATAGTGACAGCGAAATTATAACAGTAAACTCATCCCCTTATGCTGTTGAGTTTTACCGACATTTAGGGTTTATTCCCGATGGGCCTGAGCAAAGTACAGACGGTATGCGCTATACACCGATGACATATAAAAAGCAATGACGAACCGTACTGGTTGTTCATCGCTTTTGTCATTGCCAAGTAAAGGATAAAAATATGTTCACCAATAAAAAGTTAGAAAAATTTCGACTCACCGCTATAGGAACGGCAGCTTTAGGTGGAATAGTTGCTGCATGCAGCTTGTTGCCTAAGATGCCGCTAAAGAAGTATACCGAAGCTTGCTTATATTTGGCTGTAATGGATGATGAAATAAGTAGAAACGAGCTTGAGGGCAGTATTATTAATGGTAGAAGAATTATTTTCCCACCCAAAAGAGAAACTCTTCAGCACCGATATCATATGTTTCTAAATTTGTATAAAAAATTCTCAGTTGAAAAAATGGAAGAAGAAATACGTGTTTTTGAAGCGCGTTTGCTAAAATCAAAACAGTAATTTTTTCAGCTTTTATGTTTAGAGCAGCATCTCTTTAACTAATTTGATTATCCTGACCATTCTAACGATGCAATATGATAGATTTAAAAGCAATAGCCCCAGAACATTTTAGAAGTTCTGAGGCTATTTTCAATCTCTTTTTTCTATTATATATGACTTATTTCATCAATTCGCAAATGGCGTTTGAAAATCTGACCGGGTCTTCAATTGGCAGCCCTTCGATCAGTAGAGCTTGGTCATATAACAGCTGCGCATAGGTCGTCAGTTTGTCCTTATCATCTGGCCATAGCGATACCAGCTTATCAAACATTGGATGTCCACCATTAAGTTCCAATACGCGCTCCGCTTTAACCTTCTGATTTCCTGGAATATCATTGAGCACTTTTTCCATCTCTATAGAAACCGCACCTTTTGCTGACAGACAAACCGGATGGCTCTTCAGTCGTGAAGACAAGCATACCTGCGCCACTTTATCGCCCAGTGACTCTTTTAAGAAATCAAATAGCGCTTTATTTTCGGTTTCCTTCTTTTCTTGTTCAGCTTTCTGCTCCTCACTTTCCAAGCCAAGATCGCCAGAGGAGATGGAACGCAGTTCTTTTTCCTGAACATTATGCAACACCTGCATGAGAAATTCGTCCACATGCTCGGTCAGGCATAAAAGGTCATAACCCTTTTCCTTAAGCAGCTCGGCCTGCGGAAGCTTTGAAAGCTTTTCAAAGCTATCACCTGCAGCATAATAAATGTACTTTTGGTCTGCAGACATCGCTTCAACATATTCTTTAAAGGTCACCAATTTGCCATCAGATGCTCTACGGAACATGATTAACTCTTCAAGTTGCTCACGGTTGGCCCCAAAAGACTGGTATATTCCGAATTTTATAGTTAGCCCAAAAGTATTCCAAAACTTTTCATAGTCTTCACGGTTCTTATCACGCATATCAACCAGCTCGTTTTTAATGCGTTTTTCCAGCGCATTTCGGATTAGTGTAAGCTGTCGATCGTGCTGAAGCAGCTCGCGCGAAATATTTAACGAGAGATCCTCGCTATCAACCAAGCCTTTGACAAACCCAAAATATTCAGGCAGGAGATCGGCGCAGCGCTCCATAATCATAACACCGCTCGAATAAAGATTTAAACCGCGCTCAAATTCCTTGGAATAGTAGTTATAATCCGCTTTAGACGGAATGTAAAGCAATGCTTGATATTCGGTTTTTCCCTCCGCCTTCTGATGAATAACCCGCAGAGGATCGGTATAATCGTAAAACTTTTCTTTATAAAAAGACTTATAATCCTCGTCAGAAACATCCTTTTTATTCTTCTTCCAGATGGGTACCATGCTGTTGAGCGTCGTTGCTTCAACAACCGTCTCCATCTCATTAGATTCCTCTGGCGCGCCTTCTTTGGGACGTTGACGCTCCATATTCATGCGAATGGGGTAGCGAATATAATCCGAATATTTTTTGACAATGGACGAAATACGATATTGCTCTAAAAATTCGGAATAGTGTTCATTTTCAGTGTCCAGCTTGATATGCAGTGTAATTTCGGTGCCGGATTCTGCTTTCTCAGCGCTAGATATGGTATACCCATCGCCGCCCTCAGATTCCCAGCAATAGGCCTCATTCGTGCCAAAGGCTCGGCTAACGACAGTAAGTTTGTCGGCCACCATAAATGCTGAATAAAAGCCAACACCAAACTGGCCGATAATGTCGATATCTTCATTCAACTCATTTTGCTTTACAAATTCGCCTGATCCGCTATGCGCGATAGTGCCAAGGTTTTGCTCCAGCTCCTCCTTGGTCATGCCGATGCCGTTGTCAGAAATCTTAATTTGGCGCGCTTCTTTATCCAGCTCTAACCTAATTTCAAAGTCAGAGCGGCTCTTACCGACGGACTGATCAGTCAAGGAACGAAAATAGAGCTTATCAATGGCGTCGCTGGCATTCGATATCAGCTCTCTCAAAAAAATCTCTTTGTTCGTATAAATCGAATTTACCATCAGATCCAAAATGCGCTTGGATTCTGTCTTAAATTGCTTTTTAGACACAGCTAAGCCTCCAGTTGCATTATTTTTTAGCACTCTTTACAATTGAGTGCTAATATAATATACAACATCTGACAATAAAAATCAAGAGGAAAATCATTAAGAATCCATGAAGTGCCACTGATAAGACAGCTTAATTTGGCGTATCGTTTCATTAGAAAAAAGAACCGCCTTAACTTATATCCAATCAACTACAAAAAAGAAGGCGATACCAGCTTTCTGATACCGCCTTCTTCAGCTCAATTTAGTTTTTCTTGCCAGACTTCATATAAGATGCACCTATAAGCGAAATGATTGCAAAGATTATAATGTAGTAAACTACGGCAATACGATGTGCAAAGCAAGCCGCGACCACCATAAAGATACAACCACAAATAGCCAGTAGCGGTGCGATAATACGCTTACCAAACGAAAGCGCACTATCTCGCGTAATATGCCAGAATATCGGGATATAAGCAGCATAAAGTGTGACTATCGGAAGCTCGGATGTGTCAAAGCAAAACGGTCCAAACCAAGGGGAGGTCAAGTTTGCACCATAAAAATACATCAACCAGAATGCTGCAAAAAAGAGACCGATAATGCTGGAATTCGTCGGCATGTTGGAAGTAGGGTCAATCTGTCTAAACATCTCCGGCGCTGGACCTTCACCTCTTGCTGCCAGCGCGTAAAATCCGCGGGTGCAGCCCATCATCAAACCGTTGAGCGTTCCGAGACAGGAGATAACGATTACAACAAATAGTGCGCTGGCACCTACATTAGAAAAGACGGCCTGGAATGCCAATTTCGCCCCAGTCTCTCCTCCGGCCATCATCACTTCATTGCTTACACCGCCAGCTAAACCGATATAGTAGCAAATATAAACAGCAGCCACAATCAGTGTGCCAATAATTAATGCTAAAGGAAGGTTCTTCTTTGCATCCTTGAGCTCTGCATTAATTGAAGTAGCAACAATCCAACCCTCATAGGCAAATGAGGTGGCAACAACCGCCGTAAAGAGGGCATTGCCAGTGCTGACAGGCGTGACAATCGTCGTAAAGTTTTGAATCGTCATACCGTTTTTCAGACCAACAATCGTGCCGATCACAGCCATTAACGCCAATGGAATCAGCTTAATGATGGTCGTAGAAACTTGAAATTTACCCGCCAGAACAGGAGAAAGCGCATTCATAGCAAATGCTGCCACCAAAAAGAACATACTGATAACCATGCACTGCGGCCCAACAATATCAAAACCAATAATGACACATAAATATCTGGCACTCACCCATGCCAAAACGCTAGTCAGAGAAGGATAATAGATCGTTGCCATAAACCAGCCTAACATATATCCGTACTTTTTGCCGCAGGATACCTCAGCATAGTCGACAACGCCGCTGACAAATGCATGCTTCGTAGCCATAATTGAAAATGCGTAGGCACATACCACCATGATTGCGCCGCCGATAATCCAAGCTAATATGCCTAAAGGCAGATTACCACCAGTTGCCAACAAAATTTTTTCTGCTTTAAAAAATACGCCGCTGCCAATAACAATACCAACCACCATCGCTATAGCGGTCGGTAGGCCATATTTAACAGTTAGTTTGTTATTCTCCATACTCATTCCTCCTACATAATCCAGCAATTTTTGCATACCTTAAAGTTTATATCAAAGGCCGTTAACAGTCAATAAATAAAAAAGACAAATATTGTTTGTAATTTATATCCATTATGTTAGTTTTTTCTACCGCTTGTTCCTTATTTCATATATTTCTCACTATTAAACATTTTGTGGTTTACTTCCTAATGTCATTTTGCTAGCTAAATAACAAGGATCAGCTTCTTAAGTATTATTTCGCTTAATGTGACGAATAGGACATCAATATAAAATTTCCTTATTTTTATAAATTATTGAACCCTGTTCAATGCAGAACTGAACAGGGTTTTGGGCTTTGTATAAATTGTTTTTAATATTAACCTTGTTTTACAAAGTAAACTAGGTTGGAGAATTTGCTATAAAAAAAGACCAGTATTTTCGACTGATCTTTTTTGGCAGGGGTAGAAGGACTCGAACCCTCGACACGCGGTTTTGGAGACCGCTGCTCTACCAACTGAGCTATGCCCCTATGTTCAATATTATGTATTATAAAGAATCCTTACTCCTAATTTAAAAAAATGGTGGGCCTTCAGGGACTCGAACCCCGGACCAACCGGTTATGAGCCGGCCGCTCTGACCAACTGAGCTAAAGGCCCTTTTTAGTACAATATGCTGCCAGTAAATCTGACAGCATATTGTAATTGGCTCCCCAAGTTGGACTCGAACCAACGACCCTGCGGTTAACAGCCGCATGCTCTACCGACTGAGCTATTGAGGAATATCTACAGGACTAAATTTTATTCTAATCCTGTATAAAGTGTCGGCGCCGACCTATTTTCCCAGGACGTCTCCATCCAAGTATCTTCGGCACTGATGAGCTTAACGACCGTGTTCGGAATGGGAACGGGTGGATCCTCATCGTCATTAACACCGACTCGATACCAAGCTGTCACTTAGTATCATGGTGACCCGTGGGGGATTCGAACCCCCGTTGCCGGCGTGAGAGGCCGGAGTCTTAGGCCACTTGACCAACGGGCCATATGCTCGCTGATATGACAGCGATTTATCAAAACATCTTGCGATGATTTTGAGCGATTTGCTGTGTGGCCGAATTTTCGGCCACACGAGCCTTTTGGTGCACCTTCACGGACTCGAACCGGGGGCCCGCTGATTAAGAGTCAGCTGCTCTACCAACTGAGCTAAAGGTGCAAATGAATGAGCAATAATTGCACACTCAAAATTGAACAATGAATTTGATCTGCGACATGCGAGACCATTTAAGATCACTTAAAGGTCAAGCCCTCGACCGATTAGTACTCGCTGGCTAAACGCGTCACCACGCTTACACCTTGAGCCTATCAACCCGGTAG